>NZ_CP046909.1:1271013-1906519 GCF_009789655.1 Paraburkholderia acidiphila
GGCGCAGAAGCGCATCGCCATGCAGTGGGCCACGCGCACGAACGAGGCGTACCAGACGCTGCGCGATCCGCTCAAGCGCGCGAAGTATCTGCTGCATCTGCGCGGTATCGACGTCGGCGCGGAGAACAACACGGCGATGGAGCCCGCGTTCCTGATGCAGCAGATGGAGTGGCGCGAGGCAATCGAAGACGCGGTCGGCGCGAAGAACGTCGACGCGCTCGATGCGCTCGCGGGCGAGTTGCGCGACGACGAACGCGTGCGCTTCACGAAGCTCGCGGCGCTGCTCGACAGCGGCTCGAACCAGCCGGCGGCCGAGGCGGTGCGCCAGCTCATGTTCATCGAGCGCGTGGCGGGCGAGATCGACTCGCAGATCGAGCGTCTCGAAGGCTGAAACGGATATCGGGCGCTCGCGCTCATCAGGTTTTGAAGCAGGTTTAAAAGCAGCTTAAAAAGCAGATTACACAGATGGCCTTACTGCAAATCTCCGAACCCGGCATGGCGCCGGCGCCGCATCAGCGGCGACTCGCCGTCGGCATCGACCTCGGCACGACGAACTCGCTGGTCGCGGCCGTGCGCAGCGGCGTGCCCGACGTGCTGCCCGACGAAGACGGCCACGTGCTGCTGCCCTCGGTCGTACGCTATCTCGCCAATGGCGGCCGTCGTATCGGCCGCACGGCGAAGGCGGAAGCGGCCACCGACCCGCGCAACACGATCGTTTCGGTCAAGCGCTTCATGGGCCGCGGCAAGTCCGAAGTCGAAGGCGCGGCCAACGCGCCGTACGACTTCGTCGACGCGCCGGGCATGGTGCAGATCCAGACCGTGGACGGCGTGAAAAGCCCGGTCGAAGTGTCGGCGGAGATTCTCGCGACGCTGCGCCAGCGCGCCGAAGACACGCTCGGCGACGAACTCGTCGGCGCCGTCATCACGGTGCCTGCGTACTTCGACGAAGCGCAGCGCCAGGCGACCAAGGACGCCGCGCGTCTCGCGGGCCTCAACGTGCTGCGTCTGCTCAACGAGCCGACCGCGGCGGCGATTGCCTACGGTCTCGACAACGGCGCCGAAGGCCTCTACGCGGTCTACGACCTCGGCGGCGGCACGTTCGACCTGTCGATTCTCAAGCTCACGAAGGGCGTGTTCGAAGTGCTGGCGGCCGGCGGCGATTCGGCGCTCGGCGGCGACGATTTCGACCACGCGCTCTTTGCGTATGCGCTGGAGCAGTCCGGGATCGAGCGCGCGAGCCTCGCACCCGAAGACGTGCGCCTGTTGCTCGACCGCGTGCGCGATGCGAAGGAAGCACTCTCGTCCGCGCCCGAGGCGCTCATCGAGGCGACGCTGTCGAGCGGCAAGCAGATCGCGCTGACGATCGACGAGCCGCGCTTCGAGGCGCTCACGCAAGCGCTCGTGCAACGCACGCTCACGCCGACGAAGAAGGCGCTGCGCGACGCAAAGGTGACGGCGAAGGAAGTGAAGGGCGTGGTGCTGGTTGGCGGCGCGACGCGCATGCCGGTCATCCGCCGCGCTGTGGAGCAGCACTTCGGCCAGGCGCCGCTCACGAATCTGGACCCGGACCAGGTCGTCGCGCTCGGTGCGGCGATCCAGGCCGACCTGCTCGCGGGCAACCGCGGCGGCGAGGACGACTGGCTGCTGCTCGACGTCATTCCGCTGTCGCTCGGGGTGGAGACGATGGGTGGCCTCGTAGAGAAGATCATCCCGCGCAATTCGACCATTCCGGTCGCGCGCGCGCAGGACTTCACGACCTTCAAGGACGGCCAGACGGCCATGGCGATTCACGTCGTGCAAGGCGAGCGCGAACTTGTCGCTGACTGCCGCTCGCTCGCGCGATTCGAGCTGCGCGGTATTCCGCCGATGGCGGCGGGCGCGGCGCGCATTCGCGTGACTTACCAGGTGGATGCGGACGGCCTCTTGTCCGTGTTCGCGCGTGAACAGATCTCGGGCGTGGAAGCGTCGGTGGTGGTGAAGCCGTCCTACGGTCTCGCCGATGACGACGTGGCGCGTATGCTCGAAGACAGCTTCAAGACCGCCGAAGTCGACATGCGCGCCCGCGCGCTGCGCGAGGCACAGGTCGAGGCGCAACGCATCATCGAAGCGACGAACGCCGCTTTGGGCGCCGATGGCGAACTGCTCGACGAAGCCGAGCGCGCGCAAGTCGACGCGCTGATCGCCGCGCTCGCACAAGTCGCGCAGGGCGACGACGCCGGCGCGATCGAAGCGGCGACGAAGTCGCTTTCCGAAGGCACCGACGAGTTCGCCGCGCGCCGGATGGACAAGGGCATCAAGCGCGCGCTGGCGGGCAAGAAGCTCGACGAGATCGGTTGAATGCGCGGCTGAAACCTCAACAGTTTAAAGGTGAACGCGTCGTTAGCAAACGGCGCGCGCGTGCGTGCTTTCCCGATGTGGCAGAGCGCGCACCGACAGTAGAATGGGCACATGCCGCCGTCGGAGGCGGGGCATGGGCCCGATATGAAAGTTATTGGATACGGAAATCACAATGCCTCAAATCGTGGTGCTGCCCCATGTCGAACTGTGCCCTGAGGGCGCCGTCATCGACGCCAAGCCGGGCGAGAGCGTGTGCGACGCGCTGCTCGAACACGGCATCGAAATCGAGCACGCATGCGAGAAGTCGTGCGCGTGCACGACCTGTCACGTGATCGTGCGCGAAGGTTTCGATGCGCTCGTGCCGTCCGAGGAAGACGAAGACGATCTCCTCGACAAGGCATGGGGCCTCGAGCCGACGTCGCGGTTGTCGTGCCAGGCCATCGTGCCCGCGAACGACGACCTGGTGGTCGAGATTCCGCGTTACTCGATCAACCACGCGAAGGAAAACCACTGAGCCACTGAACATCAGGAGGAGCGCGCAGCCATGAAATGGACCGATACGCAGGACATCGCGATGGCCTTGACGGACACCCATCCAGAAGTGGACCCGCAGTACGTGCGCTTCACCGATCTGCATCGCTGGATCACTCAGCTAGACGGTTTCGACGACGACCCCGAGCGCTCGAACGAGAAGATTCTCGAAGCGATCCAGGCCGCGTGGATCGAAGACGCGGATTACTGATTCCCGGCACGTTCGCGAAGCAGACGAGAAAAAGGCGATTTGCCCATACGGCAAATCGCCTTTTATTGCGCAGTCAGACAGCTTCAGCGCATTCAACCCGCGACCAGCGTGCCGTTTTCCACGCGCACGCGCTCGCCCTGCTGGAACGGCGGCGCTTCGTGATACGTGAAGTAGCGCGTCTTGCCGTTCTCCATACGCACGCGTACCGAATAGCTCGTCGTGCTGCGCAGGTGCTTTTCGACTGAGTTGCCCGCGAAACCGCCACCGAGTGCGCCGAGCAGCGTCATGGCCGTGCGGCCGTTACCCGAGCCGAACTGGTTGCCGACCACGCCGCCGGCCACCGCGCCGCCCACTGCGCCGATACCCGTGCCGTGGCCTTCCTGCTTGGTCTCGGAAATCGCGACGACCGTGCCGCACGTCGAACACGCGGGCTGGGCGGGCGGCGCTTCCTGCGCGTACTGCTGCTGCGAAGCCTGCGGCGGCTGGCCGGGCTGTTGAGCATATTGCTGCGCCGGGGCCGCCGGAGCCACAGGCACGGCCGCTTGCTGTTGCGCCTGCGCCGGGGCAGGCTGCGCTTCGGCGGGCGCGGTCTGCTCATTCTGAGCGTATTGCGAGGCCTGCACGGGCTTCGTCGAGTCGACCACCGGCGGCTGCGAAGCCGTCATGGAAGTCTGGCCCGTTTGCACCTGGGCGCTCTGTTCGGCGGTGCTGGAAGCTTTCGGGAAAACGCCAGTGATGGCCGCGGTGGCCGCCAGGCTCGCGACGATGACGGCGGCCGCTGCGGTTGCGATAAGCGGGTGAAGGCGGCGCTTCGGTGTGGTTGGATCGGTTGCGTTCATGACAGGCTCCGTCTTTGGCAGAGTTGGCTCTCTTTTGTGAGACCCAGTTTGAGCCAATCTAATTCTGTGAGCGTTTCAAGTTGTAACCCGGCGCTGCGGCGGCATTCAGACGAAAAGTGCGCAAGCGTCGCGCAGCATTGCACAGCGCGGTTTTCCATACGGGCGCAATTGACATGCCCGTTTTAGCCGCTGCATTGGCCGGGAGATTTTACCGATGGTTACAAACGCGTGCGCTGGGCGGCCCTAAAGAAACGGGGCGCATGCGGTAGGAACCGCATGCGCCCCGTCATGGCAGACAGAGGTTCCGCTTAGTCTTCGCGGCGCAGATGCGGGAAGAGGATCACGTCGCGGATGCTGGCGCTGTCCGTGAGCAGCATGATCAGGCGGTCGATGCCGATACCGCAGCCGCCCGTCGGGGGCATGCCGTACTCGAGCGCACGGATGTAGTCGGCGTCGTAGAACATCGCTTCTTCGTCGCCTGCGTCCTTCTGCTCGACCTGCTTCTTGAAGCGGGCGGCCTGGTCTTCCGGATCGTTAAGCTCCGAGAAGCCGTTGGCGATCTCGCGGCCCGTGATGAACAGCTCGAAGCGCTCGGTGATGCCCGGCAGCGTGTCCGAGGCGCGCGCGAGCGGTGAGACTTCGACGGGGTAGTCGATGATATACGTCGGCTCCCACAGCTGCGACTCGGCGGTCTCTTCGAAGAGCGCCAGTTGCAGCGAACCCACGCCCGCGTTGAGGAACTGCGGCTGGTTCGCGTCCACGCCGAACTTCTTCAGTTCCGTACGCAGGAACGCGGCGTCGGCGAGCTGCTCGGTCGTGTACTGCGGCGCGTACTTCTGGATCGCCTGGACGATCGTCAAGCGATGGAACGGCTTCGAGAGGTCCAGCTCACGGCCCTGATACGTCAACACGGCGGTGCCGCTCGCGTCGATAGCGGCCTGGCGGATCAGTTGCTCGGTGAAGTCCATGAGCCATGCGTAGTCGGTGTACGCGGCGTAGAACTCCATCATCGTGAATTCCGGATTGTGACGCGGCGAGACGCCTTCGTTACGGAAATTCCGGTTGATTTCGAACACGCGCTCGAAGCCGCCCACGATCAGGCGCTTCAGATACAGCTCGGGCGCGATGCGCATGAACATCTGCATGTCGAGCGCGTTGTGGTGCGTGACGAACGGCTTGGCCGCCGCGCCGCCCGGGATCGGGTGCAGCATCGGCGTTTCGACTTCCATGAAGCCCGCGCCCGCCATGAAATTGCGCACCGACGAGATCGCCTTGGTGCGCGCCTGGAACGTCTGACGCGCTTCCGGCGTGACGATCAGGTCGACATAGCGCTGGCGATAGCGCATTTCCTGGTCGGAGAGGCCGTGGAACTTGTCGGGCAGCGGGCGCAGCGCCTTCGAGAGCAGGCGCAGTTCCGTGACGCGCACCGAGAGTTCGCCCTTGTTGGTGCGGAACAGCACGCCCTTGGCCGCGACGATATCGCCCAGGTCCCACTTCTTGAACGCGTCGTAGGTCGCTTCGCCCACATCGGCGGGCGTGATGAAGAACTGGATCTGGCCCGAGCCGTCGCGCACCGTGGCGAAGCTCGCCTTGCCCATCACGCGCTTGAGCATCATGCGGCCGGCGATCGCCACTTCGAGCGGCTTGGCTTCGAGCGCGTCCTTGTCGGTGTCGGCGTAGTCGCGCTGCAGGTCGGCGGCGTGGTGAGTGGGGCGGAAGTCGTTCGGATAGGCGACGCCTGCCTCGCGCAGCGCGCGCAGTTTCTCGCGGCGCTCGGCGATGATCTGGTTGTCGTCGAGTTCGGGCGCGGCGCTGGGCGCGCTCTGCTGGGTCGGTTCGGTCATGATGGCTCGGAGTTCTTTGATTCGCAGGTGTTTCGGCGAGTGTTCGGGGCTGCGGCCCCGGCATGGTCCTTCGCGGGACACGGCGCGCATCGCGCGCAGATTAGCGGACTTCGGTTCCTGCTGCGCGCCGCACAGCTCATGAAGCGGGCGGCGCAGCAGGAGAGGGCGGCATGCGGTGCTCTGCAGCGCCCGTGGCGTGCGGCAAGCTTACACGCCCTGTTTCAGGCTCGCGCTGATGAAGGCGTCGAGATCGCCGTCGAGCACGGCCTTGGTGTTGCTGATTTCGACGTTGGTGCGCAGGTCCTTGATACGGCTGTTGTCGAGCACGTACGAGCGGATCTGGTGGCCCCAGCCCACGTCCGACTTGCCCGCTTCGAGCTTGTCCTGTTCCGACTGGCGCTTGCGCATTTCGGCTTCGTACAGGCGCGACTTCAGCATGGCCATGGCTTCGGCGCGGTTGCGGTGCTGCGAGCGGTCGTTCTGGCACTGCACGACAATGCCCGACGGCACGTGCGTGATACGCACGGCGGAGTCGGTCTTGTTGATGTGCTGACCGCCCGCGCCCGAAGCGCGGTACGTGTCGATGCGCAGATCGGCCGGATTGACTTCGATCTCGAACGAATCGTCGATTTCCGGATACACGAACACCGACGAGAACGACGTATGACGCCCGCCCGACGAGTCGAACGGCGACTTGCGCACGAGGCGGTGAATGCCGGTTTCGGTGCGCAGGAAGCCGTAGGCGTATTCGCCTTCGACCTTGATCGTCGCGCTCTTGATGCCGGCCACGTCGCCTTCGGACTCTTCGAGCACTTCGGTCTTGAAGCCCTTGCGCTCGCAGTAGCGCACGTACTGGCGCAGCAGCATGGAAGCCCAGTCGCACGCCTCGGTGCCGCCGGCGCCGGCCTGGATGTCGATGAACGCGTTGTTCGGGTCGGCCGGATTCGCGAACATGCGGCGGAATTCGACGTCGGCTACGCGCGCTTCGATCGCGTGAGCGTCGGTTTCGATGGAGACGAGCGTGTCCTCATCGCCTTCCTCGCGGGCCATCTCGAAGAGATCCTGCGTGTCGCGCGTGTCGTTCTCGATACCGTCGAGCACGTGCACCACGCCTTCGAGCAGCTTCTTTTCCTTGCCGAGACCCTGGGCGTGCTTGGAGTCGTTCCAGACGTTGGGGTCTTCGAGTTCGCTGTTGACTTCGACGAGCCGTCGGGCTTTTACGTCGTAGTCAAAGATACCCCCGTAGCTCGCCCGCGCGCATGCGCAGGTCCGCCAAAAGGGCTTCGATCGCGTTGAGACGTTCCGCTTCCATTTGTGTCGTGATCCGGCGTGTAAAACATTGAATTATAGCCGATTGGACCCGGATCAAGGGCGGCGCGGACCATCGGAGGGCCCGCGCCTCGGCGCACATGGCGGACTCAGAGCGCCGCGTGCTCCACGACGAGTTGCACGCGCGAGACGCCGTTCCAGGTGTCGCGTACGAGGCGGTAAGCGACGGTGGTGTGTTGCGGCAGCGACTCGGTGTGATTGAACCAGATCGCGTTGAAGCGCTGGCGACCGCGCAGCAGTTGCAGCTTGAGGTGCTTGTCTTTCACGAGCGCCTGCGAAGCCACTTCGAATTCGCCCGAGAACACGGGCGCCGGGAAGCCCTGGCCCCACACGGCGGCGTCGAGCATCTCCACGAAATCGGGCGTGAAGTAGGCGTCTTCGAGATCGCCGTCGGTCTCGACCGTGCGCGCGAGCGCTTCTTCGGTGAGCCATTCGCGGCCTACGCGTTCGAACGCGGCGGCGAAACGCGGCACGTCGGTGGCGGCGATCGTCATGCCCGCGGCCATGGCGTGGCCGCCGAACTTCTGGATCAAACCAGGCTCGCGCTTGCTGATGAGATCGACGGCGTCGCGCAGATGAAAACCGGGGATCGAACGGCCCGAGCCTTTCACGAGTTCGCCGTCGTCGTCGGCGGGCGCGAAGGTGAACGAGGGGCGGTGATAACGCTCCTTCAGGCGCCCCGCGACGATGCCGATCACGCCCTGGTGCCAGCCTTCATTGAACAGCGTGAGTGTCGCCTTGCCTTGCGGATCGACATCGGCGAGGTCGGCGAGCGCCTGCTGCTGCATGCCGGCCTCGATCTCGCGGCGCTCGCGGTTCATCGAGTCGAGCTGCTGGGCCAGTTCCCACGCGCGGCCCACGTCGTCGGTGGTCAGGCATTCGATGCCGAGCGACATGTCCGAGAGCCGGCCGGCCGCGTTCAGACGGGGCCCGAGCGCAAAGCCGAAATCGAAGCCCGACGCGCTTTTCGCGTCGCGGCCCGCGGCGCGAAAGAGCGCTGCGATGCCCGGCTGCATGCGGCCGTTGCGCACGCGTTGCAAGCCCTGCGCGACGAGCACGCGGTTGTTGCAGTCGAGCTTGACGACGTCGGCGACGGTGCCGAGCGCGACAAGATCGAGCAGGCCGTCGAGGCGCGGCTCGGGCTTGCCATCGCTGAACGCGCCGCGCTTGCGCAATTCCGCGCGCAGCGCGAGCAGCGTGTAGAACATGACGCCCACGCCCGCGATGCACTTGCTCGGAAACTCGCAGCCCGGCTGGTTCGGATTGACGATGGCGCGCGCGTCGGGGAGCGTGTCGCCGGGCAGGTGGTGGTCGGTCACGAGCACTTCGATGCCGAGCTCGTTAGCGGCCTCGACGCCTTCCACGCTGGCGATGCCGTTGTCCACCGTGATCAGGACGTCGGGCGGCCCGCCTTTACGCTGGGCGGCGAGTGCGACGATCTCGGGCGTGAGGCCGTAGCCATACTCGAAGCGGTTCGGCACGAGATAGTCGATCTGCGCGCCGAACATGCGCAGGCCGCGCACGGCCACCGCGCAGGCGGTTGCGCCGTCGCAGTCGTAGTCGGCGACCACGAGCATGCGGCAGTCGGCTTCGAGCGCGTCGGCGAGCAGCGTGGCGGCCTCGTCGAGGCCCTTCATGCCCGTGGGCGGGATGAGGCGCGCGAGGCCGGTTTCGATCTCATCGGGCTGGCAAATGCCGCGCGAGGCGTAGAGGCGTGCGAGCACCGGATGCAGGCCGTGGCGCACGAGCGCTTCGGTGTCGGCGGGCGAGCAGGCGCGGGTGACGATTCGGGTCATGCGGGGCGGCGGAAGAAAGAGGTCATTCGGAGATCATTCGATAAAGAGCGACGCGAACAGGCGGCGTCGCCAGAATTTGCGCAGGTCGCCGCGCGTGATGGAGAGCGTGACCGAGCCGGTGTCGCCGCACAGCGTGAGGTCGAGCGCGGCGAGCGCGCCCGTTTGCAGCGCGGCGAGTGCGGGCGCGAACCAGTCGCGCTCCAGTTGCGCGAACGCGGCGTTCCAGCGGCCCCAGTCCTGCTGGATGAAGGCGGCTGAAAACGGATCGAGTTCGACGAGCGTCGCCCCCGTGCCCGAACCGTTGTTGAGCGAGGCTGCGAGCGCGGCGAAGGTCGCGGGCGCGGCGTCCACTTCCGCCTTTGCGGCCAGCGCCAGGCCGCGTGTGGCGGCGGCATCGGAGCGCACGCGCGCATACGGGCTCGTGACGGGGCGCAGTTCGCCTTGCGCGTGGAACCAGATCGAATTGACGGCGGGCAGGCCACGCGCCTCGCGCGCCTCGTTCACTGGATGCTCGAACCACGCCATCTGCACTTCGTTCTGCACCTTCATCCAGGCGCGCGAACGTTGGCCCGACTGGGCCTCGTGCGGCAGCCAGATCTCGATGTTGCGGCCGCTCGCACGCAAGGGCGACGCGCCCGCGAGCGTGCCGAACGCTTGCGAGGACAGATACCAGCGCTGCGGTGTCGGAGCCTCGACGCGCACACCCAGCTCTTCGATCAGCGGGCGCGCGACGGTGTAGAGCGTGGCGGCGTCGGCGTCGGCGAGTTCGAGCGAAGCGGGGTCGATCAGCACCAGATGGTCGTGCGCGATGCGCACGTGCACGGGCTGTACGCATGCCCACGTGGCGTCGCCGGGCGTTCCGCCGTCGGCGAGCAGCATGTAGGGCGCAAGCGGCGCTTCGTCGTCGGCGGCCGGCGCGGGTTGTGCGCCGTTCGCGCTCGCGGGACCGAGCGCGCCGAACTGGCGCGCAACCCAGCGCTCGTGCGGCAGGGTGCGCTGGAAGTCCTCGCCGATCACCTGCTCGCCGAGTGTCGCGCGCGCAACCAGTTTCGCGAGCGCCGGGTATTCGAGGCCCGCGAGCGCGGTGGAGGCGGCCGCCGCGGAGGGCAAGGCAAAGGGGACGAGGAGATGGAGTCGGTCGGCGGACATGATGGTGCGCATTGTACTTCGGCGCCTGGTGCGCCGGGCGGCCCCCGGCGTGTTGCAACGGCCCCGCGTTTGTCCCGTTATGCTCGCACAGCGGCACTTGTGGACGAAATACGGCTCGAAGAAGAGGACGGGCAAAAGCCTGCTGGCCGCGTACTTCCCAAGCCGGAAAGTTCGCCGAAAGTCCGCCGAATATCCGTGGAGGGTCGCCAGTGTGGCAAACTTCGCGGTTGATCGCCGCCCGACCCGGCACGATATTCTCCGGCGCGTCCCGCACTGGCCCCACGGCCACCCAGGGTCAATACGCGCGCCGCCGGAGCGCAACGAAGACGCAAAAAGGATTCGCTTGAAACTTCCCTACGAATGGCAGATAGGCTGGCGCTACACCCGCGCCGGCAAGCGCACGACCGGCAACGGGTTCATCTCGTTCATCGCGCTCATTTCGATGTCGGGCATCGCGCTCGGCGTCGCGGCGCTGATCGTCGTGCTCTCGGTGATGAACGGCTTCCAGCGCGACGTGCGCGACCGCATGCTTTCCGTGCTCGCGCACATCGAGATCTTTTCGCCCACGGGCACAATGCCGGACTGGCAGCTCACCGCGAAGGAGGCGAAGACCAACCCTGAAGTGATCGGCGCGGCGCCTTACGTGGACGCCCAGGCGCTGCTCACGCGCGGCGACAGCGTGAACGGCGTCGCGCTGCGCGGCATCGAGCCTTCCGAGGAGCCGCAGGTGTCGGACATCGGCAAGGAGATGAAGGCGGGCAGCCTGAACGACCTCACGCCCGGCAGCTTCGGCATCGTGCTCGGCGCGGATCTCGCCGTAAGCCTTGGCGTGACGGTGGGCGACAAGGTCACGCTCGTCGCGCCCGAGGGCTCGATCACGCCGGCCGGCATGCTGCCGCGCCTGAAGCAGTTCACGGTGGTAGGCGTGTTCGAATCGGGCCACTACGAGTACGACAGCACGCTCGCGCTCACCAACATCCGCGACGCGGAAGTGCTGTATCGCCTCGGCGCGCCAAGCGGCGTGCGCTTGCGCCTGAAGGACATGCAGCGAGCGCCGGCGGTGGCGCGCCAGCTCGTGCATACGCTTTCGGGCGACCTCTATATCCGCGACTGGACGCAGCAGAACAAGACCTGGTTCTCGGCCGTGCAGATCGAAAAACGCATGATGTTCATCATCCTCACGCTCATCATCGCGGTCGCGGCGTTCAATCTCGTCTCCTCACTCGTCATGACCGTTACCAACAAGCAGGCCGATATCGCGATCCTGCGCACGCTCGGCGCGCAGCCGGGCTCGATCATGAAGATCTTCGTCGTGCAGGGCGTGACGATCGGCTTCGTGGGCACCGGCATCGGCATTGCGCTCGGTTGCCTGATCGCGTGGAGCATTCCATGGAGCGTGCCGGCGATCGAGCATTTGCTCGGCATCCAGTTCCTGCCGCCTTCGGTGTATTTCATCAGCGAGCTGCCTTCGGAGCTCGTGGCGTCCGACGTGATCCGCATCGGCGCGATCGCGTTCGTGCTGTCCGCGCTCGCCACGCTCTATCCGAGCTGGCGCGCGGCGAAGGTTCGTCCCGCGGAGGCGCTGCGCTATGAATGACCGTCAATCGCTGATCGCCGCGGCTGGCGACTATCCGTATGTGCTCGAAGCGCACGGCGTCTCGAAGGTGTTTGGCCAGGGCCCGCTCGCCGTGCAGGTGCTGCATGACACCGATCTGAAAGTGAAGCGCGGCGAAAAGCTCGCCGTGGTGGGCGCGTCGGGCTCGGGCAAGAGCACGCTGCTGCACGTGCTGGGCGGGCTCGACGAGCCGGGCGCGGGCAAGGTCTCGGTGCTCGGCAAGCCGTTCACCGAGCTTTCCGAGCGCGAGCGCAACGAACTGCGCAATCGCGCGCTCGGGTTCGTCTACCAGTTTCACCATCTGCTGCCCGAGTTTTCGGCGCTCGACAACGTGGCGATGCCGCTGCGCATTCGCCGCATGACGCAGGATGACGCGCGCGCCGAGGCGATGCAGATCCTGGAGCGCGTGGGCCTCTCGCATCGCGCGCGCAATCGGCCGGGCGAGCTTTCGGGCGGCGAACGGCAGCGCGTGGCGATCGCGCGCGCGCTCGTGACGAAGCCCGCCTGCGTGCTCGCCGACGAGCCCACAGGCAACCTCGACGGCGCGACGGCGGATACCGTCTTCAACCTGATGCTCGAACTCTCCGACCAGTTCGATACGAGCTTCGTGATCGTCACGCACGATCCCGACCTCGCGGCGCGCTGCGACCGCATCGTGCGTTTGCGCGACGGCATGCTGCACGAGGAACCGGTCGTGCCGGTCTGAGCCTTTCAGCGAGCGAGCACC
The DNA here is from genome assembly GCF_009789655.1 of Paraburkholderia acidiphila. Classification (GTDB taxonomy): domain Bacteria; phylum Pseudomonadota; class Gammaproteobacteria; order Burkholderiales; family Burkholderiaceae; genus Paraburkholderia; species Paraburkholderia acidiphila. Next base: position 1,283,392 of record NZ_CP046909.1, read on the forward strand.
ATGTGGATCGACACGCACTGCCATCTCGATGCCGCCGAGTTCGACGTTGACCGCGATTCGGTCGCGTCGGCGGCGCACGCGGCGGGCGTGTCGCGCATCGTGATCCCGGCGGTCGCCCGCGAGAACTTCTCGACGGTTCGTACGCTTGCGCACCGCACTGAGGGCGCGGTCTACGCGCTCGGCATCCATCCGCTCTTTACGCCGCAGGCACGCGACGACGACCTTGAAGCGTTGCGCGCGGAGATCGAGGCGAGTCTCGATGATCCGCGCTTCGTTGGCATCGGCGAGATCGGGCTCGATTACTTCGTGCCGGGCCTCGACGAGGCACGTCAGCAGCACTTCTACGACGCCCAGTTGCGCCTTGCGCGCGAGTTTGGCCTGCCGGCGATCTGCCATGTACGCAAGTCGCAGGATCAGGTGCTCAAGGGGCTGCGCCGCAACGGGGTGAAAGGCGGGATCGCGCATGCGTTCAACGGCAGCTTTCAGCAGGCGCGCGCGTTCATCGATCAAGGCATGCACCTGGGCTTCGGCGGCAACCTGACATTCGAGCGCGCGCTGCAGATTCGCAGGCTCGCGCAGCAATTGCCGCTCGAGGCGATCGTCATGGAAACCGACGCCCCCGATATTTCACCCGCCTGGCTTTATCGCGAGCGCAACACGCCCGACCAGGTGCCGCGCATCGGTGCGGTGCTCGCGGGCTTGCGCGGCTTGAGTCCCGAGGAACTTGCCCTTGGCACGACGGCTAACGCGGCGGCCGCGCTGCCGCGGCTCGCGCTTTCGTCTGCATAATCGTATCCAGGGTGGCGGGCACGGCTTGCGTTTAGTGCGGCGCGATTGACGCGGTTTGTGCGTTCGGCCCCCTCGCAGCGGGGAGGCAGGATGCGGGCGATAGGGTGCGGGTTTGCGCTGGGCGTGATTGCCTTGCAACGGCAGGCGGCGTTACCGGGGCGGGCTGCGTGGATCGGGCTCGTTCTGGCCATCGTGCTCGCGGCCGGCTGGGCGGTTTGGGCGCTCGGGGTCCGCGCGCCGGCGGGTGATTCCTGGGTGCGCGGCCAGTTTCGCGAGCGAAGATGGCGCATGGCGAGCGGTTGGGCGGCGGTGTGGCTTGCGGCGGGATGCGCGGGCTTTGGCTACGCGGCCTGGCGCGCCGAACTGCGGCTTGCTCAGGCGCTTCCCGCTGCGTGGCAGGCGCGCGATCTCTACGTCACCGGCTATCTCTCCAGTTTGCCTTCTTACGGCGCGAACGGCGCGAGCTTTCTCTTTCGTGTTGAATCCTGGGGAACGCACGAAGAAGCGCACGACGCTGCAACACAGCTACCGCAATTGATCCAGTTGTCCTGGGTGGCGCGCGAAGCGCCGCTGCCGCCGCTCGTGCCCGGCGCGCGCTGGCGCTTTTCCGTGCGGCTCAAACGCCCGCACGGCAACGGCAACTTCGGTCTGCGCGATACGGAAGCCACACTGCTTGCGCGCGGCGTGCGCGCAACCGGCTATGTGAGCGATCCGGCGCGGGCTGTGCGTTTGCCCATCGATGCCTCCGGCATCGGCGTGCGCATCGAACGGGCGCGCGCTGCGCTGCGTGCGCGCATCGACGCGGTGCTCGGCGACGCGCCGCATCGCGGCATCGTCATCGCGATCGCGACCGGCGCGCAAGACGCGGTCAGCGACGCGGACTGGCGTCTCATGCGCAATACGGGCACGAGTCATCTGGTGGCGATTTCCGGGCTGCATCTTGCTTTCGTCGCGGGGCTCGCGGGGTGGGCCGCGGGAGCGCTGTGGCGGCGTGCGCGCTGGCGCGGTGTCGAGGCGCCGCTCGTCGTGCCCGCGCAGAAGGTTGCTGTGGCGGGCGCGTTGCTCGCGGCGGGCATCTATGCCGCGCTCGCCGGCTTCAATGTGCCCGTGCAGCGCGCGCTCTGGATGCTGGCGGTCGTGGCGCTCGCGCTCTTCGCCGGGCGCGAAGTTGCGCGCTCGCACGTGCTGGCGTGGGCACTCGGGCTTGTCCTGCTGCGCGATCCGTGGGCGGTGACAGCCGCCGGGTTCTGGCTCTCGTTCTGTGCTGTCGGGGCGATCCTCTTCGCGGCGAGCGGCGTGCCCCGTTTGCACAGGGCGGCACCCCAGGACCTATCGGCCGACGAAGTCGATCCGATGCGTGACCGGGCTGAGCCGAGCGCAGAGCCAATCGCACGCGACGGCTGGCGTCGACGTCTCGCAGCCATCGCTATACCGCCAGGCGGCTGGCGCGGGGCAACGCGACGCATTGCCTTGCGCTTTGGCGATAGCGCTCGCGTGCAATGGGCCGTGACGCTGGCGCTCGCGCCGCTCACGGCCTACTGGTTCGGGCAAATACCGCTGATCGGCCCGTTTGCCAACGCGCTTGCGATTCCCTGGGTCAGCATGCTCGTCACGCCGCTGGTTGTTGGGAGTGCGGCGCTCCCCGCACCGATCGATGCGTTCGCGCTACGCGCGGCGCATGCCTGCCTCGTCGGCTTGGCGGCGGCGCTAGGTGCGCTCGAAGGGCTACCGTGGGCGGTTCTGCGATTGCCGCAACCGGGAGCGTGGCCACTTTCCTGCGCGGCCGTGGGCGTCGTCTGGTGGTTAGCGCCGCGCGGCTGGCCGCTGCGCTGGCTCGCGCCGTTCACGTGGCTGCCCTTGCTGGTGCCCGCACCCACGGGTCCGCCGCCGGGCGCTTTCCGGCTCACGGCGCTCGATATCGGGCAGGGCACGTCGGTGCTGGTCGAGACCGCCCGTCACCGCCTGCTTTTCGACGCGGGACCGGGGCCCGAATCGACGCAGGCGGGCGAGCGGATCGTCGTGCCGTATCTGCAGGCGTACGGCATAGCCCGCCTCGACGCGCTGATGATCAGCCATGACGATTCGGATCATTCTGGCGGCGCGCAAGCGGTGCTCGACGCAGTCGACGTGGAGGTATTCGTGGCAGGTATCCTGCCCGCGCATCCGCTGTGGGCGAGCACGCGCGCAAAGGGCGCGCAGACCGTGCAGTGCGCCGCCGGCCAGCGCTGGCGGTGGGATGGCGTCGATTTCGAGGTGCTGTGGCCCGACCCCGGGGCGCTCGCGGGCAAACCCAACGCGCATTGCTGCGTCCTGCGAGTGACAACGGCGGCGGGCGACGCGCGCGAAACACAAGCAGGACCGGTTTCGGCGCTGATCGCCGCCGACATCGAAGCGGGCACCGAGCGCACGCTGATCGAGCGCGACCCGGCGCGGCTGCGCGCGCAGGTGCTCGTCGTGCCGCACCACGGCAGCCGTACCTCGTCGACTGAACCGTTCCTCGACTCTGTGTGGCCGCTCGTCGCGATATTTCAGGTAGGCTATCTGAACCGCTTTCATCACCCGCATCCGGGCGTCTACGCGCGCTACGCGGCCCGCCATATCGTGCTTGCGCGCAGCGACGCCGACGGCGCCGCGCGCGTGGAGGCAGCGCCCGGCGCGCTTGCCGTGGAGCGCTTTCGCGATACACAGCGGCGCTACTGGATAGACGCACCCGCGCAGGACTGACGCGCCGGGCCAGCAGAGGCGGGGCGCAAGCGTGCACAACGAAAGCAATCAACAAAATAGAGAGACAACCCGCCTTTGAAAAACGTCATCCATTTCTCGCATGCGAACGGCTTTCCGGCCTCGACGTATCGCACGTTCTTCGCCGAACTGGGCGACAACTACGAACTGCGCTACATCGAGCGCATCGGGCACGACGCGCGCTTTCCCGTTACGCGGGACTGGCCGCATCTCGTCGAACAGCTGCTCGACGACATAGGTCGCACCTACGAGGAGCCCGTATGGCTCGTCGGCCATTCGCTCGGCGGCTATCTCTCGCTGATGGCCGCGCTGAAAAAGCCGCAGTGGGTCAAAGGCGTCGTGATGCTCGACTCGCCGGTGATCGCGGGCTGGCGCAGCAGCATGCTGCGGGTTTCACAGTGGACCGGCCTCGACGAACGCCTTTCGCCGGCCGTCGCCACGCGCACGCGCCGCACGAATTGGGCGAGTCGCGACGAGGCCTGGCGGCATTTCCATTCGAAGGCGGCATTCGCGCGCTGGGACGAGCGCGTGCTGTCCGACTATGTCGACTTCGGCATTCCTCAGACCTCGGTGGACGGCGGCCGCACGCTCGCTTTCGACCGCCAGACCGAATACATGATCTACCGCACGCTGCCGCACACGCTCGGCGCGCGGCTCGCGCACGGCTCGCCCGTGCCGGTGAGCTTCGTCGCGGGAACCCAGTCGCGTGAAGTCCGCCAGGTCGGGCTTGCGGCAACACGGCGCATTGCGGGCGAGCGCTTCGAGTGGATCGAGGGCAGTCATCTGTATCCCATGGAGCGTCCGATCGAGACCGCGCGCGCGGTGCAGCGCATGCTTTACGCCATGGAAAACGGCGCCTGAGCGCACGCTTCCCGGCGCTGTTGCTTGCGGGGCAGGGGAGCGCGCGGGGCGGCGCTTTCGACTCACATTCGGCTCGCTCAAAATTCAGGGTTAGCCCTTGCTTTCAGGTATAATCCGTTTTTCCCGCGAGCATTCAGCGATGACCAAATATGTTTTCGTCACCGGCGGCGTAGTTTCGTCCCTTGGCAAGGGTATTGCCGCCGCCTCCCTCGCCGCGATCCTCGAATCGCGCGGTCTGAAAGTCACCCTCCTCAAGCTCGATCCCTACATCAACGTCGACCCCGGCACGATGAGCCCGTTCCAGCACGGCGAAGTGTTCGTGACGGAAGACGGAGCGGAAACCGACCTTGACCTCGGCCACTATGAGCGCTTCATCACCACGAAGATGCGCAAGGCCAACAACTTCACCACGGGCCAGATCTACGAATCGGTGATCCGCAAGGAACGCCGCGGCGACTATCTGGGCAAGACCGTGCAGGTCATTCCGCACATCACGAACGAGATCCAGGCATTCATCGAACGCGGCGCCGCATCGGCGACGTGCGGCGAGCCGGATGTCGCGATCGTCGAAGTGGGCGGCACCGTGGGCGACATCGAATCGCTGCCGTTCCTCGAAGCCGCGCGTCAGATGAGCCTGCGCCTTGGCCGCAACAGCGCGTGCTTCGTGCACCTCACGCTCGTGCCGTTCATCGCCACGGCCGGCGAACTCAAGACCAAGCCCACGCAGCATAGCGTGCAGAAGCTGCGCGAAATCGGTATCTATCCGAACGTGCTGCTGTGCCGCGCCGACCGCCGTATTCCCGACGACGAGCGCGCGAAGATCTCGATGTTCTCGAACGTGCCCGAAGATGCCGTGATCTCGGTGTGGGACGCCGACAGCATCTACAAGATTCCGCAGATGCTGCACGACCAGGGTCTCGACTCGATCGTCTGCGACGAGCTGAAGCTCTCCGCCAAGCCCGCCGATCTGTCGATCTGGTCGGAAATGGTCGAGAAGCTCGAGCATCCCAAGCACGAAGTCACGATCGGCATGGTCGGCAAGTATGTCGACCTGACCGAGTCGTACAAGTCGCTCATCGAAGCGCTGCGCCACGCGTCGATCAAGACCTCGGCGAAGGTGAACATCGAGTACATCGACTCCGAGCAGATCGACGAAGAGGGTGTCGAGAGCCTCAAGCATCTCGACGCGATCCTCGTGCCGGGCGGTTTCGGCCGTCGCGGCACCGAAGGTAAGATCAAGGCCATCCAGTACGCTCGCGAAGCGAAGGTGCCGTACCTCGGCATCTGCCTCGGCATGCAGCTCGCCGTGATCGAATTCGCGCGCGACGTCGTGGGTCTGAAGCACGCGAACAGCACGGAATTCGATCCGGACACGCCTGACCGCGTCGTCGCGCTCATCACCGAATGGGCCGACCGCGAAGGCAAGGTCGAGAAGCGCACCGAAGACTCCGACCTTGGCGGCACGATGCGCCTCGGTTCCCAGCGCTGCCCGATCAAGCCCGGCACGCTCGCGGCGGAAATCTATGGCAAGGATGTGAACGAGCGTCACCGTCACCGTTATGAAGTCAATAACGGCTACGTGCCCAAGCTCGAGGCCAACGGCCTTATCATCAGCGCCCGTACGCCGTCGGAAGATCTGCCGGAAATGATGGAACTGCCGCGCGACATGCACCCGTGGTTCGTCGGCGTCCAGTTCCACCCGGAATTCACGTCCACGCCGCGCGACGGCCATCCGCTCTTCAAGGCGTATGTCGAAGCGGCAGTCGCGCACCATGAAGCGCGCGCCGAGGAGAAAGCATGAATCTGTGCGGTTTCGAGGTAGGTCTCGATAAGCCGTTTTTCCTGATCGCGGGCACCTGTGTCGTCGAATCTGAACAGATGACGATCGACACGGCGGGCCGCCTGAAGGAAATCACGTCGAAGCTCGGCATTCCGTTCATTTACAAGTCGTCCTACGACAAGGCTAATCGTTCGAGCGGCAAGTCGTTTCGCGGCCTCGGGATGGACGAGGGTCTGCGCATCCTCTCCGAAGTGAAGCGCCAGCTTGGTCTGCCCGTGCTGACCGACGTGCACTCGGAAGAAGAGATCGGGCCCGTGGCTTCGGTCGTGGACGTGCTGCAAACGCCCGCGTTCCTGTGCCGCCAGACCGACTTCATCCACGCGTGCGCGCGCTCGGGCAAGCCGGTCAACATCAAGAAAGGCCAGTTCCTCGCGCCGCACGACATGAAGAACGTGATCGACAAGGCACGCGAAGCTGCGCGTGAGGCGGGTCTTTCCGAAGACCGCTTCTTCGCCTGCGAGCGCGGTGTTTCGTTCGGTTACAACAACCTCGTCTCGGACATGCGCTCGCTCGCTATCATGCGCGAGACCGGCGCGCCGGTCGTGATGGACGTGACGCACTCGGTGCAGTTGCCGGGCGGGCAGGGCACGAGCTCTGGCGGTCAGCGCGAATTCGTGCCGGTGCTCGCGCGCGCGGCTGTGGCCACGGGCGTGGCGGGGCTCTTCATGGAGACGCACCCGAACCCTGCGCAGGCCAAGTCCGACGGTCCGAACGCCGTGCCGCTGAACCGCATGGCGGACCTGCTCGAAACCCTCGTGACGCTCGACCAGGCGGTCAAGCGCACGCCGTTCCTCGAGAACGACTTCAGCTGAGCTGGAAATTACGTAGTACGGCGCGCCGCTTCGATTGCATGAGCGGCGCGATGGAGGAGCAGCGCGGCGCAGGACCGCGCGCGCAGCGGTGTTATGTAACGACATCATGCTGTGCGCAGCGGGGCCAACGCACCGCGTTCGATGTACAAGGCAGCGTGGCAGCGCGCCGGTCACAGGACTGTGACCGGCGCGCTGCGGCAAGTTGAACCTGGCGAGCACGCAGCCTGTCCCATGTGACGGTGTGCCCCGAACGAGCATAGAAACTGTGCCTCGCGGGCCGATGCAGCAGACGGCGCAGCTCGCGCAAGAATTACTGTCATTTCCTGAGGAAACCATGAGTGCAATCGTAGATATCATCGGTCGCGAGATCCTGGATTCGCGCGGCAATCCCACCGTCGAATGCGACGTGCTGCTCGAGTCGGGCACGATGGGCCGCGCAGCGGTGCCGTCGGGCGCGTCGACCGGTTCGCGCGAAGCGATCGAACTGCGCGACGGCGAAGCCGGCCGCTACAACGGCAAGGGCGTGCTGAAGGCCGTTGAGCACATCAACACCGAAATCTCCGAGGCGATCATGGGCCTCGACGCGTCGGAACAAGCCTTCCTCGACAAGACCCTGCTCGAACTCGACGGCACCGACAACAAGTCGCGCCTTGGCGCAAACGCGATGCTGGCCGTGTCGATGGCCGTCGCGAAGGCTGCTGCCGAAGAAGCCGGCCTGCCGCTGTACCGCTACTTCGGCGGATCGGGCGCGATGCAACTGCCGGTTCCGATGATGAACATCGTCAACGGCGGCGCGCACGCGAACAACAGCCTCGACATCCAGGAATTCATGATCGTGCCGGTGAGCCAGCCGACCTTCCGCGAAGCGCTGCGTTGCGGCGCGGAAGTGTTCCATGCGCTCAAGAAGATCCTCTCGGATCGCGGCATGAGCACGGCCGTCGGCGACGAAGGCGGTTTCGCGCCGAACTTCGGCAGCAACGACGAATGCCTCTCGACCATCCTGCAAGCCATCGAAAAGGCCGGCTACCGTGCCGGTGAAGACGTGCTGCTCGCGCTCGACTGCGCGGCGAGCGAGTTCTACCACGACGGCAAGTACCAGCTCGCGGGCGAAGGCCTGCAGCTGTCGTCGGCCGAGTTCGCCGACTACCTGGCCACGCTCGCCGACAAGTTCCCGATCGTCTCGATCGAAGACGGCATGCACGAGTCCGACTGGGCCGGCTGGAAGCTGCTGACCGAAAAGCTCGGCAAGAAGGTGCAGCTCGTGGGCGACGACCTGTTCGTGACCAACACGCGCATCCTGAAGGAAGGCATCGAGAAGGGCATCGCCAACTCGATCCTCATCAAGATCAACCAGATCGGCACGCTGACGGAAACCTTCGCAGCGATCGAAATGGCCAAGCGCGCGGGCTACACGGCTGTGATCTCGCACCGCTCGGGCGAAACCGAAGACTCGACGATTGCCGATATCGCTGTGGGCCTGAACGCGGGTCAGATCAAGACCGGTTCGCTCTCGCGCAGCGACCGCATCTCGAAGTACAACCAGCTGCTGCGCATCGAGGAAGATCTCGGTGATATCGCCAGCTACCCGGGCAAGTCGGCGTTCTATAACCTGCGTTAAGCGGAACCTGCGCCGGCAGCAGCCTTGCTGTCACCCTTCGTCATCTCTCTCCGCCGCCCTGCGTATAGCGCAGGGCGGCGTGTATTTATCCGGCACCTTTCATGCGGCTTGTCACTGTCGTTCTGATCATCCTGCTTGTGTTGATTCAGTATCCGCTCTGGTGGGGCCATGGTGGCTGGCTGCGTGTGCACGAACTGCAGCAGCAACTCGCGCAGCAGCAAAAGCAGAACGACGACGAGAAACTGCGCAACGAACGCATCGCGGGCGAAGTGCAGGATCTGCAAAGCGGCACGGCTGCTGTCGAGGAGCGTGCGCGCTACGAAATGGGCATGGTGAAGGACAGCGAGGTGTTCGTGCAGTTTGTCGCGCCGAACCAGACGCCGCCGGTGACGCCGAGCGGTTCGTCCAATACCTCGACGCGTGGCGAGATGTCGGCGGCGCCGGTGAGGGTGGTGCCGAACCCCGTTTCGCGTGTGCCGGAGAAGAAGCACGGGCACCGAAAGGAAGCGAAGAAGGCCGGTTGAGCGCGCAGTTCGCGCTGAGCAGGCGGCCAGACAAGAAGGCGCGGCATCGAGCCGCGCCTTTTTTCGTTTACGCGTTCGTCTCAGGACGTTGTGTGATTACCAGCCCCAACCCGGATATCCGTAGCCGATACCCGTGCCCCAGCCGTGCCCCCATCCGCCACTGTAATAGCTGCCGTAGACGGTGACGGGAGGCGCGTACGCGCGCGACCAGGCTTGTGCGGCAGCTTCCGCGGCCATGGCGTTGTCCTGTTCGGCGAGCACCTGGCGATCGATCGCGTCGTAGCGCGCCTTTTCGTCGGGCGTAAGCACTGGCGCGGTGGCGGGAAGGCCCGACTGCGCCGCGGGCAGCCGGCTGTAGATCGGCGATGGCCCGGGCGGGTCCATCATGCAGCCGCTCGTCGACGCAACGATCGCGCCGAGTGCCGCGAATACGAGCAGCGCGCTCGCGCGCGGCGTGCGGTCGCGCAACGGAGGTGCGAAGCGTTTGTTCTTGATCATGCTTCTCTCCATCTATCGGACGCCTAAGTAATTTGAGATGGCAGCGGCCCCGGAATGTGTTTCGGTTCCCGCAGCCGTCCAGGCGCCGCTGGGCAGGGCGGTGGCGCAACACGCGTTGCGCCGCACAGGCGTTATCGGCTCAGTGTGCCCTGGCGCGCTTCGGTTCGTCTCAGTGGCGACGCTCCGCAGCGGGACTCACGCTTTCTGAGAGCCCCTTCACCGCAAAAAGTTGCGCGACGTCCACCGGGTCGAACTCATAGCGCTGGTTGCAATAGTCGCAATGAATCTCGACGTGACCGCGTTCCTCGATCACGCCGTCGACTTCCTCGCGGCCCAGCATCTTGAGCATCGCGCCCACTTTCTCGCGCGAGCACGAGCACTGGAAGCGCGGTGCAAGCGGCTCGAAGTGACGCACGTTTTCCTGCCAGAAGAGGCGGCGGAACAAGGTCTCGCCGTCTTCCTTGAGCATTTCGTCGCGCGTGAGCGTGCCGCCGAGCGTGCAGACACGCTCCCAGGTGTCGAGGTCGTGCTCGCCCTGATGCGGCACAATGCCGCCGTCGCCCGGCAGCTTCTGAAGCAGCATGCCGACCGCGCGGTCGTCGTTTGCAGCGAGCCACAGGCGCGAGTCGAGCTGTTCCGAGTGATGCATGTAATGCTCGAGCACGGCGGCGATCGACTTGAGCGGGCCGTCTTCGCCGTTCAACGGCACGATGCCCTGGTAGGGCTGCTGGCCCGGCTGCTTTTTCGCGGGGTCGAGCGTAATGACGCAGCGACCCTGGCCGTCCGGATTCACGAGGTCGGCGAACGTGAGGTCTTCGCCGAGCGGCAGGGCGTTTTCGCCCGTGAAGTCTTCGCCGAGGCGTGCGGTGGCGCGCATCGTCAGATCCGAGCCGCACTGCACGACCAGCATCTTCACGGGGCCGTCGCCGAAGATCTGCATGATCAGCGTGCCATCGAACTTGAGATTCGCCGAGAGCAGCGCGCACGCCGCCATCATTTCGCCGAGCACGGTGCGCACCGGCGTCGGATACTGGCGGCGCTTGAGCACTTCCTGCCACGTGTTGCTCAGCGAGACGATCTCGCCGCGCACCGGGGCGGCGCTGAACATGAATTTTTGCAACTGGTCGTTCACAATCTTTTCCTTCGTTTGAATCGGGGCGGCGCGCCCGGCGCCGCACACGGCGAGAGCGTGTCGCTCTCACCTGCGGCACTCAGCCGATGCGCACGAGCTGCGCCTTGAAATATTCGCGACGCTGCGCGTAGACGTCCGCGTTGCGCTTGAGGCCGGCGATGTCGGCCTCGGTCAGCTCACGCACGACTTTGGCCGGCGCGCCGAGAATCAGCGAGTTGTCGGGGAACACCTTGCCTTCCGTGACCACCGCACCCGCGCCAACCAGACAGTTGCGGCCGATTACCGCCCCATTCAAGACCACGGCCTGAATACCGATGAGCGCGCCTTCCTTCACGGTGCAGCCGTGCAGCATGGCCTGATGGCCCACCGTCACGTTCGCTTCGAGCGTGAGCGGGTAGCCGGGATCCGTGTGGAGCACCGCGCCTTCCTGGACGTTGCTGCGCGCGCCGACGGTGATCGGCTCGTTGTCGCCGCGCAGCGTCGCGCCAAACCAGACGCTCGCGTCTTCGGCCAGTTCGACCTTGCCGATGACAGTTGCGTTGTCCGCGACGAACACGCTTTCGTGAATGGTCGGTGCGGCTTCGCCAAGCTTGTAGATGGCCACGGTGTCGAGTCTCCTGATATTGGGGGCTGCTGCCGGTGTACTGGCGTCGCGCAACGGATGCGCACGTCGCGAGGCAGGTGAATCGCGTATTGTAAACGGTTGCGTGCGCGGTCCGCTTGGGGCAAGGTTGGGCGGCCTCGCGCAACGGTTTTGTGCTCCTCGCTTTTCGGTCCCTGTTTCTTCTGCCGATGAATTCCGTGTTCTCCGCCGCCGGCGCAAGCGCTGACGTCCCAACTCCCGCAGACGCCTCGTCCGCCTGCTGGCGCCTCGCCGCGCTCGACGCGCTGCGCGAGCGCGACCCCGCCATCAAGGCCGATGCGGTACGCGCGCTGCACGCGCAAAGTCAGGCACAAGCCGTCGCGCCGCGCTGGCAAGCGCAACTCGCCATCGCGACGCCGGCCGGCCTGCCTGGCCGGCCCGACCAGCCGCCGCTTGTCGAGCCGCGCGAACTGCAACGCCGCAGCACGAGCACGCCGCAGGGCCGGGTGGTGCTGCTGCACGCGCTGGCCCACATCGAATTCAACGCGATCAATCTCGCGCTCGACGCGGTGTGGCGCTTCCCCGCCATGCCCGACGCCTTCTACGCCGACTGGCTCAAGGTCGCGGACGAAGAGGCGTACCACTTCTCCCTGCTGCGCGCGCGCCTCGCCGACTACGGTCACGCGTACGGCGACTTCCCCGCGCACAATGGCCTGTGGGAGATGTGCGAGCGCACGAGCGCGGATGTGCTCGCGCGCATGGCGCTCGTGCCGCGTGTGCTGGAGGCGCGCGGGCTCGACGCCTCGCCGCCCATTCGCGCGCGCCTGAAGCAGGCCGGCGACCACGAATCGGCTGCGATCCTCGACATCATCCTGCGCGACGAAGTGGGGCACGTGCGCATCGGCAACCACTGGTTCCGCTACTTGTGCGAGTCGCGCGGTCTCGACCCGCACGCGGCCTGGCTCGCACTCGCCGAGCAGTATCACGCGCCGCGCATGCGCGGGCCGTTCAACTTCGAAGCGCGCCGCTCGGCGGGCTTCGACGAGGCCGAACTGGATACGCTGGCAGCCCAGGACGCGGCGGAACAGGCGGCTCCAGGGAAGTCACCGGGACGTCATTCGAACGAATGATCTACCGCAGACGTCCAGCACCTATATAATCGAACGACCATTCTTTTTTGCGGCAGCGCAAATGAATCAATCCCGTTCCGAATTCGTCGATGTCAATGGCATGCGGCTGCACGTGCGCCGCTGGGGTGCAGAGGGCGCGCCCGTGCTCTTCATGCTGCACGGCTGGATGGATGTGGCGGCGTCGTTTCAGTTCGTCGTCGACGCGCTCGATGCACGCGGCGGAGACTGGCAGGTGATCGCGCCCGACCTGCGCGGCTTTGGCCTCTCAGGCTGGCCCGTCGCGCAGGGGCAGGGCAGCAACTACTGGTTTCCGGACTACCTTGCCGATCTCGATGGCCTGCTCGCACACTACGCGCCCGAGGGTCAGGTCGATCTCGTCGGGCACAGTCTCGGTGCGAACATCGTTTGCCTCTATGCGGGCGTGCGGCCCGAGCGCGTGCGGCGCGTGGTCGATCTCGAGGGTTTCGGCCTGCCGGCGACGTCGCCCAGACAGGCGCCGGCCCGCGTACGCGAGTGGCTCGACGAGGTCCGTACGCCGCCGCAATTGCGCCCATACGCATCGCTCGACGAGGTAGCTGCGCGGCTCGTGAAAACGAATCCGCGTCTGATCGCGCCGCGCGCGCGCTTTCTCGCGGAGCACTGGTCGAAGCCAGACGGCCAGGGCGGCTACGTGCTGCTCGCCGACCCGGCGCACAAAATGCGCGGGCCGCTGCTGTACCAGCTCGACGAGGTGATGGCGATCTGGTCGCAGGTGAGTGCGCGCGTGCTGCACGTCGAAGCGGCCGGCTCCGAAACGCTCGCGCGGCTTGCGGGGGCGGTGCCCATTGACGAATTCAAGAAGCGCTTCGAGGCGTTTCCCGACTGGCGCGAACGGATCGTCAACGGGGCGGGGCACATGGTGCATCACGACCAGCCCGAAGAGGTCGCGCGCCTGATCGAGGCGTTCTGCGCCTGAGCGCAAGGCACGTTGAACGTTCCCCATCGAGCGTTCTTTCGGGCGGCAACAACGCGCGAGGCGCCGCCCGACGACTTCACTGCGTTGCAGTAAAATGAGCGTTCATCCTTTCCCCACATCCAATGAACGCCGATCTCCACTGTCACTCCACTGTCTCCGACGGCCAACTGGCCCCCGCTGCCGTCGCGCAGCTGGCGAAAGCGGGCGGCGTGAACCTGTGGGCGCTCACCGATCATGACGTGCTCGGCGGGCAGCGCGAGGCGCGCGAGGCGGCCGAAGCGCTCGGCATACGCTACCTGAGCGGCGTCGAGATTTCGGTGACGTGGGCGTCGCGCACGGTGCACGTCGTCGGCTTGCATGTGGATACGGAGTGCGCCGCGCTCGTCGACGGACTCGCGCGCACGCGCGACGGCCGTGCGGCGCGCGCCGAAGCGATTGGCGAGCGGCTCGGCGAACTCGGCATTCCCGACGCGTACGAAGGCGCGCTCGAATACGTCTCGAATCCCGACTTGATTTCGCGTACCCACTTCGCGCGCTTTCTCGTGGAAAGCGGTCGCGCGCAGAACACCCAGGACGCGTTTTCACGCTGGCTCGGGGAAGGTAAGCCCGGTTACATCGCGCACCGCTGGGCGAAGCTCGCCGACGCCGTATCGTGGATCAAGGCGGCCGGCGGCGAGGCGATCATCGCGCATCCGGGTCGCTATGCTTACAGCCAGCTCGAATTCGATACGCTCTTCGGCGAATTCATCGATCTGGGCGGCAAGGCTATCGAAGTCGTCACCGGCAGCCACACGCCCAGCCAGTACGGCGAGTACGCTGCCGTCGCGAGGCGCTTCGGCTTCGAAGCGTCGCGCGGTTCGGACTTCCACGCACCCGGGCCCGACGCGATCGAGCCGGGCACGCTGCCGCCGTTGCCTTCCGATCTCACGCCGGTTTGGGAGCGATGGCTGTAGGTCGCGCCCCGCGCGTGGCCCGCTGACTCCGCCCCGTTGCCGCAAGGCGTTTCGCGCCGGTCAACCCCGCTTTGTCGTCGCTTTGTGGTACTACGTGCAGTCGCTTGCCGTTTTCGCGCAGCGTTCCACTGTTCTTTATCGCCATTCGTTAGCTGATTACTGCCATGTCCCAGTTCTTTCGGCTTCACCCGGAAAACCCGCAGCCGCGCCTCGTCAAGCAGGCGGTGGAGATCATCCGCGACGGCGGTGTGATCGCGCTGCCCACCGACTCGAGCTACGCGCTCGCCGCCCGCATCGACGACAAGCAGGCGGCCGAGCGTTTGCGGCGCATCCGCGGGCTCGACGAAAAGGCGTTGCTCTCGCTGATGGTGCGCGACCTGTCCGAACTCGCGAACTTCGCGATGGTGGACAACCGCCAGTACCGCCTCATCAAGTCGGTGACGCCGGGGCCGTACGTCTTCGTGCTGGTGGCGACGAAGGAAGTGCCGCGGCGCTTGTCGCATCCGTCGCGCAAGACGATCGGCCTGCGCGTGCCGGGGCATCCGATTCCCCTAGCGATTCTCGAAGAACTGGGCGAACCGCTGCTGGCTTCCACGCTGATCCTGCCGCCCGACACCGAGCCGCTCAACGACCCCGAGGAGATTCGCGAGCGCCTCGAAAAGCAGCTCGATCTCGTGATCGACGGCGGGGCCTGCCCGTGCGAGCCGTCCACCGTGATCGATCTCACCGGTGAAGAACCGGTGCTCGTGCGGCCGGGGCGGGGCGCGCTGGCGCCGTTCGGCATCGAAGAGGAAGAGGCATGAAGCGGCATGCACGCAAACTTGCGCGGCGTGAACGCGGCCAGAGCGCGCTGACGCATTGATACAATAGGCCGCCATGGAAGCCAATTTGATTCAGACGATCGTCGTCTACGCCTTGCCGGTCATCTTCGCGATCACGCTGCACGAGGCCGCGCACGGCTATGTCGCGCGCATGCTCGGCGACAACACCGCGTATGTGCTCGGTCGCGTGTCGTTCAACCCGATGCGCCACATCGACCCGATCGGCACCATCGCGATGCCGCTCGTGCTGTATTTCCTGACGAATGGCGCGTTCGTGTTCGGTTACGCGAAGCCCGTGCCGATCGCCTTCAGTAATCTGCGCGATCCGCGCTGGGGCACGCTGTGGGTTGCGGCGGCCGGGCCGCTGTGCAACTTCGTGCAGGCCATCGTATGGGGCGTGTTCGGCGTGGGTCTCGCGGTGCTCGGCGTGGACGAGCCGTTCTTCACGCGCATGGCTGCCGCCGGCGTGGGCGTGAATCTCGTGCTTGGCGTGCTCAATCTCTTTCCGCTGCCGCCGCTCGACGGCGGCCGCGTGCTCGGGGCGCTCTTGCCCACGCGCGCGAGCATTGCGCTCGCCCGTATCGAGCCCTATGGTTTCATCATCGTGATGGGGTTGCTCGTGAGTGGCATCTTCACGCGATTCTGGCTGCGCCCGCTCGTAAGTCTAGGTTACGACGCGGTCACCGCCATCCTTACCCCTCTTGTATCGCTCTTTTCATAACATCATGTTCCCAGACCGTATCTTCTCCGGCATGCGGCCCACCGGGTCGCTGCACCTCGGCCACTATCACGGCGTGCTGAAAAACTGGGTGCGCTTGCAGTCCGAGTATCCGTGCTTCTTCTGCGTGGTCGACTGGCATGCGCTCACCACGCACTACGAAACGCCGGATGTCATCGAGAAGAACGTCTGGGACGTGCTGATCGACTGGCTCGCCTCGGGCATCGATCCGAACCAGGCCACGCTGTTCATCCAGAGCCGCGTGCCCGAGCACGCCGAACTCGCGCTGCTGCTCGGCATGAGCACGCCGCTGTCCTGGCTCGAGCGCGTGCCGACCTACAAGGAACAGATCGAGAAGCTGCGCGACAAGGACCTCGGTACCTACGGCTTCCTCGGCTATCCGGTGCTGATGGCCGCCGACATCCTGCTGTACCGCGCGTCGCTCGTGCCGGTGGGCGAGGACCAGGTGCCGCACGTCGAAATGGCGCGCGAAATGGCGCGCCGCTTCAACTACATGTACGGCCGCGAGCCGGGCTTCGAAGAGAAGGCCAACGAAGCGGCGAAGAAGCTGGGCGGCAAGCGCTCGAAGCTCTACCACGAGCTGCGCAACGCCTATCAGCAGGAAGGCAACGAAGAGGCGCTCGAACAGGCCCGCGCGATGCTTTCGGAGTCGCAAAGCCTTTCGATGAGCGACCGCGAGCGTCTGTTCGGCTACCTCGAAGGCTCGCGCAAGATCATCCTGCCGGAGCCGCAGGTGCTGCTCACGGAAGCTTCGCGCATGCCTGGCCTCGACGGCCAGAAGATGTCGAAGTCGTACGGCAACACCATCGGCCTGCGCGAAGACGCCGAGTCGATCACGAAGAAGGTCCGCACCATGCCGACCGACCCTGCGCGCGTGCGCCGCACCGATCCGGGCGATCCGGACAAGTGCCCGGTGTGGCAGCTGCACCAGGTCTACACGGACGAGCAGACGCACGACTGGGTGCAGAAGGGCTGCCGTTCGGCGGGTATTGGTTGCCTGGAATGCAAGCAGCCGGTGATCGAAGGCATCCTGCGCGAGCAGCAGCCGATGCTCGAGCGCGCGCAGAAGTACATGGACGACCCGTCGCTGCTGCGTGCAATCGTCGCGGACGGCTGCGACAAGGCGCGCAAGTTCGCCAACGAAACGATGCGCGACGTGCGCGAGGCCATGGGCCTCTCGTACAGCTGATCGCGCGGATGACGTCGACACCTGCCGCCGGCTCGCCGGCCCATGGGCTTTCCGAGCCCTCGCGCTGGGTGCGCCGCTGGGCGCACCTGATCGCACCCCGCGGCATGGTGCTCGACGTGGCTTCAGGCGCTGGGCGGCACACGCGCTGGCTCGCGGGGCAGGGCCATCCGGTTACGGCGCTCGATCGCGACGCCGCCGCGCTCGCCACGCTCCATGACGTGGCAGGTATCGCGACATTGGAGTGCGACCTCGAAGGCGCGCCGTGGCCGCTCGCAGCGGATGCCCGTTTTGCGGCCGTGGTCGTCACGAACTACCTGCACCGGCCACTCATGCCGCGTCTGATCGACGCGCTGGCGCCGGGCGGCGTCCTGATCTACGAAACGTTCGCGCAGGGCAACGAAACTGTCGGCAAGCCATCGAACCCCGCTTTCCTGCTCGCTCCCGGCGAATTGCTGGCGGTTTGTACACCGGTGCTGCGGGTAATCGCCTATCAGGACGGATTTCTTTCGCAGCCGCGTGAGGCGTATATTCAGCGCATCTGCGCGGTACGGGAAAAAACGACCTCAGTGTCCCCCGAAAGAGCCGGTAATGTACCTGAGAACCAGGTACTACCCGTAACGCGTTACGATCTGACCGGCTAATCCGCTACAATCGCGGTTTAACCGACTCATTTTTCTGGCGTTTCATGGCTAACGGCACTCAGGACGGCATTACGCTGCAAGGCAGCATTCCCGCGATCGTCACCCCCATGCACGAGGACGGCAGTCTCGACCTGCCGGCATTCCGCAAACTGATCGACTGGCACGTGGAAGAGGGGACGGATGCCCTCGTCGTCGTCGGTACGAGCGGGGAGTCCGCCACGCTGGACGTCGAAGAGCACATCCAGATGATCAAGACGGCGGTCGAGCACGCCGCCGGGCGTATGCCGATCATCGCGGGCGCGGGCGGCAATTCCACCGCCGAAGCCATCGAACTCACGAAGCACGCGAAGGAAGTCGGCGCGCAGGCGTCGCTCCAGGTCGTGCCCTATTACAACAAGCCGACTCAGGAAGGCATGTACCGCCACTTCGCGAAGATCGCGGAGGACGTGGACCTGCCGGTCATTCTGTACAACGTGCCGGGCCGTACGGTCGCGGACATGGCGAACGAGACCATCCTGCGTCTGGCCGAAGTGCCGGGCATCATCGCGGTGAAGGAGGCGACGGGTAACATCGACCGCGCCGCGCACCTCATCAAGCATGCGCCGGCGGGCTTCAAGATTTTCAGCGGCGACGATCCCACGGCGATCGCGCTGATGCTGCTCGGCGGCCACGGCAATATTTCGGTGACCGCGAACGTCGCGCCGCGCCAGATGAGCGACCTGTGCAAGGCCGCGCTCGCCGGCGACGTGAAGACGGCGCGCGCGATCCATATGAAGCTGTTGTCGCTGCACAAGAACCTGTTCATCGAATCGAATCCGATTCCGGTGAAGTGGGCGCTGCAGGAACTCGGCCGCATCGAGGGCGGCATCCGACTGCCGCTCACGCCGCTCGACGCGCGCTACCACGACGTGGTGCGCGCCGCGCTGCGCGAAGCCGGTCTGGCTGGCTGATCCGATCAGCCAGTCGCCGATTTTTCAACCGACGCCGCCACGGCCCAACCGCCCAATCACTGAAAGACCTCGGACCGACCCCGGACCCACCGTCTCGCAGAGCAAGGCTTAGCGTTCCCGTATCACGAAGGCCCACATGAAACGTTCCGCTTTTTCCCTCCACGCAACCCGCATGGCGGTGCTGACGCTTGCACTCAGCTCGCTCGCAGGCTGCGAGTCGCTGAACGACATGTTCGCGTCCGACCGCGTGAACTACAAGGACACGCCGACTGCGCCGCCGCTGAATGTGCCGCAGGATCTGTCGTCAGCGCCGAACGATCAGAAGTACGTCGCACCGCCGCCCACGATCACGCTGGGCGGCGCCGCCCAGCGCACGGTCACCCCGGCCGGCAACGCCACGCTCGGCGTGCCGGATGCGCAGGATCCGCTCGGTATGCACGTCGAGCGCGACGGCGACCGCCGCTGGCTCGTGGTGGACGGCCGCTCGCCTGACGACGTCTGGCCGCAGCTGCAGGAATTCTGGACGGAGAATGGCTTCACGCTGACGACCGACTCGCCGTCCACGGGCATCATGACGACGGATTGGGCCGAAAACCGCGCCAACATTCCGGACGACTGGTTCCGCCGCACGATTGGCCGCGTGATCGACTTCGCGTACTCGTCGGGCACGCGCGATCGTTTCCGCGTGCTGGTTTCGCGTGGTCCGGACGGCCAGACCGATATTTCCGTCACGCATAACGCGATGGAAGAAGTGTTGACGGGCCAGGACAAGACGGGCTCGAAGTGGGTGGAGCGTCCGCGCGATCCGGCACTCGAAGCCGCTTTCCTCGCGAAGATCATGCAGAAGTTCGGCCTGACCGACGCGCAATCCAAGCAGCTTCTGACCGATGCGCGTCCGTCGACGGCGGGCGTCAAGGTCGCCGCCGGTTCTGACGGCATGACGCTCGATCTGCCCGAAGCGTTCGACACCGCGTGGCTGCGTGTGGGCCTCGCGCTCGACCGTACGAACTTCACGGTCGACAACCGCGACCGCGAGAAGGGCCTCTACTTCGTGCGCTATGCCGACTCGATGCAGGAGCTGAAGGGCGACGGCCTGTTGGGCAAGCTTTTCTACAATCCGAAGAAGGCCGCCAAGGATCAGGGTCCGGAATACGTCGTGGCGGTTCGCTCGACGGGCAATTCGACCCAGGTTGCCGTGGTCGACCAGAGCGGTCGCATCGACACCTCGTCGGACGCGCAACGTATCGTTTCCGCGCTGCACGCGCAGCTGAACTGACGTGCGCTGACATGCGATTTGCGAGCCTCGGCAGCGGCAGCGAGGGCAACGCACTCGTCGTAGAAGCAGGCCGCGGCACGACGCCCACGCGCGTGCTGCTCGACTGCGGATTCTCAGCGAAGGAAGTCGAGCGGCGCCTCGCCCGCGCGGGGCTGGCCGCCGACTCGCTCACCGCGATTCTCATCACCCACGAACACAGCGACCACATTGGCAGCGCGCTCACGCTGGCGCGCCGCTGGTCGATTCCGCTCTACATGAGCTGGGGCACGGCGCAGGCCGTAGGCGCGGACGATGCCGCAGGCGTCGAACTCAACGTGCTGTGGGGTGACGAAACAGTTGAAATCGGCGAACTCGGCGTGCTGCCCTACACGGTGCCGCACGACGCCCGCGAGCCGCTGCAGTTCGTGTTCAGCGACGGCGCGAGCCGGCTTGGTGTGCTGACTGACGTCGGCGAATCGACATCCCATATCAGCAGCGTGCTGAGTGGTTGCGACGCACTCGTGCTCGAATGCAATCACGATCTCGAGATGCTCGCGACGAGTCGCTATCCAGCGTCGCTCAAGGCGCGTATTGGCGGTTCGCATGGTCACCTGAACAACGAGGCGGCCGGCGGCATCCTCGCGGGGCTCGATCGCGCGAAGCTGCGTCATTTGATCGCCGCGCATCTGAGCCAGCAAAACAACACGCCCGAGCTTGCGCGCGCGGCGATGGCCGCGGTTCTGGGAAATGCTCCGACGGAAATAGGGGTTGCCTCGCAAGCCGAGGGTTTTGACTGGATTGCGCTTTAAGTCCCGCGCCCGTTCCGCAGTCGAGCGAATAGACGAAAAAAAGCCCATGACGAGAGTCATGGGCTTTTTGCATGATGAAGCCAGAATCAGCCGATCCGGCCCCACCAGGGTTTGGTTACGCTTTAGTTGCGATTGCCGCCAAAGATGCCGAGGATGGCGAGCAGGTTCGTGAACACGTTATACAGGTCCAGATAGATCGCGAGCGTCGCCGAGATGTAGTTCGTCTCGCCGCCGTTCACGACGCGCTGCACGTCGAACAGCATGTAGGCCGAGAAGATGGCGATGGCGAGGACCGAAACCGTGAGCATCAGCGCGGGCAGTTGCAGGAACATGTTCGCGACGCCGGCCAGCAGGATCACGATCACGCCCATGAAGAGCCACTTGCCGAGGCCGGAGAAGTCACGCTTGCTGACCGTGGCGATGGTGGCCATGGCGGTGAAAATGATGCCGGTGCCGCCGAATGCGAGCATGATGAGCTGCGGGCCGTTCGAGAAGCCGAGGATGAACGACAGCAGGCGCGACAGCATCAGGCCCATGAAGAACGTGAAGCCGAGCAGCACGAACACGCCGACCGAGCTGTCCTTGGTGCGTTCGATGGCGAACATGAAGCCGAAGGCGATCGCGAAGAACGCGAGCAGGCTCATGGCCGGGCTGGTGGCGGCAAAAAGCGAGAAGCCGGTCGCGACGCCCACCCACGCGCCGAGCACCGTCGGCACCATCGACAGCGCGAGCAGCCAATAGGTGTTGCGCAGCACGCGGTTGCGGGTCTCCGCCGAGGTGACGGTGCCGCCGCGGCCGAAGTTATAGGGATACTCGTTCATGCTTTCTCCTTGCGTGAGACGCGTGGGTGAGGGCGCGCAGGTGCGCGGTCCGCTCCCCCATAAGATAAGTGTGCCGACCCAGAGTTTCAACGGGTTGCCACACAGTTTCCGTTATGTTTCTACAGTGCTTGCGTACAGATTATGCCGCCAGTCTTAAGCCTCTCTGAAACCTGCGGCGGCGCGGCGCTTGTACGTAGCCCGTACGTAGTTTGTGCCCGGATTGCGCTCATTTGCCACGGTTTGCCGGGCTATGAGGGTTCAATCGCAATCATACATGGGAACATGCTACAATTGCGGATTCATTTGAATCTGTAACCTCTTAATTTTTTGGAGCTTTTATGGCGATCGAACGCACCCTGTCGATTATCAAGCCGGACGCAGTGGCAAAGAACGTGATCGGCCAGATCTACAGCCGCTTCGAAAACGCTGGTCTGAAGGTCATTGCCGCCCGCATGGTCCACCTCTCGCGCGCTGACGCCGAGAAGTTCTACGCTGTTCACGCAGCGCGCCCGTTCTTCAAGGATCTCGTGGACTTCATGGTCTCGGGCCCGGTGATGATTCAAGCGCTGGAAGGCGAGAACGCCATCCTGAAGAACCGCGATCTGATGGGTGCAACGGACCCGAAGAAGGCCGAGAAGGGCACGATCCGCGCCGACTTCGCCGACAGCATCGACGCGAACGCCGTGCACGGTTCGGACGCCGCTGAAACGGCTGCCGTGGAAATCGCGTTCTTCTTCCCGCAAGTCAACGTCTACTCGCGCTAAGCACGGCGCGAGCAGATTGCAGTAGTAGCATAGGGTCGCGAACGGCGATGACGCTCACCGTCCAGTTCCCGATGCCGCGCAAGTGCGCAGGCAGCTGGGCAACGCAGGCGGTGGGCGCGCTCTCGCACTGAAATGGCAGGATTCGATATGACGAGCAGTTCCACCGTCAACCTTCTCGATCTCGACGCCCAAGGGCTCGTCGCCTATTGCGAGAGCCTGGGCGAGAAGCCGTTTCGCGCCAAACAGCTTCAGCGCTGGATCCATCAGTACAACGCCGCCGACTTCGACGGCATGACGGATCTCGCCAAATCGCTGCGCGAGAAGCTCAAGGGGCGCGCCACCATCGGCATGCCCGGCATCATTAGCGACAACGTTTCCTCCGACGGCACGCGCAAATGGCTCGTGGACGTCGGCAACGGCAACGCGGTCGAAACCGTGTTCATCCCCGAAGACAATCGCGGCACGCTGTGCGTGTCGTCGCAGGCAGGGTGCGCGGTCAATTGCCGGTTCTGTTCAACCGGCAAGCAAGGTTTTTCACGCAATCTCACCACCGCCGAGATCATCGGCCAGCTGCGCATGGCGGAGTTCGCCTTGCGCGCCTCGCTCCTCGGTGAGGCGGGTGGACGTGCGACCGGCGGCGACGGCAAGGGCGAACGCGTCATCACGAACGTCGTGATGATGGGTATGGGCGAGCCGCTGCTGAACTACGACGCGGTCGTGCCGGCCATGCGCCTGATGCTCGACGACAACGCCTACGGCCTGTCGCGCCGGCGTGTCACGCTGTCCACGTCGGGCGTCGTGCCGATGATGGACCGTCTCGGGGCCGAACTCCCCGTGGCGCTCGCCGTCTCCTTGCACGCACCGAACGACGCGCTGCGCGACGAACTCGTGCCGCTCAATCGCAAGTACCCGCTGCGCGAGTTGATGGCGGCTTGCCAGCGCTACCTGGAAGTCGCGCCGCGCGACTTCATCACGTTCGAGTACTGCATGCTCGACGGCGTCAACGACACCGAAAAGCACGCGCGTGAATTGCTAGCCGTTACCCGTGACGTGCCGTGCAAGTTCAATCTGATCCCGTTCAATCCGTTCCCCGAGTCGGGCCTGCTGCGCTCGAAATCGGACCAGATCAAGCGCTTCGCGCAGATTCTGATGGATGCAGGCGTCGTCACGACCGTGCGCAAGACGCGCGGCGACGACATCGACGCGGCTTGCGGGCAGCTCGCCGGCGAGGTGAAGGACCGCACGCGCCTTGCTGAGCGCACGAGCCGCAACGCGGGCAAGGTCATCGAAGTGCGGCCGGTTCAGCACTGAGCCGGCATGAGGAGGGCCCACGGCGGCGTGCGGGGGAAACGCGCGGTCGTAGGTGGTAGTAAAAGAAGCGTTGCAGAAGCGATCGGAAGCGGCCAAAGGTTTTACAACGTGGCCGCGCAATTTGTTATAAACGGTCTGCGAATCGGGTAGAGGCGGGGCGGGACGCGCCCCACCGGTTCCAGAATTGAAAAGAATCGACGCAAGGACTTTGGGATGAGCGAGCCGCAGCACCCTTTCGGGACAGACGGAACTGACAGCAACGCAGGTCGTTCGGCGCCGGGCGCGACGCCCTCGCCGGTGCAGGCCGTGCCCGACACACTGGCCGCGGCCGGCGCGCGTCTCGCGCAGCTGCGCGAGGCCAAGGGTTGGGCGATCGAAGATGTCTCGGCACGCCTGAAGGTGGCGGTGTCGAAGCTGCGCGAACTCGAAGCGGGCGATATCAGCCATTTGCCGGACACGACGTTCGCGCTCGGCGTGGTGCGTGCCTACGCGAAGCTGCTCGGCGCCGATCCCACGCCGTTCACGCAGGCCCTGCGCCGCGAGCGCGGCATTGCGCAGCCGGATCTGTCGATGCCCGCTTCGGCCGGCTCCGATCTGCCGCGCGGCCGCGTGTCGCTCTCGCTCGGCGGCGGTGGCGCGCGCGCGCCGCGCCGTCGCGCTTCGTGGCTGTGGGGCGTGGCGATCATCGTGGTCGCGGTGCTCGCGCTTTCCATGTGGCACACGAACAGTGGCGAATCGTCGGCGTGGTTTGCTCGCCTGAAGGCGATGGCAAACGGCGCGAGCGTGCAGCCGGCCGCGTCGTCGCCTACTGTCACGCAGGGCGTTGCGACCGGTAGCGAAGGGGCTTCCGCCGTCGAGGGCGCCGACCAGTCGGCGGCGCCGCAAGCCGGCGACGCCAACGATGCGGGCGACAACGCCAATGCCGCGCCCGATCAGGGCGCCGCGGCGAGCGCACCGCAAGCGGCGCCGCAGGCTGCGCAACCGGCACCTCAAGCAACGCAGCCGGTAGCTCAACCGGCGCAACCGGCAGTCGCGCCGGCGCCCCAGGCCGCGAAGCCCGCGGCTGCAAGCGCAGCGCCGGCTGCTGCCGTTACCAGCGCGGCAAGCGCCGCGCACGCCCAGGCGGCGAGCGCAGCGGCAGCGCAGAACGCGGCAGCCGACAACGGCGCGGACACCTCGACGTTCGCGATTCGCGTGACGCAGGACACCTGGGTCAGCGTGCGGCAGAAGGATGGCAAGGAAGTTTTCTCGGGCATGATCCACGGCAGCGACGCGCGTGAGATCACCGGCACCGAGCCGCTCAAGGTCACCGTGGGCAACAAGGCCGGCATCGAGTCGATGACCGTCGACGGCCAGCCGGTCGACACGTCGAAGTACGCGTCGGCGCGCGGCAACGTCGCGCGCTTCGTGCTGCCCTGATCAAGACATGGCACGCGTCGCGGCCGGGCAAGTCTCATTGCCGGCCGCGACGCAATTCACGCTGTGCCATCGCCAACGCATTGGCGCTAAGCACGCGTGAGGCGTAAATGGGTTTTTCGATGCAAAGCGAAACGCAATCCTCGACCAGCAACAGTCAGATCTGCTCGAACGAGCCGGTCCTCGGCGGCCACGCGCCGCGCCGCAAGTCGCATGCCGTGCATGTGCGCTGGGGCGGCCAGCTGGTGACGATCGGCGGCGACGCGCCGGTGCGCGTGCAGTCGATGACCAACACCGACACCGCGGATCCCATCGGCACCGCAATCCAGATCAAGGAACTCGCGCAGGCGGGCTCGGAACTCGTGCGGATCACGGTCAACACGCCGGAAGCCGCGGCGGCCGTGCCTCACATCCGCGAGCAGCTTGACCGCATGGGTGTGATGGTGCCGCTCGTCGGCGACTTCCACTACAACGGCCATCTGCTGCTGCGCGACTATCCCGCTTGCGCGGAGTCGCTCTCGAAGTACCGTATCAACCCGGGCAACGTGGGCCAGGGCGCGAAGCGCGACACACAGTACGCGCAAATGATCGAAGCGGCCATCAAGTACGACAAGCCGGTGCGTATCGGCGTGAACTGGGGCAGCCTCGACCAGGATCTGCTCGCGCGCATGATGGACGAAAACGGCGCACGCAAGGAGCCGTGGGAAGCGCAAAGCGTGATGTATGAAGCGCTCATCCAGTCGGCCATCGGCTCGGCCGAACGCGCCGTCGAACTCGGCCTTGGCCGCGACAAGATCATCCTGTCGTGCAAGGTGAGCGGCGTGCAGGATCTGATCGCCGTCTACCAGGAACTCGCGAAGCGCTGCGATTTCGCGCTGCATCTGGGTCTCACGGAAGCGGGCATGGGCTCGAAGGGCATCGTCGCTTCGACGGCGGCGCTTTCCGTGCTGCTCCAGCAGGGTATTGGCGACACGATCCGCATCTCGCTCACGCCGGAACCCGGCGGCGCGCGCACGGGCGAAGTCGTGGTCGGCCAGGAAATCCTGCAGACCATGGGCCTGCGCTCGTTCACGCCGATGGTTATCGCTTGCCCCGGTTGCGGCCGCACGACCAGCACGCTGTTCCAGGAACTGGCTTCGCAGATCCAGGGCTATCTGCGCGCGCAGATGCCGGTTTGGCGCGACGAGTATCCCGGCGTCGAGACGATGAACGTCGCCGTGATGGGCTGCATCGTGAACGGCCCGGGCGAGTCGAAGCACGCGAACATCGGCATCAGCCTGCCGGGCTCGGGCGAGAACCCGGCGGCGCCGGTCTTCATCGACGGCGAGAAGGTGAAGACGCTGCGCGGCGAGCGCATCGCCGAAGAATTCCAGCAGATCGTGAGCGACTACGTCGCGCGCAAGTACGGCAAGGCCGAAGCGACGAACTGAGCAGGGCGGCCGGTCCGCCTGTAGTTCGCTTGCAGCTCGATACGCACAACCGAATAAAGCCAATACGCAACGCAATGACTGAACAGAAACGCAAGCCCGAAAAGCTCACGGGCGTGAAGGGCATGAACGATATCCTGCCGCAGGAGGCAGGGCTGTGGGAATTCTTCGAGACCACGGTCAAGTCCCTGCTTCGTTCGTACGGCTATCAAAATATCCGCACGCCGATCGTCGAGCATACGCAGCTCTTTACGCGCGGCATCGGCGAAGTGACCGACATCGTCGAGAAGGAGATGTACAGCTTCACCGACGCGCTCAACGGCGAGAACCTCACGCTGCGCCCGGAAGGCACGGCAGCGGCCGTGCGTGCGTCGATCGAGCACAACATGCTCTACGACGGCCCGAAGCGCCTGTGGTACATCGGCCCGATGTTCCGTCACGAGCGTCCGCAGCGCGGCCGCTATCGCCAGTTCCATCAGGTGGGCGTCGAGGCGCTCGGTTTCGCGGGCCCCGATGCGGACGCTGAAATCATCCTGATGTGCCAGCGCCTCTGGGACGATCTCGGCCTCACCGGCATCAAGCTCGAAATCAATTCGCTCGGCGTGGCCGAAGAGCGTGCGGCGCATCGCGTCGAGCTGATCAAGTATCTCGAGCAGCACGTCGATCTGCTCGATGAAGACGGCAAGCGCCGCCTCTACACGAACCCGCTGCGCGTGCTCGACACGAAGAATCCCGCGCTGCAGGAGATCGCGGACAAGGCGCCGAAGCTGATCGACTTCCTCGGCGAGGCTTCGCTTGCGCACTTCGAAGGCCTGCAGCGCATCCTCAAGTCGAACAATATTCCGTTCAAGATCAACCCGCGTCTCGTGCGCGGTCTCGATTACTACAATCTGACCGTGTTCGAATGGGTGACCGACAAGCTCGGCGCGCAGGGCACGGTCGCGGCGGGCGGCCGTTACGATCCGCTGATCGAGCAGCTGGGCGGCAAGCCGACGGCGGCGTGCGGCTGGGCCATGGGCATCGAGCGCATTCTCGAATTGCTCAAGGAAGAAGACCTCGTGCCGGAAGAAGACGGTTGCGATGTCTACGTTGTCCACCAGGGCGACGCCGCTCGCGAGCAGGCGTTCATCGTGGCGGAGCGTCTGCGCGACACGGGCCTCGACGTTATTTTGCATTGCAGTGCCGACGGTCAGAGCGCGAGCTTCAAGTCGCAAATGAAGCGCGCGGATGCGAGCGGCGCGGCGTTTGCGGTGGTGCTCGGCGAGGATGAAGTGGCCAAGGGCGAGGCCGGTGTGAAGGCGCTGCGCGGCACGGCCGCGGAGGCCCGCAGCGAGCAACAAACGGTAGCGCTTGAGGACTTGACCGAATATCTGATCAATGCGATGGTTGCATCCGCCGAAGACGGCGACGACTAATAGGGCCGCCCCAAAGGGGCTGCCCAGTTCGCTGCGCATTCGAAAACAGGCTTCAGAATAAACGAGGAATCGCTACGCGATGAGTTACCACGACGAACAGGAATCGATCGAGAGCTTCAAGGCATGGTGGGGGCAGTGGGGTAACGCCGCTACATGGGTCGTGCTGATCGTTCTGCTCGCGCTCGCTGCGTGGAACGGCTGGAACTTCTGGCAGCGCCGTCAGGCGGCCGAAGCCGCCGTGCTGTACGACCAGGTGCAGCAGGCCGCGAACAGCAGCGACAAGGCCATGCTCACGCGTGTGGCATCCGACATGGAAGACCGCTTCGGCGGCACGGCGTACGCGCAGATGACGGCGCTTGGCGTGGCCAAGGCGCTCTATATGGCGGGGGACACGGCCGGTGCGAAGGCGCAGCTGCAATGGGCCGCCGATCACGCGAAGGACGACGAATTCCGCCAGATCGCGAAGCTGCGTCTCGCTTCGCTTCTGCTCGACGAAAAGGCCTACGATCAGGGCCTCGCGCTGATTCCGCAACCCGATTCGGGGCCGTTCAAGGGCATCGTGGCCGACGGCCGTGGCGATCTGCTGGCCGCGGCCGGCAAGCGCGACGACGCGCGCGCGGCCTACAAATTGGCCCTCGACAGCCTGCCGAAGAGCGACGCTTCCGAGCGCCAGTTGATCCAGTTCAAGCTGGATGCGCTCGGCGGCTAATTTGCCGGCTAAGTTGTGTAGCGCGCCGTACGTGCGCGCAGCATTGCGAAACTATTCAAACCAACTTCATTCATGCGTCGTTCACCGATGAATCTGCTGAAACGAACCGTTGTGCCCGTCGCTCTCGCGATGACCGTCCTGGCTCTCGCAGCCTGCTCATCGACGAAAGACGTGCGCCGCGTGCCGGTGCCGCTGACCGATTTCAAGCCGGCGCTGGATGTCCAGCAGGTGTGGAAGTCGAGTGTCGGCAAGGCCGGCCGCTATCTGTTCGCGCCGGTCGCGGTGGGCGACGCCGTCTACGCAGCGGGCGAGAACGGCTCGGTTGCGAAGATCGACGCCGCGTCGGGCAAGGACATCTGGCGCACCAAGCTCAAGGACGACATCTCGGCGGGCGTGGGCAGCGACGGCAATCTCACGGCCGTCGGTGGCCTGAAGGGCGATGTCTACGTGCTCGACTCGAACGGCAAGCTTTCGTGGCAGGCCAAGGCGCCGGGTGAAATCATCTCGCCGCCGCTCGTCGGCAACGGTCTCGTGATCGTGCGCACGATCGACGGCCAGATCGTCGCCTTCAATGGCCAGACGGGCGAGCAGAAGTGGATTTACCGCAACCGCGCCGTGCCGCTGAATCTGCGCGTGTCGGCGGGCATGACGTTCGCGGGCGACCAGGCCGTGCTGGCCGGCTTCCCGGGCGGCTCGTTCGCCGCGATCAACCTGCAAAGCGGCGACGCATTCTGGGAAACGCCGGTGTCGTACCCGAAGGGCGTGACGGAAGTCGAGCGTATCAACGACGTGAGCGGGCCGCCCACGCTGGTGGGCGCCACGACCTGCGCGGTCACGTTCCAGGGGCAGGTTGGCTGCTTCGACGCCAATTCGGGCCGTCCGATGTGGCAAAAGGCGTTCTCGAGCACGAGCGGCATTGCGCAGGACGAATCCACGGTGGTGGGTGGCGACGACTGGTCGGTCGTGAGGGCGTTCAGCGTGTCGACGGGCGAGCCGAGCTGGACGAACGAGAAGCTCAAGAGCCGCGACGTCAGCGTGCCCGCGTTGCTGGGCCATGCGGTCGTGCTCGGCGACTTCGAGGGCTACGTGCATTTCCTCTCGCTCGACGACGGCAGCTTCGTCTCGCGCGTGAAGACCGACGGCAGCCCGATCACGGCCGCGCCGGTGCTCGCGGGCAACACGCTGGTCGTGCAGACGAAGGACGGTGACCTGTACGGTCTTCGTCCGCATTAAGCGGGTTTGGCTGCGGCGGCTCCATCGGGGCGCGTCGCAGTTGTACGTTACGCCGGCTCGCGCGGCCGGCGTGCAAGGCAAGGCAAGCGCACAGACACGTGCACTGCGGGCAAAAGCACTTGGCAGCGCCTCACGAGCGGCGCTCTGATGCATGCAGAGGCACGAGGCTCCGGAACCGGCAGGTTCCGAAGCCTCATTCGCTGGCCGGCTCAAGCCGGCCATGCGCATTTTGGGACGACGGCGCGCACGACCTCGCCGTTCACCTGCTGCTTACCGTTACCGCCACGTGGCGGTTGCGCGGCGTCCAGCCCCGGTCGCGTTGCGCTTTCGGCTCGGGGCCGCGGCCCTGCTCGTGAATTTCGTGATAATTTGCAACTGATGCAGCCCCGCAGGCGCAGGGCTTGCCGCGCAACGCGCCGGACTCTCCGGTGCTGCGCCTTACTGTAGAAAAGATCAGATGAAACCCGTAATCGCCCTCGTCGGGCGCCCCAATGTGGGGAAATCCACGCTGTTCAACCGGCTCACGCGTTCGCGCGATGCGCTGGTGGCAGACCTGCCTGGCCTCACGCGCGACCGTCACTACGGTGAAGGGCGCGTGGGCGATCGCCCGTATCTCGTGGTTGACACCGGTGGCTTCGAGCCGGTCGCGAAAGACGGCATCCTGCACGAAATGGCGCGCCAGACGCGCCAGGCCGTGGAAGAGGCCGATATCGTCGTGTTTATTTGCGACGGCCGCAACGGACTCGCGCCCCAGGACAAGCACATCGCCGATTACCTGCGCAAGACCGGCCGGCCGATCTACCTTGTGGTGAACAAGGCCGAGGGCATGAAGTACAGCGCCGTGGCCGCCGACTTCTACGAACTCGGCCTCGGCGACCCGCGCGCGATTTCCGCGGCGCACGGCGACGGCGTGACGGAAATGATCAACGAAGCGCTTGAAAAGGCGTACGCAGATCAGCCGGAGGAAAGCGAAGAGGACGCCGCGAAGCACGGCGTCAAGATCGCGATCGTCGGCCGCCCGAACGTCGGCAAGTCGACGCTCGTCAATACGCTGATCGGCGAAGACCGCGTGATCGCGTTCGATATGCCGGGCACGACGCGCGATTCGATCTACGTGGATTTTGAGCGCAACGGCAAGAAGTACACGTTGATCGACACGGCAGGCCTGCGCCGCCGCGGCAAGGTGTTCGAAGCGATCGAGAAGTTCTCGGTGGTGAAGACGCTGCAGTCGATCGCCGATGCCAACGTGGTGATTCTGCTGCTCGATGCGCAGCAGGAAATCTCGGACCAGGACGCGCATATCGCGGGCTTCGTGGTGGAACAGGGCCGCGCGCTCGTGGTGGGCGTGAACAAGTGGGACGGCATGGACGACCACGCGCGCGAGCGCACCAAGCACCACCTGCAGCGCAAGCTGAAGTTCCTCGACTTCGCGGAAATGCGCTTCATCTCGGCGACGGAGAAGTTCGGCATCGGCCCGTTGATGCGCTCGGTGGACGACGCCTATGCCGCCGCCATGGCGAAGTTGCCCACGCCGAAGCTCACGCGCGCGCTCATCGAAGCCGTGGAGTTCCAGCAGCCGCGCCGCCGCGGCCCGGTGCGTCCGAAGCTGCGCTATGCGCACCAGGGGGGACAGAACCCGCCCATTATCGTCATTCACGGCAATGCACTCGACGCCGTGACGGAGACCTATAAACGCTATCTGGAGAACCGCTTCCGGGAAACTTTCTCGCTTACCGGCACTCCATTGCGCATAGAGTTTCGCTCCTCGACGAATCCCTATACCGAGAAAAACTAGGCTGTTGCTGAATAGCGTTCGCTACCCCGCAAAGGCCGCCTGGCCGAACCGCCAGGAACCGCGCGGGGGAACGAGAATCAGCTATAGTGTAGCGATTGGTGGTGGATTTCTTTTTCTTCACCCCAATATAAGTTAAACCTGCAAAAAAATACGGAGTTTGCTATGAGCAACAAAGGGCAATTGTTACAAGACCCGTTTCTGAACGCGCTGCGCAAGGAGCACGTGCCTGTTTCGATCTATCTGGTCAACGGCATCAAGCTTCAAGGGAACATCGAATCGTTCGACCAGTACGTCGTGTTGCTCCGTAATACGGTTACGCAAATGGTTTACAAGCACGCCATCTCCACGGTGGTTCCGGCCCGTCCGGTGAATTTCCACCCGGATACGGAAGCGTCCTGACCCATGACGCGGCCGGACCGGGGCGCCTCGCAGGCAGCTCTGGTCCGGCCGCTTTCATTTTGACATTCTCTAATTTGATCAACGCCGCACTCGTCGGCATCGACTTCGGCAAGACCGACTTCGAAGCCAGTCTCGAAGAACTCAGCCTGCTCGCCAAAAGCGCGGGCGCCACTCCTGCTGTCACGCTCACCGGGCGACGCTCCAGCCCCGACGCCGCCATGTTCATCGGCAGCGGCAAGGCCGAGGAACTGCGTCTCGCCTGTGAAGCGAACGACATTGAAATCGTCATCTTCAATCACGCGCTGTCGCCCGCCCAGCAACGTAATCTGGAGCGCGCGCTCAATCGTCGCGTGGTCGACCGCACGAGCCTCATCCTCGACATCTTCGCCCAGCGCGCCCGCAGCCATGAAGGCAAGCTGCAGGTCGAGCTCGCGCAGCTGCAATACCTCGCCACGCGCCTCGTGCGCGCCTGGACTCACCTTGAGCGTCAGAAGGGCGGTATCGGCCTGCGCGGTCCGGGTGAAACGCAGCTCGAAACCGACCGCCGGCTGATCGGCGAGCGCATCAAGATGCTGCAGGGCAAGCTTGCGAAGCTGCGTCGCCAGCACGGCACGCAGCGGCGCCAGCGCGAGCGCACCCGCACGATGTCGGTGTCGCTCGTGGGCTATACGAACGCCGGCAAGTCCACGCTCTTCAATGCGCTCACGAAGGCGCAGGCCTATGCCGCCGACCAGCTGTTCGCGACGCTCGACACGACCTCGCGGCGCCTCTGGCTCGGCGACGAAGTGGGCCAGATCGTGCTGTCCGATACCGTGGGGTTCATCCGCGAACTGCCTCACCAGTTGGTCGCCGCGTTTCGCGCGACGCTGCAGGAAACGGTTCAGGCCGACTTGCTGCTGCACGTGGTGGATGCGTCGAGTGCCGTGCGTCTCGACCAGATCGACGAGGTGAACAAGGTGCTGCACGATATCGGCGCGGACACGATCCGTCAGGTGCTGGTCTTCAACAAGATCGACGCCGTGCCGGAGCTGGCGACCCGCGGCGGAACGGTCGAGCGTGATGAATATGGTAATATTTCGCGCGTCTTTTTGAGCGCGCGCACGGGCGTCGGACTGGATGCGCTGCGCTCCGCCATCGCCGAAATCGCGACTGCCGAGCCGCTTGCCGATGCGTCGCAGTCCCTGGCCGCAGACTGGAGCGCGGTGCAGGAAGAACCTCGCTGGGAACCCGAACACGAGCGCTGAAGCGCGACCGGCGTTGTCTTGCACGCAAGGCCGGCACCGCGGCTCCGATGGAATCCGCACGCAATTGACCCGCTGTCTACTCTGGTGAACGAACACAGGTGAACGATTACAACAAGCGGACTGGCTGGCAGCGCGCGCGCGCCATTTTCTCGTTGAACGATCCGCGTTGGGGTCGAGGCGACGGCAATGGCCAGCGTTCTGACGACGGGCGTCGCCCGCCGGGCAATAACGGCAACAAGGGTGGCAACGGCGACAAGGGCGATGGTCCGCCGGATCTCGACGAAATGTGGCGCGACTTCAATCGCCGCGTGTCCGCTTTCTTCGGCCGCAAGGGCAAGGGCCCGGGCGGGTTCGGGCCGCGCCCGGACAATGGCCATGGCGCGCGTATCGGCGTGGGCATCGTGCTCGGCGTGCTGATTGCGATCTACGTGGGCAGCGGCGTGTTCGTCGTCCAGGAAGGGCAGGCCGGCGTTGTGCTGCAGTTCGGCCAGTATCGTCACACCGTGGGCCAGGGCGTGCACTGGCGCATGCCGTATCCGTTCCAGACGCATGAAATCGTCAATGTCGGCCAGATCCGCACCGTCGAGATCGGCCGCAACAACCTCGTACGTCCGGCGAACGTGAAGGACGCCGCGGTCATCACGCACGACGGCGACATTCTCAACGTGCGCTTTACCGTGCAGTACCAGGTCAAGCAGCCAACCGACTATCTGTTCCGCAGCGTCGATCCCGATCTCACCGTCACGCAGGCCGCGCAGGCCGCGGTGCGTACCGTGGTGGGCGCGCGCAGCACGAACGACATGCTTTACGCCGACCGCGAGCCGATTCGCGCCCAGCTCGCCGACACGATCCAGCACGCGCTCGATGTGTACAAGACGGGCCTTGGCGTGACCGGCGTGGCGATCCAGAGCGTCTCGGCGCCCGATCAGGTGCAGGCGGCACTCGACGACGAAGCCAAGGCGCGTCAGGACCGCGACCGCGCGAAGCGCGACGCGCAAGCCTATGCTGACCAGTTGCTGCCGCGCGCGCAGGCAGACGCGGCGCGTCTCATCGACGAAGCCAAGGCGTACAGCGAACGCGTGGTATCGCAGGCGCAGGGCGACGCGCAACGATTCACGCAGGTCTACGAACAATATGCGAAGGCGCCGGCTGTGATTCGCGAGCGCATGTATCTCGAGACGATGCAGCACATCTATTCGAATGCGACGAAAGTATTCGTCGACAGCAAGTCGGGCAACAACGTGATTTATCTGCCGCTCGACAAGCTCGTCGACATGACGCGCCAGCGCGCCGCGGTCGCGGCGGGCGCAACGGGCGCGGCTGCGTCCTCGGCCTCGAGCGCCGGTGCGGCAACGGCCGGCGCGGCTTCGGATGCCAATGCGGCCTCGACTCCTGCAGTCAGCAGCGACTCGCAGCCAGCGGCGCAGTCAGCGCTACAACCAGGCGCACAGCAGCAAGGCGTCCAGCAGCAGGGCGCAGCTCCCGCAACCACGGCCAGCGACGCGGCAGCCGCCGCGAGCGACGCCTTCCGTTCGCGCGATGCGTTCCGCTCGCGCGGCCGCGAAAGCGACGTGCAATAAGGGGAGCGCCACTATGAACAAGATCATTGCGCTCGTCGTTGCCGTCGTGGTTGTCGTGCTGGTTGCGTCGTCGGCCGTATTCATGGTCGATCCGCGCCACGTCGCCATCATTTCCTCGTCGGGCGGGGCCAACGCCACGCTCGCCGGTCCTGGGCTGCATGTGAAGCTGCCGCCGCCATTCCAGACCGCCACGTTCATCGACACGCGCATTCAGGCGTTCGATGCGCCCGATGCCGACCGTTACACGACCTCGGACAAGACCGAACTGCTCGTGAACCCGGTCGTGCGTTATCGCATTTCCGATCCGCTCAAGCTTTTCGCGGCCACGAAGGGCGATGCGCAGACGCTTTCCGACCGTCTCGCCTCGCTGTCGCGCGACGCGCTCGGCGACGCGATCTCGAAGGTCACGCTCACCGAGGCGCTGGCGCAGCAGGAAGCCATTGCCAACGGCGCGCGCGACGCGCTCAGGCAAACCGCTGCGCCGCTCGGCATCGACGTGATCGCGATCGAACTCACGCGCGTCGACTACCCGCCGGAACTGGCGCAGACGGTCTTCAAGCGCATGAGCGCCGCGCGCGAGCAGGCCGCCGCCGAGATCCGCGAGAAGGGCGCCGCAGAGGCGCAGCAGATCAAGGACGACGCGGAGCGCAAGCAGCAGGGCGTGCTGGCCGATGCCTATGCGCAGGCGCAAGCGATCAAGGGCGAGGGCGATGGCAAGGCCGCCGCGATTGCCGCCGAGGCGTTCGGGCGCGACCCGGACTTCTACCGGTTCTACCAGAGCATGCTCGCGTACCGCGAGAGCTTCCGGCCCGGCGACGTCATCGTGGTCGATTCGTCGAGCGACTTCTTCCGCTTCATGCGTGGCCCGAACGGCGGCGCGACTGGCGGAGATAACGCTTCGGCTTCCGCCACCCCGCGCAAACACTAGACAAAACGAGACACATGCGCCGCGCACTGCGCGGCGTCTTTCTTCGCATGGACATAGCTGGCTCCCTCCTGCTCGCGATCGCGCTGATGCTGATTATCGAGGGCATGTTCCCGTTCGTTTTTCCGACGGCGTGGCGTGACACTTTCCGTAAAATCGCGGAACGGCCGCCGCATCACATCAGGATCGGCGGGCTCATCGTGATGGGGCTCGGCCTCGTCCTGCTGATGCTGGCGACCTGACGGCCGCGTGCCGCCGCCGTCTTCAGACGCGGCGTGTGACAGGCGTTTTTGACGGATTCCGAATTACCGGGCCGCGTGGCGTTTCGCCGCGCGCGGCCCTCATTGTGGTAGGACTCAACCGATGTCGACCTGGTTACTCCCCGAGAATATTGCGGACGTGCTCCCGTCCGAAGCGCGCAAGATCGAAGAGCTGCGCCGCCGTCTGCTCGACCGTTTCCGCACTTATGGCTACGAAATGGTCATGCCGCCTTTGCTCGAGTATCTCGAATCGCTGCTCGTGGGCAGCGGGCGCGACCTGAACCTGCGCACGTTCAAGCTCGTCGACCAGTTGTCGGGCCGCACGCTCGGCCTGCGTGCCGACATGACGCCGCAGGTCGCGCGCATCGACGCGCACCTCTTGAACCGCCAGGGCGTGACGCGCCTGTGCTACGCGGGCAATGTACTGCACACGCTCCCGCGCGGCCTGCACGCCACGCGCGAACAGATCCAGACCGGAGCGGAAATCTACGGCCATGCGGGCCTCGAAGCCGACCTCGAAATCCAGCAGCTGATGCTCGACGCGCTGCGTCTCGCGGGCCTCGCGAAGGTGCGCCTCGACCTCTCGCACGCGGGCGTGCTCGCGGCGATCTTCGAAGCGGATCCGGCAGCGGCTGCGCTGGGCGACGCTTTGTATGAAGCGCTCGCTGGCAAGGATGTGCCGCGCCTCGCGGAGCTCACGCAGAACCTCGAAGCGCCCACGCGCGACGCTTTGCGCGCGCTGCCGTCGCTCTACGGCGACGCGAGCGTGATCGACGAGGCGCGCGCGCGCCTGCCTGCGCTGCCGGGCATTGCCCGTGCGCTCGACGACCTCGCGTTCCTCATGCGTGAGATCGAAGGCGCGGAGCTGATGCTCGACCTCGCGGACCTCGGCGGCTACGCGTATCACAGCGGCGTGATGTTCTCTGCCTACGTGGACGGCGTGCCGAACGCCGTGGCTCGCGGCGGCCGTTACGACAAGGTAGGCGAGGCCTATGGCCGCGCCCGCGCGGCAACGGGCTTCTCGCTCGATCTGCGCGAAGTGGCGCGTATTTCCCCGGTCGAAGCGCGCAGCAGCGCGGTCCTTGCGCCGTGGCGCCATGACGAGGCGCTGCGCACCGCTGTCGCCGCGCTGCGCGATGCCGGCGAGATCGTGATCCAGGCGCTGCCGGGCCACGAGCACGACATGGACGAGTTCGCCTGCGACCGCGTGCTCATCGAGCGCGACGGTGTCTGGGTCGTCGAAAAACACGCCTGATACCGCACCCGGGTGGCCATTCGCGCCGATCGCGAGTGGCCGGCAACCCGGCCGCGCCGGCGTGCCAAAGCACGCTTCGCATCGCGCATGCCGTTGAGTGCAAAAGGAAATTCCGCGAATTTGGGGAAAAAAAGGCGGCCTTGCCGCTGAACCCAGGTAGAATACGTTTTTAACCAGCTAACGAAACACCATGTCTGCCAGCGCAGTGAATGTAACCCCGGGGCGCAATGTCGTCGTCGTGGGCACCCAATGGGGCGATGAAGGCAAGGGCAAGATCGTCGACTGGCTGACGGATCACGCGCAAGGCGTGGTGCGTTTCCAGGGCGGTCACAACGCCGGCCATACGCTCATCATCGGCGGCAAGAAGACCATTCTCCGGCTGATCCCGTCGGGCATCATGCGCGCCGGCACCGCCTGCTACATCGGCAACGGCGTGGTGCTCTCGCCCGAGGCCCTGTTCAAGGAAATCGGCGAACTCGAAGAAGCTGGCATCGACGTCCAGAAGCGCCTCTTCATCTCCGAAGCCACCACCCTCATCCTGCCGTACCACATCGCCATCGACCAGGCGCGCGAAGCCAAGCGCGGCGCCGCGAAGATCGGTACGACGGGTCGCGGTATCGGTCCGGCCTACGAAGACAAGGTGGCGCGCCGCGGTCTGCGCGTGCAGGACCTGTTCGAGCCGGAAAACTTCGCTGCTCGCCTGCGCGAGAACCTCGACTATCACAACTTCGTGCTCACGCAGTACCTGGGCGCGCCGGCCGTCGACTATCAGCAAACGCTCGATACGATGCTCTCGTACGCCGACCGCCTGAAGCCGATGGTGACGGACGTTTCGCGTCGTCTGTACGACGTGAACAACGAAGGCGGCAACCTGCTGTTCGAAGGCGCGCAAGGCACGCTGCTCGACATCGACCACGGCACCTATCCGTTCGTCACGTCGAGCAACTGCGTGGCGGGTGCGGCTTCGGCCGGCGCGGGCGTCGGTCCGCAAAAGCTGAACTACGTGCTCGGCATCACCAAGGCTTACTGCACGCGCGTTGGTTCGGGCCCGTTTCCGAGCGAACTGTACGACGCCGACAACGCTGATCGCCAGGAAGAAGTGGGCCTCACGCTCGCGAAGGTCGGCAAGGAATTCGGTTCGGTCACGGGCCGTCCGCGCCGCACTGGCTGGCTCGACGCCGCCGCACTGCGCCGCTCGATCCAGATCAACGGCGTGACGGGTCTGTGCATCACGAAGCTCGACGTGCTCGACGGCCTCGACGAAGTGAAGCTCTGCGTCGGCTACAAGGTCGATGGCAAGGACGTGGACATTCTGCCGCGCGGCGCCTCGCAAGTGGCCGCGTGCGAGCCGGTCTACGAGACGTTTGAAGGCTGGAACGAAAGCACTATCGGCATCACGCAGTTCGACGCGCTGCCGAAGAGCGCGCAGGCGTACCTCACGCGTGTGCAGGAAGTCGCCGGCGTGCCGATCGACATGGTTTCGACCGGCCCGGATCGCGACGAAACGATCCTGCTGCGTCATCCGTTCAAGGTCTAAGTAGCAAGAAGGCAGAAGCAAAAATGATTCAAATGATGGACCCGCGCAACGACGACAAGAACCTGTGGGTCGGCTGGGATGAATATCACCGGCTGATCGAACTGCTCGCGCTCAAGGTGCACGAGTCGCGCTGGAAGTTCGACCAAATCCTGTGTCTCGCGCGCGGGGGCTTGCGCGTGGGCGACCAGCTCTCGCGCATCTACGATCTGCCGCTGGCGATCCTCGCAACCAGCTCGTACCGCGAAGCCGCGGGTACGGAGCAGGGCGAGCTCGACATCGCGCAGTACATCACGATGACGCGCGGTCACCTCGAAGGCAACGTGCTGCTCGTCGACGATCTCGTCGATTCGGGCGTCACGCTCGCACGTGTGCAGGAGCACCTCAAGGAGCGTTACCCGGCCGTGACCGGCGTGCGCTCGGCGGTGCTCTGGTACAAGGGCTGCTCGAAGGTGACGCCGGACTATTTCGTCCAGCATCTGCCGACCAATCCGTGGATTCACCAGCCGTTCGAAGAGTGGGATACGGTGCGCCCACACAACCTCGGTGCGTGGATCAAGCGTGGTCTGCAGCAAGCGCAAGAAGCGCAGAAGTAAGCAGGGAAGGTGCCGCCGCCAGGGTTTTCGGACCCGCGGCACGCAGATCCAGAAGCGGAGCCTTGATGGCTCCGTTTTTTTATGCGCTTCGCCGCGTTCTCCTGCGCAGGCGCAGGCGGGCAGACGTCATCTGGGGCCGGTGCTAAACTGCGCGGGGACAAGGGGATGTCGCAGTGCCGCGACGACCGCTCGGTTTTGGCCGCAGCCCGGTTTAGAATAGCGCTCGTTTTTTCCGCCTCGCAACGGATTACCGCGTATATGACAACTAGCACACACGTGGCCAAGCAGCCGCTACCTACTCTCGCCGTAGCGGCCATCGGCGTGGTGTTCGGCGACATCGGCACGAGCCCGCTGTATTCGCTGAAAGAGGCGTTCAGCCCGTCACACGGTATTCCGCTCAACGACACTTCCATTCTCGGCGTCATTTCCCTGCTGTTCTGGGCGATCGTGATCGTTGTCAGCGTCAAATATGTCCTTTTTGTGATGCGCGCCGACAATAACGGCGAGGGCGGCGTGCTCGCGCTCATGGCGCTCGCCATGCGCTCGTTCAACCGCAAGAGCAAGTCGGCGGCGCTGCTTACGGCATTGGGCATCTTCGGCGCATGCATGTTCTACGGCGACGCTGTGATCACGCCGGCCATCTCGGTCATGTCGGCGGTGGAAGGCCTCGAAATCGCCGCGCCCAAACTCTCACACCTGGTGCTGCCGTTCACGATGGTGATCCTGATCCTGCTGTTCTGGATCCAGCGGCACGGCACCGCGCTGGTCGGCCGCCTGTTCGGCCCGATCATGGTGCTCTGGTTCGTCACCATCGGTGTGCTCGGCGTCTCGCGCATCGTGCAGGCGCCTGGCGTGATCGCCGCGCTCAGTCCGTATTACGCGGTCAGCTTCATGGGCGCACACATGCTGCAGGCCTATGTGGTGCTCGGCTCGGTCGTGCTGGTGCTGACCGGCGCGGAAGCGCTCTACGCCGACATGGGCCACTTCGGCGCGAAGCCGATTCGTTGCGCGTGGTACACGCTCGTGATGCCCTCGCTGGTGCTCAACTACTTCGGCCAGGGCGCGCTCTTGATGCAGGACCATCGCGCGATCGAAAATCCGTTCTTCCTGCTCGCGCCGGATTGGGCCTTGCTGCCGCTCGTCGTGCTCTCGACGGTCGCCACGGTGATCGCCTCGCAGGCCGTGATCTCGGGTGCGTACTCGCTCACGAGCCAGGCCATTCTGCTGGGCTACGTGCCGCGCATGAAGGTGCTGCACACGTCGGATCTCGCCATCGGCCAGATCTACGTGCCGGTCGTGAACTGGATGCTGCTTTTCATCATTCTGTGCATCGTGGTCGCCTTCAAAAGCTCGGACAATCTGGCCGCCGCCTACGGTATCGCCGTGACCGCGACGATGGTGATCACCACGGTGCTCGTCGCCGTCGTGATGACGAAGGTGTGGAAGTGGAACAAGGCGCTCGTCACCTGCATCATCGCGGTGCTGCTGGCCGTCGATCTGGGCTTCTTCGGCGCGAACCTGCTGAAGGTCGAGGAGGGTGGCTGGCTGCCGCTCGGCATCGGCGCGCTGCTGTTCTTCCTGCTGATGACCTGGTTCAAGGGCCGCATGATCGTGAAGGACCGCACGGCCGCCGACGGCATTCCGCTCATGCCCTTCCTGCAAGGGCTGCTCGCGCACCCGCCGCATCGCGTTTCGGGCACGGCCATCTACCTCACGGGCAGCGAATCGCTCGTGCCGGTCAGCCTGCTGCACAACCTCAAGCACAACAAGGTGCTGCACGAGCGCACGATCTTCCTTACGTTCGTGATCCGCGACATTCCGTATGTGGCTGATGCCGAACGCGTAACGGTCAAGGATATCGGCGGCGGGCTCTATCTCGTGAAGGCAGATTACGGCTTCAACGAAACGCCCGACGTGCAGGCGGTGCTCGACGACATTTCGCGCACGCACAACATGACGTTCGAAATGATGGACACGTCGTTCTTCCTCGCGCGCGAGACGGTCGTGCCGACGCAACTGCCGGGCATGTCGATCTTCCGCGAACGCATATTCGCGTGGATGCATCAGAACGCCGCGAAGCCCACCGACTTCTTCAGTATTCCTGCGAACCGCGTGGTCGAACTCGGGACGAAGATTGAGATCTGATCGCTTCTTTTTCGACTAGCAAAAAAAAGGCACCCAAGGGTGCCTTTTTTGTTGCGCGCACAACGTGAGCCGTTGCGGCCCACGTTACGTCATGCAGCCATCAGCGTTGCTTGAGCTTCGCGAATGCCGCCGCCATCGCGCCTGCCGGTTCCGCATCGCGCGAACGCTGGCCGCCGCGGGTGTCGCGATTGCCACCGCCGCGATTGTCGCGGTTGCCCGGCTGGCCCGCGCTGTTGCCACTGCGGGAGGCGCCCGCGCTCGCGGGCTCGTCGTCCAGGCGCATCGTGAGCGCGATGCGCTGACGCTTCACGTCGACGTCGAGCACCTTGACCTTCACGACCTGGCCGGCCTTCACGACTTCGTGCGGGTCCTTGATGAACTTCGTCGACAGGGCGGAGACGTGCACGAGCCCGTCCTGATGCACGCCCACGTCGATGAACGCGCCGAACGCAGCCACGTTCGTCACGACGCCTTCGAGCAGCATGCCCGGCACGAGGTCGGATACCTTCTCGACGCCGTCGCGGAACGTCGCCGTCTTGAACTCGGGGCGCGGATCGCGGCCCGGCTTTTCCAGTTCGCTCAGGATGTCGCGCACCGTCGGCAGACCGAAACGTTCGTCCACGAACTCGGTGGGCGCGAGGCCCGAAAGCGCTTCGCGGCTGCCGAGCACATCGCCGATCGTGCGCTTGATCTTCGCGAGCATGCGCTCGACCACGGGGTACGCTTCCGGGTGCACCGACGAGCGGTCGAGCGGATTGTCCCCGCCGTTGATGCGCAGGAAGCCGGCGGCCTGCTCGAACGTCTTGTCGCCCAGTCGCGGCACCTTCTTCAGATGCTCGCGCGACGGGAAGGGGCCATTCGCATCGCGGTAATCGACGATATTGCGGGCGAGCGTCGAATTGAGGCCTGACACGCGGGCGAGCAGGGCGACCGAAGCCGTGTTCGCATCGACGCCCACGGCGTTCACGCAGTCCTCGACGACAGCGTCGAGCGAACGTGCGAGTTCGCGCTGGTTCACGTCGTGCTGGTATTGGCCCACGCCGATCGCCTTCGGCTCGATCTTCACGAGTTCGGCAAGGGGGTCCTGCAGACGGCGCGCAATGGAAACGGCACCACGCAGCGAAACGTCGAGTTCGGGGAATTCCTTCGCAGCCAGTTCGGACGCCGAATAAACCGACGCCCCGGCTTCGGAGACCACGATCTTCTGCAGCTTGAGTTCGGGATGCTTCGAGATCAGCTCGCTCGCAAGCTTGTCGGTTTCACGCGAAGCCGTGCCGTTGCCGATGCTGATGAGCTCCGCTTGCGTCTGCGCGGCGATGCGCGCGAGCTTCGCGAGCGAGCCGTCCCAGTCGCGGCGCGGCTCGTGCGGGTAGATCGTGTCGGTGGCGAGCAGCTTGCCCGTGCGGTCGACCACGGCGACCTTCACGCCCGTGCGCAGGCCCGGATCGAGGCCGATCACGGCCTTGGGGCCGGCCGGCGCGGCCAGCAGCAGATCCTTCAGGTTGCGTGCGAACACACGGATCGCTTCGTTTTCCGCCTGCTCGCGCAGGTTCGTGAGCAGCTCGTTTTCGATATGCGGCTGCACCTTCACGCGCCAGCACCAGCGGCACACGTCGGAGAGCCACTTATCGGCCGGACGGCTCTGGTTCGCAATGCCGAAGTGGCGCGCGATCATCGCTTCGCCCGGATGCGGCACCTGTGCGTCCTGTTCGCCGCCAAGGCCGAGCTTGACCATCAGCACGCCGGCGTTGCGGCCGCGGAACAGCGCGAGCGCGCGGTGCGACGGCACGGTCTTGATGGTCTCGGAGTAGTCGTAGTAGTCGCGGAACTTCTCGCCTTCCTCGTTTTCCTTGCCCTCGACCACGCTCGACATCACCACGCCCTGGTTGAACAGCCAGTCGCGCAGCTTGCCGAGCAACTCGGCCGTTTCGCCGAACTGCTCGGAGAGGATGTCGCGCGCGCCGTCGAGCGCGGCCTTCACATCGGCGACGCCCTTCTCGGCGTCCACGTACTGCGCGGCTTCCGTTTGCGGGTCGAGCAGCGGGTTCGCGAGCAGCGCGTCGGCGAGCGGCTGCAGGCCGGCTTCGCGGGCGATCTGCGCGCGCGTGCGGCGCTTGGGCTTGTAGGGCAGATAGAGGTCTTCGAGAACCTGCTTGCTGTCGGCGGCTTCGATGGCGGTGCGCAGCTCGTCGGTGAGCTTGCCTTGTTCCTCGATGCTCGCGAGGATCGCCGCGCGGCGGTCCTCGAGTTCGCGCAGATAGAGCAGGCGCTCTTCGAGCGTACGCAGTTGCGTATCGTCGAGATTGCCCGTGACTTCCTTGCGGTAACGGGCGATGAACGGAACGGTCGAGCCTTCGTCGAGAAGCTGCACGGCGGCTGCGACCTGGCGCGGCTGCACGCTCAGTTCAGTGGCGATACGCTGGACGATCTTGAGTGCTACGGTTTCCGTCATAGGGTCTGGATATTCCTGCGAGGATCGGGTTGCGGTCCGGGTTTGCGCTCCGGCCGCCGGTGCGGGCTCGAGCGCCCCGGGCGCCCGATGTGCATCAAGGCACGTTGCCGGACGCGTGCGCCGGCCGGTGGAGCGGGGCATTTTGCCATAAATGGCCGAGCGCTCAACCCGGGGGGTGTTAGAATTTCAGCCATGTTCCGCTGCCCACAGAAGACGTTGACGACCTCCCGCTTCTCCCCCGATTTGCCCCTTGCCCAGTTTCGCACGCCTGTTGGCGTCACTCGGCGGTTCCCCGCTCTTGGGGCAATTTGTGCCGTCGCGTTGAGCCTTGGTGCGAGCGTTCCGGCCCTCGCGCAGGCGGTCGGGGTATCGGGGCCGCTA
This sequence comes from Paraburkholderia acidiphila, assembly GCF_009789655.1. Lineage (GTDB taxonomy): Bacteria > Pseudomonadota > Gammaproteobacteria > Burkholderiales > Burkholderiaceae > Paraburkholderia > Paraburkholderia acidiphila. The sequence continues at coordinate 1,327,895 of NZ_CP046909.1, forward strand.
CAGCAGCAAGGTGCAGTAACAACGCCGGCGATGCAGCCGGCGGCTTTGGGCAACGCGCCGCTCGCAGCTTCCGATGCGGCTGGGGTCGCCGGCACGTCGGCATCGCAGCAGAGCGATTTCGACGCGCGGCAACAGGTGCTGGACCGTCGTAGTGCGGAGAACGACTATCAGTATGCAGTCGCGCAGCACAACTGCTACAACACGTTCTTCGTGAATCATTGCATCGGCAAGGCGCGCGACAAGATGCGTGTCGTGCAGGCCGATATCCGCCGCGAGCAACTGGCGCTCGACGACGAAAAACGCGCCGCGCATGCGCAACAGCGCGACCAGCAGGCGGCATTGAAGCGCGCGCAGGACGAAGCCAATGCGCCGCAGCGCGCCGCCAACGAAGCGGCAAGTGCACAGGCGTACGAACAGAAGCAGCAGCAACACGCGCTCGATCAGGCGCAGCGCCAGGCCGAAGCGCCGCAGCGTGCGGCGAACGAGCAGGCGTATCAGGAGAAGCAGCGCCAGCATGCGCTGGCTCAGGCGCAGCGCCAGGGCGAGCAATCGCAGCGCGATGCGAACCAGGCGGCATACGATCAGAAGCAGTACCAGAATCAACTGGACGAAGCGCGCCGCCAGGGCGAGCAGAAGGGCCAGGAGCGTGCGGAAAAGGCCCAGCGCTACCAGCAGAAGCAGGAAGACGCGGCGAAGCATAAGGCCGATGTCGAAGAGCGTCAGAAACAGGCGGCCGAGAAGGCGCAGCAAAAGCAGCAACAAGAACAACAGCAGCAGCAGCAACAAAAGCAGCAGCAGGAACAACAGCAGGACCAGTAGCACGAGTAGCACGCTTTTTCAGCCGGACTGCAACCTCAGGCGCGTCGTCCTTCGCAAGCGCGCGCCGCATATGTCGAGGAGGCGAGCATGCGCGAGCATCGTGAAGTCAAGACCGAGGTCCTTCGTGACCGCATTCTGCAGCTGGAATCGGAACATGGCGATCTGGACCGCCTGATAGACAGGATGTCCGATACCCCGGACTATGACGATCTCGAACTGCAGAGGCTGAAGAAGCGCAAGCTCAAGGTCAAGGACAACATCCTCCTGCTGCAACTGCAGCTGGACCCCGATTCAACGAAGACTTCGGACGGGCACGCCTGATTCCGGGTCCTGGCAGGCGCCGGGGCGCGGCAGTCGGCGGGTCGCGCCCTTCCGGACCGAGCAGGAACCGCTTGCCTTGAATTCAACGACCGTTTCCCGTTCCCGGCCCGCGCGCGAAGGCGGCGCGCCGGACGCCGACGCACGCGCGACGCAAACAGCCGCAGCCCCCTTGTTGAGCGCGCGCCGTGCCGCCGAGCTCGAAGAGCTCTTCGCGGCCGACGGCTTGCTCGCGCGCGAGATCGACGGTTATCGCCCGCGCGCAGCGCAAATCGAAATGGCGCGCGCGGTCGCGGCCGCGATGGAAGCCGCCGCGCAATCCCAGCCCGATCCCGCGATGTTCGAACTCCAGTCGCGTCCTGCACGGCGCCTCGAACGCGGCGCGCCGGCGCAGCCGGGCGCCGAGGAAGCCGCGCGCGGCGCTGCCGAGAACGTCGACAACACGCTGATCGTCGAGGCGGGCACGGGCACCGGCAAGACCTATGCGTACCTCGTGCCGGCCATGCTGTGGGGCGGCAAGGTGGTCGTCTCGACGGGCACGAAGCATCTGCAGGATCAGCTCTTCGCGCGCGATATCCCCACGGTGCGCGACGCGCTCGCGGTGCCCGTGAGCGTCGCGATGCTCAAGGGCCGCGCCAACTATCTGTGCCACTACTACCTGCAGCGCACGGCCGACAACGGCCGGCTGCCGTCGCGCCAGGAAACCGCGTATCTGCAGGAAATCGTGCGCTTCGCGAAGATCACGCGCTCGGGCGACAAGGCCGAGCTCGCGAGCGTGCCCGAGACGGCGGCCGTGTGGTCGATGGTGACATCGACGCGCGATAACTGTCTTGGCCAGGAGTGTCCGCATTACAAGGACTGCTTCGTGATGCAGGCGCGCCGCGAGGCGCAGCAGGCGGATATCGTGGTGGTCAATCACCATCTGTTCTTCGCCGACATCATGTTGCGCGACACCGGCATGGCCGAACTGCTGCCGAGCGCGAACACGATCATCTTCGACGAAGCGCACCAGCTACCCGAAACGGCAACGCTCTTTTTCGGCGAAACGCTCTCGACTGCGCAGTTCCTCGAACTCGCGCGCGACTGCGTGGCCGAAGGTCTGAGCCACGCCCGCGATGCCGTGGAGTGGGTCAAGCTCGGCGCCGCGATGGAGCGCGCCGCGCGCGACGTGCGGCTCGCGTTCAAGGAAGATTCGCTGCGCCTGTCGATCACGCAGTTGCCCGAGGATCATCCGCTCTTCGATGCGCTCGACGCGTTGCAGACCGAACTGGGCGCGCTCGCCACGGCGCTCGCGGGTCAGGCCGAGCGCGCCGAATCGATCGGCGCTTGCTTGCGCCGCGCGCGCGAACTGCAGGGCATCCTCGCGGGCTGGACCGCGCCGCAGGGCGGCGCGCCAACGCACGAAACACGCAAGGCCGACGCAGGCGGACAAGACGAAAGCGCTCACACGGCGGACGACGCGGACGAGAAAGTCCGCTGGGTCGAGGTGTTCTCGCACACGGTGCAGTTGCACGAAACTCCGCTATCCGTGGCGCCGATCTTCGCGAAGCAGCGCGCCGGCGTGCCGCGCACGTGGGTCTTCACATCGGCGACGCTTTCGGTACGCGGCGACTTCACGCACTACGCGGCGCAGATGGGCTTGAGTTCGCGCCGCTCGATGACGCTGCCGAGCCCGTTCGACTATCCCGCGCAAGGTCTGCTTTACGTGCCGCGCAACATGCCGCAGCCTTCGTCGCCGCAGTTCACCGATGCCGTGTTCGATGCGGCGTTGCCGGCGATCGAGGCGTCGGGCGGCGGTGTCTTCATGCTCTGCACGACGTTGCGTGCCGTCGACCGCATCGCCCAGAAGCTGCGCGACACGATCGAGGCGCGCGGCTGGAACACGCCGCTGCTCGTGCAGGGCGACGCGAGCCGCACGGAGTTGCTCGAGCGTTTCCGCGCCTACGGCAATGCGATTCTCGTGGGCAGCCAGAGCTTCTGGGAAGGCGTGGACGTGCGCGGCGATGCGCTCTCGCTCGTGGTCATCGACAAGTTGCCATTCGCGCCGCCCGACGATCCGGTACTGGCGGCCCGCCTCGACGCGCTGACAAAGAAAGGTCTGAGCCCGTTTGCGGTCCACCAGCTCCCGCAGGCGGTGATCACGCTCAAGCAGGGCGCGGGACGGCTGATTCGCGCGGAAACCGACCGCGGCGTGTTGATGATTTGCGACACCCGTCTCGTCGACAAGCCGTATGGCCGGCGTATCTGGCAAAGCCTGCCGCCGTTCAAGCGGACGCGGGAGATCGAAGTCGTGCAGGCGTTCTTCGAAGAGAAGAACGACGCGGCGGGGGAGCAGGGCGAGGCTGGCTAAGCCTCATGCGCAACGCATAACAAAAAAGCCACGAACGTGAGTTCGTGGCTTTTTTGCTTGCCCGCCGTATGTCTGAAGCGCGTTCGACGCAAGCAGCAGACCGTACGCCGGTTCGCTACGATGCCCGCCGGAACCGAGGTGCCAGGCAGGCGTCGCGCAAACGCAACTTACTGGCTTGCGCCCGAAGCAGCAGCCGGAGCCGAAGCGCCTGTGTCCGAAGCAGCAGCGCCAGCGTCCGAAGCAGCGGCGGTAGCCGAAGCAGCAGCGTCGCTCGCAGCAGCGGCAGCGCCCGAAGCAGCAGCAGCAGCGTCCGAAGCAGCAGCAGCCGGTGCCGAAGCAGCAGCAGCGTCGCTAGCCGGCGCAGCAGCTTGGTCGCTGCTCTTGTTGCACGCAGCGAGTGCAACAGCTGCCAGCAGGGATGCTACGAGGAGGGATTTCTTCATGATCACGTCCTTTTATGGTTAAAGGTAAGCAACAGCGCAAAATAATACCGGTAAATGTGCCCCAACACCGACCTGAGCCGCTGGTGGAGACGCACTGCAAGAGCGTGAATCTTCCCTACGGCCTGGCCGGAAATTATAGGCACTTTCGTATCGACCGTCGACAAATCCGGGGACAATACGTTGTCTTTCTCATACAAGCACTATTTTAGTACGGTATAACAGTCCGAAGCGCTTAGGCAAGCACCCCGGTCCGAATCCAGCCCGCACGATACCACTCGTGTAGCAACGCTGTCACACACGAATCGTGTGAGAGTGTTACAAAGCGTTTCCCGTCCATAGAGCGCCTGTCGGCCAGTGCCGGCAGCCACTTTCTTGCCTCTTTGAGCAAGTACTGTTCCCCGTTCAGGTAATACGACCGCGAATCGTAAAGCAGGATTGTCCTGCGGTCGAGTGTTATCCCATTTTTTGCCGCCTGCGCAACGAAACGGGCTTCGTCGAGCGGTTTTTCGGGGGCGTCAAATACGACATTAGCTTTCGGTTCGGACAGCCAGGAGCCGACGAACGAGGAGACATCGGCGTCGTTCCAGCGCACTTTAGCAAGCACGCCGCCAACACGCTCTACGAGTGCCGGGGGAAGCTGCGCGGGACGCGCTACGGCCGGCTGGTCGGGGTCACGATAGAGCGTGGGCTTGCCGTTGCCGTCATTCGCTCCGCGCTCGGCGAGCCAGTAAAGAAACTGGCTTGTCAATTCACTCGTGGAAGGAGAACGAAAGCCGACCGAGCATGTCATGCATTCGCCCTCGGCAATGCCGTCGTGCGCGATATGCGGCGGCAGGTACAGCATGTCGCCTGGCTCCAGCAGCCACTCTTCTTCGGGTTCGAAGTTCGCGAGAATCTTGAGCGGCATTCCTTCCTGCAGCGACAGGTCGCGCTGCGCGCCAATGCGCCAGCGGCGCTTGCCGTGAACCTGCAGCAGGAAGACATCATACGAATCGAAGTGGGGGCCCACGCCACCGCCGTCCGATGCGTACGAGATCATGAGGTCGTCGAGCCGCGCATCGGGCGCGAAACGAAAGCGCTCGAGCAGGGCGCGCGCACGGTCGTCGTGCAGGTCGGCGCCTTGCACGAGCAGCGTCCACTGGCGGGTCTTCGGCGTGGGCAGTTCGTCCGGCGAAAACGGACCATGTTCGAGCGCCCAGCGGCGGCGAAAATGGGTGATGAGACGCGACTCGACATCGTCGTTGTCGGCGAGCGCGAAGAGTTCGTCGCGCGAGAGTGGCGCTTCGATCCCGGGAATCGCCTGGCGGATCAAGAGGGGCTTTTTCTGCCAGTATTTGCGCATGAACTGCGCCGGAGTCAGGCCGCCCAGAAGCGGCGTGGCGACATCGGGCGCGGGGCATGCCAGGGGGAGGGAGGCGCGCCGCGTGCGCGCGTCCACCGGGTGGTCTGAGGACCGCTTCGGCATCGTATAATGTGGTCTGTAATCTGGAGGAACGAATGAAAATTGCAAAGGACACCGTCGTGTCGGTCGCTTACAAGCTATCGGATGCGCAGGGCAATCTGATTGAGGAAAGCGACGAGCCGATGGTCTATCTGCACGGCGGCTATGATGGCACGTTCCCCAAGATCGAGGAAGTGCTGGACGGGCAGGAGCCGGGCTTCGAGACCCAGATCCAGCTTGAGCCACAGGACGCCTTCGGCGAATACGATCCCGAGCTCGTGAAGATCGAGCCGCGCAACCGCTTTCCTGAGCCGCTCGAAGTCGGCATGCAGTTCGAAGGCACGCCCGAAGAAGGCGACGAAGATCTCGACTCGCTCATCTATACGGTCACGGACGTCGCCGAAGACAAGGTCGTGCTCGACGGCAATCATCCCCTTGCGGGCATGGCGCTGCGTTTCGCGCTGACGGTCAAGGAAGTGCGCGTAGCCACCGAAGACGAAATCGAGCATGAGCACGCGCATGGCGCGGACGGCCTCGAAATCGTCGACGAAGACGAAGAAGACGACGGCGAAGGCGACGAAAGCGCCTCGAAACCCACCCTGCACTAATCGCCAATCAATGCGCGAAGCCGCCCGACGCCGGTGCGCCGGGTGGCTGCAGCGGAGCGACGCCACCGCTGCTCCCACCATCCGGGCTTTTCTGCCCATTCGTACCACTTAGTCCATTCTGGCCGCCCTGCGTGGGCCATGCGGGTATTGGCGCGCCATTTTCCGCCGGCGGCAAGCCCTGCGGCACGGCGGTCCCGGGCGTGCCCGGCGTCACGGGCGGCAAGTCGGGCGATTGCGGCATGCCCGGAATCTCGGTCACATCCGGCATCGATGACACTTCGGGCATTTCCGGCATCGCGGGCGACGCTGCGCCGGGCAGATTCAACGACGGCGGTGTGGGCAACTCGGGCAGATGTTTCGGTACATCGCGCACGCTCACGCGCAGTGGCGTACGGCGCGCCATGTCGGCGTCCACCTGGAGCCACTGCGTAAGCGGATCGCGCAGAGAGAACGCGATGCGCGTGACGTTTTCCAGTCTCGCTCCCTTGTCGTTACGCAGCGGCTGATCGATCGTGAAGCCGCGTGCGAGCTTCGAGTCGTCCGCATTCACGATGATGATCTGGCCGCGGAAAGTCTCGGCGAGCTTGACGAGGCTGCGGCGCAACTCGAGATAGCCGTCGCGCGGTGCCCGGTGAAAGCGCAGCCATGCGAAGCGGTCAGGCCGTTCGTAATGCTCGGGCAGCGCATTGCCCTGCATGAAGATGACGATTGCGCGCGCGTTGCGGCGCTTCGCATACTCGGCCGCATGTTCGAGCCAGAAGGCGTTGGCGATCACGCGGTCTTCGAACTCGCCATTGCGCCCACCTGCATTGAGATAGTGATTGTTCCCGTCCGGCGCGTTCAGCCCGATGAACACGGTGTCGCCTAGTTGCCAGCGCACGTTTTCCCGATACGGCCGAAAGCGCGAAACTTCGCTCTCGCGCGTCAGCGCCAGGGGAGTTTGGCCGAGCGCGTTGGGATCGGAGAAGAAGTTCTGACGCAGAAAATCGAGTCGCTCGGCGGGATCGTAGGCGCCCGAGCCGTTCATGCCGCAGGTGACCCAGTCGCGTTCGCCGGGCACGAACACGAGCGGCGCGCGTGACGCAGCGAGAATGTCGTGACGACGCTCGTAGAGATGGTCGGCACAGGTTTCATGTACGCCTTTGAGATTGCCGTCGTAGACGATGAAAGCGATTTGCGGATCGCGCCCGATGGCGTCGATGAGCCGCTGCGCCGACGCTTCCTCGGAGGGCGACGTGAGCGCGTTCGCCACGACTGCGAAGGCGTAGCGCGGCGCCTGGGCGAGCGCCGCGAGCGGCGAGCCCAGCGACGCCGCCAGCATCAGCGCGCATGACACACCGCGCATAATTTTCAGATAGCGCGAACGGGGACGGCCGCGGCCCGCCGGTTGCGGTGGCCGCGGCGGCGTCGCGAGGCGACGCTCAGCGCTTCGTGTCCGGCGCCGTGGCCAGCTCATGCAGTTCGTACAACAAGTCGAGCGCCTCGCGCGGGCGCAGTTCGTTCGGATCGAGCGCGCGCAGCCGCTGTGCGACGAGCGACGCGCCCAGATCTTCTTCTGTGGCCGGCGCAGCGCGATCTTCCACGAACGGCGCTTCGTCGTCGAAGTTGTCGTAGTCAGCGGCGGGCGCGGCGAACAGATCGAGTTGCGGCGTGGGCTGTCCCGCCGATTGCTGCTCCAGATGCACGAGATGTTTGCGCGCGGCGCGGATCACGGCGGCCGGCACCCCCGCGAGCTGCGCGACTTGCAGGCCGTAGCTCTGGTTCGCCGGGCCTTCCTGCACCGCATGCAGGAACACGATGCCATGACCGTGTTCGACCGCTGAAAGATGCACGTTCGCCGCCTGTGCGAATTCCGTAGGCAGTTGCGTGAGCTCGAAGTAGTGCGTGGCGAAGAGCGTGTGGCAACCGTTGTGCGCGAGCAGATGCCGAGCGATGGCCCATGCGAGCGCGAGGCCGTCGAACGTCGATGTGCCGCGCCCGATCTCGTCCATGAGCACGAGGCTTTGCGGCGTGGCGTCGTTGAGAATGGCCGCGGCTTCGGTCATCTCGACCATGAAGGTCGAGCGGCCGCCCGCGAGGTCGTCGGCGGCGCCGATGCGCGTGAAGATGCGGTCGATCGGCCCGAAGCTTGCGCGCTTCGCGGGCACGTAGCTGCCCACGTAAGCGAGCAGGGCGATAAGCGCGGTCTGCCGCATGAAGGTCGATTTACCGCCCATGTTCGGGCCGGTGATGAGCAGCAGCTTGCGCTCGGCAGAGAGCAGGCAGTCGTTGGCGATGAACTGCTCGACCTGTGCTTCGACCACGGGATGGCGGCCTTGCTCGATTTCGATGCCAGGGGCTTGCGTGAACGTGGGCGCGTTCCAGTCGAGCGCGCGGGCGCGTTCAGCGAAGGCGGCCAGCAGGTCGAGCTCAGCGAGCGCGGCGGCTACGCGCTGGCAATCGGGAATGAACGGCAGCAGCGATTGCAGCAGCGCGTCGTAGAGCGCCTTCTCGCGCGAAAGCGCGCGTTCCTGTGCCGAGAGCGCCTTGTCCTCGAACGTCTTCAGTTCCGGCGTGATGTAGCGCTCGGCGTTCTTGAGCGTTTGGCGTCGGCGATAGTCGTCGGGAACCTTGTCAGTCTGGCCGCGTGTGACTTCGATATAGAAGCCATGCACCTTGTTGTACTCGACGCGCAGATTGCCGATCCCGGTGCGCGTGCGCTCGCGCGTTTCGAGGTCGAGCAGGAACTGGCCGCAGTTCTCGGAGATGTCGCGCAGTTCGTCGAGGTCCGCGTCGTAGCCGCGTGCGATCACGCCGCCGTCGCGCACCATGGCGGCGGGTTCCGGCGCGACCGCGCGCTGCAACAGCGTCGCGCATTCGGCGGGCGGCTCGAGCGCCTCGGCGATGTGCGCAAGCGACGTGGCCACGCCGCTTGCGGCTGCGACCTGTTCGCGCAGCGCAGGCAGCGCCGCGAAGGTATCACGCAGGCTCGACAGATCGCGGGGGCGCGCGGAAAGCAGTGCGAGGCGCCCGGTGATGCGCTCGACGTCGGCGATCTGGCGCAACGCGCTGCGCAGCGTATCGACGCTCGCTTGCGGCGGCGCTTCCAGCAGCGCGCCGATGGCCTGCTGGCGCATCTGCGCGATTGCGGCTTCGCGCGGCGGATGATGGAGCCAGTGACGCAGCAAGCGGCTACCCATGGCCGTGCTGCATGTGTCGAGCAGCGAGCACAGCGTGGGCGATTCCGTGCCGCGCAGCGTTTCGGTGAGTTCGAGGTTGCGGCGCGTGGCCGGATCGAGCCCGATGTATTCCGATTCGGCTTCGACCTTCAGGCTGCGCACGTGGCGCAGTTGCTGGCCCTGCGTAGCTGCAGCATAAAGGAGCAGCGCACCCGCCGCGCCGCACGCGCTCGTGAGCGTTTGCGCGCCGAAGCCGTCGAGGCTCGCCACGTCGAGCTGGTCGCACAGGCGTTGCTTGCCCGAGCCGACGTCGAAGTGCCAGGCGGGCACGCGCGTGAGCGCTCCCGATCCGGCGGGCGGCGCCCAGGAGGCCGTTTCCGCTGGCATTTCCGCGACAAGAATTTCCGCGGGCCGAATGCGCTCGAACGCCGTCGCTACCTGTTCCGGCGCGACTTCCGCGAGGCGCAGCGCGCCGCTGGCGAGATTGAGCCACGCCAGGCCAACGTTGACGGGTACGCCGCGGCGGTTATGGCCCGGGCAAACGGCCATCAGGTAGACGTCGTTCTTGTCGGAAAGGAGCGCGGCGTCTGTCAGCGTGCCGGGCGTCACCACGCGCACGACCTTGCGCTCGACCGGACCCTTCGACGTGGCCGGGTCGCCGATCTGCTCGCAAATCGCCACAGACTCGCCCAGCTTCACGAGTTTTGCGAGATATTGCTCGACCGCGTGATGCGGCACGCCCGCCATCTTGATTGGGTTGCCCGCCGACGCGCCGCGTTGCGTGAGCGTGAGGTCGAGCAGGCGTGCGGCCTTCTCGGCGTCTTCGAAGAAGAGCTCGTAGAAGTCGCCCATGCGGTAGAACACGAGCGTGCCCGGATGGTCGGCCTTGATGCGCAGGTACTGCTGCATCATGGGAGTGTGTTGCGCGGTGTCGGCTGCGCCTGCGGTGTGTGTAGCCATCCTCGGTATCTTGCTAAGGGTTCAGGGCGTGAGTTTAACGCGCGCCCACTGCATGTAAAGCCAGCCTTTCGGCTAACGCCATCCGCTCATTCGTCGACGAGCGCCTGCAGGTCCACGGTGCGCGCGTTTGCCGCACTGTGCCGCATGGCGAGCCAGATCATCGTGGAAACGAACACGCCAAATACGACGATGATCCACTGCACCGGCACCTTTGCGGTGAGCAGCAGCGCATACGCGCCGAGCATGAGCAGCACCGCGAGATTCTGGTTGAAATTCTGCACCGCGATCGAGTGGCCCGCCGAAAGCAGCGTCGCGCCGCGATGCTGGAGCAGGGCATTCATCGGCACGATGAAAAAACCGGCAAGCACACCGAGCAGCACCATCAGCGGATACGCGAATAGCAGATAGAAGGGCACGATGAACGTGCCGAAGCGCACGCCCACGCCTTGCGGGAAAAGGCCCTTGCTGTAGAACGCCATGCCGATCGCCACCACGCCGCACAGCACGCCCACGGGCAGCACGCGCAACGAGGCGCGCAGCGACACCCAGGCGGCTGCCGCGCCTGCTCCAAGCGCAATGCCGAGTCCTGTCACGCCCTGCATCACTGCGGCTTTCGAAAGCGAGAGCCCGAGATTCGCGTCGGCCCACTTGAGCACGAGCAGTTGCAGCGTGACCGCCGCGCCCCACATCAGGGTTGTGACCCAGAGTGCGATCTGCGCGAGCTTGTCGGCCCAGAGCACATTGAAACTCTGCGTGAAATCGCCCATGAGCCGCGCGGGCTCCTTGAGCCGGTTTTCATATCGCGCGCCCGTGTCGGGAATGCCGATGTTGATCATCGCGGCGCACACATACGTGATCATCACGGCGAGCATCGCGAGGTCGGCGGCCGAATGGATGAGTGGCATCGGATGGCGCGTGACGAAACGGTCGGCGTAGGTCGAAACGAGCGCGCCGCCCATCATCGTGCCGACGATGGTGGATAGCACCGTGGCCGATTCGAGCCATGCATTGGCGGCGACGAGTTTTTCGGCCGGCAGCAATTCCGTCAGGATTCCATACTTTGCAGGCGAGTACGCGGCCGCGCCGAAGCCCACCACGCCATACGCGATCATCGGATGCACGCCCGCGATCATCAGCAGGCAGCCGCACGCCTTGAGCGCGTTCGAGACGAACATCACGTGGCGCTTTTGCAGGGCGTCGGCGAATGCGCCGACGAAAGGCGCGAGCAGCACGTAAGAGATCGTGAAGAAGATCTGCAGCAGCGGCGTCACCCAGGCGGCCGAAGCAATCACCGTGAGCAGCGCAATCGCCGCGATCAGGAGTGCATTGTCGGCGAGCGACGACACGAACTGCGCGGCGATGATCGTGTAGAAGCCTTTTTTCATCGGATGCGTGCGTGGTCCTCTTGCGGCAGGGCGAACGGCGAAACAAAAAAGCGGCCGAAGCCGCTCACTGCGCATGCGTGGGCCAGGCGTGACCTGGCGCGCGCCCGGCATACGTCGCGGTGGAACATTGCGTGCACCGCGACGCGCATGGATCGCTTAGGCCGCCTTCGTGACGCGCGTGTACTTCGAGAGGATCGGCACCATCTGCGCGTAGATCTTCGGGTTGCCCGCGACGACTTCGCCCACGTGCAGGAAGTCCGAATCGCCCGTGTAGTTGCCGATCAGACCGCCGGCCTCCGTCACGAGCAGGCCACCCGCGGCGACGTCCCACGGATTGAGACCCTGCTCGAAGAAGCCATCCATGCGGCCGGCGGCGACGTTGGCCAGATCGAGCGCGGCGGCGCCCGGGCGGCGCAGGCCCGCGCACGCATTGGTCATGTCGGCGAACAGTTCGCAGTAGCTGTCGAGGCCGTCCTTTTCGCGGAACGGGAAGCCGGTGCCGATCAGGCCGTCGGCGAGACGGTCGCGGCGGCCCACGCGGATGCGACGGTCGTTCAGGAACGCCCCGCGGCCGCGCGAGGCCGTGAAGAGATCGTTGCGGGTCGGGTCATAGACCACGGCCTGCGTGACGATGCCCTTGTGTGCGAGCGCGATCGAGACGCAGTAGTACTGGAAGCCGTGGATGAAGTTGGTGGTGCCGTCGAGCGGATCGATGATCCACTGGTACTCGGACTCATTGTCCGATTCGCCCGATTCCTCGGCCAGGATGGCGTGGTCGGGGTAGGCCGTCTTGAGCGTTTCGATGATGGCGGCTTCGGCCGCCTTGTCGACTTCCGTGACGAAATCGTTGTGCTGCTTCTTCGCGACCTGCACGAGGTCGAGATCGAGCGACGCGCGGTTGATGATCTGTCCGGCGCGGCGCGCGGCCTTGACAGCGATGTTGAGCATGGGATGCATGAGCCAGGATCCTTGTTGTCCGGCGCTCGCGCGAAAGCTTGATGCGCCCGGTGGTGCAAAAGATAAAAGCGTCTAACGATTGGACAGGGCGCGGGCCACGATCGGACCTGCGGAACCTGTCCCGTCAACGGAGACGAATTGGATAAGAGCGGTGCGCGGCGTTGCCAGAAACCTGCCGGCGATTTGCCGGGCATGAGATGGACATGAGGCGGGCAGCAACGCAAGTACACTGCGGCTGCGCGATTCGCCCGACGCGCGCGAAAGCGCCATTTTACCCGAGTATCGGCACTTCTATGGCTTCTCCCGCGCAGGATATCGGGATTTCTCTGGATATGACGATCGGCCGGTCTGCGCGCCAGCGCAGACGCGACGCCGGGCAGCCCGGCGCGCCACGATCCGCGTGAGCGGCCCTCGCCGCGGCCCGAGGCGCGCTAACATAGACATTTCAATCTCCTTTTCGCGGTTAGAGAACCATCTTGGCGCACCCCGATTTACCCGATTCCCCCGCAACGGCGCCCGGTTTCGGCGACGCCCACGAGCCGCTGCGCGGCGGCTTCACGTCCACCCGCTTCGTGCTCGTCGAGCCGAGCCACCCCGGCAATGTCGGCGCGGCGGCGCGCGCGCTGAAGACCATGGGATTCTCGCGCCTCGTGCTGGTCGCGCCGCGGGTGCCGCAGGTCCACTGCGACCCGGAAGCCGTCGCGATGGCGAGCGGGGCCGACGACGTGCTCGCGGCCGCCCACATCGTGCCGACGCTCGCCGACGCGCTGGCGGGCGTGCAATGGTCGCTCGCGCTCACGGCGCGCACGCGCGAGTACGGGCCGCCGCCCGCCGCGCCGCGCCGGGCGGTGCAGGATGCCTGCCGGCAGGTCGCGCACGGCGGCGACATTGCGCTCGTGTTCGGCAATGAGCGCACGGGCCTCTCGAACGACGACGTCGAGCGCTGCAGCGCGCTTGCGCACATTCCGGCCAACCCCGCCTATAGCTCGCTCAATCTTGCCCAGGCGGTTCAGGTGCTCTCCTACGAACTGCGCCTCGCGTACCTCGGCGAGAGCGCGCCTGCCGCGGCGTTGCCGGTGGCTGGCGGTGCGGGCGGGACGTTGCAGGCTTCGGCCGGATCGCCGCTCGCGACGAGCGACGACATCGAACGCATGTATGTGCACCTCGAGAACGCGCTCATCGCGCTCGAGTTTCTCGACCCCGCCAATCCGAAGAAACTGATGTCGCGCCTGCGGCGGCTCTTTGCCCGCTCGGGGCTCGAGCGCGAGGAGGTCAATATCGTGCGCGGCATCGCCAAGCACATTCTCATGCTCAAGGGCAAAGGCGAGAACCGTTGATCCGCCGGACCGGCGCGACGTGCAAGCCGGCGTCCGACCTTGCCGCCGACGGGGGCTTGCGACCTCGAATCGGCTTTGCGCCTACAATCGGCTCAAAACCGGCGAAAAATTCATAAGCAAATGCGCGCGGCTGCAATAGCCGCTGCGCCGCTTGCGCGCACGCTGCGGCGTCGTGCGGCCGCCATTCCCCTGTTTCACATGTTTTTTTGCGTGACTGCCATGTTCAAGAGACTTCGCGAAGACATTGCCACGATCCGCGAGCGCGATCCCGCCGCCCGCAGCGCGTGGGAGGTCCTGACCTGTTATCCGGGTCTGCATGCGCTCGTGCTGCATCGCTTCGCGCATGCGTGCTGGCGCGCCAGGCGCCGTTGGCTCGCGCGCTACGTTTCGCAGATCGCGCGTTTTCTGACGGGCATCGAGATCCATCCGGGCGCGACTGTCGGCCGGCGCGTGTTCATCGATCACGGCATGGGTGTCGTGATCGGCGAGACGGCCGAGGTCGGCGACGACTGCACCATCTATCAGGGCGTGACGCTCGGCGGCACGTCGCTCACACGTGGCGCCAAGCGCCATCCGACGCTCGCTGCGGGCGTGATCGTCGGGGCAGGCGCGAAGGTGCTCGGCGGCTTCACGGTGGGCGCGGGGGCGAAGATCGGCTCGAACGCCGTCGTCGTGAAGCCGGTGCCGGAAGGCGCGACCGCGGTGGGCAACCCCGCGCGCGTCGTCGCGCCCGCGAAGACCGCGCCGGTGCAGGCGAACCCGGCGTCGGCGCGCGAGGGCTTCTGCGCATACGGCATCACGCCCAATGCGGACGACCCGGTTTCGCTCGCGATCCACGGTCTGATCGACCACGCGGCCACGCAGGCGCAGCGCGTCGATGCCATCGTCGTTGCGCTCGAGCGGCTGGGTACGCGTCTCGAGGCGCTGCACGGTGCCGATGCGGCGCTCGCCGAATTGCGGCGTTTGTCAGAGGGGCTGGAATGTAGCGGCGCACAAGCCGCAGCGGCGAGCCGCGAAGAAGAGAAGGCGCCTGCGCGCGTGTGACGCGCGGCGCGAACAGGGCGCTGGAAGCTGCGCGCCTCAGTCGAGCGGCAAGACCCTGAACCCTTCGGCATCCACGCGCAGATAGCCGCCGCGCGGTTTGCCGTGATCGAGATCCCAGTCGGGCAAGACCCAACGCGTGCCGCCGGGCTCCTGGTGGCGCGCAGGCCTGTGCGTGTGACCGTGCACGATGGTGTTCGCACGCGCGCGCTTGAAGAGCGCGGCCACGCCTTTCGACGTGACGTCGTATTTCGGCAGGCGCGGCCCGCTGCGCTTGTTCTCGCTCGCACGTCGCGCGCGCTCGGCGATCGCACGTCGCCATCGAAACGGCCAAGCGAGAAACAGCAATTGCACGAGCCGGTTGCGCGCGAGCTTGCGAAAGAGTTGATAGCCGTGATCGTCGGTGCACATGGCGTCGCCGTGCGCGAGTGCGAGCCGCGTGCCGAACGCGGTGATCGCGATGGGGTCGGGCAGCCAGATCGCGCCCGCGGCTGCCATGAAGCGCTTGCTCATCAGAAAGTCGCGATTGCCGTGCATGATGTAGAGCGCGATGCCGCGCTCGGAGAGCGTATGCATCAGCGCGGCCATGCGCGCGACGAACGGTTCGGTGAGCATGTCGTCACCGATCCAGTATTCGAAGAGGTCGCCGAGTATGAACACCGAGTCGGCCTGATCGGCCGTGACCCGGATGAAGCGCTCGAACGCGGCGACCGTACGCGGAATCCCTTCATTCAGATGCAGATCGGAAATGAACAGGAACGGGCGAGCCGCGTGCGGGCGCTTGCCCTCGCCGGGCACGCCCGCGGCAGCGTGTCGTAAAGCCTTTTCCTGCAGCATCGATGAAAGGGGTGCGTGAGAGTGGGTTGAAGCTTATTCGACGACGACAGCCTTCTCGATCACGACGTCGTCGACCGGCACGTCCTGATGGAAGCCCTTCGAGCCCGTCTTGACCTTCTTGATCTTGTCGACCACTTCGAGGCCATCCACGACCTTGCCGAACACGGCGTAGCCCCAGCCTTGCGGCGTCGGCGACGAGTGGTTCAGGAAGTCGTTGTCGGCCACGTTGATGAAGAACTGCGCGCTTGCCGAGTGCGGGTCGTTGGTGCGAGCCATGGCGATCGAGCCGCGCTCGTTCTTCAGGCCGTTGTTCGCTTCGTTGTCGATCGGCGCTTCAGTCGGCTTTTGCTTCATGGCGGCGTCGAAGCCGCCGCCCTGGATCATGAACCCGTCGATGACGCGGTGAAACACCGTGCCGTCATAGTGGCCGCTCTTCACGTAGTTGAGGAAGTTGGCGACCGTCTTCGGGGCCTTCTCGGCGTTCAGTTCGAGCTTGATGACGCCGTGGTTCGTGTGCAGTTCGACCATGATGGGATCCTTTGCCTGTGGCTGGGGGAATGAACGTCGCTGCATCGGCAAGAGGCGGGGCATGTTGCCCAACGCGTGTGCCGGCGCCGCGACGTGCGACGGGTGAGGGCGGCGTTGCCGCCCGGTTAGACGATGATGACCTGGCCTCGCGCCGGCGTGTTACTTGCCGACGACGGTGGCCGATTCGATCACGATTTCCTTTTGCGGCACGTCGGCCATCGGGCCGCGCGAGGTGGTGGGCGCCGCTTCAATCTTCTTCACGACGTCCATGCCTTGCGTGACCTTGCCGAACACGGCATAGCCGTTGCCGTCCGGGTTCGGATAGTCGAGGCCGGCGTTGTCGACCGTGTTGATGAAGAACTGAGCGGTGGCCGAATTCGGGTCGCTCGTGCGCGCCATCGCGATCGTGCCCGTGAGGTTCTTCAGGCCGTTCTTGCTTTCGAGTGCGACAGGCGCGCGCGTGGGCTTCTCGACGAAGCTTTGCGTGTAGCCGCCGCCCTGGATCATGAAGCCGCGAATCACGCGATGAAAGATCGTGCCGTTGTACTGGCCAGCCTTCACGTACTGCAGGAAATTGTCGACGGTCTTCGGCGCTTTCTCCGGATAGAGCTCGACGCGAATGTCGCCTTCACTGGTCTTGAAGAGCACTTGCGGATGCGCCGCGGCCGGCTGGCCGTTTTGCGCAAAGGCGGGTGCGTTCGCGATCAGGGCGGCGCTGCCGAGCGCCAACATCAACCATTTCATGAATATCCTCGGAAGTGCGGGAAAAACGTGTTGTGGCGCGCAAGGCGCTGCGCGCCACGTGTTAGTTCGACGGCGCCACGAAAGGCGGCATCGCTAGCGACCCCGTCGGGCCGCCGAACTGGTATGCGGGGTTGGTGAACGCGGGCACGACGGCCGTTGCGCTCGCGGCCGACGCGGCTTCTGGCTCCGCCGCCGCGGCCTTCGATTTCTTCGCAGCGGGCGGCGGCGAGATGATCTTCGCGATGTCGGCGAGGCGTTGCGACGTCGCGCCGCTCGTGTGACCGAGCGTTTGCGCGCGGCGGTATGACGCATCGGCCAGACGCAGGTACAGGTCGCCGAGATTCTCCCATGCGAGACTGTACGACGGGTTCGCCTTCACCGCCGTTTCGAGTGCGACGCGCGCCTCCTCGTAGCGGCCATGCTTGGCGTAAAGCGCCGCGAGATTGTTGTAAGGCTCGGGCAGTTCGGGGTAGAGCTGCGTGAGTTCGGTGAACGCCTCGATCGCGTCGTCGTCGCGGTTCAGGCGCGCGAGAATGGTCGCGCGCTTGAACTTCGCCTGCACGTCGCGCGGATTCGTCTTGATGCGTTCGTCGAGCTGGCTGAGCGCGCCAGCCCAGTCTTGCTGGCTGATCGCCGCGTCGGCGCCGGGCGTGGCATCGGACGTCGCGGGGGGCGCGGCATGCGCGATGCTCACGCTGCACAGCACGATCGCGACGCTCGAGAGAGCCGACGCGGCAAGGGTCGCAGCACGGGGCGCGCGGCCGCTGGAAGGTTTCATAGGGTGAGGTCGCGGTGTTATACTCCGAGCCATTCTAACAAAAGGTCTGTGCGTTTTCGTCGCGCGCTTTGTCCCTCGCCTGTTTCGTTTGCATTACGGGCGCTTGCGCGAGTCGCCGGGCTTTCCAACGCCACTCGTGGTCGTCTCCGCTGAACATAGCAACCTGTTTGCAGTCCGGACGCCGACAGACAGCAGCCTGAGCAATGCGGGCCATCACCCGCTGGCTGCGGTCGGCGCCGCCGCGGATTTCTTTCGACCCACGTATCCATCGCCTTTATGGAATCACTGCGCATCTACAACACGCTCGCGCGTGACAAGCAAAATTTCGTGCCACTCGAGCCCGGCGTCGTGCGTATGTACGTCTGCGGGATGACGGTGTACGACTATTGTCACATCGGGCATGCGCGCGTGATGGTGGTGTTCGATATCGTGCAACGCTGGCTGCGCACGCTCGGCTACAACGTGACCTACGTGCGCAACATTACCGATATCGATGACAAGATCATTCGCCGTGCGGTAGAAAACGGCGAGACGATCAAGCAGCTCACCGACCGTTTCATCGCAGCGCTGCACGAAGACGCGGACGCGCTCGGCATCGAGCGTCCCGACCACGAGCCGCGCGCGACGCAGTACATCCCGCAGATGCTCGACATGATCGGCAAGCTCGAGCGCAACGGCTACGCTTACCAGGGTGCGGACGGCGACGTGAACTACGCGGTGCGCAAGTTCGCGAACTATGGCGCGCTTTCGGGCAAGTCGATCGAAGACCTGCGCGCGGGCGAACGTGTGGCGACGAACGATGCCAAGCAGGATCCGCTTGACTTCGTGCTGTGGAAACAGGCAAAACCGCAAGAGCCGGCCGACACGAGCTGGGACTCGAAGTACGGGCGCGGACGTCCGGGCTGGCATATCGAATGCTCGGCCATGGGCTGCACGCTGCTCGGCGAGCACTTCGACATTCATGGCGGTGGCCAGGACCTGCAGTTTCCGCACCACGAGAACGAGATCGCACAGAGCGAAGGCGCGACCGGCAAGACGTTCGTCAATACGTGGATGCATAACGGCTTCGTGAATATCGACAACGAGAAGATGTCGAAGTCGCTCGGCAACTTCTTCACGATCCGCGAAGTGCTGGCGAAGTACGATGCAGAAGTGGTGCGCTTCTTCATGGCGCGCGCGCATTACCGCTCGCCGCTGAATTACAGCGACGTGCATCTCGACGACGCGCGCAACGCGCTCACGCGTCTTTACACGGCGTTGAAGGACGTGACGCCCGACGCGGGCGAGCTCGACTGGAATGAGCCGTATGCACAGCGTTTTCATGCGGCAATGAATGACGACTTCAACACGCCGGTGGCGATCGCCGTGCTGTTCGAACTCGCGAGCGAGGTGAACCGTACGCGCGACGCCGTGCTCGCGCGTCAGTTGCAGCGCCTCGCACGCGTGATCGGGCTGCTCGTGCGCGAGCCGCGCGTGTACCTGCAACAGGCCGGGGGCGCACAAGAGGCGGGTGCGCTCGACGTGGCAGCGATCGAAGCGAAGATCGCGGCGCGCACGGCTGCCAAGCAGGCGAAGCAGTATGCGGAGGCGGACCGGATTCGGGCCGAACTGCTCGAAGCCGGTGTCGCGCTCGAAGACAAACCGGGCGGGTTGACCGAGTGGCGCCGCGTGTAAGCGGGCTGTCCAGTTTCCACTGATCGATTCGCGAGGCAGGAGGCAGGATGGCAACGGCCACGAAGACGCAGACCAGGCGGTCTGCGTCGCTAACGGGCGGAACTGCGGGCGCACCCGCAGGTGCAAAGCGCGCGCTCAATGGCGCGGGCGGCAAGGCAGCTGCAAAGCCGGCTACGAAAACAGCGCGTGGGAAGGCGAATGGCGCGTCGGCGTCGCACGAGGCGCTCGACGGCGCGGCGATCGAGGCCGCGCTCTCCAATGGTCCGGCGGCGCTCGAAGCCGTGGAGCCAGCCGCGAATGCGCTCGGCGATCTCGAATTCGAGGTGCAGCGTCCCGACTATTGGGACAAGGCCTGTGCCGACCTCGTCAAGCGCGACCGTATTCTCAAGAAGCTGATTCCGAAGTTCGGCCCAGTGCATTTGCTGAGCAGCGACGAGCCGTTCGTTACGCTCGCGCGCTCGGTGGTCGGCCAGCAGATCTCGACGGCCGCTGCGCAAGCGCTCTGGCAGCGTGTGGAAGCCGCGTGCCCGAAGCTCGTGCCGCAACAGTTCCTGAAACTCGGTCACGAAAAGCTCGCCGCGTGCGGGCTCTCGAAACGCAAGACGGAATACATCCTCGATCTCGCGCAACATTTCGTTTCGGGCGCGCTGCACGTCGGCAAGTGGAAGTCGATGGACGACGAGGACGTGATCGCGGAGCTGACGGCGATTCGCGGCATTGGCCGCTGGACCGCCGAGATGTTCCTGATCTTCAATCTCGCGCGTCCGAACGTGCTGCCGCTCGACGATCTCGGTCTGATCCGCGCGATCAGCGTCAACTATTTCAGTGGCGAGCCGGTCACGCGCAGCGAAGCGCGCGAAGTCGCGGCCAACTGGGAGCCGTGGCGTACTGTCGCGACCTGGTACATGTGGCGCAGCCTCGAGCCGTCGTGAGGCCTGAGTCGGCAGTCAATGATTAAGAAAAATGCTATCGATCCAAGAAATCAATAGTTCTGAACCAATTTCGGCGCGGGCCGACGCGGTTAGAATACGCGCTGCCGCAAAGTGAAGGATTCCCACACATGAAGACCACGTTTCTGGATTTCGAACAGCCGATCGCTGAACTGGAAGCGAAGATCGAAGAACTGCGCTTCGTTCAGGACGATTCGGCCGTCGATATTTCGGAAGAAATTGAGCGGCTGTCGAAAAAGAGCCAGCAGCTCACGAAGGACCTCTATGCGAACCTGAGCCCGTGGCAGGTTTCGCAGATCGCGCGTCACCCGCAGCGTCCGTACACGCTCGATTACGTGCACGAGCTGTTCACCGATTTTCACGAACTCCATGGCGACCGCTCGTTCGCGGACGACCTTTCCGTCGTCGGCGGCCTTGCGCGCTTCAATGGCCAGGCCTGCATGGTGATCGGTCATCAGAAGGGCCGTGACACGAAGGAGCGCGCCGCGCGCAACTTCGGCATGCCGCGCCCTGAAGGCTATCGCAAGGCCGAGCGCCTCATGCGCCTCGCCGAGAAGTTCGGTCTGCCCATCTTCACGTTCGTCGACACGCCGGGCGCGTACCCGGGCATCGGCGCGGAAGAGCGTGGCCAGTCGGAAGCGATCGGCCGCAATCTCTACGTGATGGCCGAACTCAAGACGCCGATCATCACGACGATCATCGGCGAAGGCGGTTCGGGCGGCGCGCTCGCCGTCGCTGTGGCCGACACGGTCATGATGCTGCAATTCTCGACCTACTCGGTGATCTCGCCGGAAGGCTGCGCGTCGATTCTCTGGAAGAGCGCGGCGAAGGCGCCGGAAGCCGCGGAAGCGCTCGGCCTCACGGCGCACCGCCTGAAGGCGCTGGGCCTCATCGACAAGATCGTGAACGAGCCGCTCGGTGGCGCGCATCGCGACCCGAAGGGCATGGCCGCGCTGCTGCGCCGCGCGCTGGCCGACTCGCTGCGACAGTTCCAGGGCATGAGCATCGCCGACCTGAAAGAGCGCCGTTTCGAGCGCCTGATGGCCTACGGCAAGTACAAGGAAACGACGCCGGGCGCGTAAGGCGCGCGACGCCAACGCTCCTCGACGTCTGCGGTCGTGCTGTGACCGACCATCCCGAATCCGACGCCGGGCGCATCGTTCTCGATGCGCTCGGCGTTGTGCTTTCCGCGCTCCCCAGCGACGCACGCATTGCGATCGCGTATAGCGGCGGGCTCGACTCGTCCGTGCTGCTCGATGCCGCGGTGCGCGCAGCCGGGCCGGCGCGTCTCGTCGCCCTGCATGTCCATCACGGGCTGAGCCCGAACGCCGACGCGTGGCTCGCCCATTGTGAGGCGACCGCACGTGCTTGCGGCGTGGCGTTCGACGCGAGGCGCGTGGAGTTGGCGCGCGACGACGCAGCCGGCGTCGAGGCGGCCGCCCGTGACGCCCGCTATGGCGCGCTCGACGCGATGTGCACGGCGCACGGCGTGCAGACGCTCTGGCTCGCGCAGCATGCCGACGATCAAGCGGAAACGGTGCTGCTGCAATTGCTGCGCGGCGCGGGCCTCGCGGGGCTCGCGGCGATGGCGCCTGCACGTGCGAGCGTGAATGGCGTGGTGCGCATGCGGCCATTGCTCGCTTTGTTGCGCGCGCAACTGGAGCGCTATGCGCACGCACATGGCCTGCAGTGGATCGAAGACGAGTCGAACGACGATACGCGCTACGCACGCAACGCTTTGCGTCACGACGTGCTGCCAGCGCTCTCTGCCCATTTCCCCGGCTATCGCGACGCGCTCGCGCGCACGGCGGCGCATGCGGCTGCTTCGCAGCGTTTGCTCGACGATCTTGCGCGGATCGATTTACGCGACGTTGGGCTCGATGACTTAAGCGCGCTTTCACACACCGCGCTGCTCGCGCTCGACGACCCGCGCGCGCTCAATGTGCTGCGCTACTGGATGCGCTCGCTTGGCCTGCCGGCGGCATCGGCGGCGCGACTTGCGGATATGTTGCGCCAGTTGCGCGAGGTGGCGCGCGACGACCCGAACGCACACGCATTGCGCGTCGATCACGCCGGATACCGCTTGCGCGTGTATCGCGGGATCGTCTCGTGGCAAGCCGCAGCTGCACGCGAAGAACGCGCAGGCGAGGGCACCGCGCATTCGCGCGCGCCTGTGTCTTTGAACTGGCGCGGCGAGGAAATCTGGCGCCTGCCATCGTGGCGCGGGACCTACGTTTTCGCGCCTGCCGCGCCCGACGATGCCGACGCCGTTCCCGAATACGTGCTCACGCGCGCGCCGCTCGTGGCGCGCGCGCGCAGCGGCGGGGAGCGTTTGCGCGACGAGGCAGCGAACATGAGCCGCACGCTGAAGAACCTGTTCCAGACGCGCGGCGTGCCCGCATGGGAGCGCGACGTGCCGCTGCTCTTCGTGGGCGACACGCTTCTGTTCGTGCCCCGAATTGGCGTCAACCGGTCGGCGTTCGGTGCGTCGCAAAGCGAACCGGGCGCGGCCTGGCGACGCATCGAATGGCGCGAGGATTTACTGATTGCTTGAAGTCGCGCGCGCAGTTGGCCCTGAACCGACCTGCGCAATGTTGATCGCTCCCCCGCAAATCCTTGCCGCGCAAGCCTTTTTCGCCCCTCGCAAGCCTGTTTCGTCTTGTAATTTGGGCGTCAATCGGGTAGTGTAAGTCGTTTGTCCAGCCCGCTTTTTCGCGTTCACGGACGCCGTCAAAAGCGGCGTGTGCCATGAAGGCGCGATTTTTCCTTCGAGCGGTATCCGACGGTTGCAGGGACGTCGTAGCGGCATGCGGGCAGGGCGCAAGTGCAAGGCACAGAAGGCACTAGAAGTCACGAGCGCGCATCGTTACGTATCGACACGATATGGGCACGATGCACCGGCCTTCGCGCCCCTGAGGGCAAAACCCGCGCGTGCTGCACGCGCTGAAGCCGCCGCCATGGCCATATGCGTCCGGGCGGCCCAGTCCTTCGGTGCGCCAGCGCGGTAACATCTCCAGTTCAGAACGACAATGGCACTCATCGTACACAAATACGGCGGCACCTCGATGGGCTCGGTCGAGCGCATCAAGAACGTCGCCAAGCGCGTCGCCAAATGGCACAAGGCTGGCCACAAGATGGTCGTCGTGCCTTCGGCGATGTCCGGCGAAACCAATCGTCTGCTCGGTCTCGCGAAAGAAATTTCGCCGCAGCCCAGCCCGCGCGAGCTCGACATGATTGCGTCGACCGGTGAGCAGGTGAGCGTCGGTCTCCTCTCGATCGCGCTGCAGGAAGCAGGCGTCGACGCCATCAGCTACACCGGCTGGCAAGTGCCGGTCAAAACCGACAGCTCGTTCACCAAGGCGCGCATCAACGACATCGACGGCGAGCGCGTGCTGGCCGACCTCGACGACGGCAAGGTGGTCGTGATCACGGGCTTCCAGGGCATCGACCCGGAAGGCCATATCACCACGCTCGGCCGCGGCGGCTCGGACACTTCGGCGGTCGCAGTCGCAGCCGCGCTGAAGGCCGACGAATGCCTGATCTATACGGACGTCGACGGCGTCTACACGACCGACCCACGTGTGGTCGACGACGCACGCCGTCTCGATCGCATTACGTTCGAAGAGATGCTGGAAATGGCCAGCCTCGGCTCGAAAGTGCTGCAGATCCGCTCGGTGGAATTCGCGGGCAAGTATCAGGTGAAGACGCGTGTGCTCTCCAGCCTGACCGACCCGATGATGAACCTCGACGAGGAAATGTCCTCGGGCACCCTGATTACTTTTGAAGAAGACGAGACCATGGAAAAAG
Source organism: Paraburkholderia acidiphila (assembly GCF_009789655.1). Taxonomy (GTDB): domain Bacteria; phylum Pseudomonadota; class Gammaproteobacteria; order Burkholderiales; family Burkholderiaceae; genus Paraburkholderia; species Paraburkholderia acidiphila. Next base: position 1,352,030 of record NZ_CP046909.1, read on the forward strand.
CAGTCATCTCGGGTATCGCGTTCCAGCGCGACGAGGCCCGCATCGCCGTGATGGGCGTGCCCGACAAGCCGGGCATCGCATATCAGATCCTCGGCCCGGTGGCGGACTCGAATATCGACGTCGACATGATCATCCAGAACCAGAGCGTGGCCGGCAAGACCGACTTCACGTTCACGGTGCCCCGCGGCGACTATCAGCGCGCGATGGATGTCCTGAACAACCAGGTGAAGGGTCACGTCAACGCCGAGCAGGTGCTGGGCGATCCGAAAGTGTCGAAGGTCTCGGTGGTCGGCGTGGGCATGCGCTCGCACGTGGGCGTGGCGAGCAAGATGTTCCGCACGCTCTCGGAAGAGGGCATCAACATCCAGATGATCTCGACTTCGGAAATCAAGATCTCGGTGCTGATCGACGAGAAGTACATGGAGTTGGCAGTCCGCGCGCTGCACAAGGCGTTCGACCTCGAGCACGCGTAAAGCACGTTGTGGTTGCGCAGCAATTGCGTTGCTTTTGGGTTGTATGACGCGGATGTGACGCAGTTTTTCCGCTTGATTCTGATTCGAGATGCCGCGTTCGACGTTCGTTGTGCGCTTGCAGAAAAAACTTTGCAAAAAAGCGTCGTATGAATTGACCGGAAGGCGCTAACCCGCTATTATCTTGGCTTCGTTGCGCTGCCTCCCTGGCGCGAACGAAGTTTTCGGGAGACGTGGCCGAGAGGTCGAAGGCACTCCCCTGCTAAGGGAGCATCTGGGCCAAAACCTGGATCGAGGGTTCGAATCCCTCCGTCTCCGCCAGTAATGGCGGCGGAACCCCGCAAGTCTCGGCTTGCGGGGTTTTTGTTTTTTTGGCTTTCGTCACGCGTCGGGCCGGTGTGCGAACGGCGTGTTTATTGCCTCTTTCCGCTTGCCCGGACATGCTCCATGTTTGCTGTGCGACTTTCCGGTTTCTTTGATTAGGACTGCGTTAGATCTGCGTACGCCGCGAAAATCTCCGAACATCGTGCCGAAAGTATTTCGTAACCCGAATTAAGTGAAATTTGTCGCGCGAATGCTGCACCCAAGCCACCAGGTTCTGCTGACGCCCGCACGCTTTGGCGCCAGCGGTGATATCCTCCGCTGCGCCGTCGTTCGCCGCGTCGCTCATCCTCAAGGCAAGAGCGGGTCGCGAGGGCACGCGCCTGATTCGCGCATTGCGCCGCGCGCCGCAAGCCTTCGCGTGGGTGTAACGAGACGTAACGACATCGAACGCAGGGCAGGTTTGTGCATCAGTTATTACAAGTTTGAAATACGCCGGCCAGGACCGTGCGTTATATTGGTTTCAACAAAACATCAAACCCGAAAGGTGAGTCCATGAAGTTCCCACGTGTTGTTGCAATGCTGCTCGGGGGCGTGGCTATCGGCGCATCGAGCGCTGCTATGGCTGGCGTGAGCGTTGGTGTCAACATCGGTATTCCGGCCCCGGTTTATGTCGCTCCGCAGCCGGTGTACGCACCGCCGCCTCCGCCGCCGGTCGTTTATCAGCCGGCTCCGGTCTACGCGGCGCCGCCGGCCATCGTGATTGGCTGGCATGGCGATCGTTACTGGGACGGCCGCCGCTACTGGGCGCGTGACGACTGGTATCGTCACCACGGCGGCTACGGCGGTCCGGGCCGTGGTCACTATGACCGCGACCACGGTGGTCCTCCGGGACACTGGCACTAAGCCGCGAGGCTTGTTGCCGGCGCGATGCGCGTGACACAGGTTACGCGCCGCGCCAAAAGAAAAGCCGCCCATCGGGCGGCTTTTGCTTGTCTGCCGTTGCGCGCGCAACGAGGCGCGCATAACGCGAAGACGCGACGGCAGGCTTATTCCTTATTCGAGACCGGCCATGCCGCCAACCACGGCGTTGAAGCCCGAGTCGACGTGCATGATCTCGGCGGTCACGCCGGCTGCCAGATCGGAGAGCAGGAACGCGGCGGAATTGCCGACCTGTTCGATGGTCACGTTACGTTGCAGCGGGGCGTTTTGCTCGACGAAGTCGAGAATCTTGCCAAAGCCCTTGATGCCGCTTGCCGCAAGCGTCTTGATCGGGCCAGCCGAGATGCCGTTCACGCGCACGCCTTGAGCGCCGAGTGCCACTGCGAGATAACGCACGCTTGCTTCGAGTGCGGCCTTCGCGACGCCCATGGTGTTGTAGTTCGGGATAGCGCGTTCAGCGCCGAGATAGGTCAGCGTCAGCAGCGAAGCGTTCTGGGCGAGCATCGGCTTGGCGGCCTTGGCGAGCGCCGGGAAGCTGTATGCCGAAATATCGTGCGCGATGCGGAAGTTCTCGCGCGTCATGCCATCGAGAAAGTCACCCGCAATTGCCTCGCGCGGCGCGAAGCCGATCGAGTGGACGAGGCCGTCGAGCGTGTCCCAGTGCTGCTTGAGGTCGGTAAAGAGCGCTTCGATTTGCGCGTCGTCGGCCACATCGCAGGGGAACACGAGGTCGCTGTCGAATTCCCGCGCAAACTCGGTGATACGGTCCTTGAAGCGGTCGCCGACGTACGTGAACGCCAGTTCCGCGCCTTCGCGCTTGCATGCCTGCGCGATGCCGTACGCGATCGAACGGTTCGACAGCAGGCCGGTCAACAGAATACGTTTGCCAGCGAGGAAGCCCATGAATTCTCCTAAATCAGGTCATTGCGCTCGGCGCCTGTAGGGGCGGCGCCGCGCGGTTTGGGTAGAATTCTCTCACAACTGACAAGGCAGCCCGGACAATTACCGATCTATGACGACAGGAACGCGAGGCAGGGCGGCGCACGGCGCGCTTGGGGCAACCGTTCCTGCGGCATGGCTCGCGCCTGGGAAAAGGCTGGCGGCCGCGTGTCTGGCGCTCGTATTCGGGCTGCTGGCCATGCCGTGCGCGCATGCGGTCTACGCCATCGCGCAGTATGGCGAGCCCAAATATCCGCAAGGATTCGCGCACTTCGACTACGTGAATCCGGATGCGCCCAAGGGCGGCACGCTCGTTCTCGCCAATCCCGACCGCCTCACGAGCTTCGACAAGTTCAATCCGTTCACGTTGCGCGGCAATCCGGCGCCGGGCCTCGGCATGTTGTTCGAGAGCCTCACGACGGGAAGCTCAGACGAAGTGGCGTCTGCCTACGGTCTGCTCGCCGACGATATCCGCATCGCGCCCGACGCGCTTTCGGTGACATTTCACATCAATCCGAAGGCGCGCTTTTCGAACGGCGACCCGGTGACGGCTGAAGACGTGAAGTTTTCGCTCGATACGCTGAAGAGCCGCCAGGCCGCGCCCTCGATGCAGGCGTATTTCAACGAGATCACGCGCGCGGTGGTGGTCGACCCCGCGACGATCCGCTTCGAGTTCCGCAGCAACAACCGCGAATTGCCGCTCATTGCGGGCGGGATGCCCGTGTTCTCGCGCAAGTGGGGTTTGCGCCCGGACGGCAGCCGCATTGCTTTCGATCAGCTCGCGTTCGAACAGCCGATCGGCAGCGGCCCGTATGTGATCGACCGCTACTCGAACGGCCGCACGATCACCTACAAACTCGACCCCAACTACTGGGGCCGGGATCTGCCGGTGCGCGTGGGCACCAACAACTTCGAGCACATCACCTACAAGCTCTATTCCGATGACGTGGCGCGCCTCGAGGCCTTCAAGGCGGGCGAGTACGACGCGCTCGTCGAATACGTCGCGCGCAACTGGGTGCGGCGCGATGTCGGCAAGCGCTTCGACAGCGGCGAACTCATCAAGCGCGAGTTCCCTCAGCACAATGGCACCGGCATGCAGGGCTTCGTCATGAATCTGCGCAAGCCCGTGTTCCAGGACGTACGCGTGCGCCGCGCGCTCGACCTCGCGCTCGACTTCCAGTGGCTCAACCGCATGCTGTTCTATAGCCAGTACCGTCGCATCGACAGCTGGTTCGCGAACACGCAGCTGCAGGCCAAGGGCCTGCCGTCGCCAGGCGAGCTTGCCTTGCTCGAGCCGTGGCGCAAGTCGCTCGATCCCGCCGTGTTTGGGTCGCCGCCCTTGCAGCCCGATACGACGCCGCCTGGGTCGCTGCGCGCGAATCTGCTCGAGGCGCGCGCGCTGCTGGCCGACGCAGGCTGGACCTACCGCGACGGCGCGCTGCGCAACGCGAAGGGCGAGCCCTTCACGTTCGAAGTGCTCGACGACACGAGCGCTTCGGCGCAATGGGCGCCGATCATGGCGCAGTACACGCAGGCGCTCAGGCGGCTTGGCATCCAGGTGAACTATCGCTCGGTCGATTTCGCGCTCTACCAGAAGCGGCTCGATGCGTTCGACTTCGACATGACGACCATCAAGTTCCCCGACGTCCAGGTGCCCGGCGCGGAACAGATAGACCGCTTCGGCAGCAGGGCCGCCGACGAGCCGGGCTCGGGCAATCTACTGGGCCTGAAGTCGCCCGCTGTCGATGCGATTCTCAAGGCGCTCACGCAGGCGCAGACGCTCGAGCAACTGCTCGACGCCACGCATGCGCTCGACCGGGTGCTGATGCACGGCTACTATGTGGTGCCGCAGTGGTACAGCGCGACGCACCGCGTGGCGTTCAAGAACACGCTCGCGTATCCGGCGAAATTGCCGCTGTACTATGGCGCGAACGACTGGATCATCTCGACGTGGTGGCTGAAGTCACAACCCCGGCCACAGGGCGGCCCGCAAGCCGGTGGTCAATAACGACGGACGCAACGAATCATGTGGAGCTACATCGTCAAACGCCTGCTGCTGATGATCCCGACGCTGTTCGGCGTGCTCACGCTGACCTTCGGCGTGATCCAGTTCGTGCCGGGCGGCCCCGTCGAGCAGGCGGTGCGCGAGTTGCGGCGCGGCGCGGAGCAGGGCATGCCGTTCGGCATGCGCGCGCATTCGGGGGTGGACGCGCAGCAGATCGAGCAACTCAAGCAACTCTACGGCTTCGACAAGCCGCCGCTGCAGCGCTACTTCCTGATGCTCGGGCGCTTCGCGCGCTTCGATCTCGGTCAGAGCTATTTCCATCACCAGAGCGTGTGGTCGCTCATCATTTCGAAGCTGCCGGTGTCGATCAGCATTGGCCTCTGGACCTTCTTTCTCACGTATCTGATATCGGTGCCGTTGGGCATCGCGAAGGCGGTGCGCAACGGCTCGCGCTTCGATCTCGTGACGAGCCTCGTCGTGCTCGTCGGGTACGCGATTCCGGGTTTCGTGCTGGGCGTGCTGCTGCTCGTGCTGTTTGGCGGCGGCTCGTTCCTGCAGCTCTTCCCGCTGCGCAATCTCACCTCCGATGATTGGGACACGCTCTCGCTCGGCGGCAAGATTCTCGACTATCTCTGGCATATCGCGCTGCCCGTGACGGCCTCGGTGGTGGGGAGCTTTGCCGTCACGACCATGCTGACCAAGAACGCCTTTCTCGAAGAGATCCGCCGCCAATACGTGCTGACGGCGCGCGCCAAGGGCCTCTCGGAGCGCACCGTGCTCTGGAAGCACGTGTTTCGCAACGCGTTGCTACCACTTGTGGTGGGGTTCCCGTCAGCGTTCATCGGCGCGTTCTTCACCGGCAGTCTGCTGATCGAAACGCTATTTTCGCTCGACGGCCTCGGGTTGCTCTCATACGAGTCCGTGGTGCGGCGCGACTATCCGGTCGTGCTCGGTACGCTGTATCTCTTCACGTTGATCGGACTCCTGACGAATCTGATCTCCGACCTCTGTTACGTGTGGGTCGATCCCCGCATTCAATTCGAACAACTGGAGCGCTGAGTTGAACCGAGTCCGTGCCGGCGCCGAGTCCGAGCTGCGTACCGAGTCCGTGCGCGCCTTCAAGTCGCCCACGCCCGCGCGGCGGGTGTGGCTGCGCTTCAAGCAGCAGCGGCTCGGCTACTGGAGCCTCATCATCTTTGTCGTGGCGTTCGCGGCGAGCCTCGCGGCGCCGCTCTGGTGCAACGACAAGCCGCTCGTCGTGCGCTACGACGGTCATCTGTACTTCCCGCTCTTCAAGGCATACCCGGAGACGACGTTCGGCGGCGACTTCCCGACGCCTGCCGACTACCTCGATCCGTATATCCGTCACCGGTTCGACGCGCCCGGCAACTTTGCGATTTATCCGCCCAACCCGTACTACTACGACACGCTCAATTACTTTTCGAAGGTGCCGAATCCTGCGCCGCCGTCGCGGCAGAATTGGCTCGGCACCGATGCGAGTGGACGTGACCTGTTCGCGCGGCTGCTCTACGGCTTTCGCGTGTCCGTGGAGTTCGGGCTCGTGTTGACCGCGATCGGTACGGTCATCGGCATTCTCGCGGGGGCAGTGCAGGGCTACTTCGGCGGCAAGGTCGATATCGTCGGGCAGCGCCTGATCGAAATCTGGAATTCGATGCCGGAGCTCTACCTGCTGATCATCTTTGCGGCGATCTTCGAGCCGGGGTTCATCCTGCTCATTGTCCTCTTGTCGCTATTCGGCTGGATCGGGCTCGCGAGCTACGTGCGCGCCGAGTTCCTGCGCAACCGCAACCAGGACTACGTACTCGCCGCGCGCGCAATGGGTCTTTCGAACTGGCAGATCATCTGGCGCCACGTGCTGCCTAACAGCCTCACGCCGGTCATCACGTTTCTGCCGTTTCGCATGAGCGGCGCGATTCTCGCGCTCACGAGCCTCGATTTCCTCGGCCTTGGCGTGCCTCCGCCCACGCCGAGCCTCGGCGAACTGCTCGCGCAGGGCAAGGGCAATCTCGACGCGTGGTGGATCTCGATGTCGACATTCGGCGTGCTCGTTATCACGCTGCTACTGCTCACGTTCATGGGCGACGCGCTGCGCAACGCGCTCGATACGCGTATTTCCGACGCCATGAAGGCCGGAGGCAACCAGTGAGCGCCATGCCTCAGGACCTCGCCACGCCGCTTCTCTCGATCGAGCATTTGAGCGTGCGCTTTGACGAGACGCTCGCCGTCGATGACATCACGCTCGCAATCGGGCGCGGCGAGCGCGTTGCGCTCGTCGGCGAATCGGGATCGGGCAAGACCGTGACCGCACTGGCGGTGCTGCGGCTCTTGCAGGACGCGCAGATCAGCGGAACGATCCGGCTCGACGGCGACGATCTGCTCGCCAAAAGCGAGCGCGCGATGCGAGGCCTGCGCGGCAGCGACATCGCGATGATCTTCCAGGAGCCGATGTCGGCGCTCAATCCGCTCTACACGATCGGTGAGCAGATCGCGGAAACTATCGTGCTGCACGACGGCGTCTCGAAGAAAGCGGCTTACGAGCAGGCGGTGGGACTGCTCGAACGCACGGGCATTGCCGAAGCGCGGCGGCGCGTGTCGAGCTATCCGCATCAGCTCTCGGGCGGCCAGCGCCAGCGCGTGATGATCGCGATGGCGCTCGCGTGTCGTCCGCGCCTGTTGCTCGCCGACGAGCCGACCACGGCGCTCGACGTGACGATTCGCGGCCAGATCGTCGATCTGCTGCTCGAACTGCAGCGCGAGGAGGCAGCGCGACGCGGCATGTCGGTGCTGCTCATTACGCACGACCTGAACCTCGTGCGCCGCTTCGCGCAGCGCGTGGCCGTGATGGAGAAAGGCCGGCTCGTGGAGTCGGGCAGCGTCGAGCAGATCTTCGAGGCGCCGCAGCACCCGTACACGCAGCGGCTCATCGCGAGCCGGCCCGAGCGCCACGTGCTCCCCGTGCTGCCGATCGCGCCGGTGCTATTGCAGACGAAGGACGTGATCGTCGACTTCACAACGAAGCTGCCGGGTTTTCGCGGCTGGTGGCACAAGGGGCGCTATCGCGCCGTGAACGATGCGAACATCGCGGTGCGCCAGGGTGAAACGCTCGGCATCGTCGGTGAGTCCGGCTCGGGCAAGACGACGCTTGCGATGGCAATGTTGGGGTTGCAACGAACGGGAGGGGGTGTCGTCGAGTTCCAGGGGCGGCCAATTGCAAGTTATCAGGGGCGCGAGAGACTTTCGTTGCGCTCGCATCTGCAGGTGGTCTTTCAGGATCCGTTCAGTTCGCTTTCTCCGCGCCAGACCATCGAGCGCATCGTAGGGGAGGGGCTCGCGCTGCATCGGCCCGATCTTTCCGCCGAGGAGCGGCGCAAGCGCGTTGTCGGGGTGCTGCGCGAAGTGGGCCTCGATCGCACCGCTTTGCAACGATATCCGCACGAGTTTTCCGGCGGCCAGCGCCAGCGCATTGCCATTGCGCGCACGCTGGTACTGGAGCCGCGCGTCATCGTGCTCGACGAACCGACCAGTGCGCTCGACGTCTCGATCCAGCAACAGGTGTTGAGATTGTTGACGGATTTGCAACGCAAGTACAACCTGGGCTACGTGTTCATCAGCCACGACCTGGAGGTGATCGGCGCGATGGCGCACCGGGTCGCGGTGATGCAGAACGGGACGATCGTCGAGTCAGGAGAGGTCTCGAATATCTTCGATAGACCGGCGCATCCTTACACCCGAAAATTATTGAAAGCCGCATTCGATCGCTAGGCTTTGGCGGAACTTTAGGGTGAATTTCGGTGAAATTCACCAATGAGGTGAATGTCGCGATTGAATTTTTCTATTTGTTTTGACACACAAATACTTACTGGCTAGTATCGTCCAAACTTTTCTACTAACTCCCTGATTTACGGGCAATTTCTACCGACCAATGCAGCACCGATACCTGACCCAGGCTTGCACGCGCGTCGTCGCCGGGATGTTCATCGGCGTACTGATGGCCGCAGCTCCCGGCGCGTTCGCCGACGAAGTAAGCAGCTTTAACCAGAATGCCTCATTTTCGCCGAGCAACTCGGCGAATCCGCAGTCCATCCCCGCAGTGCAAAGCGCACTCCAGAACGCCAACCAGGCGACCCCGGCGGCGGCTCCGGCCCCGACCGAAGGCGGCGCCAAGGCGTTCCTCTCCGGCATGGCCGGCAAAGCCGGCGACGTCGTTGTCGGCGCACTCAACATGATTGGCGTGCGCTACCGCTGGGGCGGCAATTCGCCTGACTCCGGTCTCGATTGCAGCGGCTTCGTGCGCTACGTGTTCCAGGATACGCTCGGCATGTCGCTGCCGCGCCGCGCAGAGGAAATGAGCCGCGTGGGCGAGAAGGTCAGTATGAGCAACCTGAAGCCGGGCGATCTCGTGTTCTTCAATACGATGCGCCGCACGTTCTCGCACGTCGGTATCTATATTGGCGACAACAAGTTCGTGCATTCGCCGTCCACCGGCAGCACGATCCGCGTTGACGACCTCGACGACGGCTATTGGGAAAAGCGTTTCACGGGCGCACGCCGTATCGAAACGTCGTTCACGCCGGACCAGCAGCAAAGCCTCAAGCGCGTGAGCGCACAGTTCGACCCCAACGGCGGCAACTGATCGGGGCTTTGTAGCCCACCCTGTAGCGAAAAAAGCCTGCTTCTTGCGAAGCAGGCTTTTTGTGTTTGCGCGCCCGCTGTAGGGGCGCTCAGGTTCAGCAATCAGGCCGTCAGGCGCGCCGCGGCGAGCTTGCGTTCGAGTTCCGGCATGATGCGCGCCGCCGCTTCCTCGCCCGCGAGAATTGCCGCGTTGCGCTGCGTAAAGTCGCTGCTCGACATCGCGTTGAGGTTCGGGCGGATCACGACGTCGGCGTACTTGTCGAGTTCGTAGGTCTTGATCGTCTGGCCCATGATCGTGAAGGTCTGCATCAGCACGTCGAACTGGCTGAGCGTCGAGGCCGTTTCCGGGCGCGCCGAAATGTCCACGGCGATCACGAAATCGGCGCCCATCTTGCGTGCGAACGAGGCCGGCACGGGGCTCACGAGGCCGCCGTCCACGTATTCGTGGCCCGCAATCTTCACCGGCTCGAAAATCGACGGAATGCTGCACGACGCGCGCACGGCAATGCCCGTGTTGCCGCGCTGGAACAGGATGGGCTGCCCCGTGCGCAGGTCGGTTGCGACAACGCCAAGCGGCTTCGCCATTTTCTCGATGGGGCGATCGTGCAGCGTGGTGTTCAGATAGTTCTGGAGCGCCACGCCTTGCAGCAGGCCGCGCGTGCGAAACGGCATGGCCCAGTCGCTGATCGAGGCTTCGTCCATCGTCAGCGCGAGCTTGTTGAGCGCGAAACCGTTCATGCCCGAGGCGTAAAGCGCCGCGACGACCGAGCCCGCGCTCGTGCCGACCACGAAGTCGACTTGCACGTTGCGCGCCTCGAGCGCCTTGATTACGCCGATATGCGCGAAGCCGCGCGCCGCGCCGCCGCCTAGCGCGAGGCCCACGCGAACCGGGCGCGTTGGCTTGCCGAGAGGCGGCGGAGGCGCGGTGGTGACGGGCGGCGGGACGCTGGCGGTTTGCGTGCCCGCGGTCGTGCAGGCGGCAAGGACGGTGGAGGCGGCCGCAAGCGAAAAGTGGCGGCGGCTCAGCGAGGGCGATGACTGCTTCAAGAAGGTTCTCCATGCGGTCCGCGTTCGTGTTCGGTCAGGAACGACGCGGTACCCCGGTCTGCTCGCGCGGGCGGCCGAGTATCTGTGTTTGCTCGCGCGACGCCGCGGCGTGGTGGCGGCGCGCCGACATCATAAGGCAAAGCGCGGCCGGTTTAGCAGGCGTGCATGTAACGCGATATGTCGGTTGATGACAAAGCGCCTGGCGGGTTGCGGCGCCTGGACTTTCGCATCAGCTTCGCATGAGACTCGCATGAGACAAGCACGGCACTCACTCACAGGCATGCGCCGGGCCTCGCCCCCAGGCCGAAGCGGTGCATGGCGGGTATAATCCCGTCTCTAATTTTCCGGATTCCCGTTCGCGCGCGAGCTTGTGCGCCCCGGCGCTCCCGCGCTTGCCGCGCGGGCCGATGCGCCGCGAACCCCGGCCGTCCGCCGCCGTTGCTGCGTCTACCGCCAGCGCCGCGCCCCGGGCGGCATCGTCCTCGAGTAATCGCCCATGACTACCTCTGTCGTTCGTACCCGCTTCGCGCCGAGCCCGACTGGCTTCATCCACCTCGGCAACATCCGTTCCGCGCTGTACCCGTGGGCGTTCGCGCGCCATAACAAGGGCGTCTTCGTGCTGCGAATCGAAGACACCGATCTCGAGCGTTCGACGTCGGAATCGGTCGATGCGATCCTCGAAGGCATGGAATGGCTCGGTCTGAATTTCGACGAAGGCCCGTTCTACCAGATGCAGCGCATGGACCGGTATCGCGAAGTGCTCAAGCAGATGCAGGAGCAGGGCCTCGTGTACTCGTGCTACATGTCCACCGAAGAGCTCGACGCGCTGCGCGAGCGCCAGCGCGCCGCCGGCGAGAAGCCGCGCTACGACGGCACGTGGCGTCCGGAGCCGGGCAAGGTGCTGCCCACGCCGCCAGAGGGCGTGCAGCCGGTCCTGCGCTTCCGTAATCCGCTCACGGGCGTGGTGGCATGGGACGACGCCGTCAAGGGCCGCGTGGAGATCTCGAACGAAGAACTCGACGACCTCGTGATCGCACGCCCGGACGGCACGCCGACCTACAACTTCTGCGTGGTCGTGGACGACCTCGACATGAAGATCACGCACGTGATTCGCGGCGACGACCACGTGAACAACACGCCGCGTCAGATCAACATCCTGCGCGCGCTCGGCGGCGAGCCGCCGGTCTATGCGCACTTGCCTACCGTGCTCAACGAGCAGGGCGAGAAGATGAGCAAGCGCCACGGCGCGATGAGCGTGATGGGCTATCGCGACGCAGGCTATCTGCCGGAAGCGGTGCTCAACTATCTCGCGCGTCTGGGCTGGTCGCACGGCGACGCCGAGGTGTTCACGTGCGAGCAGTTCGTCGAGTGGTTCGACCTCGAGCATCTCGGCAAGTCGCCCGCGCAGTACGACCACAACAAGCTGAACTGGCTCAACAACCACTACCTGAAGGAAGTGGATAACGCGCGGCTCGCCGAGCTCTCGAAGCCGTTCTTCGCCGCGCTCGGCGTGGACGAAGCCGCCCTTGCGAAGGGCCCGTCGCTCGAAGGCGTGGTCGCGCTCTTCAAGGACCGCGCTAACACGATCAAGGAGATTGCCGAGAGCGCGATGATGTTCTACCGCGAGCCCCAGCCGGAAGCGGAAGCACTCGCGCAGCACGTCACGGAAGCGACGCGCCCCGCGCTCGCCGACCTCGCCGCCGCGCTCAAGGGCGCCGAGTGGACGAAGGAGGGCGTCTCGGCCGCGCTCAAGGCAACGCTCGCTACGCACAAGCTCAAGATGCCGCAACTCGCGATGCCGGCCCGTTTGCTCGTGGCGGGTACGACGCATACGCCGTCGGTCGATGCGGTGCTCGTGCTGTTCGGCCGCGATGCGGTGGTGAGCCGCATCGAGAAGGGCATTTCGGCTGCAAAGTAAATTATTTGAAGAATTTTTCGCCCGGACCCTAGCGCCCGGGCGGCAGTTCTTGTAGTATTCGGGCTCCGTTGAATACGGAGCGCGAGATAGCTGCGAATTAGCAGCAAATCTCACGCAAAGAGCGGCAGAATCGGGCAACGATGTTTCAATGAAATCTCGAAGTGCTACAAAAAACGATTCAAAAGCTCTTGACGAAAGCGAAATTGATGTTTAAAATCTCGCTTCTGTTCTGCAAGGGGGTATAGCTCAGCTGGGAGAGCGCTTGCATGGCATGCAAGAGGTCAGCGGTTCGATCCCGCTTACCTCCACCAACAGAACGCGTAGTACGCAGTAGAGTGTGGTAACGGCATTATCTGAAAAGATCATGTCCCCTTCGTCTAGAGGCCTAGGACATCACCCTTTCACGGTGAGTACAGGGGTTCGAATCCCCTAGGGGACGCCAGACATGAGCGTCGTCAATGAGATTGGCGAGGCACCAGGTGGAAATCTACGGAGTCCATCTGACTGTGTCGAACTGGAGCGGTAGTTCAGTTGGTTAGAATACCGGCCTGTCACGCCGGGGGTCGCGGGTTCGAGTCCCGTCCGCTCCGCCAGATCCAGCCCGTTCAGAAACTGTGAGCGGGCTTTTTAGTTAAAGTGACGATTACAGGCGAAAGCCCGTGTTGTCCCCTTCGTCTAGAGGCCTAGGACATCACCCTTTCACGGTGAGTACAGGGGTTCGAATCCCCTAGGGGACGCCAAATCAATATGCGGCGCCAAAGCAGTAACACTGCAAGCAGTGTGGCGACGCCGCCAGCGGGAATTGACCGACGCCCGCAGGTTGAGCAGCAAGCTGGAGCGGTAGTTCAGTCGGTTAGAATACCGGCCTGTCACGCCGGGGGTCGCGGGTTCGAGTCCCGTCCGCTCCGCCAGATTCAAAGCCGTTCGGTAGTTGCGAACGGAATGCAGTTTAAGGCGCAAGCCTGTGTTGTCCCCTTCGTCTAGAGGCCTAGGACATCACCCTTTCACGGTGAGTACAGGGGTTCGAATCCCCTAGGGGACGCCAAATGAAAATGCGGCGCCAAAAAGTAGTGAGGCGACGCCGCCAGCGGGAATCGACCGACGCCCGCCGGTGAGCAGCAAGCTGGAGCGGTAGTTCAGTTGGTTAGAATACCGGCCTGTCACGCCGGGGGTCGCGGGTTCGAGTCCCGTCCGCTCCGCCAGAATGAAGCCCGTTGGATACGTCCAACGGGCTTTTTCTTTTTCCGCAGACGTTTCTCCTGCTTCAATCCCCATCCTTTTCCTACGCGTCATTTCACTTTTCCGTACGGACAATCTGCGATTGCCGGCGGCCGCGCGTTATCGTAGCGTTGTCGAAACTTCGTTTCCCCGCTTGCCGACATGTTCGCACCCAACGACATTCCGTCGCCGTTTCAGTTGCGCCGCGCCACCATGGACGATTTCGAGTTCGCGGAGACGCTCACGCGCAACAACATGGGTGGCTACTATCTGCGGCATCACCTCGTCTGGCGTGGCGATCTCTTTCTCGCGAGCTATCGCGAGTCGGAGAATTTCATCCTCGAACTCGACGGCGAGGCGATCGGCGTGCTGCGCGTGACGCAGGAGGGCGACTCGCTGCATATCCGCGACGTGCAGATCGCTCAAGGCTATCGCGGCAATGGCGCCGGCACGTTCCTGCTCGACATCTCACACCAATGGGCCCGCGAGCGCGGCCTGCGCGAATTGCAGCTGCGCGTATTCGTCGATAACCCGGCCGCGCGTCTTTATCTGCGCATGGGCTATCGCGTGGCGGGGCCGAGGCTTGCGCGGCTTGGCTCGATTCGCCATATGACGCGACTGGTCTGATCGCAGCCGCTAGCCTGTTCAATGCGCGTTGTCGTCGTGATGGTCGTCGCGCCCGGCGGCCACGGAATCTTCGGGTTCGTCCTCGTCGCGAGCGCCCGTGCCGCGCGCGATGAAGGCGCGCGGGCTCTCACCGAACGCGCGGCGAAACATCGCCGAAAACGCGCTCTGGCTTTGATAGCCGAGTTCCTGCGCCACGATGGCCATCGGGCGCCCCTGATTGAGCAGCGGGATCGCGCGCGCGAGAATCGCCTGCTGGCGCCACTGCGAAAAACTCACGCCCAATTCCTGACGAAAGAGCCGCGCAATCGTGCGCGTACTCGCGCCCACATGCGCGGCCCAGTATTCAAGCGAACCAGGTGCCGCCGGGTCGGCGATCAGCGCTTCGCATAGCGCGCGCAGGCGCTTTTCCTCGGGCATCGGTACGGCGAGCGGCAGCGGCGCCGAGCGCGTGATCTCGTCGAGCGCCAGCGCGCCGAGCAGGCGCTCGCGCGCCGTCGGAATGCCACGCTCGTCGAGCGCGGCGATCGTTTCGCGCAACAGCCCTGAGACTTCGACCACGCGGCACGCGTCGAGGCCGGGCGGAATCACCGATTCGTCCACGTAGAGCGTGCGCAGGAAGGCATCCTCGACGATCGCCACTTCGTGCGTGATGTGAGGGGGCACCCAGATCGCGCGCGACGGCGGGACCATCCACGTCGTGCCGGGCGTCGCCATACGCAGCACGCCGCGCGACGAGTAGGCGAGCTGCGCCCACGCGTGCGTGTGCTGTGCGATGCAGACCCCCGCCGGCATGGGCCGCGAACGCACGCGGATAGGATGCGTGGGCGTAGGCGCGAACTCAGGCGGGATATCGATGAGCTCGGCGTGCGGCGGCCCCTGGTGGCTTGCGGTGTTGCGAGCAGGGCTGGGCGAATCCTCGGGCATGACGGGCACGGTGGCGGCGGGTTGGCTGACGGGACTGCCAGCGGGTTTGCGAAGTCTGGCGCACCCATTGTAGACGCCTCGCGCGCGGCGGCCTGGGCCGCATGCATTTATGGCCGGGCATAATGTGGACGAATCGTTAGCGTGCTCGTTTGGCGCGAGCTGCCTTGAAGGAGAGAAAAGCCATGAAGTATGTGTTCGTCTACGGCACGCTGCGCGCGGGCGAGATCAACGACATTAACCTCGCGGCGGATCGCAACGCGATCGCGCGCCCGCGTCACCTCGGTCTCACCACGCTCGCGGGTCGGCTCTTCGACTTCGGCAGCTATCCGGGCATGGTGGCCGAAGCGTCGGATGCGCAATCGACGGTCGTCGGCGACGTCTACGAAATCGATGACGCGCTCCTTGCCGTGCTCGACGAGATCGAGCAGGTTTATCCGGGCGTCGATGGTCTCTTCGTTGCGAGGGAAGTGGATATCGAGGTGCAGGGCGAACGCATCGCTTGCCTCTACTATCCGGTCGCGTCTGCCGCCATTGTGGGGCGCCCCGAGATCGCGGGCGGCGACTGGGTCGCGCATCGGCGCGCGCGCTGACCCGTAGACGCGCCGCTTCCTGCGAGCGCAGCGCATGAAGCACGAAGGCCCGGCGGATTCGCATCCGCCGGGCCTTTTTCATCGGCTATTCGTTAGCCATGCCGATCGATCAGATCTCTTCGTACAGCGGCAGCGTCAGGAACTCGACGAAGTTTTCCGACGTCGACATCTGCTCGAAGATCTGCGCGGCGCGCTCGTAAGGCTTCGTGTCGCCGCCCACCGACGCCTTCACCTTGTCCAGTTCCTGCGGGATCAGATCGCGCACGAGTTCGGCCGTGACCTTGCGGCCGTCTTCGAGCTTGCCCTTGGGCGAGCGGATCCACTGCCACACCTGCGAGCGCGAGATTTCGGCGGTCGCGGCGTCTTCCATCAGGTTGTGGATCGGCACGCAGCCATTGCCCGCGAGCCACGAACCGAGGTAGTGGATACCCACGTTGATGTTGTTGCGCAGGCCCGTTTCGGTGATCGGCGCTTCCGGACGGAAGTCGAGCAGATCCTTGCCCGCGACGTTCACGTCCGGACGCTGCTTGCCGATCTGGTTCGGCTTGTCGCCGAGCACCTTCACGAACTCTTCCATCGCGATAGGCACGAGGCCCGGGTGCGCGACCCAGCCGCCGTCGTAGCCGTCCGTTGCGTCGCGCGCCTTGTCCGAGCGCACGCCGCCCATGGCCTTGTCGTTGGCGGCCGCGTCGTTCTTGATCGGGATCAGCGCGCTCATGCCGCCGATAGCCGGTGCGTTGCGCTTGTGGCAGGTCTTGAGCAGTTCGAGCGCGTAGGCGCGCATGAACGGCACCGTCATCGTGATCTGCGCGCGGTCAGCCAGGCAGAAGTCCTTGTCGTTCTTGAACTTCTTGATGGCCGAGAAGATGTAGTCCCAGCGGCCTGCGTTGAGGCCCGAGCTGTGCTCGCGCAGTTCATAGAGGATTTCGTCCATCTCGAACGCGGCGAGGATCGTCTCGACCAGCACCGTCGCGCGGATCGTGCCGCGCGGGATGCCCACACCTTCCTGCGCCGCGACGAAGATGTCGTTCCACAGGCGCGCTTCGAGGTGGCTTTCCATCTTCGGCAGATAGAAGTACGGGCCGCTGCCGCGCGAGATCAGTTCCTTCGCGTTGTGGAACAGATAGAGCGCGAAGTCGAAGATGCCGCCCGACACACGCTGACCGTCCACCGTCACGTGCTTTTCGTCGAGGTGCCAGCCGCGCGGACGCACGATCAGCGTGGCGGTCTTGTCGTTGAGCTGGTAGGTCTTGCCGTTCTGCTCGAGCGAGATCGTGCGGCGCACGGCGTCCTTCAAGTTGAGCTGGCCGACGATCTGGTTTTCC
Organism: Paraburkholderia acidiphila; assembly: GCF_009789655.1. GTDB lineage: Bacteria > Pseudomonadota > Gammaproteobacteria > Burkholderiales > Burkholderiaceae > Paraburkholderia > Paraburkholderia acidiphila. Next base: position 1,369,009 of record NZ_CP046909.1, read on the forward strand.
CAGTTTGGCGAGTTCGAGTCCTCGAAGTCGGTCATGTACGAGTCCGCGCCCGAGTTCAGCGCGTTGATGATCATCTTGCGCTCGACCGGGCCCGTGATTTCCACGCGGCGGCATTCGAGATCCTTCGGCAGTGCCGCGATCTTCCAGTCGCCTTCGCGGATCGATTTCGTTTCGGCACGAAAGTCGGGGCGCTCGCCGGCGTCGAGGCGCTTCGTGCGCTCGACGCGTGCCTTCAGCAGTTCCTGGCGGCGCGGCTCGAACGCGCGGTGCAGCTTCGCAACGAGTTCGAGCGCTTCGGGCGTGAGGATCGTTTCGAAGCCGGGCTGGATTTCAGCCGTGATCTGCATGCCTTGCGGCAGTTGCAACGTGTTCGCCATTTGCTTGCTCCTTGGTCGGTCAGACTGTGAATGTGTGGTTGTTGTGGCTCGCGTCGAGCGGCTTGTCCGTCACGCGCCCGGGCTGGGGCGGGGGCGGCTTTGCTTCTCGGGCGCAGCGGTTTCGAGAAAGGCGGCGAGTTCTGCCATGCCGCCGCCCGTGCCATGCGGCGCCACGCCGAGCTCTTCGGCGGGCAGTCGCTGGCGGTTGATCCAGAACGTGGTGTAGCCGAACCAGCCGGCGCCCGCGGCGTCCCACCCGTTCGACGATACGAACACCATGTCGCGCGGCGCGGCGTCGAACGCGGCCGTGCCGAGCGAATACGCGGCGGCAGCCGGCTTGTAGGCGCGCACGGCATCGACCGACAGCACGTGGTCGAAGAGGCCGCTCATGCCGGCGCTCTTCACCGCGATGTCGAGCATCTGCGGGTTGCCGTTCGAGAGGATCGCGAGACCCATGCGCGTGCCGCCCTCGCGCGGCTCACGCAGGCGCCGCAGCACGGGCAGCACGTCGGGGAAGGCCGAGAGGCAGGCGTACTCGTCCATGAGACGCTTTTCGCCTGCGCCCGTGAGCGACAGGTTCAGGCGGCGCGCGGCGTAACGCAGCGCGTCGAGCGTGATGTCCCAGAACGGGCGGTAGCGCGCGCCGGCCGGGTCGGAGAGCGTGCGCAGCTGCGTGTACTCGATCTGTTTGAGGCGCCAGAGCTGCGAGAGCGCCTCGCCCTGGCCGGGGAACATCTGCTCGGCGGCAGCGACGACCGAATGCACGTCGAAGAGCGTGCCGTACGCGTCGAAGATCACTGCCTTCGGAAATCGTGTTGTCGATGGTGTCGTTGTGGCCGACATAGCCTTGCACTCCGTATTCAGAGGTCGAGGTCGATTGTATTCATGAGTCGTATCACTGAAAAAGGCGGGATTGATCACTTGATCTTTTACTTTTACCCACCTAATCTGTCGGCCTGATCTCTCTTTTCCCCTGTTTCTGTCGCCCAGTGCGTGCTGCGACCACCCATGGACCGCTTCAAACAGATCGAAACCTTCGTCACCGTGGCCGCCAAGGGCAGCCTTTCCGCCGCCGCCCAGGCCGAGGGCGTGGCGCCTGCCATCATCGGCCGGCGCATCGATGCGCTCGAGGAGCGGCTCGGCGTGAAGCTGCTTGTGCGCACCACGCGGCGCATCACGCTCACGTTCGAAGGCTCGGCGTTTCTCGAGGACTGCCAGCGCATCATTCACGACATGCAGAACGCCGAGGCGAGCGTGTCCGAGGGCGGCGTGAAGGCGAGCGGGCACCTGCGCGTGTCCGCGCCGGCGGGCTTTGGGCGGCGACACGTCGCGCCGCTCGTGCCCGATTTCACGGTCGCGCATCCGGACGTCAGCATCGCGCTCGATCTTTCGGACCGGCTCGTCGATCTCGTCAACGAGGGCTTCGACTGCGCCGTGCGACTCGGCGAATTGCCCGATTCGTCTCTCGTGTCGCTCAAGCTCGGTGAAAACCGGCGCGTGTGCGTGGCGGCACCCGCGTATCTGTCGCGTCGCGGCGAGCCCGAAACGCCCGCCGATCTCGCGCGCCACAACTGCCTTGCTTTCGGCGCGAGCTTGAATCAGCAGCGCGGCTGGGCGTTCCAGCAGGAGGGCAAAGTGGTGTCGATCCGCGTGGCGGGCACGATGGAATGCTCGGACGGCGCGGTGCTGCACGAATGGTGTCTTGCAGGCCACGGTCTGGCGTGGCGTTCGTGGTGGGAAGTCGGCGAGGATATTGCGGCGGGCCGGCTCGTGACCGTGCTCGACGCGTTCGCCGCGCCGCCCATCGGCATCCACGCCGTGTTTCCGCAGCGCCGCCATTTGCCGCTGCGCGTGCGCCTCTTTCTCGACTTTCTCAAGCATACCTACGGTCAACCCGGTTACTGGGGATAGGGGCCGGCGGCGGTGCGTGTTTCCGATATCGGGATTGACCCGCACGCACGGCTTGCGCCGTTTTTTCGCGCACTACAATCGACCTGTGGGCCGAGGCGCTTGCCTGCGCGGGACGCCGGCTGAGTTCTTGCCCGCGTTGCGAATCCCGCGTTTGACCGCGTTCGACCCTTGACTTGCCCGTAATCCGCCAGGCCACGGAGGGCGCCATGTTCAAGCACATCCTCGTTCCGACCGACGGTTCGGAGCTGTCGAAGAAAGCGATCGACGGCGCGATCGACCTCGCACGCACTGTCGGTGCGCGCGTCACGGCCTACGCGTGCCTGCCGCAATACCCGTACTCGCCATACGCCGACGTGGTGATCGAGCCGCCCGGCGACTTCCAGACGCGCAGTGAGCGAGAGGCGCGCGTGCATCTGGACGAGATCGAGGCGGCGGCGCGCAACGCGGGCGTGGTGTGCGACAGCCGCACGAGCGTGCATCCCGCGCCGTATCTCGGCATCATCGAAGCCGCCGAATCCGGCGGCTGCGACGTGATATTCATGGCCTCGCATGGGCGTCGCGGCCTCGGCAGCCTGCTGATCGGCAGCGAGACACAGCGCGTGCTCACGCATACGAAGATTCCGGTGATCGTGTACCGCTAGCCTGCTGTAGTGGTTTGCAGGCGCCAATCGCTGCGCGCGCTTTCTCGCGGATTCGCGATGAAGCACAAGGCCATGCTCGCCCGGTGCGTTGGCTGGGCGAGCCGCGAGCCGGATTCTGTCCGGCACGCGCGGCCTGTGTCCTCTACCGCTTCCTCCCTGAAACGCCTTACGGCTTGCGCCCGGGCCGCGCCGGTGGGCGGCCTGCGCGCCCCGCCAAGGTACGCGTGCCGGCTGCCCGATCGAGCGCGGCGGCTTGCGCCGCCGTTACTACGGTTACTACCGGCGGTCTTACGCCACCTTCTTGTCGAAGAACTGCTCGTCTTCCGTCGAACCGTGCAGCGCCGTGGTCGAGGCGTCGCGCTCGACCGTCTGCGTCACGGCGTCGAAGTAGCCCGTGCCCACTTCGCGCTGGTGCTTCACGGCGGTGAAGCCCTTCTCGGCGGCGGCGAACTCGGCCTGCTGGAGTTCGACGAACGCGCTCATGTTCTGGCGCGCATAGCCGTGCGCGAGGTTGAACATCGAGTAGTTGAGCGAATGGAAGCCCGCGAGCGTGATGAACTGGAACTTGTAACCCATCGCGCCCAACTCGCGCTGGAACCTGGCGATCGTCGCGTCGTCGAGGTTCTTTTTCCAGTTGAACGACGGCGAGCAGTTGTACGAGAGCAGCTTGCCCGGGAACTGCTTGTGGATCGCTTCGGCGAACTTCTTCGCGAACTCCAGATCCGGCTTGCCCGTTTCGCACCAGATCATGTCGGCGTACGGCGCGTAGGCGAGACCGCGCGAGATGGCCTGCTCGAGGCCGTTCTTCGTGCGGAAGAAGCCTTCCACGGTGCGCTCGCCGGTGAGAAACGGCTTGTCGTTGTCGTCGATGTCGGACGTCACGAGGTCGGCGGCTTCGGCGTCGGTGCGGGCGAGCAGCACGGTCGGCACGCCGCAGACGTCGGCGGCCAGACGCGCGGCCGTGAGCTTGGCGATGTTCTCGCGCGTCGGCACGAGCACCTTGCCGCCCATGTGGCCGCACTTCTTGACCGAGGCGAGCTGGTCTTCGAAGTGCACGCCTGCCGCGCCCGCTTCGATCATCGCCTTCATCAGCTCGAATGCGTTCAGCACGCCGCCGAAGCCGGCTTCGGCGTCGGCCACGATCGGCTGGAAGAAGTCGGTGTAGCCTTCGTCGCCGGGGTTCTTGCCTTCGGACCACTGGATCTGGTCGGCGCGCGTGAGCGTGTTGTTGATGCGTTTGACGACCTGTGGCACCGAGTTGGCCGGGTAGAGCGACTGGTCCGGGTACATTTCGCCGGCGAGGTTGGCGTCGCCCGCGACCTGCCAGCCGGAGAGATAGATTGCCTTGAGGCCGGCCTTCACTTGCTGCATGGCCTGGTTGCCCGTGAGCGCGCCCAATGCGTTGATGAACGGCTCGGTGTTCACGCCTTGCCAGAGCTTTTCGGCGCCGTGCTTCGCGAGCGTGTGCTCGGGCTGGATCGAACCGCGCAGGCGCACCACGTCTTCAGCGGTGTAGTTGCGCTTGATGCCCTTCCAGCGCGAATCGGTTTCCCATTGTTGCTGGAGTTGCCGGGCTTGCTGTTGACGAGTCGACATGGTGGGCTCCTTCGTTTGCCTGATAAGGGGATCGCTGAAACGAAACGGCTGAACCGCTGAATCTCGCGAAACGAAGGCGCCGGCTTCTGGATTCGGGCGTTTCGTTTCGCGAACTCTTATATAAGAGTCTAGGCAAATCGATCGATCGGCAACAGGCGGGCACTGCGCTTTTTTTCGCTTTTTTATTTCAATAAAATCATTGTGTTAATGAATTATTTTTGTGATATGAAACGCTGTTTTCCATCTTGCAATAGGGCCCTTTGTGCCACGCAGCACGATTTTTTACGAAGCAAAAAAATTTTTCACATCATGAAATCTAAGCGGAGATAAAAAAAGACCGGTGCCTGAGCACCGGTCCTGAGCATTTCGCTGCGGCGGCGGGGCGGCTCGAAGGCCGCGCCGTGCGCCGCTGGTCGAAGATTTAGCTGTCGCGACGTGCGCCACGCGGGCCGTCGTTACGGCGCGCGCCGTAACCGCCACCGCCTTCGCGCGAGCGGCCGTAGCCTTCGCGTTGCTGCTGGCCGTAGCCGCCACGGTTGCCTTCGCCGCTGCGCGAACCGCCGCCGAAGCCGCCTTCACGCGAACCGTAGCCGCCTTCGCGGGCGCCATAGCCGCCGCGCGAGCCTTCCGGCTTGCTGCCCCAGCTGTTGCCGTTGCGATCGCCGCCGCCGTTGCCGCCATTGCCGCCACGGGCGCCGTAGCCGCCCGGCTTGCCGTTGCCGCCACCGTTACCGAAGCGACGGCCACCACCATTGCCACCGCCCGGACGGCCACGGCCACCGAAGCCGCGGTTGGCCGGCGGCGCCTTGCGCGGCTCGAAGCCTTCCACGACGTTCACGGGCAGCGGCGAGCGCACGAAACGCTCGATGCGCTTGAGCGCGCCCTGTTCGGCGTGATGCACGAGGCTCACGGCCACACCCGAGCGGCCTGCACGGCCGGTACGGCCGATACGGTGCACGTAGTCTTCGGCGAACTTCGGCAGGTCGTAGTTGAACACGTGCGTGATGCCGGGAATGTCGATACCGCGCGCCGCGACGTCGGTCGCGACGAGCACGCGCACGCGGCGCTCGCGCAGCGCACGGATCGTGCGGTTACGCGCGCCTTGCGGCAGGTCGCCGTGCAGCGCGGCGCTTTCGAAGCCAGCGTCGGCAAGCTTGCCGGCGAGCTGGTCGGCGTCCATCTTCGTTGCCGTGAACACGATGGCTTGGTCGAGGCTCTCGGCGCGCAGCAGGTGGTCGAGCAGACGATCCTTGTGATCGCGGTCGTCCACGTAGTGCACGGTTTGCGCGATGTTCGAGTTTGCCTCGACCTTGCGCACGATCTCGATACGCTCCGGGTCCTTCAACAGGCGGCCGGTGATCGAAGCGATCTTGCCGTCGAGCGTGGCCGAGAACAGCATCGTCTGACGCGTTTCGGGCGTCGCGGCGACGATCGTGTCGATGTCGTCGATGAAGCCCATGTCGAGCATGCGGTCGGCTTCGTCGAGCACGAGCATCTTGAGTTCGGACAGGTCGATGCGGCCGCGCTCGAGGTGATCGAGCAGACGGCCAGGCGTCGCCACGAGAATTTCGGGGTTCTTCGCGAGCAGCATGAGCTGTTGGCCGTATGCCACGCCGCCGAGAATGCTTACGGTGCGCAGACGGCGCAGGTGCTGGCCGTAAGTCGAAGCGGCCGTGGTCACCTGCATCGCGAGTTCACGCGTGGGCGTGAGCACGAGCAGGCCGGGGCGCGCGACCGGTTGCGGACGGCGCTGGCGGCGATCGCCTTGCTGGCCGTTCTGGCCTTGCGGGCGCGGCTCACGCGGCTGGGCGGCCTGGGCCTTCTGGAGTTGCGCGAAGCGCTCGATGGCGGGCAGCATGAAGGCTGCGGTCTTGCCCGAACCGGTCGGGCTCGAGACCAGCAGGTCGCGGCCGGCGATGGCGGCAGGAATGGCGCGTTCCTGCACGGGCGTCGGGGCCTTGTAGCCCGCTGCGATCAGCGCGGAGACGATCTCCGGCGACAGACCGAGCGACGCGAATGCCGCGCCGTCGGTCGCATCGGCAGCCTGCGCGGGGGCTTCAACGGAAGCGTCGGCGGCGGCGGAGAGACCGAGGGCCTGATCGGCGATTGCGTCCAGGGGGCTTTGGGTATTGCTCGAAGTCATGAAAATCCTTGTTACACAGGAAATAGAACGTCGGCGCCAATCGGCATACCCAAGTCGTCGGATTTTGCGAACAAATCGAAAAACGGGGGCAATCCGCGCGCAATGGCGGATTTTTTCGTTAGAAGCTGTTTTGGGTGCGACTTCGGCCGGGATTGGCCAGTCGCCAGCCTGATACTTGACGGCCCGAAAACAGGGCCAAGCAGGGGGGGACAGGTTCTAAACTGGATTGGAGCTTAACGCTACGAGGCGTTGTGCTGATCGAACGAGCGACCGGAGCGCAACGCAGCACGCAGTATATCTCGTTTTGTTGCGGCGCGCCAGAGCGGCGTACCGCGAGGGCACGGGCGCGGCGGCATGACGCATGCGGGCCGGGCCGCCCGCGTCGTCACGCCGCTGTGGCCTGGCAGTCGGCCAGGCGTTTTTCAGGAAAGCGTCCGATCAGCTCGTGGCGCCGCTCTTGAGCGACTCGACGAGTTCGACGTATTGCTGCTTCGCGGTTTCCTGCGCCGTGCCTTGCAGCGCGGCCCACGCTTCGTATTTGTACTTGCCGACGATGTCGGTGAAGCCGGGCTTGTCGCCGTGGACGTCGCCTTCGGTCGCCTGCTTGAAGAGTGCGTAGAGGCGCAGCAGCGTCAGATTGCCGGGGCGCTCCGGCAGTTGCTGTACGTCATCCTGGGCTTGGGCGAATTGCGTATTCACGTCGCTCATCGTGGTTTCCTCTGCAGAGTGGTTCAGGTCAGCGCGCCGATGGTAGCAGCGCAAACCCCCAAAAAGCTGGAGCGATTCCTCCATTCGTGCCGGCGCGAATGAGCCGAAAGGCGCCAGAACGCACGCGTAACCGCCAGATGGCGAGCGCCGTGGGCCCGCGCGGGGGGCGGGGCATTACAATAGCGCTCATGACCGAAACCGTGCTGCTTGCCCTCGATACTTCGACCGAATATTGCTCGGTCGCGCTGCTCCGCGTCGCCCCGAGCGCCGCAGATCGTTCCCCCTCCACCGGCGGCGAGGCTGTCTCCGGGTCGCTGTCGGAAGTCAGCGTCTGGGTGCGCCACGAAGCCACGGGCGCCGTCTCCAGCACGCGTCTCCTGCCGGCCATAGCCGAATTGTTCGACGAAGCTGGCCTCTCACTCGCCGACTGCGACGCGATTGCGTTCGGCGCGGGTCCGGGCTCTTTCACGGGGCTGCGTACGGCGACAGGCGTGGCTCAGGGGCTCGCGTTCGGCCTCGATATTCCGGTGGTGCCGGTGGGCACGCTGCTCGTGTGTGCGGAGAGCGCGCGGCTGCACGATGCCAAAGTGACGCGCGTGCTGGCCGCGCTCGACGCGCGCATGGACGAAGCCTACTGGGCCGATTTCGAATGGGACGCCGCAGCGGGCGACTGGCGTACGTTGCAGGCGGCGTCGCTCGACTCGCCGGAGCACATCGCCGCGCCTGATGCGCCGTTTACGCTGGCGGGCAACGCCGCCGCTGCGTTCGGCGCGCGCCTGACTGCCGCCGCTGCGGCACGCACGATCGACGCCGAGGCGCTGCCGCACGCGCTGCCGCTGGCGCACGCGGCTTTGCGCGCGTATCGCGCGGGCCGCACGCAGCCCGCCGACCAGGCCGCGCCCGAGTACGTGCGCAACAAAGTCGCGCAGACCACGGCCGAACGCCTTGCCGCGAAGGCCGCCGCGGAGCGTAATACGGGTGCAACGGGTGAAGGCGGCGAGGGCGCGCGATGAGCGGCGTGCTCATGACCGACCGCTACTTGTCGCCGATGACCGAGAGCGACCTGGATGAAGTGGCGATCGTCGAGCGCTCGGCGTATGAATTTCCGTGGTCGCGCGGCAACTTCGAAGACTCGCTGCGCAACGGCTATTACGGACTGTGCATGCGTCACGTCACCGGCACGCTGATCGGCTATTGCGTGCTGATGCCCGTGGTCGACGAGATGCATCTGCTGAATCTTTGCGTCGCGCCTCAGGCGCAGGGTGCAGGGGCGGGGCTCGCGATGCTGCGCGAGGCGGTACGCATTGCGCGCTCGCAAGGTCTCGAAGGCTTGCTGCTCGAAGTGCGGCCTTCGAATCATCGGGCCATCCGCCTGTATGAACAGTTCGGCTTCGTCACGATCGGCCGTCGCAAGAGTTACTATCCGGCGAAGCACCACAGCCGCGAGGACGCACTCGTGATGCGTTTTTCTTTTGCAGGGGAGGGCGCGGATGCCGCTCGATGAGATCGCGCTGGAGGAGCTTGGGCTCGCGCCGCGCTGGGTGCGCAAAGGGACGCGGGGCGCTGCGCCGCTCGAAGCCGCTCGCGACGACGAGGCCGTTGCACCGCCGCCCGCAGTGACGCGCGCCGAAGCCGAAATCGAAGCGCCAGTGGCGCAAGCGGCGCGCCCGGTCGCCGCGCCACAGCCTTCCGAAGCACAGCCGGCCGCCCCGCAGCCATCGCAGCCCGCGCCGCATTCATCGGATGAACCGCCGCCGCTTACCGACGAAGATTTCGCGTGGTTCGACTCGGTGGCCCAGCCCGTTCTGCCGCGCGACGCCGAGCCGGCGCAGCCGAGCGACGCACCCCGCAGCGACGTCGCGACGCTCGACTGGGACGCGCTCGCCGAACGCGTTGCCTCGTGCACGCGCTGCCGTCTGTGCGAGAAGCGCACCAACACCGTGTTCGGCGTGGGCGATCGTGAAGCCGACTGGATGTTGATCGGCGAGGCGCCCGGCGAGAACGAGGACCGCCAGGGCGAGCCTTTCGTCGGTCAGGCGGGCAAGCTGCTCGACAACATGTTGCACGCGCTCTCGCTCGCACGCGGCGAGAACGTTTATATCGCGAACGTGATCAAGTGCCGCCCGCCTGGCAACCGCAATCCGGAACCCGACGAGGTCGCGCGCTGCGAGCCGTATCTGCAGCGCCAGGTAGCGCTCGTGAAGCCGAAGATCATCGTCGCGCTCGGGCGTTTCGCGGCGCAGAGCCTGCTCAAGACCGACGGCAGCATCGCGTCGCTGCGCGGACGCGTCCACGAGTACGAGGGCGTGCCCGTCATCGTCACCTATCACCCCGCGTATCTGCTGCGCAGCCTGCATGACAAGGCGAAGGCCTGGACCGACCTCTGCCTCGCACGCGACACCTGGCGAGCGGCGTCCGGCGGCGAGCAATGAACGCCGTGCGGCCCGCGGACGTATCCGGTGCGAGTGGTGCCCCGGGGGACGGCGGGCCGCGAGACGATGCCGGGCCGCAGCGCGCGCCTGGCACTCGTGCGGACCACGATCTGATCGATCGCCTCGCCGATCCGGCCGTGCGCGATCTCGCGTGGCTGCTCTTCAGCGCCGATCTGTTGCGTGCGCAACCACCGCTCGCTCCGCTCGCGCAATGGTGCGCCGATGCGCAGGAAGCGCGCGCCACGCGCGACTGGCTCGTACAACTCGATCGCGATCCGGCGCGTCTGCACGACGCGCTCATGGCCACACCGACGCATCGCCTTGGGCGCTACGCCGAAAATCTGCTCGGATGGTTTCTCGCGAATGGACCTGCGGCCCAACTCGTCGCGCAGAATGTGCCGTTGCGGCGTGCAGGGCTCACGCTCGGCGAGTGCGACTTTCTCGTGCAGACACTCGCCGGTGCGCGCCTGCATTGGGAACTGGCGGTGAAGTGCTACCTGCACGCAGGACCGGGCGATGCGGCGCGCGCTTCGCTTGCCGAATTCGTCGGGCCGAACTTGCGCGATCGCTTCGATCTGAAGCTGACGCATCTGCGCGACCGTCAACTGCGTTTGAGCGCGCACGAAGAATTCGCCTCGCTCGGTTACGAAGGCCAGTGGCTCGCGCAGATGTTCGTGAAGGGCTGGCTCTTCTACCGGGTGGGAGAGGCGGCGCCGTCACGCGTGGAGGACGCCCCCGAGTTAGCCGCAGATCATGGGCGCGGCTGGTGGGTAACGCGGTCGGATTGGCCGGCGTTCGCGCGCCAACAGGCTGCCGATGGCTGGAGCGTGTTGCCAAGGCTCGCGTGGCTTGCGCCGCGCAGGCTGACGGCTGCGTTGGACGAAGCGGAAGCAATCGCAGGCACAGCCGTCACGCCGCCCGTCGACCCCAACGAGCTGGTCACCGCGCTAGCCCGGCCGGACGACCCTGTCCTGGTCGCGGCATTCGCGACCGACAGCGCAGGCGGCTACCGCGAAATGTCGCGCGGCTTCATCGTTCCCGACGACTGGCCCGCGCGCGCCGCCGCATTTTCGCGTCAATGAGTTGTACGTCAACAAGCGCGCGAAAGCGCGCTTACCACCAGCGCCAGAAGTGATGCACCGGCCCGACGCCATGTCCGACGTCGAGCCGCTCGCTGGCCTCCAACGCCGCCGTCAGATATTGCTTGGCTTCGCCAACGGCCGGTGCGAGCGCGCCGCGCTGCGGCCACAGTGCGGCAATCGCGGACGAAAGCGTGCAGCCGGTGCCGTGCGTATTCGTGACCGGCACGCGCGGGCCGGCGAGGCGCAGCGTGCCACCGGCTTCGATGAGCCAGTCGGGGCTGTCCGCGCTGCCCAGATGGCCGCCCTTCATCAACACCGCCTGCGCACCGAGCGCGCGCAGCGCTTCGCCTTGCTCGACCATAGCGGCTTCGTCGGTGGCGGGTGCCACGCCGAGCAGCGCCGCGGCTTCCGGCAGATTCGGCGTGACGACGCCAGCCAGTGGCAGAAGCGCCTCGCGCAGCGCGGCGACCGCTTCGGGCGCGAGCAGCGCGTGATTGCTCTTCGAGATCATCACGGTGTCCAGCACGACGCGCGCCGGCTTGTGCCGTCTCAGCGCATCGGCGACCGCGTGCACGATGTCGGCGTTGGCGAGCATGCCGATCTTCACGGCGTCGATGCGGATGTCGTCGAACACGGCGTCGAGCTGCGCGGTGACGAAACCCGCGTCGGGGGCGTGGATCGCGGTGACGCCGCGTGTGTTCTGCGCGGTGAGCGCCGTAATGACGCTCGCGCCGTATGCGCCGAGCGCGGAGAACGCCTTGAGGTCGGCCTGAATGCCGGCGCCGCCGCCCGAGTCGGAGCCGGCGATCGTGAGAACGTTGAAAATCGGTGAAGTCATGGCAGCGTCAGATGCGCGTCGCGCGCGGCATGCCGCCGCGCGTGCACAGGGAAAATTCAGTTCGGCGCAGGCGGCCGGATTACGTCAGACCACGCACGCCCATCAATGCCTGTGATTTTCGCCGATCAGGGCGACCGAGTCGAACGAGCGCTGATTCGCCTGGTGGCGGCGCATCACGAGCCACATCATCAGACAGACGAACGTGCCGAACAGCACGATCACGATGGTCACCGGCACGTCGAGCCACACGAGCACGGCATAGAGGCACAGCATCACGAGCACCGAAAGATTCTCGTTGAAGTTCTGCACGGCGATGGAGTGGCCGGCGGAGAGCAGCACGTGGCCGCGATGCTGGAGCAGCGCGTTCATCGGCACGACGAAGAAGCCCGAAAGGCCGCCCACGATCATGAGGAAGATGTACGCAAAAATCAGGTAGCCGGGAACGCGCATATGGCCAATATGCAGGCCCCAATGCGGCGGAAAGAGATGGCGCGTGTAGAAGGCCATGAGCATGACCGCGAGACCCATGATGATGCCGACCGGCAGCACCGACAGCGACTTCTTGAGCGGCACGCGCGCGGCCGCGATCATGGCGCCGGCCGCCACGCCCACGGCCACTACCGCCTGGAGCACCGCGCCTTCCGAGAGCGACATGCCGAGCGAGACTTCGGCCCACTTGAGCACGATGAATTGCAGCGTCGCGCCCGCGCCCCAGAAGAGCGTCGTGACGGCGAGCGAGATCTGCCCGAGCTTGTCGCGCCAGAGGATGTTGAAGCAGTCGGCGAAGTCGGTGATGAGGCGGATGACACCGTGCTGCTGGCGCGGGTAGCGCGCGCCGGTGTCGGGAATGCGCAGATTGAAGAGGGCGGCGATCACATAGATCACCATGATGACGACCATCGCGGCTTCGGCGGGCGTGCTGATCGCGGCGGGCGTATGGCGCAGCACGTGCGAGGCGATGTGGGGGCTGATCAACGCGCCGCCGAGCACGGTACCGAGGATGATCGAGCCGACCGTCGTGCCCTCGATCCAGCCATTGGCGGCGACGAGGCGCTCAGGCGGCAGCAGTTCGGTCAGGATGCCGTATTTGGCGGGTGAATAAGCCGCCGCGCCGAAACCCACTACACCATAGGCGAGCAAGGGGTGGGTGCCTGCGAGCATCATGGCGCAGCCTACGACCTTGATCGTGTTCGTGATGAACATCACGCGGCCCTTCGGGCGGGAATCTGCAAAGGCGCCGACGAAGGCGGCAAGAACGACGTAGGAGAGGACGAAGAACAGCTTGAGCAGCGGCGTCATCCAGTTCGGGGCGTGGAGATCTTTCAGCAGTGCAATCGCAGCGATCAGGAGCGCATTGTCGGCCAACGACGAAAAAAACTGCGCGGCCATGATGGTGTAAAAGCCTTTTTTCATCTGATGCGATGCTTTCCTCGCTGCGGTCCGTCCGCCCCGGACGGGTGGGAGGCATCCGGGCTTATTACGTTCGAAATGGGTTGTGCGCAGGGCTTTATATCACGAAAATAGGTGCATTCGGACTAGCACAATCCTTGAGCGCCCGTCAGGCGGGCCTGCGGGGCGCTGAAAACACCCTGTAAGCTCCTGATTCGAAAGCGTCTTTGCGAAAAAATCTCCCATGCCGCGCCCCCTCTCTGCAACAATTCACACCGCCGCTCTCGCCAATAACCTCGCCGTCGTCCGCAAGTACGCGCCAAAGTCGAAGATCTGGGCCGTGGTGAAGGCCAACGCCTACGGGCATGGGCTTGCGCGCGCGTTTCCCGGCCTGCGCGCCACCGACGGTTTCGGCCTGCTCGACCTCGAAGAGGCCGTCAAGCTGCGCGAGCTCGGCTGGGCGGGTCCGATCCTGCTGCTCGAAGGCTTTTTCCGGCCGACCGACATCGACGTGATCGACCGCTACAGCCTCACGACCGTCGTGCACTGCGACGAGCAGATGCGCATGCTCGAAATGGCGCGTCTCTCGAAGCCGGTCAACGTTCAGCTCAAAATGAATAGCGGCATGAACCGGCTCGGCTATACGCCCGAGAAGTACCGCGCCGCGTGGGAGCGTGCGCGGGCGTGCGCGGGCATCGGCCAGATCACGCTGATGACGCACTTCTCGGACGCCGATACGCCGCGCGGCGTGAGCGAGCAGATGGCAACCTTCGAGCGCGGCGCGCAAGGCATTGCCGGCGCGCGCAGCCTGGCCAATTCGGCCGCCACGCTCTGGCATCCTTCGACGCACTTCGACTGGGTGCGCCCCGGCATCATTCTTTATGGCGCTTCGCCGTCGGGCTTCTCCTCGGTGCTCGAAGGCACGGGCCTGCAGCCGGCCATGACGCTTGCGTCCGAACTCATCGCCACGCAGCACGTCGCCGAAGGGCAGACCGTCGGTTACGGGTCGATTTTCACGGCGCGCAAGCCCATGCGCATCGGGGTGGTGGCGTGCGGCTATGCAGACGGCTATCCGCGCGTCGCGCCCGAAGGCACGCCGGTGATTGTCGACGGCGTGCTCACGCATGTCGTGGGCCGCGTTTCCATGGACATGCTCACCGTCGACCTTACGCCCGTGCACACCGCGGGCGTGGGCGCGCGCGTGGAACTGTGGGGCAACAACCTGCCGATCGACGACGTCGCGAAAGCCTGTGGCACGATCGGCTACGAGCTGATGTGCGCCGTTGCGCCGCGCGTGCCGGTGCGGGCCGAATAACGCCATGGCAAAGAGCATGGCGAAGGTCAAGACACTGTATACGTGCACCGAATGCGGCGGCCAGGCGCCCAAGTGGCAAGGTCAGTGCCCCGCGTGCGGCGCGTGGAACACGCTGGTGGAAGGCGTTGCCGAATCGGCGAGCAGCCACCGCTTTCAGTCGCTCGCGAAGAGCGCGCCGGTGCGGCGTCTCGCCGATATCGAGGCGTCCGACGTGCCGCGCTTCACGACCGGCGTGGGCGAGTTCGACCGCGTGCTGGGCGGCGGTCTCGTCGCGGGTGGCGTGGTGCTGATCGGCGGCGATCCGGGCATCGGCAAATCGACGCTGTTGCTGCAGTCGCTCGCTCAGATCGCGGCCGAGCGTCGCGCGCTCTATATCAGCGGCGAAGAATCGGCTGCGCAGATCGCGTTGCGCGCGCAACGATTGGCGCTGCTCGATCCGGGCTCCATGGCGAGCGAGTTGCAACTGCTCGCCGAGATCCAGCTCGAAAAGATCCAGGCGACGATCGAAGCGGAAAAGCCCGACGTCGCGGTCATCGACTCGATCCAGACGATCTATTCCGAAGCGCTGACTTCCGCGCCGGGCTCCGTCGCGCAGGTGCGCGAGTGCGCGGCGCAGCTCACACGGATTGCGAAGCAGTCGGGCACGGCGATCATCATGGTCGGCCACGTGACGAAGGAGGGCAACCTCGCTGGCCCGCGCGTGCTCGAGCATATCGTCGACACCGTGCTGTATTTCGAAGGCGACACACATTCGTCGTTCCGTCTCGTGCGCGCATTCAAGAACCGCTTCGGCGCGGTCAACGAACTCGGCGTGTTCGCGATGACCGAGAAGGGCCTGCGCGGCGTGGCGAATCCCTCGGCGCTCTTTCTCTCGCAGCACGAGCAGAGCGTGCCGGGCTCCTGTGTGCTCGTGACCCAGGAGGGCTCGCGGCCGCTGCTCGTCGAGGTGCAGGCGCTCGTCGACACGGCGCACGTGCCGAATCCGCGGCGCCTCGCCGTCGGCCTCGAACAAAACCGCCTTGCGATGCTGCTGGCGGTCTTGCATCGTCATGCCGGCATTGCGTGCTTCGATCAGGACGTTTTCCTCAACGCGGTGGGCGGCGTGAAAATCACGGAGCCGGCTGCCGATCTGGCCGTGCTGCTCGCCATCCACTCTTCGATGCGTAACAAGGCGTTGCCCAAGGGTCTGATCGTTTTTGGCGAAGTCGGTCTCGCCGGCGAGATCCGACCCTCGCCGCGCGGCCAGGATCGTCTGAAGGAGGCGGCGAAGCTCGGTTTTTCATGCGCCCTGATTCCCCGCGCCAATGCGCCGAAACAGCCGATCGAAGGTTTACAGGTGATTGCCGTGGAGCGTCTCGAGGAAGCGATCGACCGGGTACGCGAGCTGGAATGAGCGCGGCGAGCCGGTGCGGAAGGCTTGTACTGGCGCGTAATGATTAGTAACAACCCTGGTTCCGGCTGTAACCATTTCAGACTGCGATTTCCCTATCCTTGGCGCGATGTTCAACCCGTGTCGAGCGGAAAGGATAGCGACTTGAAACAGACTGATACGTCCTTCGACGGTCGTTCGATCGTCGTGCGCGGCTGCCGGGTTTCCGAGCCGCTCATGCAGCCTTGGGGCAGCACGTGCCGCATCGTCGAGTGGATCGACGGTGACGGGCGCATTTCGCGCCGCGTCGTGGCGGAAGACGTGACGGCGGCCGAGGTGCGCAGCACCATTGCGCACCACGTGGAAGGCCGCAAGTACGTGATGTACGACGACGAGCGGTCGCCGCGGCAAACACTGCCGCGCCGCTAAACGAAAAATGGGCACTGCGAAGCGCCCATTTTGCTTTGTGCTCACGGATGGTGCTGGGTGGGCCGCGGGAGTTAGCCCCAGGGACCGTAGGTGAAGGGCTTTTTCCCGCCAGGCGCGCCCGACGTGTCGGCGCCCTGGACGGTGCGCGCGCTCTGAACCGGCTGAGCGGACTGGACGGCGTGCGCGCCTTGCGGCTGACCGGCCGGCTGAAAAGGTGCCGCCTGCATACCGGGCGCGGCCTGCTGCGCCTGCCGGGCGGACATTTCGTCCATCATGGCTTGCAGGACTTCCGCGTTGAAGAGCGGATGGCGCGAAGCTTCGCCAGGCGTGAGGACTGGCGAAACACAGGTGTCGATCGCCTCCAGCCGATCGATCCAGGTCTGCAGCGACTCCGACTCGATGATGGCCGCCAGTTCCCGCGTAAGCGCAGCGGCATCCGCACCGCCGATCGCCTGGCCGAGGCTCCAGTGCCTTTCTGCCCAGTCGTCGCGGCCGATGGCCTGACACAGTGTCTGCCAGAACTTCAGTTCGAGCGCGCCGACGGCGAGCCACCGCCCGTCTTGCGTACGATAAAGGTTGTAGCAGGGCACCCCGCCGTTGAGGAGGCCACCGCCTGGCTGCAGCGCCGCGGCGTCGTCATTGGCAAGCGCGACCTGGGCAACCACGTTATGCGCATAGCTCGCGTGCGCCATCGATACGTCGACGAAACGGCCCTCGCCGCCACGCGCCACATGCCAGAGCGCCGCGAGAATCTGCGTGACCGCGCTGAGCGCGCCGCCGAGCAGGTCGGCGATCTGAAAATTGGGCAGCACCGGTGTGCCGTCGCGCGACGCCAACTGGTCCAGCACCCCCGAATACGCGACATAGTTGATGTCATGGCCCGGATGGCCGGCGAACGGGCCGGTCGTGCCGTAGCCCGTGATCGCGCAATAGACGAGTTTCGGATTGACCTTGCGTAAGGTCTCGTAGCCTACGCCGAGGCGGTCCATCACCCCGGGTCGGAAGCTTTCGACCAGCACGTCGGCGTCACGCGCGAGCGCGAACAACACCGACCGGCCGCTCTCGGTCTTCAAATCGACTCGGGTTTCGCGCTTGCCGCGATTGACGAGCCGATAGAACGCACCGGGGCGCGCAGCCACTTCGTCCACTGCGCTTTGCATCATCACGCGCGCCGCGTCGCCGGCGCCGGGCGGTTCGATTTTCAGGACATCGGCGCCCATTTCCGCGAGCCGCAAGGTGGCCACGGGCCCGGGCAGAAGGCGGGTCAGATCCAGTACGCGAAGGCCCTGCAATGCGGCGGGTGACGACACTCGTGGCTCCCTGACGAAAATTCCTGGCGAAAAGCGCGGTTGGCGGCGCAATGGTGGTGCAGTGACGACTTCAGCGGCGACCGCAGTGGCCACTATAAGCTGCGCTATCCGATCTGCTCGAGTTCCTCGTGCGCATCGAGCCATTCGGCTTCAAGCGTGTCGAGGCGCGAGGCAACCTCGGCCTGGCGGCGAATCGCTTCAGTCAGGCGGCTCTTCTGCTCCGGCTCGTAGCTTGCCGGATCGGCGACGAACGCGTCGAGCGTGCTCTTTTCGCCGTTGAGCGCATCCATTTCCTTTTCGATCTTGCCGATTTTCGCCTGTAAGGGCTTCTTCAGGTGCGCCACCTTCTGGCGCTGCTCCGCTTCCTGACGCCGCTGTTCCTTGCGATTGACGCTGTCGCCGGCATTTGCGCCATTTGCCGCATCTGCCGTGCCGGAGGCGGCGTCCTTGAGCGCTGCGCGTTGCTCGGCTGCGTGCTGGAGCAGCCAGTCGCGGTAGTCGTCGAGATCGCCGTCGAACGGTTGCAGGCGATGCTTCGCCACCAGCATGAATTGATCGGTCGTGGCGCGCAGCAAATGCCGGTCGTGCGACACGAGGATCAGCGTGCCTTCGAACTGTGCGAGCGCCATGGTGAGCGCGTGGCGCGTTTCGAGGTCGAGGTGGTTGGTCGGCTCGTCGAGCAGCAGCAGGTTGGGCTTTTGCCAGATGATGAGCGCGAGGGCGAGGCGCGCCTTCTCGCCGCCCGAGAAGGGCGCGATGGGCGCCGTGGCCATCTCGCCGGGGAAGTTGAAGCCGCCGAGGAAGTCGCGCAGTTCCTGCTCGCGCGTGTCGGGCGCGAGGCGTGCGAGATGCTGGAGCGGCGTGTCGTCGGGGCGCAGCGTCTCGAGCTGATGCTGCGCGAAATAGCCGATCTGCAGGCCCTTGCCCGTGCTCAGTTCGCCAGAGAGCGCCGCGAGTGTGCCCGCGAGCGTCTTGATCAGCGTGGACTTGCCCTGGCCGTTCGCGCCGAGCAGGCCGATACGCTGGCCGTTCTGGATCGAAAGCGCGACGCGTTCGACGATGGGCGTTTCGCTGCCGTCCTCGGCCCGATAGCCGCAGCGCACGTCTTCCATCACGAGCATGGGGTTGGGCGCGGAGTCGGGCGTGCGGAACTCGAATGTGAACGGCGAGCTCGCGTGCGCCGGCGCGATCAACTCCATTTTTTCCAGTGCCTTCACGCGGCTTTGCGCCTGGCGCGCCTTCGTGGCCTTGGCCTTGAAGCGGTCGATGAAGCTTTGCAGGTGTGCGACGGTGCGCTGCTGCTTTTCGTACGCGCTTTGCTGGAGCGCCAGTTGTTGCGCGCGCAGGATCTCGAACTGCGAGTAATTACCGCCGTAACGCTTGATCTGCTGGTTTTCCAGGTGCAGCGTGACGTTGCAGATCGAATCGAGGAATTCGCGGTCGTGCGAGATCACGACGAGCGTGCCGGGATAGCGGTGCAGCCAGTCTTCGAGCCAGACGATCGCGTCCAGGTCCAGGTGGTTCGTGGGTTCGTCGAGCAGCAGCAGGTCGGAGCGGCACATGAGCGCCTGCGCGAGATTCAGGCGCATGCGCCAGCCGCCCGAGAAGCTCGCCACGGGCTGGCGCGTTTGCTCGAGCGTGAAGCCGAGGCCGAGCAGCAGCGCTTCGGCGCGCGCGGGGGCCGTGTAGCCGTCGGCGTCGGCAAAAGCGCCGTGCGCTTCGGCTTCCGCTGCGCCGTCGTGCGCGGCGGACGCAGCAGCGATGCGGGCCTCGATTTCGCGCAGTGCGGCGTCGCCGTCGAGCGCGTAGTCGAGCGCGGTGCGGTCCACCGCCGGGGTTTCCTGCGCGACGTGCGCGATGCGCCAGGACGGCGGCAGCGAGAAGTCGCCGGCGTCCGCATGCAGTTCGCCGCGCAGCACGGCGAACAGGGTCGATTTGCCCGCGCCGTTCGCGCCGATGAGACCGACCTTTTCGCCGGGGTTCAGCGTGAACGAGGTCTGTTCGAAAAGCGGCTTGGTGCCGCGGGCAAGACTGAATTGATTGAAGCGGATCACGACGGCGCCGGCGGGAAGAAAACGAAAGAAAGCGCTATTTTAGACTGTGTCGCGTTCCGGCCGGCATTGGCCTAACGGCTAGCCGTTTGGTCGAGTGCTAATTGCGCGCTTTCTCACGTAGACTGGCGCTTTTCCACGGGAGAGCCAGATGACTTCGATCTATTCGTTTTCGGCGCAACCGCTCGGCGGCGGCGAGCCGGTGGGCCTCGATCGCTATACGGGCAAGGTGCTCCTGATCGTCAACACCGCGAGCGAGTGCGGATTCACGCCGCAGTACGCGGGGCTGCAAAAGCTCTACGACCAGTACGCCGCGCGCGGGCTCGCGGTGCTCGGCTTTCCTTGCAATCAGTTCGGCAAGCAGGAACCCGGCGACGCCACGCAAATCGGCAGCTTCTGCGAGAAGAACTACGGCGTCACGTTTCCGATGTTCGAGAAGATCGACGTGAACGGCGCAAACGCGCACCCGCTGTATCGCTGGCTCACGGGCGAGGCGCCGGGACTCCTCGGGCTCGAAGGCATCAAGTGGAATTTCACGAAGTTTTTGGTCGACCGCAATGGCGGCGTCGTGAAGCGCTACGCGCCCGTAACGAAGCCCGAGGCCATTGCAGCGGATATCGAAAAGCAGCTCTGAGCGTTGGCTGGCGGCAAAGGCGCGCGTTAGAGAATTGGCGCGAAGAGCCGCGCCAGATGCATCGTGATCTTGCGCCACGCGGGCGCGTCGCGGTACTCGCTGCGGTCGATCTCGAACGTCTGTTCGAAGTCGCGCAGCAGCATCGCTTCGACTTCGGCCGCGAAGCCGCGATGTACGGTCAGCACCATGATCTCGAAGTTCAGGCGAAACGACCGGTTGTCGAGATTCGCGCTGCCGATGGCCGCAGCCACGTCGTCGATCAGCACGACCTTCTGGTGCAAAAAGCCCGGCTTGTAGCGGAAGATGCGGATGCCCGCGCGCACCGCATCGAAGGCGTACAGCATGGACGCCTCGAACACCACGTAGTGGTCGTGCCGGCTCGGGATCATGATGCGCACGTCCACACCGCGCAGCGCCGCGAGGCGCAGTGCCGAGAACACGGCCTCGTCGGGCACGAGGTAGGGCGTGGTGATCCACACGCGTTTCTTCGCGGCGTTGATTGCCTCCACGAAAAAGAGCGAGCAGGTCTCCTGGCGGTCGGCCGGCCCTGTCGGCAAGACGAGACAGTACATGTCGTCGCCGTCGCGCGGCACGACGGTGGGCGGCTCGCAGCCGGGCAACTGCTGGGTGGCCCAGTACCAGTCTTCGGTGAAGGCGAACTGCACGTTGGCGACCGCCGGGCCGCGCAGCTCGATATGCGTGTCGCGCCAGGGTGAGAGGCGCGCATTCGCGCCCAGATATTCGATGCCCACGTTGTGGCCGCCCACGAACGCGTGTTGGCCGTCCACCACGACGATCTTGCGGTGGTTGCGGAAGTTGAGCTGGAAGCGGTTGACGAAGTGGCGCTTCGTCGAGAACGGGTGCACTTCCACGCCACCGTCCTGCAACTCGTGCACATAGCTGGCGGGCAGGTCGAACGAGCCGATGCTGTCGTACAGGAAGAACACGCGCACGCCGCGCTTCCTGCAGTCGAGCAGCACGTCCTTGAGCATGTCGCCGAGTGCGTCGGCGCGCACGATGAAGAATTGCACGATCACATAGTGCTGCGCGCGTTCGATTGCATCGAAGATGGCGGAGAAGGTGGCTTCGCCGTTGACGAGCGTACGCACGGCATTGCCCGGCACGAGCGGCATGCCGCCCAGGCGCGCGAACGTGCGGATCACGCGCACGCCCAGTTCGTCGGCCGGCCATTCGCCCGCGGATACGAGCTTGTCCCAGTCGGGCGCGTGGGCGCGCGAGCGCAAGGTTTCGTTGCGCAGGCGCCGCGCGTCGGCATAGCCCGCGAACTTGCTGCGGCCGAGAAAGAGATACGGCACGAGCGTGAGGTAGGGCATCGTCGCGAGCGAGACGGCCCAGGCAATCGCGCCCTGCGAGGTGCGCGTATTGAGAATGGCGTGGCACGCCGCGATCAGCCCAAGCAGATGGATGATCGCGAGCAGCGTGCCGAGGTGTGACCAGTCGAATCGCATAGATGCGCGGGACGCTCCTTCAGCCGGACGCAGGGCCGGCCCGTGCCGGGAAGCGCACGGCCGGAGGGCTCAATCTTACCGAACCCGCTGCGACGGCGGCTATCGCCCCGCTCCCGCACATAGCGACCGGCGTCAAAAAGCGGCGCACGGGCGCCGCTTTTCGCTCGCGCAGAACGGTCAGACCGGCAAGTCGCAGGCCTGGATCAGGAAGACCTGATCGTCGCCGGCGCTCGTCGAGAGCCAGACGAGGTCGAGGCCGCCGAACGCCGCTTCCACGTTCTCGCGCTCGTTGCCGATCTCGACCACCAGCACGCCGTTGTCGGTGAGCCAGTTGCGGGCGTCCTTGATGATGCGGCGCACGATGTCCATGCCGTCCGCGCCGCCCGCGAGCGCCATTTCCGGTTCGTGGCGGTACTCGGGCGGCAGCGCCTGCATCGAATCGGCGTTCACGTACGGCGGGTTCGTGATGATCACGTCGTAGCGGCGCTCGGGCAGCGGCGCGTACAGGTCGCCTTCGAAGAGGGCGATGCGCTCGTCGAGATCGTGTTCGTGCGCGTTGCGCTTCGCCACTTCGAGCGCGGGCGCGGAGAGATCGACGGCGTCGATATCGGCGTTCGGGAACGCGTGCGCCGCGAGAATCGCGAGGCTGGCCGAGCCGGTGCACAGTTCCAGCACCGCGGTGACCTGTTCGGGATCTTCCACGTAGGGCTGCAGGCCGTCTGCGAGCAACTCGCCAATGAACGAGCGCGGCACGATCACGCGCTCATCCACGTAGAAGCGCAGCCCGTGCATCCACGCTTCCTGCGTGATGTAGGCGGCGGGCACGCGATCGGTCGCGCGGCGCTCGATCACGCCTAGCACCTTGTCGATTTCCTCGGTCGTGAGGCGCGCATCGAGGAACGGGTCGAGCAGGTCGAGCGGCAAATGCAGCGTATGCAGGATCAGGTACGCGGCTTCGTCGTAGGCGTTGTTCGAGCCGTGGCCGAAGGCGAGTTGCGCGGCCGAAAAGCGCGAGACGCCGTAGCGCAGCAGGTCGCGAACAGTGGCAAAGGTAGCGGTTAGCGGATGGGTCATGTTCTGGACTCCAGAGCGTGTTCGGTTGGCCGTCAGGCGATCAGCTGTTCGAGCACGCGGCGATAGACGTTCTTGAGCGGATCGATGAATTTCACTTCAATATGCTCATCGATCTTGTGGATGCTGGCGTTGGGCGGCCCGAACTCAACCACCTGCTCGCACATGCGCGCGATGAAGCGGCCATCGGACGTGCCGCCCGTGGTCGAGAGTTCGGTAGTGACGCCGGTTTCGTCGTGGATCGCTTTTTCGAGCGCGTTCGAGAGCGCGCCGCGCGGCGTGAGGAAGGGCAGGCCGCTCACGCTCCAGTGCAGGTCGTATTCGAGGCCGTGCTTGTCGAGGATCGCGTGCACGCGCTTTTGCAGGCCTTCCACGGTGCTGGCGGTCGAGAAGCGGAAGTTGAACATCACGTCGGCGTGGCCCGGGATCACGTTGCTCGCGCCCGTGCCGCTGTGCATGTTCGACACCTGCCACGTGGTGGGCGGGAAGTATTCGTTGCCGTCATCCCACTTTTCGGCGACGAGTTCGGCAAGCGCCGGGGCCAACAGGTGTACCGGGTTCTTCGCGAGATGCGGATACGCGATATGCCCCTGCACACCCTTGACGACGAGCTTGCCTGACATCGAGCCGCGGCGGCCGTTCTTCACGCAGTCGCCGAGCGTGTTGGTCGAGGTCGGTTCACCGACGATGCAGTAGTCCATCTTCTCGCCGCGCGCCTGCAGCGCCTCGACGACCTTCACGGTGCCGTCGGTGGCCGGGCCTTCCTCGTCGCTCGTGATGAGGAACGCGATGGCGCCACGATGCTGCGGATGCGCTGCCACGAACTCTTCGCTTGCGACCACGAAGGCGGCGAGCGAGGTCTTCATGTCGGCGGCGCCGCGGCCGTAGAGCACGCCGTCGCGGTGCGAGGGCTGGAACGGCGGCGAGCTCCATTGTTCGATGGGGCCGGTCGGCACGACGTCGGTGTGGCCCGCGAAGGCGAGCAGTGGGCCTTGCGCGCCCGAGGTGCCGCGCTTGACGGCCCACAGGTTCGTCACGCCGTTGGATTCGATCGTTTCGCACGCGAAGCCGAGCGCGCCAAGGCGTTCGGTCATGATGCGCTGGCAGTGCTGGTCGTCGGGCGTGACGGACGCGCGCGCGATCAGGGCTTCGGTAAGGGCGAGGGTGGCGGACATAAAAAGACCACTTTCAATAAAAATGCCGGCACAGCTGACGGAGCAGGGGCCGGCAACAACTTGTCATGACCGTGTGCGCTCGTTCCGCCATGGGGCAGATCGGGCGCACCGGTCTCATGCGGCGCTCAGGCGAACAGCTCCGCATACTGGTCGGCGGAAAAGCCGAGCGTCTTCACGCGGCCGTTCACCACGACGACGGGCCGCTTGATGATCGACGGCTTGTGGATCATCAGCGCAATCGCGCCGGCGGTCGTGTCCGCTTCGGCCTTGTGCACTTCCGAAAGGCCGCGCCACGTCGTGCCGCGCTTGTTGATGAGCTGATCGAGCGACACGTCCTTGAGCCAGTCCTGGACGAGCGCATTCGAGACGCCCGCCTTCTTGAAGTCGTGAAACTCGAACTCGACGCCGTGCTCTTCGAGCCATACGCGGGCCTTCTTCACGGTGTCGCAGTTCGGAATGCCGTAGACAACGGTCTTGGCGGACTTCGCCATCAGTCGCCTCGCAACAGCTCGTTCAGGCCGACCTTGGCGCGCGTCTTCGCGTCGACCTTCTTGACGATCACGGCGCAGTAGAGGCTATGCGAGCCGTCCTTCGAGGGCAGGTTGCCCGCGACCACGACCGAGCCCGCCGGAATGCGGCCATACGAGACTTCGCCGGTTTCGCGGTCGTAAATCTTGGTCGACTGGCCGAGGTACACGCCCATCGAGATGACCGAGTTCTCTTCGACGATCACGCCTTCCACGACTTCCGAGCGCGCGCCGATGAAGCAGTTGTCTTCGATGATGACGGGGTTCGCCTGCAGCGGCTCGAGCACGCCGCCGATGCCCACGCCGCCCGAGAGGTGCACGTTCTTGCCGATCTGCGCGCACGAACCGACGGTGGCCCACGTGTCGACCATCGTGCCTTCATCGACATACGCGCCGATGTTCGTGTACGACGGCATCAGCACGACGTTCTTCGCGATGAACGAACCGCGGCGCGCGATGGCCGGCGGCACGACGCGGAAGCCGCCTGCGGCGAAGTCTTCAGCCGTGTAGTTGGCGAACTTCGAGGGCACCTTGTCGTAGAACTGGCTGTAGCCGCCCGCGGGCATCGGCGCGTTGTCTTCCAGGCGGAACGACAGCAGCACGGCCTTCTTCACCCACTGATTGACGACCCAGTCGCCGTCCTTCTTCTCGGCGCAGCGCAGCGCGCCTTTGTCCAGCTCGGCGATGACGTGGGCGACGGCTTCGCGCACGTCGTTCGGGGCTGACTTGGGCGAAAAGTCGGCGCGGTTTTCCCAGGCGGTGTCGATGATCTGCTGAAGTTGTTGCGACATGGTGGTGATTTCGTGAGATTAATGGTGGAAAGCGGCGTTGCGCGCAGCGAGGCAGGACCCCGGCGCGCAGGGAAAAGCTTTACGGTTTGAGCGAGCGGCAGAACTCGACGATGCGCTGCGCGCCCTCGATGCATTCCTCGACGTCGGCGACGAGCGCCATGCGGACGAAGTCTTTACCCGGATTCGTGCCATGCGCCTCGCGCGCGAGGAACGAGCCGGGCAGAACCGTCACATTATAGTCGGCGTAGAGACGCTGGGCGAACGCGGTGTCCGTGAGGCCGGTGCGCGCGACGTTGGCCCAGAGATAGAACGCGGCGTCGGGCAATTTCACGTCGAGCACGTCGGAGAGCATGGGCGTGACGGTCGAGAACTTCTTCAGGTATTTCGCGCGGTTTTCGCGCACGTGCGCCTCGTCGCCCCACGCGGCGATGCTGGCGGACTGCCAGACCGGCGACATGGCCGAGCCGTGATAGGTGCGGTACAGCAGGAACTGCTTGAGGATGGCGGCGTCCCCGGCCACGAAGCCCGAGCGCATGCCCGGCGCATTCGAGCGCTTGGAAAGGCTCGACAGCATGACGAGGCGCTCGAAGCCGCGGCCCAGCTTGTGCGCCGCTTCGAGACCGCCGAGCGGCGGATTCGCTTCGTCGAAATAGATTTCCGAGTAGCACTCGTCCGAGGCGATCACGAAGCCGTAGCGGTCAGAGAGCGCGAACAGCTCGCGCCAGTCGTCGAGCGTGATCACGGCGCCCGTGGGATTGCCCGGCGAGCATACGTACAGCAGCTGCGTGCGCGCCCAGACTTCTTCGGGAACCTGCGAATAATCGCAGGCGAAGTTGCGGGCCGGATCGCTATTCACGAAGTACGGCTCGCCGCCGCCCAGCAGCGCTGCGCCTTCGTAGATCTGGTAGAAAGGGTTCGGGCAGAGTACGATCGCCCGCTTTGCCGGGTCTTTCACGCCGGCCGTCGGGTCGATCACGGCCTGCGCCAGTGCGAACAGCGCCTCGCGCGAGCCCGAGACGGGCAGGATTTCCGTGTTCGCGTCGATCGCAGGCAATCCGTAGCGCGCCTTCACCCAGTTCGCAATCGACTCGCGCAGCGCGGGGGTGCCCGCCGTGGCCGGGTACGACGAGAGGCCGTCGAGCGACGCCACGATGGCGTCGCGGATCAGCGCAGGCGTAGGGTGTTTCGGCTCGCCGATCCCGAAGCTGATATGGCGCAGGCCGGCGTTCGGCGTGACGTCCTTGAAGAGTACGCGCAGCTTTTCGAAGGGATAGGACTGAAGGGTGTCGAGTAGCGGATTCACTTGGGCGTCGGACAGGCGTGGGCGAAAGACGGATGGCGTGGCGCGCAGAATGGGAGCGGCCACTGCGGGCCGGCGAGCCAGTTGCGCTGCGCTCGGCTCGGCGAAAAACGCAGAGGCGCGGGCTTGGAACTGCAAGCGGTCGATTATAGCGTGGCGCCGTTGCTGCTGCGGGCGCCAGCCAGATCCCGCCCTGGCGCAGCCAGTGCTCGCCGGACGATGAGACAAAGGAAAAACATGGATTTTTCGAACCACCTGTTGAACATCGGCCCATGTGCCGGGAACGCGCGGCGGAACCTCGGGAACCGCGAGCAATGAGCCAGAGCACCAGCTTGCGCGCCGCATGGCCGACACTCGCCATCATGATTGGCGCGTCCGTCTGGGGTTTTGTCTGGTATCCGCTGCGCATGCTGGCGGCGGCCGGGCTCACCGGCACGGCCTCCAGCGCCGCGACGAGCGCAGCCGGCTGCCTCTTCGTGCTGGTGCTGCGCTGGCGCTCGCTCGCGACCGTGCGCTGGCACTGGGTCCTGCCGATGCTCGGGCTTGCCGCGGGCGTGACCAACGTGGGTTTCGTATGGGGTGCGATCCACGGCGAAGTGATGCGCGTGCTGCTGCTGTTTTATCTGACCCCGGCGTGGACGGCGATCTTCGCGCACTTCATTCTTCACGAACGCCTGAATTGGGCGGGCGGCGCGCTCGCGGCGCTTTCGCTCGTGGGTGCGGTACTGATGCTCTGGTCGCCAAAGCTCGGCGTGCCGCTGCCTGCCAACGCCGCCGAATGGGCGGGTCTGATCGGCGGCATGGGTTTCGCGATGAGCAACGTGCTCGTCGTGAAGACGAGCCGCGTGCTTCCGCACATGAAGCCGGAGATGCGCACCGCTGTGATCTTCGCGGGCGCGGCACTGTTCGGCGCGCTGACCTCCTGCTTCGAGCCGATGTCGGCTGCCCCGGCGGGCGAGCATCTCGCGCGCGTGGTGCTACTGGTGCTCGCGCTCGGTATTGTGCTCGGCACCAACAACATGCTGGTTCAGTACGGGCTTGCTCGCGTGCCTGCCAACCGCGCGTCGATCATCATGCTGTTCGAGATCGTCGTGACGGCGCTCACGTCGTGGCTCTTCGCCGGCGAGACGCCGGGCCCGCGCGAATGGGCGGGCGGCGCGTGTATCGTGCTCGCTTCCCTGCTGTCGAGCTGGCTGCACCGCGCACAGGACGCGCGCAAGCGCGGCGCACACGTGAGCGCCGACGCCAGCGTCATGACCCACGCCGACGCCAGCCGCACCGATGACGCGGACGGCGCCGACGGCAACGGCCCCGGCAACGACGATGGCAACGGCCCCGGCAACGACGATGGCAACGGCGGCGGCAACGGCGATGGCAACGCAGGTACCGGCTCGGGTCCAGGGCCTTCCCGCGCGCGGAATGGCGCGCGTGCGATGGTATGATTGCCGCTGATTCCCGCCGACCGCTCGCGCGCATGCGCGTTCGTGCGGCGAGCCGTGGCGCCTGCCTTGTGCGCAGTGCGCCGCCGTGCGATCGATACTGGATTCGCGGCGGCAAGCGACGTACGGCACGGGCGGTCCCGTTCACCACTATTCAAACAGCGATATCGCCGTGCGTCTGACCTCGATTAAACTCGCTGGCTTCAAATCATTCGTCGATCCCACGCATTTCCAGGTTCCGGGCCAACTCGTCGGGGTGGTCGGGCCGAACGGCTGTGGGAAATCCAACATCATCGACGCGGTGCGCTGGGTGCTGGGTGAATCCCGGGCGTCCGAGCTGCGCGGCGAGTCGATGCAGGACGTCATTTTCAACGGTTCCACCGCGCGCAAGCCGGGCAGCCGCGCGAGCGTCGAACTGGTGTTCGACAACGCGGACGGGCGCGCCGCCGGGCAGTGGGGCCAGTATGCCGAGATCGCCGTGAAGCGCGTCCTCACGCGTGACGGCACGTCGAGCTACTACATCAACAACCTGCCGGCGCGCCGGCGCGATATCCAGGACATCTTCCTCGGCACGGGCCTCGGCCCGCGTGCCTACGCGATCATCGGGCAGGGCATGATTGCGCGGATCATCGAGGCGAAGCCCGAAGAGCTGCGCGTGTTCCTCGAAGAAGCCGCGGGCGTTTCGAAGTACAAGGAACGCCGCCGCGAGACCGAGAACCGCCTCCACGACACGCGCGAAAACCTCACGCGCGTGGAAGACATCGTGCGCGAACTGTCCAACAACCTCGAAAAGCTCGAGGGCCAGGCCGTCGTCGCCACGAAATTCCGCGAGCTGCAGTCCGAGGGCGAGGAAAAGCAGCGCCTTCTGTGGCTCTTGCGCAAGAACGAGGCGGCGGGCGAACAGCAACGCCAGCAGCGCGCGATCGAGCAGGCGCAGATCGACCTGGAGCGGCATACCGCGCAGCTGCGCGAAGTGGAAGCGCAGCTCGAAACGCTGCGCGTCGCTCACTACTCGGCAAGTGACGCCATGCAGGGCGCGCAGGGCGCGCTCTACGAAGCGAACGCCGAGGTGAGCCGTCTCGAGGCCGAGATCAAGTTCATCGTCGAGTCGCGCAACCGCGCGCAGGCGCAGATCGCCGCGCTCTCCGCGCAGCGCGAGCAATGGCAAGTCCAGGCGCAGAAGGCGCAGGACGACATCGAAGACGCCGAAGAGCAACTAGCGATCGCCGAGGAAAAGGCGGCGCTCGCAGAGGAAGAGGCTGCGGCCAAGCAGGAGGCGCTGCCCGCGCTCGAAAACCGCTGGCGCGATGCGCAGTCCCAGCTGAACGACGAGCGCGCAGGCATTGCGCGCACCGAGCAGGCCATCAAGCTCGAAGCCGCGCACCAGCGCAACGCCGACCAGATGCTCCAGCAGCTTCAGCAACGCCATGAGCGGCTGAAGTCGGAGGAAGGCGGCCTCGACGCGCCGGACGAAGCCCAGCTCGAAGAGCTGCGCATGCAGCTGGCGGAGCAGGAGGAAGTGCTGCACGAAGCGCAGGCACGACTCGCGGATGCGCAGGAAACGGTGCCGCGCCTCGACGCGGAGCGCCGTGCCGCGCATGAACGCGTGCAGGCGGAAAACGCGCAGATCCACCAGTTCGAAGCCCGTCTCGCCGCGCTCAAGCAGTTGCAGGAAAACGTGCAGACGGAAGGCAAGATCCAGCCGTGGCTCGAGCGTCACGAACTGGGCGCGTTGCCGCGGCTTTGGAAGAAGCTGCACGTCGAAGCGGGCTGGGAAACGGCGCTCGAAGCCGTGTTGCGCGAGCGGCTTGCCGCGCTCGAAGTCTCGAACCTCGACTGGGTGAAGGCATTCGCGAGCGACGCGCCGCCCGCGAAGCTCGCTTTCTATTCGCCGCCTGCCGCGGGGCAGGCAAGCGCCGCGCCCGCGGGCCTGACGCCGTTGCTTTCGTTCGTGCGTATCGACGACGCGGGCCTGCGCGCCGTGCTGACCGAATGGCTCGGCTCGACTTACGTTGCCAACGATCTCGCCGAAGCGCTTGCCCAGCGTGCGCAACTGCCGGGCAGCGGCGCGTTCGTTGTGAAGGCCGGTCACGTGGTGACGCGCGTGGGTGTGCAGCTGTACGCCGCCGACACCGAGCAGGCTGGCATGCTCGCGCGTCAACAGGAGATCGAGAATCTCGAGCGCCAGGTGCGCGCTCAAGCATTGCTCGCCGATGATGCACGCACCGCTGTCGTGCGCGCGGAAGCCGCGCATACGCAAGCCGCGCAGGTGCTCACGGAAGTGCGCCAGCAGGCCGAGCGTGCGACGCAACGCGTGCACGCGTTGCAGATGGATGTGCTGAAGCTTACGCAGGCGCATGAGCGCTACACGGCGCGCAGCACGCAGATCCGCGAAGAGCTGGATGAGATTCGCACGCAGATCGAAGAGCAGCGCGCGCTGCGGGCAGAGTCGGAAGCGAACTTCGAACGCCACGACGTCGAACTCGCCGAACTGCAAGCCCGCTTCGAGGACAACCAGCTCGCGTTCGAAGCGCTCGACGAGGAACTCGGTGCGGCGCGCAACCAGGCGCGCGACCTCGAACGCGCGGCTGCGGACGCGCGCTTTGCGGCGCGCAACATGGTGAACCGCATCGAAGAGCTCAGGCGCAACATCCAGGTCGCGCACGATCAGAGCGAGCGCGTGGCCGCTTCGCTCGAAGACGCGCGCGCCGAGCTGGAAACGATCAACGAGCAGACCGCGCACACGGGCCTGCAGGACGCACTGGAAATTCGCGCGCAGAAGGAAGACACGCTGCGTGCGGCGCGCGCCGAACTCGACGACCTGACCGCCAAGCTGCGCGCCGCCGACGAAACGCGCCTCGCCGCGGAGCGCGCGCTGCAGCCGCTGCGCGACCGCATTACTGAGCTTCAGCTGAAGGAACAGGCGGCCCGCCTGAATGGCGAGCAGTTTGTCGAGCAGCTGCAGGCGGCTGGCGTAGACGAGGCCGCGCTGCAGGAAAAGCTCACTGCCGACATGAAGCCGTCGTACCTGCAAGGCGAAGTCACGCGCATCAACAATGCGATCGCCGCGCTCGGGCCCGTCAATATGGCGGCGCTCGACGAGCTGGCCGCGGCGAAGGAGCGCAAGACCTTCCTCGACGCCCAGTCGGCCGACCTCACGAGCGCGATCGAGACGCTCGAAGACGCGATCCGCAAGATCGACCAGGAAACGCGCACGCTGCTGCAGGGCACCTTCGACGAAGTGAACCGTCATTTCGGCGAGCTGTTCCCGCGCCTCTTCGGCGGCGGCCAGGCGAAGCTCATCATGACCGGCGACGAGATTCTCGACGCGGGCGTACAGGTGATGGCGCAGCCGCCCGGCAAGAAGAATTCGACGATTCACCTGCTTTCGGGCGGCGAGAAAGCGCTCACGGCCACGGCCCTCGTGTTCGCGATGTTCCAGCTCAACCCGGCGCCGTTCTGTCTGCTCGACGAAGTGGACGCGCCGCTCGACGACGCGAACACCGAGCGTTTCGCGAACCTTGTTCGCGCGATGTCGGACAAAACACAGTTCCTGTTCATTTCGCACAACAAGATCGCCATGGAAATGGCGCAGCAGCTCATTGGCGTGACGATGCAGGAGCAGGGCGTTTCGCGCATCGTCGCGGTCGACATGGAAACGGCGGCGGGTTTCGCCCAGAATACGGCCTGATCGATTGATACGGTCTAACGGACGGCGCGCGTTGCGCGGCCGGCGGCGCCATCGGTGAGGCAGCCGCCGCGCGCAATGCGCTTGCCACAGAAACGGCGTGCGCAATGAGCGCGCCGTCGAATAAGAATTGCTGATGGAGCATGCATGGACGAGTTGACTCTCGGGTTGATCGGCGCGGGTGCCGTGGTAGTCGGGGGCGTGGTGGTGTACAACGCGTGGCAAGGCGCGAGGGTGCGCCGTCGCATGCCGCGCCCCATGCCCGAAGAGGCAGTGGAGGCGCCACAGCGCGACGAGTTCCAGGAGCAAAGCCCGTTCATCGAACCGGCGCATGCCCCGTCGCGGCGCGAGCCATCGCTTGCGGGCGGCTCGGAAGCCGAGCGGGTGGAGCCGGGTTTCGGGACCGTGGCGCCGCTCGACACGCCGGCTGACATTCAGGCGGAAACGACGACCCCTAACGGCTTTCCGGAGGACGAAGCACCAACGCAGGAAAGCGGCGAAACTGCGCCGGCCGCCGCAAGCACAGCTGCCCCGGAATCCGTGAAGGACGATGCCGACGAAGCCGAGCGCATCGAGCCCGTCATGCCGGCCGCCACGACGATCTCTTCGGCGCCGCCGGCCGTGGTCGACCGACGTATCGACTGTATCGTGCCGGTCCGGCTCGGCGCCTCGGTGGCGGGCGAGCGGGTAATTCCGTTTGCGCAGCGCTTGCGCCGCGCGGGCAGCAAGCCGGTGCACATCGAAGGCAAACCCGAAGGGGGCGACGGCTGGGAACTGCTGCAAAGCGGCGTGCGCTACGAGGAACTGCGCGCGGCTGCGCAGCTCGCGAACCGCAACGGCCCGCTCAACGAACTCGAGTTCTCGGAATTCGTGACCGGCGTGCAGCAGTTCGCCGACGCGCTCGACGCCGCGCCCGAGTTTCCGGACATGATGGAAACGGTCGCAATGGCGCGCGAACTGGACGGCTTCGCGGCGCAGTGCGATGCGCAGCTCTCTATCAACGTGATGTCGGACGGCGCGCCTTGGTCGGCCAACTACGTGCAGGCCGTGGCCGCGCAGGATGGCCTGCTGCTCTCGCGCGACGGCACGCGCTTCGTGAAGCTCGACGCGAAGCAGAGCCCCGTGTTCATGCTGCAGTTCGGCGACACCAACTTCCTGCGCGACGACCTCACGTACAAGGGCGGCGAGTTGATTACGCTGATCCTCGACGTGCCTGTGGCCGACGAAGACATCCTGCCGTTCCGCCTCATGTGCGACTACGCGAAGTCGCTTGCCGAGCGCATTGGCGGGCGCGTGGTCGACGATCAGCGCCGGCCGCTGCCGGAATCCGTGCTGCAGTCGATCGACAAGCAGCTCATGACGCTTTACGCGAAGCTGGAGCAGGCCGGCATTCCGGCCGGCTCGCCGGCCACGCGGCGACTCTTCAGCCAGTAACGCCGAAGGCCTGTACCCGGCCGACAGACAAGGCGCGGCGCCGTAAGGGCGCCGCGCCTTTTGCGCGTGCACGGCACGCCGTGCTCGACGCGGACAGGTCATGGCGATCGGTCATGGGTGTTTGAGCGCCGATACCGGCACACGTGATGCAGTGCATTTAAGTTCGCATTGCCGGACCCGGGCGTCAATGCTACGGACGCAGCGTTAGCCATTCGGCCAGGACCTTGAGGAGGCTCGTTCGGCGGCGCACGAAGCGAGCCCGAAGTTGGCCGTTCGGCCGATGCGACACGGGCCGCTTCCTGAGATAATCTGACGTCCGAAATCACTTTCAACTGCGAGTCGCCCAAGGCATGGTCCGTACCCCCGCCCGTCCTCCCGAAGAAGCCCCCGCTGCGCAGCACGCGGTGTGGTTGCGCGCCGAACTCGAGCGTGCGAATCACGCCTACTATGTGCTCGACCAGCCGGAGCTGCCCGACGCGGAATACGACAAGCTGTTCGGCGAGCTTCAGCAGATCGAGGCCGCGCATCCCGATCTCATCACGCCCGACTCGCCCACTCAGCGCGTGGGCGGTGAGGTCGCCGGCGGCTTCGAGCCCGTGGTGCACGATGTGCCGATGCTCTCGCTCAACAACGGCTTTGCCGACGAGGACATCGTCGCGTTCGACAAGCGCGTGACCGATGCGCTCGGCAAGATCGAGGGCGCGGAAGTCGGCGCGGTCGAATACGCCGCCGAACTCAAGTTCGACGGCCTCGCCATCTCGCTGCGCTATGTCGATGGCGTGTTCGTCCAGGCGTCCACGCGCGGCGACGGTGCGACCGGCGAGAACGTCACGGAGAACGTGCGCACGATCCGGTCGCTGCCGTTGCGCCTGAAGGGCAAGCGCGTGCCGAAAGCGCTCGACGTGCGTGGCGAGGTGCTGATGTTCCGCCGCGACTTCGAGCGCATGAACCAGCGTCAGCGCGACGCCGGTCACAAGGAATTTGCGAACCCGCGCAACGCGGCGGCGGGCAGCCTGCGTCAGCTCGATCCGAAGATCACGGCGCAGCGGCCGCTCTCGTTTTTCGCTTACGGCATTGGCGTGCTCGAGGGCGAGCCGATGCCGGCCACCCATAGCGAACTGCTCGACTGGTACGCGGAAATGGGCCTGCCGGTCAATGCCGAACGTGCGGTCGTGAAGGGCGCGCAAGGCTTGCTCGAATTCTTCCGCGCGGTCGGCGAGAAGCGCGACGGCCTGCCGTACGACATCGACGGCGTGGTCTACAAGGTGAACCGCCGCGACGAGCAGGACGCGCTCGGCTTCGTTTCGCGCGCGCCACGTTTCGCGCTTGCACACAAGTTTCCGGCCCAGGAAGCGCTCACGAAGCTGCTGGCCATCGACGTGCAGGTAGGCCGCACTGGCGCGATTACGCCGGTTGCGCGGCTCGAACCCGTGTTCGTCGGCGGCGCGACGGTGACCAACGCCACGCTGCACAACGAAGACGAAGTGCGCCGCAAGGACATCCGCATCGGCGATACGGTGATCGTGCGGCGCGCCGGCGACGTGATTCCCGAAGTGGTCAGCGCGCTCATGGACCGCCGTCCGGCCGACGCCCAAGAGTTCGTGATGCCGACCGAATGCCCGGTCTGTGGATCGCGCATCGAGCGTCTGCCCGACGAGGCGATCGCTCGCTGCACGGGCGGTCTGTTCTGTCCGGCGCAGCGCAAGCAGGCGCTCTGGCACTTCGCCCAGCGCCGCGCGCTCGATATCGATGGCCTGGGCGAGAAGATCATCGACCAGCTGGTCGACCAGAACCTCGTGCGCACGCCGGCCGATCTTTTCAACCTCGGCTTCGGCACGCTCGCGCAGCTCGATCGCATGGCCGACAAATCGGCGCAAAACCTGCTCGACTCGCTCGAAAAGGCCAAATCCACGACGCTTGCGCGCTTCATCTACGCGCTCGGCATCCGGCACGTGGGCGAGTCGACGGCCAAGGATCTCGCCAAACACTTTGGCTCGCTCGACCCGATCATGAGCGCGTCGGTCGAGGAACTGCTCGAAGTGAACGATGTGGGGCCGATCGTCGCGCTCGCCATTCACGAGTTTTTTGCGGAAGCGCATAACCGCACGGTGATCGAGCAACTGCGCGCGCCCGGCAAAGTAACATGGGCGGAAGGTCCGCCCGCGCCCAAGGCGCCAGTGGGCGTGCTGGCCGGCAAGACCGTGGTCCTCACCGGCACGCTGCCCACGCTTTCACGCGACGAGGCGAAGGAGATGCTGGAGGCGGCCGGCGCGAAGGTGGCCGGCTCGGTGTCGAAGAAGACCGATTACGTGGTGGCGGGCGCCGACGCGGGCAGCAAGCTCGCAAAAGCCGAGGAACTCGGCGTGCCGGTGCTCGACGAAGAAGGAATGCGCAAGCTCCTGGAGGGGCAAACGACATGATTCGCGAAATTCTCAGAATGGGCGATCCGCGCCTGCTCAGCATTGCCCGGCCGGTCGATCACTTCGATACGCCCGAACTGCACGAACTCATTGCCGATATGTTCGACACGATGCACGCGGCGAACGGCGCGGGCCTCGCCGCCCCGCAGATCGGCGTCGACCTGCAGGTGGTGATTTTCGGTTTCGAACAGAACGAGCGCTATCCCGAAGCGCCGGCCGTACCGCAAACCGTGCTCATCAACCCGGTCATCCATCCGCTGTCGCACGACATGGAAGAGGGCTGGGAGGGATGTCTATCGGTGCCGGGCATGCGCGGCGCCGTGAGCCGCTATTCGATGATCCGCTATGACGGCTTCGATCAGTATGGCACGCCCATCGAGCGTGTGGCGGAGGGTTTTCATGCGCGGGTCGTCCAGCACGAATGCGACCACCTGATCGGCAAGCTGTACCCCATGCGCATTACCGACTTCTCGAAGTTCGGCTTTACCGAGGTTCTGTTTCCGGAACTCGACCCGAACAGCGACGACTGAAGATCGAAGCAGCATGAAAAACGGGAGCCAGATGGCTCCCGTTTTTCATGCAACGCGGCATTTGGCGCTGCTGCGGCGTTAGAACGCTTCGTCAGCGGCCAGATAACGCCATTGGCCTTGCGGCAGCGCGCCGAGCAGCACGCGGCCCATGCGCACGCGCTTGAGGCCCACGACCTTGAGGCCGACCAGTTCGCACATTCGGCGGATCTGGCGCTTCTTGCCTTCACTCAGCACGAAACGCAACTGCTCGCCGTTTTGCCAGCTGACCTGCGCGGGCTTGAGCGGCACGTCGTCGAGCGACAGGCCGTGGCGCAGTTGCGCGAGCAGTTCGGCCGGGAAGTGCTGATCGATTTCGGTCTCGATGTCGTTGTAGGTGACGCGTACGAGATACTCCTTGTCGATGTCCGAGCTCTCGCCGATCAACTGCTTGGCCACGCGCCCGTCCTGGGTCAGCACGAGCAGACCGGTCGAGTCGATGTCGAGCCGGCCTGCCGGCGCGAGCGTGCGCAGATGCTGGGCCGAAAAACGGATGCCTGAGTGGTCGCCGTCCCAGTGGTTCTCGCCGGTGATGAGCACGGCGGCGGGCTCGTAGCCGTCCTCGGCCTGGCCCGACACGTAGCCCACGGGCTTGTGCAGCAGGATCGTCACCTGGCGCGCCTGTGCGGCGAGCGCGGCCGGATCGATCTCGATGCGCTGATTCGGTGTGACCTTGGCGCCGAGTGTGTCGACGACTTCGCCGTCCACATAGACCCAGCCTTTTTCGATCCACTCGTCGGCTTCACGGCGCGAGCACAGGCCCAGTTCGGACATGCGCTTGGACAGGCGCAGGGTGTTGTCGCCGTCGATTTCCTCCCGCGGCGTACGGCGCGGTGCGGATTCGGCATCGTCGCTACGCCGGGGCGGCTTCTCGGCGGATTTGACGGGGCGGCCAGTCTTGCGGGCGCCGCCTTCACGGTCATCGCTCCAGGCGGATTTCACCGGGCGCGCGAAACTGCGCTCCGCTCCCTCGTCGCGGGCGCGGGCGGGACGGCGGTCGTCATTGTCCGTGCGGCGGGCGAAGCGTCCGTCGCTGCCTTCGCTGCGGCTGCGCGGGGGGCGGCGGTCGTCGCCTTCGGTGCGTCGTTCGAAGCGGCGCTCACCACCTTCCTCGCGACCACGCGGCGGGCGACGGTCGTCGCCTTCGGCGCGGCGCGTGAACGGGCGCGAGCCACCTTCGTCGCGTCCACGCGGCGGACGGCGATCGTCGCCTTCGGTGCGCCGTGCGTAGGGCCGTGCACTACCTTCTTCGCGGCTACGCGGCGGGCGGCGGTCGTCACCTTCGGAACGGCGCGTGAACGGACGTGAGCCACCTTCGTCGCGCCCACGCGGCGGACGGCGATCGTCACCTTCGGTGCGTCGTGCGTAGGGCCGTGCGTCACCTTCTTCGCGGCTACGCGGCGGGCGGCGGTCGTCACTTTCGGCACGGCGAGCGTAGGGCCGTGCGCTGCCTTCCTCGCGGCTACGCGGCGGACGGCGGTCGTCACCTTCAGCGCGGCGCGTGAACGGACGTGAACCATCTTCCTCGCGGCCACGCGGCGGACGACGGTCGTCGCCTTCGGTGCGGCGCGTGAACGGACGTGAACCGCCTTCCTCACGGCCACGCGGCGGACGACGGTCGTCACCTTCGGCACGGCGCGCGAAGGGGCGTGCGCCACCTTCCTCACGACCACGCGGCGGACGACGGTCATCGCCTTCGGCGCGGCGCGCAAAGGGGCGTCCATCGCCTTCCTCGCGACCGCGCGGCGGACGACGATCATCGCCTTCGGGGCGTCGCGCGAAGCGCCGCTCGCTGCCTTCGTCGCGGCCGCGCGCAAATCCACGCGGCTCATCGCCGGAGCGGCGGGCGGGGCGGCGCTCGTCGCCGAAGCCGCCTTCGCGAGCGGGCCGCGCCGGACGGCTCGTACTGTCGCGCTCACGCGCCATGGCTGGCCGTGCCGGGCGATCGCCGGAGGGGCGCGCAGGCTTGCCCGCCGATGGCTTCGCGGTCGACGCTGGCCGAGCGTCCGCCGGCCGTGCCTCTGCCGGCCGCACCGGCTTACGCGCGGTCGTGCTGCCGCGGCGGACGGGGGCGCGTTCCGGAGTGGTCGGGCGCGGATGTTTGGCTGTCAGTTTGGCTCGCATGGATCTGGGTATTTCGCTTGGGTCATTCACACTGCGATCGCGCGCAGCAGTTCGGTTTCGACGTGAATCTGCTTACGGTTATCGGAAAGTCCCGATCCGTCGAGCAGAAACACGTCTTCCACGCGTTCGCCGAGCGTATTGATCCGCGCCGCATGGA
Organism: Paraburkholderia acidiphila; assembly: GCF_009789655.1. Lineage (GTDB taxonomy): Bacteria > Pseudomonadota > Gammaproteobacteria > Burkholderiales > Burkholderiaceae > Paraburkholderia > Paraburkholderia acidiphila. Next base: position 1,407,395 of record NZ_CP046909.1, read on the forward strand.
CGCCGACATGATGCTCCGCGAGCACGCGCGCGATGGAATAGAGGAGGCCCGGCCGGTCGTTCGCCGACACGGACAGGATGTAGTATTGGCCGCGTTCGTCGGCGCGCAGGTCGACGCGCGGCGTCACCGGGAAGGTGCGCGACAGGCGTGAGAGCCGGCCCTTCGACGGCTCGGGCAGCGCATTGCCCGTCGCCTTCAGGCGCGCTGCGAGTTCCTGTTCGACGAGATTCGCGATATCGCGGTAGTGCACGTCACCCTCGGTGTGCGCGACGATGAAGTTATCGAGCGCATAGCCGTGACGCGTGGTGCTCACGCGTGCGTCGAGCACCGAAAGTCCGCTGCGGTCGAAATACGCGCACATCGTCGCGAAGAGATCAGGGCGGTCCTGTGCGTAGACGAGCACCTGCAGCGCCTCGCCAATCGGCGACGGCCGTGCGCGCACGACCGGCTCCGGCGCTTCGACGTGGCGGTACAGCACGCGCGTTTGCCAGGCGATGTCCGCGGCGTCGTGGCGCAGGAAATAGCCCACGTCGAGCTTGTCCCAGAGCGCGCGGTGCGCGTGCTCCGGCACGGTCTCGAGGCGCAGCAGCGCGAGCGCCAGTTCCTGGCGCGTCTTGAGTTCCGAGTGCGCGTCGGGCTTGGCGCCGCCGAGCACGGCAAGCGTCGAGCGGTAGAGGTCCTCGAGCAGCTTGCCCTTCCAGTTGTTCCAGACCTTCGGGCTCGTGCCGCGAATGTCGGCGACCGTCAGCAGGTAAAGCGCCGAAAGGCGCCGCTCCGTGCCGACCAGATCGGCGAAGCGCTTCACGACTTCGGGGTCGGTGATGTCCTGCTTCTGTGCGACCTGGCTCATCGTCAGATGCTGCTGGACGAGCCAGACGATCAGATCGGCGTCGTCACCCGTAATGCCGTGCTCGCGGCAAAAGCGCCGCGCGTCTGCCATGCCGAGCTCAGAGTGGTCGCCGCCCCGACCCTTGGCGATGTCGTGGAACAGCGCCGCCACATAGAGCACCCACGGGCGCTCGAAGTTGGCGATGAGCTGGCTGCAGAACGGGTATTCGTGCGCATGTTCGGCCACGGCGAAGCGGCGCATGTTGCGCAGCACCATCAGGATGTGTTGATCGACCGTGTAGACATGATAGAGATCGTGCTGCATCTGCCCGACGATGCGGCGGAAGTTCAGCAGATAGCGCCCGAGCACGCTCGTCTGGTTCATGAGTCGCATGGCGTGCGTGATGCCGGCCGGCTGCTTGAGGATCTCCATGAAGAGCCGGCGGTTCTCCGGGTCGCGGCGCCAGTTCTGGTCCATGGTCTCGCGCGCGTTGTAGAGCGCGCGCAGCGTGCGCGCCGACAGGCCCTTCACGCCGGGCACCTGCTCGTAAAGCAGGAACGCTTCGAGAATCGCGTGCGGCTCGCGTTCGAACACGTCGTCGCTGACGATTTCCAGCATCCCCTGCTTCTCGACGAAGTGCTCGGAAAGCGTGCGCGTGATGCCGCTCGTGCTCGGGAAGAGCTGCGCCTCGATGTTCTGGATCAGGATCGTGGCAAGCTGTGTGACCGCCTTCGCGGCCCAGTAATAGCGGCGCATGAGCTGCTCGCTCGCCCGCCGCGCGCCACTGGCCTTGTAGCCGAAGCTTTCGGCCACCGCCGTCTGCAGGTCGAACACGAGAATGTCCTGGCGACGACCCGCGATCACATGCAGGCGCGCGCGCAGCGCCTTGAGAAACGCCTCGTTGCGGCGTAATTCACGCGCCTCGCGCCCGGTGATGAGACCGCGCTGGTCCAGCTCCTTCCAGCTGCTGCCAAAGCCCGCGGCCTCGGTGATCCAGAGGATCAGCTGCAGGTCGCGCAGGCCGCCGGGGCTTTCCTTGACGTTAGGTTCGAGCGAGTACGGCGTGTCCTGGAAGCGCGCATGGCGCTGGCGCATTTCGAGCACTTTCGCCTGGAAGAACGCGCGCGGGTCCATGGCGTCGCGATAGCGCTGCGCGAAGTCGCCAAAGAGTGTCGCGCTGCCTGTAATGCGGCGCGCCTCGAGGAGTGATGTGCGCACGGTGACGTCGTTGGCGGCCTCCTCGAGGCATTGCGAGACGCTGCGCACACTGCTGCCGATATCGAGTCCGAGATCCCACGCAAGGCCGATGAACCGCTCGATGCGTTCTTCGAGCGGCGCGAGCGGCTCGTTGTCCGGCAGCAGAACGAGGATGTCGACGTCGGACCAGGGCGCGAGCTCGCCGCGTCCGAAACCGCCCACGGCCACGAGCGCCAGCGTGGCCGGCAGCTCGCACAGGTTCCAGGCGCTGCGCAAGGTGTCGTCGGTGGTGCGGGCGAGGGCGCGCATCAACGAGTCGACATTGGTCGCGCTCTTGAAACGCTCGAGCAACTCGGCCTTCGCGGCCTTGTAGTCGGACTTCAGCGACGACGTATCGGGAACGGCGACAGCGGGAACGCTCATGGGCTCGGGTCGTGTCTGGCGTGGTTGGACGGGCGGCCGGTCGTGCGCGCGACGGGTCTCGCGTTTGGCGGATGGCCGCGTGGGTTCGTCGGTTAGTGCGTCGGGTGCTCTACAGGCTGCTTAACAGGCGGCTCGCCGGGCTGCTCCATCATGCTGCTGGCGCCGGGCGGCGTTCGAGTACTGTGCCTCGCTCGCGTTGGGCGTGCTGGCCCGAGGCGCAGGACGTTCTCTACGAATACGTCCATTCTGCGCCGGATCACGCCACGAAGCGCTTTCCGGCACTTTTCAACGTCAATCAGGCTGCCGTGCCCGCCATCTGCGCGACGATAGCCGGCTTGGCGGGCGTACCCGCCGAGACCGTCAGGACCTCGTAGCCCGTTTCGGTCACGAGCACCGTGTGCTCCCACTGCGCGGAGAGGCTGCGGTCTTTCGTCTTGACGGTCCACTGGTCCGGCATGGTGCGGATGTCGCGGCGCCCGGCGTTGATCATCGGCTCGACGGTGAAGATCATGCCGGGTACGAGTTCGATGCCCGTGCCGGGGCGGCCGTAGTGCAGCACCTGCGGGTCTTCGTGGAATACCGTGCCGATGCCGTGGCCGCAGTATTCGCGCACCACGCTGTAGCCCTGGCTTTCGGCGTAGCGCTGGATAGCGTGGCCGATGTCGCCCAGATGGCCGCCGGGGCGGATCTGGTCGATGCCGAGCCACATGCATTCATACGTGGTCTGCACGAGGCGTTTGGCGAGGATCGAACCCTCACCGACGATGAACATGCGGCTCGTGTCGCCGAAGTAACCGTCCTTGATGACAGTGATGTCGATATTGAGCGCGTCGCCGTTCTTCAGCGCCTTGTCGCCCGGAATACCGTGACAGATCACGTCGTTGACCGAGGTGCAGATCGCCTTCGGGTAGGGCGGATAGCCGGGCGGCTGATAATTCAGCGGCGCGGGCACCGTGCCCTGCACATTGGTCATGTATTCGTGGCACAGGCGGTCGAGCTCGCCCGTCGTCACGCCGGCGGTGACGAACGGCGTGATGTAGTCGAGCACCTCGCTCGCCAGCCGGCAGGCGACGCGCATTTGCGCGATGTCTTGTTCGTTCTTGATCGAAATGGCCATGGTGTGCGCCCGAAAATGCAGTCGAATATTGAATTATCGCACCTAATGCGGGTGGTCGCTGAGTTTCGAAAAGGTGGGTCGCGATCCGCCACGCGCTTTCGTGCCATATTCCGCGGGTAATAGCTGTCTTGAGTAAGGGGCAGTTTGCGTGCTATACTCTTCGGCTAAGTCGCTTCCCATATCTTTCGAATTCACCTTCGAGATTTGTGCAGAGGAGCGGCTGAATCCGCCGTTGCCGCGGAGCGCTTTGCCGGGAGTGAATCCTGGCGGGTGCGCGAAGAACATTCGGAAGCATCTTCTTCAGGCAGCACACTCGCAAGCCGGCGCACCCAGGGTGTCGGGCGCGTCGATCTCCGGAAATGGGAGGGCGCACCGATACGGCAGCCGGCTTCAGACCCAAACCCTTGCGGAGAATTGAAACATGGCAGTTACCATGCGCCAGATGCTGGAAGCCGGTGTCCACTTCGGTCACCAAACGCGCTTCTGGAACCCGAAGATGGCCCCCTTCATTTTCGGCCATCGCAACAAGATTCACATCATCAACCTCGAAAAGACGCTGCCGATGTACAACGACGCGCTGAAGTACGTGCGTCAACTGGCAGCGAACCGCGGCACGATCCTGTTCGTCGGCACGAAGCGTCAATCGCGTGACACGATCGCTGAAGAGGCAAACCGCGCCGGTATGCCGTTCGTGAACGCACGCTGGCTCGGCGGCATGCTGACCAACTTCAAGACGCTGAAGGTTTCGATCAAGCGCCTGAAGGACATGGAAGCAGCCGTTGAAGCGGGTGAGCTCGAGAAGATGAGCAAGAAGGAAGCCCTCCTGTTCGAACGCGAAATCGCCAAGCTGCAAAAGTCGATCGGCGGCGTGAAGGACATGGGCGGCATTCCGGACGCAATTTTCGTGGTCGACGTCGGCTACCACAAGATTGCCGTGACGGAAGCGAATAAGCTGGGCATCCCCGTGATCGCCGTGGTCGATACGAACCACTCGCCGGAAGGCATCGATTACGTCATCCCGGGCAACGACGACGCCAGCAAGGCTGTTGCGCTCTACACGCAAGGCGTGGCTGACGCGATCCTCGAAGGCCGTGCAAACTCGGTGAACGAAGTGGTTGCAGCCGTGCGCGGCAACGACGGCGACGACGAGTTCGTCGAGGTCAACCCGGAGGCGTAAGCTGCCCCCGTGTCCGGCAAGAAAAGGGGGCTTTCCATAGGCCCCTTTTTTTTAAGCCGCGACTTTCGTCGCCGCGTCATATACGCGGCACCGTAGCCCTGTAGAAGCAGCTGTAAAAAAGCGTTTCACCGCAGGCGGAAACGGAAACGAATTTCTGCCGGCCGCGTCGAAAGGCGGGCGGCGTGTACCAGACAGACTCAAGGAGCGAATGATGGCGGCAATTACCGCAAGCATGGTGGCAGAACTGCGCGCGAAGACCGACGCGCCGATGATGGAATGCAAGAAGGCGCTCACGGAAGCCGACGGCGACCTCGCGCGCGCTGAAGAACTGCTGCGCGTGAAGCTCGGCAACAAGGCCAGCAAGGCCGCTTCGCGCGTCACGGCTGAAGGCGTGATCGCTTCGTTCATCGGCGCCAACGCTGGCGCGATCGTCGAACTGAACTGCGAAACCGACTTCGTTTCGAAGAACGACGACTTCATCGACTTCTCGAAGAAGATCGCCGAACTGATCGCCACGCAAAACCCGGCTGACGTCGCGGCTCTCTCGGCGCTGCCGCTGGACGGCTCGACGGTCGACGCAGTGCGTCTCGCGCTGGTTGGCAAGATCGGCGAAAACCTCTCGATCCGCCGTTTCGCGCGTTTCGAAACCGCCAACAAGCTGGCTGCGTACCTGCACGGCACGCGCATCGGCGTGCTGGTCGAGTACACGGGCGCCGACGAGCAAGTGGGCAAGGACGTCGCGATGCACATCGCCGCGATGAAGCCGGTCTCGCTGTCGTCGGACGACGTTCCGGCCGACCTGATCGCCAAGGAGCGCAGCATCGCCGAGCAGAAGGCTGCCGAATCGGGCAAGCCGGCTGAGATCGTCGCGAAGATGGTTGAAGGTTCGGTCCAGAAGTACCTGAAGGAAGTCTCGCTCCTGAACCAGCCGTTCGTTAAGAACGACAAGCAGACGATCGAGCAGATGCTCAAGGCTGCTGGCACGACGGTGCAGAAGTTCGCCCTCTTCGTGGTGGGCGAAGGCATCGAGAAGCGCCAGGACGACTTCGCTGCCGAAGTGGCCGCGCAAGTCGCTGCTGCAAAGCAGCAATAACAACGGTGCGTCCGCCCGCCGCGTGATACGCGGCAGGCGGCGCCGCCGTTGTTGCAGCATCGCAGTTGGTTGAGTTGTAAGCCGTGGCGGAGCAATTCGCCGTGGTGGGCAGCGTAGCGACGACGCGCATGGTAGTCCCCCGCCGTGCGCGGAGTCGGAAATCTTCGCTATTTCTGGCGGCGCTTGCCCGAAGCCGTATTTCACCCCTACAGTTTCAAGTTATTGCCCTTTGCGCGCGATCCTGGATACCTCCATGCCCACACCCGCCTATAAACGCGTCCTGCTCAAACTTTCCGGCGAAGCCCTGATGGGCGATGATGCTTTCGGCATCAATCGCGCCACGATCGAACGTATGGTGGCAGACGTGGCCGAGGTGGTGCGTCTCGGCACCCAGCTCGCAGTCGTGATCGGCGGTGGCAACATTTTCCGCGGTGTCGCGGGCGGCGCCGCCGGTATGGACCGCGCAACGGCCGACTACATGGGCATGCTCGCCACGATGATGAACGCGCTCGCGCTGCAGGACGCCATGCGTCATGCGGGCATCGAGGCGCGCGTGCAGTCGGCGCTGCGCATGGACCAGGTCGTCGAGCCGTACATCCGCCCCCGCGCGATCCGCCAGCTCGAAGAAGGCAAGGTCGTGATCTTCGCCGCGGGCACGGGCAACCCCTTCTTCACCACCGACACGGCTGCTGCGCTGCGCGGCTCGGAAGTCGGCGCTGAAGTGGTTCTGAAGGCCACCAAGGTCGACGGCGTCTACTCGGCCGACCCGAAGAAGGATCCGACCGCCACGCGTTACTCGACGATCAGTTTCGATGAGGCAATTGGCCGCAACCTGCAGGTGATGGACGCGACCGCGTTCGCCCTGTGCCGCGACCAGAAGCTGCCGATCCGGGTTTTTTCCATCGTCAAGCCGGGTGCGCTCAAGCGCATCGTTCTGGGCGAAGACGAAGGGACGCTCGTCCACGTGTAAACTCTCGTCTTACGAGAGATTCGAACACGGGCCGCGCCGCCCATCAGCGCGCTGGCGGGCCCGTTCCGTTATGAAGGTTCGGAGGTATCAAAATGGCTGTGGCTGACATCAAGAAGGGCGCCGAGCAGAAAATGCAGCGCTCGATCGACGCGTTCAAGAGCGATCTGGCGAAAATCCGCACGGGCCGCGCCCATACCGGTCTGCTCGACCACATCCAGGTCGACTACTACGGCTCGCCCGTGCCTATCTCGCAAGTCGCCAACCTCACGCTCGTCGACGCCCGCACGATCGGCGTTCAGGCGTGGGAAAAGAAGATGGTGCCGGTGATCGAAAAGGCGATTCGCGAGTCGGATCTCGGCCTGAACCCGGCCACGCATGGCGACCTGATCCGCGTTCCGATGCCCGCGCTCACCGAAGAGCGCCGCAAGGAGCTCACGAAGGTCGTCAAGAACGAAGGCGAAACGGCGAAGGTGGCCGTGCGTAACCTGCGTCGCGACGCCAACGAGCAGCTCAAGAAGCTCGTGAAGGACAAGGAAATTTCCGAAGACGACGAGCGCCGTGGCAGCGACGATGTCCAGAAGTTGACTGACCGCTTCGTCACCGAGATCGACAAGCTCGTGCAGACGAAGGAAGCCGAGATCATGACGGTCTGAGGCCTTAGGGCTTCCAGATTCGCCAGATTTCCGGCGCTTTCCCTTTTTCACCGCAGTTACAGTCCGACGGCCATGACCTATACCAGCTCAACCGTTCGCGTGCCCGAGGTGGCGGCCGTGCCGCGCCACATCGCGATCATCATGGACGGCAATGGCCGTTGGGCAACCCAGCGCCGCCTGCCGCGCGTCGCCGGCCACACGCGCGGCGTCGACGCTGTGCGTTCGGTCGTCGAATCGTGCGTGGAGCGCGGCGTCGAGTACGTCACGCTGTTCGCATTCAGTTCCGAGAACTGGCGCCGCCCGACCGACGAAGTGTCGTTCCTGATGCGCCTTTTCGTCACCGCGCTCGAGCGCGAAGTGGCGCGACTGCACGCGAACGGCATCCGCCTGCGCGTGGTCGGCGACCTGTCGATGTTCAACGAACGCATCCAGGACCTGATTCGCCGCGCGCAAACCAAGACCGCGCGCAACACGCGTCTCACGCTGACGATCGCTGCGAACTACGGCGGCCGTTGGGACATCCTCCAGGCCACGCGCAAGCTGGTCGAGGAGGCCGCGGCCTCGGGGCAGCCTGTGCCCGTTACCGAAGACACGCTGTCCCAGCATCTGGCAATGGCCTACGCGCCCGAGCCGGACCTCTTCATCCGCACGGGCGGCGAGCAGCGGGTGAGCAATTTCCTGCTCTGGCAACTGGCCTACGCCGAGTTCTATTTCACCGACACCTTCTGGCCGGATTTCGACGCCGAAGCGCTTAGCCGCGCGATTGCGTCCTATGCCGAGCGCGAGCGCCGCTTCGGTCGAACGAGCGCGCAGGTCGTCTCCCAGAACGCCGATTCGCTTTCATGCTAAAGACCCGCGTCATTACGGCGCTCGTCCTGCTGGCAGTCTTCCTGCCGACCACGCTGTTCGCGCCTGTGGCGGCGTTCGGCGCGCTGATCGGTGTCGTGGTCGTGTTCGCCGCGTGGGAGTGGGCGCGCCTCCTGAAGGCAGGCGCGACCGGTTCGATCGTCTATGCGGTGATCGCGGCGGCCGTCGTGGCGCTCAGTATGCGCCTGCCTGAACCCCGGCCGCTCTTTCAGGCTGCAGGCGTGTTCTGGATCATCGCCGGCCCTTACGTGCTGCTGCGCAAGCCGGTGCTCGCCGCGGGCGCCTGGCGCGCCTTCCTGCTGGCCGCGGGGCTCGTTGTTTTCGCGGCCTGCTGGCACGCCCTTGTTGCGGCGCGCACGGTGGGCGTGGCATTCGTTTTGTCCCTGTTGCTCGTGGTGTGGCTGGCCGATATCGGCGCATACTTTGCGGGTAAGGCATTCGGAAAGCATAAGCTCGCCCCTTCGATCAGCCCCGGCAAGACCTGGGAGGGCGCCGTGGGCGGCTGGGCCGCCGTGATGGTCGTGTCCGGCGCGGCGATCGCGCTGCACGCATTCGAACCCACGCTGTATTCCGCGCTCGCCGCCCAGATCGGGGTTGGGCGCGCGCTTTTCGTACTTACCGTGCTGGTCGCGTTCAGCGTGATCGGCGACCTGTTCGAGTCGATGCTCAAGCGCCAGGCTGGCGTGAAGGATTCGAGCGGCCTCCTGCCGGGCCACGGCGGAGTCCTCGACCGCATCGACGCGCTGCTGCCCGTGCTGCCGCTGGCCATGCTGCTGCTCGGCTAAAGGTGTCTGGCTAGAGACGCTCGGTTAGAGATTTGAATATGCAAAAACGACTCACACTGCTCGGTTCCACGGGCTCGATTGGAGACAGCACGCTCGACGTCGTCGCGCGTCATCCGCAACGCTTCTCGGTCTATGCGCTCACCGCGCATCGCAATGGTGAGAAGCTCGTCGAACAATGCCTGCGTTTTGCGCCCGAAGTGGCCGTGGTCGGCGACGCCGATACGGCCGCACAGGTCGAGCGCAAGCTGCGCGAGGCCGGCTCGAAGACCGTCGTGACCTACGGGCCGCAGGCGCTCGTCGAAGTCTCGAAGAGCGATGGCTGCGACACGGTGGTCGCGGCCATCGTCGGCGCGGCGGGTCTTGCGCCCACGCTCGCAGCGGCGAAGGCTGGCAAGCAGATCCTGCTCGCCAACAAGGAAGCGCTCGTGATGTCGGGCGACATCTTCATGAACGCCGTGTCGGACAGCGGCGCCGTGCTGCTACCGCTCGACAGTGAACACAATGCCGTGTTCCAGTGCTTTCCGCGCGAAAGCGCACAGCGCGACGGCGTCACGAAGATCATCCTGACCGCCTCGGGCGGCCCGTTCCGCACGCGCGAGCCCGCGACGCTCGTGAACGTCACGCCCGACGAGGCCTGCAAGCACCCGAACTGGTCGATGGGCCGCAAGATCTCCGTCGATTCGGCCACGATGATGAACAAGGGCCTCGAAGTGATCGAGGCGCACTACCTGTTCGATCTGCCGGGCGAGCGCATCGACGTGCTGATCCACCCGCAGAGCGTGATCCATTCGATGGTCTCGTACGCCGACGGATCGGTGCTCGCGCAACTAGGCAACCCCGACATGCGCACGCCGATCGCGCACGCGCTCGCGTACCCGGATCGTGTTGATTCCGGCGTTGCCCAACTGGATCTCACGCAAATCGCGACGCTCACGTTCGAAAAGCCCGACTACGCGCGCTTTCCGTGTCTCGCGCTCGCCATGCAGGCGTTGTCTGCCGGCGGGGTGGCGAGCGCGGCGCTCAACGCGGCGAACGAAGTCGCCGTCGAAGCCTTTTTGAACCGGCGCATCGGCTTCATGGCCATCGCCCAGACGGTGGATGCCGTACTCAACGCGCTCGAGAACCGCACCGCGTCGAGCCTCGAAGTCGTGCTCGAAGCCGACGCGGCCGCCCGCCGCGCGGCTCACACTATCATCGACAGCCTGCCGGTGCCGGCCTGACAGGTCAGCGAGGGGCTTGCGGAAGGGCCCTTGTGGCCCCTCAGGCACGCGAGCCTGACCTCGGGGCCGATCCCGCACCGGTGCGCTGCTTCCAGCCCAGGAGGCGCTCATGAACCTGCTTACCGAACTGGTCGCATTCGTCGTGGCGATCGGCGTGCTGGTCGTCGTGCACGAATACGGTCACTACAGCGTCGCGCGCCTGTGCGGCGTGAAAGTGCTGCGCTTCTCGATCGGCTTCGGGCGGCCGCTTCTCCAGTGGGTCAGCAAGAAGAGCGGCACCGAATGGACGATCGCGGCGCTGCCGCTCGGCGGTTACGTGAAGATGCTCGACGAGCGCGAGTCGCCTGACCAGATTCCCGCGAGCGATTTGCCGCATGCGTTCAACCGCCAGTCGGTCGGCAAGCGCATTGCCATCGTCGCGGCCGGGCCGATTGCCAATTTCGTACTGGCCATCGTGCTCTTTGCGGTGGTCTACGCGAGCGGCGTCACCGAGCAGAAGGCCATTGTCGCGGCGCCGCCCGCACAATCGGCGGCGGCCCGGGCCGGCTTCCAGGGCGGCGAAACAATTCTTTCGGTGAGCGATGCAAACGGCAGCCGCACCGAGCCCGTGCGTTCGTGGTCCGACCTGCGCTGGAAACTGCTCGCCACGGCGTTCGACCAGGGCCATGTCGTGCTGGCTGCGCGCGACGGCGAGGGCACCTACGATTTCCCGCTCGATCTCTCGCAGCTGACCGGCAAGGATCTCGACGACGACTTCATGGCGAAGCTCGGCCTCGAGGCGGGCGGCAACACGCTCAAGGTGGCGGCCGTGGAGGCGGGTAGTGCGGCGCAACATGCCGGGCTGCAGGCGGGAGATCAACTGCGCGCCGTCGACGGCCGGACCGTGGACAGCGCAAGCACTTTCATCGCCTACGTGAAGGCGCACGCGGGCAAGCCTGTGCGGCTCACGGTCGCGCGCGGCGACGCTGGCCAGAACACCCAGCAGACGCTCACGCTTACCGTTACACCGACACTGCAGCGCGACGCGCAGAGCGGCGAAGAGGTGGGTCGCATCGGCGCCGCGCTTGCGGCACAGGCGCCTTCCGTGGACGTGCGTTACGGGCCGATCGAGAGCGTGCGGCTCGGTGCGTATCGCACGTGGGACATCGCGGTGTATTCGCTGCGGATGTTCGGCCGCATGATCACGGGCGAAGCATCGCTGAAGAATCTGTCGGGCCCGGTGACGATTGCTGACTATGCCGGCAAGAGCGCGAGACTGGGTCCTTCGGCGTTCCTGTCGTTCCTCGCCCTCGTGAGCATCAGCCTCGGCGTATTGAATCTGCTCCCAATTCCGGTATTGGACGGGGGGCATCTGTTATATTATGCGGTTGAAGCCGTAACGGGCAAAGCCGTCTCGGACCGCTGGCAGCTCGTGCTGCAGCGCGCGGGACTTGCCTGCATCGTCGCACTGTCGGCGATCGCGTTGTTCAACGATCTGGCTCGGTTAATCCATTTTTAAAGATGTCTGGCGGCTTCCGTGGGCGGGCCGCCTGACCTGATGCAGCTATACATAATTGGGGAAGCACGTTGTTTAGACCTCATCGCTTGGTTCCAAAAACGGTTGCGGCCGCGGCGATCGCCGCACATGGACTCGTTGCCCACGCAGCAACGACGCCTTTCGTGGTTCAGGACATCCGCATCGAAGGGCTGCAACGCGTCGAGCCGGGCACGGTGTTCGCCTACCTGCCGATCAAGCAGGGCGACACGTTCACCGACGACAAAGCGTCCGAGGCCATCCGCGCACTGTATGCGACGGGCTTCTTCAACGACGTGAAGATCGCCACCGAAGGCGGCGTGGTGGTGGTGCAGGTACAGGAGCGCCCGGCCATCGGCACGATCGACTTCGCCGGCATCAAGGAATTCGACAAGGACAACCTGACCAAGGCGCTGCGCGCGGTCGGCCTCTCGCAAGGCCGTTACTACGACAAGGCGCTGGTGGACAAGGCCGAGCAGGAGCTCAAGCGCCAGTACCTCACGCGCGGCTTCTACGCCGCCGAGGTTACGACCACGGTTACGCCGATCGACCGCAATCGCGTCGGTCTGCTGTTCTCGGTGGTCGAAGGTCCGAGCGCGAAGATCCGCCAGATCAACTTCATCGGCAACAAGACGTACAGCAGCGGCACGCTCCTCTCGGAGATGCAGCTGTCCACGCCGAACTGGTTCTCGTGGTACACGAAGAACGACCTCTACTCGAAGGAAAAGCTCACGGGCGACCTCGAGAACGTGCGCTCGTACTACCTGAATCACGGCTACCTCGAGTTCAACATCGACTCGACGCAGGTCTCGATCTCGCCCGACAAGAAGGACATGTACCTCACCATCGGCATTCACGAAGGTGAGCCGTACAAGGTGTCGGGCATCCAGCTATCGGGCAACCTGCTCGACCGCGAGGCCGAGCTCAAGAAGCTCATCAAGATCAAACCGGGCGATACCTTCTCCGCCGAGAAGCTGCAGGCCACGACGAAGGCTATCGTCGACAAGCTCGGCGAATACGGCTACGCGTTCGCGACCGTCAACGCACTGCCGCAGATCGATCAGGCGAATCACACGGTCAACCTCACGCTGCAGGTCGATCCGAGCCGCCGCGTGTACGTGCGCCGCATCAACGTGGTGGGCAACACGCGTACCCGCGACGAAGTCGTGCGCCGCGAAATGCGCCAGCTCGAAAGCTCGTGGTTCGATTCGAACCGCCTCGCGCTCTCGAAGGACCGCATCAACCGTCTGGGCTACTTCACCGATGTCGATGTGACCACGGTGCCGGTGGAAGGCACGGCCGACCAGGTCGACGTGGACGTGAAGGTCGCCGAAAAGCCGACCGGCGCGATCACGCTGGGCGCGGGCTTCTCGTCCACGGACAAGGTGGTGCTGTCGGCGGGCGTGTCGCAGGACAACGTGTTCGGTTCGGGCACGTCGCTCTCGCTGAACGTGAACACCGCGAAGACGTACCGCACGCTGGCCCTCACGCAGGTGGACCCGTACTTCACGGTGGACGGCATCAAGCGCATCACCGACGTCTACTACCGTACGTACCAGCCGCTGTACTACTCGACCGATTCGAGCTTCCGCATTATCACGATGGGCGGCGACCTGAAGTTCGGCATTCCGTTCTCGGAGGTCGACACGGTCTACTTCGGCGCGGGCTTCGAGCAGGACACGCTCGACGTCGATTCGAACACGCCGCAGAGCTACATCGACTACGTGAACGAGTTCGGCCGTGTGTCGAACAACGTGCCGCTCACGGTGGGCTGGTCGCGCGATGCGCGTGACAGCGCGCTCGTGCCGAGCAAGGGCTACTTCACGCAGGCGAACGCCGAGTACGGCACGCCGGTGGGCGGTACGCAGTACTACAAGGCCGACATACAGGCCCAGTACTACTACTCGTTTGCGCGCGGCTTCGTGCTGGGCCTGAATTTCCAGGGTGGCTACGGTAACGGCCTTGGCGGCAAGCCGTACCCGATCTTCAAGAACTACTACGCGGGCGGTATCGGTTCGGTGCGTGGCTACGAGCCGAGCTCGCTGGGTCCGCGCGACGCCAAGACGAACGACCCGATCGGCGGTTCGAAGATGATCGTCGGCAACATCGAGTTGACCTTCCCGCTGCCGGGCACGGGCTATGACCGCACGCTGCGCGTCTTCACGTTCGTCGATGGTGGTAACGTCTGGGGCACGGAAGGCGACAGCATTGGCGCGAACGGCCTGCGTTACAGCTACGGTTTCGGTCTCGCGTGGATTTCGCCGATCGGTCCGCTCAAGCTGAGCCTTGGCTTCCCGCTCGTCAAACACGAAGGCGACCAGTACCAGAAGTTCCAGTTCCAGATCGGGACGGCATTCTGACGTATGTATTGCCCGGCGTGGGTTGCGCGCACAGCGCGCAGCGCCGGAATCCAGGAAACGAGAGGATGACTTTGCTAACGGGTATGTTTTCCAGACGGACGATCGGGGCGATTACCGTGTCGCTGGCGCTCCTCGGCTTTGGCATGAGTGTGGCGCAGGCGCAGGAAGCCAGGATCGCGGCGGTCAATTCCGATCGCATCCTGCGCGAATCCGCTCCCGCGAAGGCCGCGCAGACCAAGCTCGAAGCCGAGTTCGCCAAGCGCGACAAGGATCTGCAGGACATGGCGCAGCGCCTGAAGTCGATGTCCGATTCGCTCGACAAGAACGGCCCGTCGATGTCGCCAACCGATCGCGCACAGAAGCAGCGCGACCTTTCCGCGCTCGACAGCGACTTCCAGCGCAAGCAGCGCGAATTCCGCGAAGACCTGAACCAGCGCCGCAATGAGGAACTGGCGGCGGTGCTCGACCGTGCGAACAAGGTGATCAAGCAGATCGCCGAGCAGCAGCATTACGACCTGATCGTGCAGGAAGCGGTGTATGTGAGCCCGCGTATCGATATTACCGACCAGGTGCTGAAGGCGCTCGCAGCGAACAGCACGGGCAGTGGTAGCAGCAGCAACTAAGGCAAGTAAAAGTAATTCAAGGCAACCAAGGCAGGAGCAGCACGCGCATGGCATTTACGCTTGAGGACATTGTCGGGCGGTTCGGCGGCGAGGTGGTAGGCGACGCGACGCAACGCGTCAGTTCGCTGGCGCCGCTCGACCAGGCGGGTCCGCAACAACTCGCGTTCCTCGCCAATCCGAAGTATCTCGCCCAGGTGGAGACGACCCGCGCGGGCGCAGTGCTCATCAGCCCGGGCGACCTCGAGAAGCTCGCATCGCGCGAGGGGCGCAACTTCATCGTCACACCGAATCCGTATGCTTACTTCGCGCGTGTCGCGCAGGCGTATATCGACCTCGCCGCGCCGAAAGCGCAGCCAGGCGTCCACGCCAGCGCCCACGTCGACGCGAAGGCGCAGGTCGCCGCGAGCGCGGTGATCGGCCCGAACGTCACGATCGAAGCGGGCGCCGTGATCGGCGAAAACGTGCGGCTCGACGCGAACGTCTTCATCGGCCGTGGCACCCAGGTGGGCGAGGGCTCGCACCTGTATCCGGGTGTGACCGTCTACCACAGCTGCAAACTTGGCGCGCGCGCCATTGTGCACGCCGGCGCCGTGATCGGCTCGGACGGCTTTGGTTTCGCCCCCGATTTCACGGGCGAGGGCGACGCGCGCACGGGTAGCTGGGTCAAGATTCCGCAGGTAGGCGGCGTGGCCATCGGGCCCGACGTCGAGATCGGCGCGAACACCACGATCGATCGCGGCGCGATGGCCGATACGATCATCGAAGAGTGCGTGAAGATCGATAACCTCGTGCAGATCGGCCACAACTGCAAGATCGGCGCGTACACGGTCATCGCGGGCTGCGCCGGCATTGCGGGCAGCACGACGATCGGGCGCCATTGCATGATCGGCGGCGCGGTGGGCATTGCGGGACACGTCACGCTGGGCGACTACGTGATCGTCACGGCGAAGTCGGGCGTCTCGAAGTCGTTGCCGAAGGCCGGCATCTACACGAGCGCTTTCCCGGCGGTCGATCACGCCGACTGGAACAAGAGCGCCGCGCTGTTGCGTAACATTGACAAGCTGCGCGACCGTATTAAGGCGCTTGAGGCGGCAGTAGCCCAAAAGCCGCAAGGCGAATAAGAAAGCAGTATCGAGGTAGCGCGCGGCGTGTCGCGGGAGCGGCGCGCCGCTTTGCGTAGCAGGCGACCAAAGTTTCCCGCGGGGAATTGCCCGCCCGGGGCTACCCGTCCGGGGCTACCCGCCCGGGGCAATCCTCATGCACGGGAATCCGGGCGTGGCGCATACTTCGCGTCAGCGCGGGCGTGTTTGGTCATGCGCCTCGAATATCGAAATCGAAAGTCACACGCGCAATTCCTGCGTGAGCAGAACCACCATGAACATCGAAAAACTCAACTTCGACATCCACAAGATTCTCACGCTGTTGCCGCACCGCTATCCGTTCCTGATGGTGGACCGGGTTCTCGAGCTGGAGCCGCACAAGAGCATCAAGGCGTTGAAGAACGTGACGGTCAACGAGCCCTTTTTCACGGGGCACTTCCCGCAGCGTCCGGTCATGCCCGGCGTGATGATCCTCGAGGCGCTGGCGCAAACCGCCGCGCTGCTCACGTTCTCGGAGGAGGAGCAGGACTTCGAGAATACGCTGTACTACTTCGTGGGCATCGACGGTGCGCGCTTCAAGCGCGTGGTCGAACCGGGCGACCAGCTCATCCTCAACGTGACGTTCGAGCGCTACATGCGCGGCATCTGGAAGTTCAAGGCGGTAGCCGAAGTGGAAGGCTCCGTGGCTTGCGAGGCGGAACTCATGTGCACCGTCAAGAAAATGGACGCGGCGCAATAAGAAGCGCTGCCGCATGCCGCAGTGCGCCTTGACCTCGAGGCGCCGCCGCACGCAAACAGAATCGGAGAGCGAGGACGAATGAGCAGGATCCATCCCACTGCGGTCGTCGAGTCTGGCGCGCAGATCGACGAATCGGTCGAAATCGGGCCGTTCGCGGTCATCGGTGCGAACGTCACCATCGGCGCGCGCACGACGGTCGGCTCGCATAGCGTGCTGGAAGGCCACACGACGATTGGCGAAGACAACACGATCGGCCATTACGCGTCGATCGGCGGCCGTCCGCAGGACATGAAGTACAAGGGCGAGCCCACGAAGCTCGTGATCGGCAACCGCAACACCATCCGCGAGTTCACGACGCTGCATACGGGCACGGTGCAGGACACCGGCGTCACGATCATCGGCGATGACTGCTGGATCATGGCTTACGTGCACGTCGGCCACGATTGCCGCCTCGGCAACAACATCATCATGTCGAGCAACGCGCAGCTCGCGGGCCACGTGATCGTCGACGATCACGCGATCGTCGGCGGCATGACCGGCGTGCATCAGTTCGTGCGCATTGGCGCGCATTCGATGGTCGGCGGCGCCTCGGCACTCGTGCAGGACGTGCCGCCGTTCGTGATCGCCGCCGGGAACAAGGCGGTGCCGCACGGCATCAACGTCGAAGGTCTGCGCCGCCGCGGCTTCTCGGCCGACGCGATTTCCGCGCTGCGCTCGGCATATCGCACGCTCTACAAAAACGGGCTTTCGCTCGAAGAGGCGAAGGTGCAGCTCGCCGATCTCGCGCAGGCGGGCGGCGATGGCGACGTGCACGTGAAGGCGCTGCTCGACTTCGTCGAACAGTCGCAACGCGGCATCATTCGCTGATCGATGGCGCTGCAAACGCGTCCGCTGCGCCTCGCGATGGTCGCCGGCGAGCCGTCCGGCGACCTGCTCGCGGCATCGCTGCTCGCGGGTCTCAAGGCCCGCTTGCCCGACACTACGCAGTACTACGGAATCGGCGGCCCGCGCATGATGGCCACCGGTTTCGACGCGCACTGGCCGATGGAAAAGCTCTCGGTGCGCGGGTACGTCGAGGCGCTGCGGCACATTCCCGAGATTCTGCGCATCCGCAACGAGCTCAAGCATCAGTTGCTGGCCGACCCGCCTGACGCCTTCATTGGCGTGGATGCGCCTGACTTCAACTTCGGTCTGGAGCACGCGCTGCGCGACGCGGGCATTCCGACGATCCACTTCGTCTGCCCGTCGATCTGGGCGTGGCGCGGCGGTCGCATCAAGAAGATCCAGAAGGCTGTGGATCACATGCTGTGCGTGTTCCCGTTCGAAACGGCGCTGCTCGAGAAAGCTGGGGTGGCGTCGTCGTATGTGGGTCATCCGCTCGCTGACGAGATTCCGCTCGAACCGGACATGGCCGGGGCGCGCCGTACCCTTGGCCTGCCGGAAAGCGGCCCGGTGATCGCGGTGCTGCCGGGCAGCCGACGCTCTGAAATCAATCTGATCGGGCCGACCTTCTTCGACGCGATGCAGATCATGCAGCGGCGCGAGCCCGCGCTGCGCTTCGTGATGCCGGCGGCAACGCCCGCTATCCACGCGCAGTTGCAGGAACTCGCCAACGCGCACCAGGGCCTCGCGCTCACGATCATCGATGGCCAGTCGCAACTCGCGATGACGGCTGCCGACGCGATCCTCGTGAAGAGCGGCACGGTCACGCTCGAAGCGGCGCTGCTCAAGAAGCCGATGGTCATCTCCTATAAGGTGCCCTGGCTCACGGGGCAGATCATGCGCCGCCAGGCCTATCTGCCATATGTGGGCCTGCCGAACATTCTCGCGGGCCGCTTCGTCGTGCCGGAAATCCTGCAGCATTTCGCGACGCCGGAGGCGCTTGCCGACGCGACGCTCACGCAGTTGCAGGACGAGGCAAACCGGCGCACGCTGACCGAGGTGTTCACGCAGATGCATCTGACCCTGCGCCAGAACACCGCGGAGCGCGCGGCCGAAGTGGTCGCGAGCATCGTCGAACGCCGCAAGGGGCGGGCATGAGCGAGGGTACGATCAAGCGCGCGAAAGCGCCGGCCGTAAAAAAGCCGCCGTCGCAGGCGGCGCTCAAACTCGCCGCGCGCCGCAAGGCAGCGCGGCAAGCCGGGCTGCTGTTCGAGTCGCCAGACGATGTGATTTGCGGCGTGGACGAGGCGGGGCGTGGCCCGCTCGCGGGGCCTGTGGTCGCGGCGGCGGTGATTCTCGATCCGGCGCGGCCGATCCGCGGGCTCGACGATTCGAAGGTGCTGACTGCTCAGGCGCGCGAAGCGCTCTACGAGCGCATCGTCGAGCGTTCGCTTGCGTGGTGCGTCGCTTCTGCGAGCGTCGAGGAAATCGATACGTTCAACATCCTGCACGCCACGATGCTGGCGATGCGGCGCGCCGTTGAAGGCTTGAGCATCGTGCCGACGCTTGCGAAGATCGACGGCAATCGCTGCCCCGTGATGCCGGTGCGCAGCGAGGCGGTGATTGGCGGCGACGCGCTCGTGCCGAGCATTTCGGCGGCGTCGATCATCGCGAAGGTCACGCGCGACCGCATGCTCGTCGATCTGCACCAGGTCCATCCGCATTACGGTTTCGACGCCCACGCGGGCTACGGCACGCCGCAGCATCTCGAAGCGTTGCGAGTGCATGGTCCGTGCGAGCATCATCGGCGTTCGTTCGCGCCCGTGCGCGAAGCGTACGCGTTGCACGGCAACGTCCTGTCCGGTGTTTCGACGGTGCTCAGCACTGTCGCCGGCCTCGAAGAAGGCGACGCCTTCGCGCCGCTTCCTTGAGTCGCCGCTGACGGCGTCTCACGCGAGCCGGCGCCGTTTCGCGTAGTACAGGCGCCGCCGCTTTTCTCTCTCGATCCTCATTTGACACGCCAGGCCCGCCCGTGAAAGCCATTACCTCACGCGACAATCCGCTCTACAAACGCCTGAAGGCGCTGGCCGGCTCGACGCATCAACAGCGGCGTAGCCACCAGGCTTTGCTGGAAGGCTTCCACCTCGCGAGCGCGTGGCTCGACGGCGGCTCGCAGCCCGAATACTGCGTGGTGACCGAAGGCGCGCTCGCGCATGAAGAGGCGCAGACCATCGTCGCCCGCGTGGACGAGCGCCGCGTGATCTCACTGCCCGACGCGCTCTTCGGGCAACTCTCGAACGTCGTGCATGGCGTGGGGTTGCTGTTGCTCGTCGATATGCCTGAGGCTCAGTTGCCCGAGCGCGTCGGATCGACTTGCCTCGTGCTCGACGGATTGCAGGACGCCGGCAACGTCGGCTCGATCCTGCGCAGCGCGGCGGCCGCGGGCATCGACAAGGTCTTTTGCACGCCGGGCACGGCCTACGTGTGGTCGTCGAAGGTGCTGCGCTCGGCGATGGGCGCGCACTTCCTCCTGCAGGTGTTCGAGAACGTGGAAGCCGAAGCACTCGTCGAGATGCTTGGCGTGCCGGTCGTCATCACCGATTCGCACGGCGCGCAGGCGCTCGACGAGGCCGATCTCACGGGGCAGGTCGCGTGGGTGTTCGGCAACGAAGGGGCGGGCGTGTCGCAGGTCTGGCGCGACGTGGCGGCGCTGCGTGTGACGATCCCGCAGCCCGGCGGCATGGAGTCGCTCAACGTCGCGGCGGCGGCGGCTGTGTGCGTGTTCGAGCAATGCCGGCAGCAACGGCATGCGCGCTGACGCTCGCAGCAATCAGCAATCAGCAATAAAAAGCCCGCGTCACGACGCGGGCTTTTTCGTGTCTGGCAGGCCGTTTCAATACGACGGCTTGTCGATGCGGATTTCCTGCAGGATCGTCGTGGCGATTTCCTCGATCGACTTGTGCGTCGACGAGAGCCACTTGATGCCTTCGCGGCGCATCATTGCTTCGGCTTCGTTCACTTCATAACGGCAGTTCTCCAGCGCGGCGTACTTGCTGCCCGGGCGCCGCTCGTTGCGGATCTCGGTGAGACGCTGCGGATCGATCGACAGGCCGAAGATCTTCGTGCGATGCGAAAGCAGCGCATTCGGCAGCTTGCCGCGCTCGAAATCGTCGGGAATGAGCGGGTAGTTCGCGGCCTTTACGCCGTACTGCATGGCGAGATACAGGCTCGTCGGCGTCTTGCCGCTGCGCGACACGCCCACGAGGATCACGTCGGCGTCGGCGAGATTGCGGTCGGACTGGCCGTCGTCGTGCGCGAGCGAGAAGTTGATCGCCTCGATACGGTTCTTGTACTCGTCGGTGTCGGCGTTCTGGTGGCCGCGGCCCATCGCGTGGCTCGACTTGAGCTCCAGCTCTTGTTCGAGCGGCTCCACGAAGGTCTGGAACATGTCCATCACGAGCGCATTCGCGCGCTTGACGATCTCGTTCGAGTTGCTGTCCACGAGCGTCGTGAACACGATCGGACGGCGGCCTTCCTGCACTGCGGCTTCGTTGATCTTCTGGGCGGTGGAGTAGGCCTTGTCGGTCGAATCGACAAAGGGCACGCGCACGAGGCGGAATTTCTGGTCGAACTGCGACAGGATCGAATGCGCGAAGGTCTCGGCAGTGATCCCGGTACCGTCGGAGACGATGAATACGGTAGGCGGCATCGGTTGAGGCTGGGTACGTGAGCTGCAGGGCCGCTCGGGACAGGCTTGGGCGCCCGGAAAGCCCCGTCCGGCGGGACCGAGGGGCAATTCTCGCCGACTGGCACAAATTCCAGAGTCGGCACGGTAGAATAGCGGCAACCTGTTGGATAAGCAATTGCAGTGCAACCGCGCCAAACAGCCGCCTATCGCGGCGCATTCTGGTGTCAATTTGCAGCGATTTCATCTAACGCCATGTAATCGCGCGCATCTTCGTGCTTTTCCATTGAATGGTACTTCGCTCGGCGCCCGAGCGATTGCTTCTCCAACAGGTTGCGCAAGACGCGAATCCGCTTCCAATGGGCGGACCGCGTTCGAGCCCACTTGCGCAATCGTGAATTTTTTTCACACTTAGGGGCTTGTATGACTAACACCGTTGCCAAGGATCAGGCTTATGTAGTGCCTTTCGAGCAGTTGCGGATGACCGATGTCGAGATCGTGGGCGGCAAGAACGCCTCGCTCGGCGAAATGATCAGCCAGTTGGCTGAAGCAGGCGTGCGTGTGCCCACGGGCTTCGCCACGACTGCGGTCGCCTTCCGCGACTTCCTGAAACATAACAACCTGACCGAACGGATCGCCGCTCGCCTGGAGACGTTCGACGTCGACGACGTGAAGGCGTTGGCCGAAGCCGGCAAGGAGATCCGTCAATGGATCATCGACGCGCCGCTGCAGCCGCAGCTCGAAGCGGACATCCGCGCCGGCTTCGAAACGCTGCAGAACGGTTCACCGTCTGAACTGTCGTTCGCCGTGCGTTCGTCGGCAACGGCGGAAGACCTGCCCGACGCATCGTTTGCCGGTCAACAGGAAAGCTACCTCAACGTGGTAGGCATCGAAGACGTGCTCGATCGCCTCAAGCACGTGTTCGCGTCGCTCTACAACGACCGCGCGATTTCCTATCGTGTCCACAAGGGCTTCACCCACGCCGAAGTCGCACTGTCGGCGGGCGTCCAGCGCATGGTCCGTTCGGACCGCGGCGCTGCTGGCGTGATGTTCACGCTCGATACGGAATCGGGCTTCAAGGATGCGGTCTTTATCACGTCGAGCTACGGTCTCGGTGAGACGGTCGTGCAGGGCGCGGTGAATCCGGACGAGTTCTACGTCTTCAAGACCACGCTCGCCCAGGGCAAGGCCCCGATCATCCGCCGCTCGATCGGCTCAAAGCTCATCAAGATGGAATTCACGCAGCCGGGCGAGCCGGGCCGCGTGAAGACGGTCGACGTCACGCACGAACAGCGCAACCGCTTCTCGATCACCGACGAAGACGTGATCGAGCTGGCCAAGTACGCCGTCATCATCGAAAAGCACTACCAGCGTCCGATGGACATCGAGTGGGGCAAGGACGGCCTCGACGGCAAGATCTTCATTCTCCAGGCGCGTCCGGAGACGGTGAAGAGCCAGGCCGCGGGCAAGGTCGAGCAGCGCTTCAAGCTCAAGGGCCAGTCGCAGGTTCTGGCAACGGGCCGCGCAATTGGCCAGAAGATCGGCGCGGGCCGCGTGAAGGTGATTCACGACCCGTCCGAAATGGAACGCGTGCAGCCGGGCGACGTGCTGGTCGCCGACATGACCGACCCGAACTGGGAGCCGGTGATGAAGCGCGCTTCGGCCATCGTCACGAACCGTGGCGGCCGTACCTGCCACGCGGCGATCATCGCGCGTGAACTGGGCGTGCCGGCAGTCGTGGGCTGCGGCGACGCGACCGACGTGCTGAAGGATGGCGCGCTCGTGACGGTTTCGTGCGCCGAAGGCGACGAAGGCCGCATCTACGACGGTCTGCTCGAAACCGAAGTCAGCGAAGTCCAGCGTGGCGAGCTGCCGGCCATTCCGGTCAAGATCATGATGAACGTCGGCAATCCGCAGCTCGCGTTCGACTTCTCGCAACTGCCGAATGCGGGTGTTGGCCTCGCGCGTCTCGAGTTCATCATCAACAACAACATCGGCGTGCACCCGAAGGCGATTCTCGAGTACCCGAACGTCGACGCGGACCTGAAGAAGGCCGTGGAAAGCGTGGCTCGCGGTCATGCATCGCCGCGCGCGTTCTACGTCGACAAGCTCACGGAAGGCATCGCCACGATCGCGGCGGCGTTCTATCCGAAGCCCGTCATCGTGCGTCTGTCCGACTTCAAGTCGAACGAGTACAAGAAGCTGATCGGCGGTTCGCGCTACGAGCCGGACGAAGAAAACCCGATGCTGGGCTTCCGCGGCGCGTCGCGTTACATCGCCGAGGACTTTGCGCAAGCGTTCGAAATGGAGTGCCTGGCGCTCAAGCGCGTGCGTGAAGAGATGGGTCTCACGAACGTCGAGATCATGGTGCCGTTCGTGCGTACGCTCAAGCAAGCCGAGCGCGTGGTGGGTCTGCTCGAGAAGTTCGGCCTCAAGCGCGGCGTGAACGACCTCAAGCTCATCATGATGTGCGAAGTGCCGTCGAACGCGATTCTCGCCGAAGAATTCCTGCAGTACTTCGACGGCTTCTCGATCGGCTCGAACGACCTCACGCAGCTCACGCTCGGCCTCGACCGGGACTCGGGCATGGAACTGCTGGCCGTCGACTTCGACGAGCGCGATCCGGCCGTGAAGTTCATGCTCAAGCGCGCGATCGAAACCTGCCGTCGTCTGAACAAGTACGTCGGCATCTGCGGTCAGGGTCCGTCCGATCATCCGGACTTCGCCCAGTGGCTCGCGGAAGAAGGCATCGCTTCGATCTCGCTGAACCCGGACTCGGTTGTCGAGACGTGGCAGCAGCTGGCGAAGTCGCAGTCGAAGTAAGCGCGGTGCCGAGGGTGCGTATCCTCGGCGCATACGCAGCTTGATACAGCTTCCTGAGCGGCGTTGCACGCTGCGGAAAAAAGTGTCAGCTTCGTGCTATAACACCCCGGTCTATCCGGGGTGTTTTACTTTGGGAGGTCGTCGTGGGTCCGCATGGTTTGTTCTGGTGGATTGCCGCCGGCGTGCTCATCGTCGCCGAGCTGATGACCGGCACCTTCTACCTTTTGATGATTGCGCTCGGCTTCCTCGCCGGTGCGCTCAGCTATGAGCTTGGTGCGCCGCTCGACGTGCAGTTCATTGTCGCAGCGGTGGTTGGTCTCGCAGCCGTGGTCACGCTGCGGCGCTCGCGCTTTGGCCGCCGCCGGCGCATGGCCGACGCCTCGACCGATCCGGGCGTGAACCTCGATATTGGCGAAACACTTGCCGTCGCCGCCTGGCGCGACGGCCGCGCGCGCACGATGTATCGCGGCGCCGAATGGGACGTCGAACTCGCACCTGGCGAGCCCGAAGATGCGCCGCTCTATGAAAT
Organism: Paraburkholderia acidiphila; assembly: GCF_009789655.1. Lineage (GTDB taxonomy): Bacteria > Pseudomonadota > Gammaproteobacteria > Burkholderiales > Burkholderiaceae > Paraburkholderia > Paraburkholderia acidiphila. The sequence continues at coordinate 1,431,980 of NZ_CP046909.1, forward strand.
CAAGGCGGTGCGCGGCAGTTGCCTGATCGTTGCGGCAAAGCACGAGCGGCGCGAAGCCGATGCGTCCGGCACCGCTCGCGACGGCGCGCGCCACGCGTGACCGCTCGAATTCAGAATCACACCAGCAATCCAAACAGAAGCGAACGGAGGTCCCGTATGCAAGTCCCAGTCGTCGGCCTGATTCTGCTCGTGATCGTCATCGTGCTGATCGCGCAGACCATCAAGATCGTGCCGCAGCAGCATGCCTGGGTGCTCGAACGGCTTGGGCGCTACCATGCGACGCTCACGCCTGGGTTGACGATCGTGCTGCCGTTCGTGGATCGCGTGGCCTACAAGCACGTGCTCAAGGAGATTCCGCTCGATGTGCCGAGTCAGGTTTGCATCACGCGCGACAACACCCAGCTTCAGGTAGACGGCGTGCTGTACTTTCAGGTGACCGATCCGATGAAGGCGTCGTACGGGTCGAGCAATTTCGTGTTCGCGATTACGCAGCTTTCGCAGACCACGCTGCGTTCCGTCATCGGCAAGCTCGAACTCGACAAGACCTTCGAGGAACGCGACTTCATCAACCATAGCGTCGTGTCGGCGCTCGACGAAGCCGCCTCGAACTGGGGCGTGAAAGTGCTGCGCTACGAAATCAAGGACCTGACGCCGCCGAAGGAAATCCTGCACGCCATGCAGGCGCAGATTACCGCCGAGCGGGAAAAGCGCGCGCTCATCGCAGCCTCGGAAGGCCGCAAGCAGGAGCAGATCAATCTGGCGGCAGGGGCGCGCGAGGCGGCGATCCAGAAGTCGGAGGGCGAGCGCCAGGCGGCCATCAATCAGGCGCAGGGCCAGGCGGCCGCCATTCTCGCCGTGGCCGAGGCGAATGCGCAGGCCATCCAGAAGATCGGCAACTCGATTCAGGCGCAGGGCGGCATGGATGCCGTCAACCTGAAGGTGGCCGAGCAGTACGTGAATGCTTTCGCCAATCTCGCGAAGCAGGGCAATACGCTGATCGTGCCGGGCAACATGGGCGATCTGAGCACGATGATCGCTTCGGCGCTCACGATTGTGAATCGGGCGGGTTTGCGCGAGGGGCAGATCAGCGGCGCCGGAGCGCCGAAGGGAGCATAAGCGCGAAGGCTGCCGAAAATGACAACGGGCCGCGTGAGCGGCCCGTTTTTCATTTGAACGTTCCCCAGCGAAATCAGGTGGGCGAGCGCATCAAGCGCGCCTTTTCCCGCTCCCAGTCGCGTTTCTTCTCGGTTTCGCGCTTGTCGTGCAGCTTCTTGCCCTTGGCGAGACCGATCTCGCACTTCACGCGGCCGCCCTTGTAATGGAAGTTGAGCGGCACGAGCGTGAAGCCGCGCTGCTCAACCTTCCCGATCAGCTTATCGATTTCTTCGCGTTTCAGGAGCAGCTTGCGGATGCGGGTGGGGTCGGGCTGGATGTGCGTCGAAGCCTCGGGCAGCGGGCTGATGTGCGTGCCGATCAGGTACAGCTCGCCATCCTTGATCATGACGTAGCTTTCCTTGATGTTGGCTCGCCCGGCGCGCATGGCCTTGACTTCCCATCCTTCCAGCACGAGCCCAGCCTCGTGGCGCTCTTCGATGAAGTAATCGAAGAACGCTTTTCTGTTGTCGATGATGCTCATAGGAAAATGGGATTGGCCCAACTCGTTTAAAATTGCGATTTTAGCAAAGCGGGCTTCCGAAAGCCCGTGGCGCTTTCACCCTAGCCACGCATTGCGCAATTTATGGCGGATGTCCAGAAAACCGTGTTGATTCGCCATTCGGCGGAGCAGATGTTCGACCTCGTCACAGACGTCGCCGACTACCCCAACTTCCTGCCGTGGTGCGGCGGCGTCGAGATTCGCCGTCAGGACGAAAACGGCATGGAGGCGAAGATCGACATCAACTTCAAGGGCATCAAGCAGCACTTCGCCACGCGCAACTCGCAAAAGCGGCCCGAGCGCATCGACATGGAATTCGCCGACGGCCCCTTCCGCAAGTTCACGGGCTACTGGCGCTTCACGCCGCTGCGCGCCGACGCCTGCAAGATCGAGTTTGCGCTGCATTACGAGTTTTCAAACATCATTCTCGAAAAGCTCATCGGGCCGGTGTTCCATCACATCGCGAACACCTTCGTCGACTCTTTCGTGAAGCGCGCCGACCAGCGCTACGGCAAGCCATGAGCGCGAACCTTTCTATCGACGTCTGCTACGCGCTGCCGGACACGCAAACGCTCATCAGCATCGAACTGCCGCCTGGCGCGACCGTTCAGCAGGCCATCGACGCGAGCGGCATCCTCGCGCGCCATCCCGAGATCGATCTGGCGAAGCTCAAGGTGGGCGTGTACGGCAAGCTCAAGCCGCTCGACACCGTGCTCGCCGACCATGACCGCGTTGAAATCTACCGGCCGCTGATCGTCGACCCGAAGATGGCGCGCCAGCGCCGCGTCGACAAGACCCGCAAGGAAGGCTCGATCGAAGGGCGCAAGTGGTTGCCCAAGGACTCGCGCTAACGGCTGATAGCGCGTTTCCACGTGGTAGTCGCACAAACGCAATGGGCGAGACAGCTTGCGCTGTCTCGCCCATTCGGCTTTTTGGGGCGCCGCTCAGGCGGTGGTGGTACGAGCGCTTCGCTTCACGTCGGCAGTGGGGTGCGCGAGGCGGCTTTCGTTGCCGATTCCTGGTAGATCGCCGTCCGGCACGATGCCGTCGCCATGCGCGGTATCTTCGGGGCCACCCGAATGCCGGCGCACCGACCAGCTCACGCCCGCCACCAGCAGCAAGACGGCCGCGATTTCCAGACCGCGCGGCAGGCGGTGATCATAAATAAAGCCGTAGAGCAGGGCGAACAGCGTTTCGAAGACGATCATCTGACCCGAGAGCGTGAGCGGCAGGCGTTTCGCGGCGGCGTTCCACAGCCCGTTGCCGAGCCACGAGGCGCCGATCGCGAGCACCAGATTCAGTTGCCAGAACGTGGTCCAGCGGCCGGTGGCGACGGTTTCCTGCACCCAGTGCGACGGCACGACGACAATGCCGAGCCAGAGCAGCGCGCCGAGCGCGCCGGTCACGACCCCCCAGAGCACTGACCATTCGTTGCCGCTGAAGTGCGCATTGCGCTGCAGGTACCGGGCGTTCTCGACCGCGAACCAGGTCCAGCACACGAGCGCGCCGACGGCACAGCCAAGGCCAGCGATGCGCGTGAGGACGCTCGCGCCGTCTGCGTTGCCAGCGGCGGTAAACACGTCCACGTTGATGCAGACGATGCCGGCCGCAATCATGGCGAGCGGCCAGATGAGGCGTGAAAGCGGCACGGCGCCATGGTCGCCGCGGCCGAGCAGCGTGACGGTGACGGGCAGCACGCCGACGATTAGAGAGGCCGGGGCGATGCCGACCAAATGAATCGCGCTCGCGAGAAAGAGGTAATAGAGCACGTTGCCCACGAGCGCGAGCTTCACGAGCGCGACGAGATCGGCGCGCGTCAAGCGCGGCCAGACCCGGCGCAGCATGGGCAGGAGCGCGGCGAGCGAGACAAGCCCATACATCACGTAGCGGCCCGCGCTCAGGAGCAATGGCGAGAACTCCGTCAGTTGCCGGGGCACGACGAACACCGTTCCCCATAACGCGCCGGCGAGCACGCCGTACAACACACCACGCTGCATTTGTATTGCCTCCAGAAACTTCGGTGTGACCCAGTCGGGCCGTTTTAACAGGACGGCCCGAAGCTTAACTGGAGGCGTGCGTGGCCGTCTTGTTCAATCCTGCACCGTGTGCCCGATATTCGGGTCGGAGGCGCGGCGCACCCGCACGCCTTGCGCCGGCCGGGCCGGAGCGCGGAAATAATCCCGAAAACGGCGCTAAGCTACTGTTAGCGCTGATGATTTCCAGGGCGCTATCGCGTATAATCTGCTTTTGCGCCTATAGGATTTGCCATGCGTCTGATCCAGAAAGCACTCACGTTCGATGACGTGCTCCTCGTCCCCGCCTTCTCCGACGTTCTCCCGCGCGACACCAGCCTGAAGACCCGGCTGACCCGCAATATCTCCCTGAACATTCCGCTCGTGTCGGCCGCTATGGATACCGTCACGGAAGGCCGTCTGGCAATCGCCATGGCGCAGCAGGGCGGCGTCGGCATCATCCACAAGAACCTCACGCCGGCCGAGCAGGCGCGCGAGGTCGCGAAGGTGAAGCGCTTCGAGTCGGGCGTGGTGCGCGATCCGATCACGATTCCGCCGCAAATGAAGGTCGCCGACGTCATTGCGCTTTCGCAGCAGCATGGCATCTCGGGTTTCCCGGTCGTGGAAGGCGCACAGCTCGTCGGTATCGTCACGAACCGCGACCTGCGTTTCGAAACGCGCTTCGACGAGCCGGTGCGCTCGATCATGACGCCGCGCGAGCGCCTCGTCACCGTCAAGGAAGGCACTCCGCTCAATGAAGCCAAGGCGCTCATGCACAGCCACCGCCTCGAGCGCGTGCTGGTCGTGAACGACGCGTTCGAACTGCGCGGTCTCATGACGGTCAAGGACATCACGAAGCAGACCGAGCACCCGGCCGCCTGTAAGGACGAGCACGGCAAGCTGCGCGCAGGCGCGGCCGTCGGCGTGGGTCCGGACAACGAAGAGCGCGTCGAGCTGCTGGTCCAGGCCGGCGTGGACGTGATCGTGGTCGATACGGCGCACGGCCACAGCAAGGGCGTGCTCGAGCGCGTTCGCTGGGTCAAGAAGAGCTTCCCGCACGTCGAAGTGATCGGCGGCAACATCGCCACGGCCGACGCGGCGCGTGCACTCGTCGAGTACGGCGCAGACGGCGTGAAGGTCGGTATCGGCCCGGGCTCGATCTGCACGACGCGTATCGTGGCAGGCGTGGGCGTGCCGCAGATCAGCGCGATCTCCAATGTCTCGGAAGCGCTCAAGGGCACTGGCGTGCCGTGCATCGCCGACGGCGGCGTGCGCTACTCGGGTGACGTTTCGAAGGCGCTGGCAGCCGGCGCGAACGCTGTGATGATGGGCAGCATGTTCGCGGGCACCGAAGAGTCGCCGGGCGACGTGTTTCTGTATCAAGGCCGCCAGTACAAGTCGTATCGCGGCATGGGCTCGGTCGGCGCGATGAAGGACGGCGCCGCGGACCGCTACTTCCAGGACAACTCGGCCAATATCGACAAGCTCGTGCCGGAAGGCATCGAAGGCCGCGTTGCCTACAAGGGCCCCATCAATGCAATCCTGTTCCAGCTGATCGGTGGCGTGCGCGCCTCGATGGGCTACTGCGGTTGCCGCACGATCGACGACCTGCATGCGAAGGCGGAGTTCGTGCAGATCACCGGCGCCGGCCTGAACGAATCGCACGTGCACGATGTGCAGATCACGAAGGAAGCGCCCAACTATCACGTGGACTAAACCCCGATGAAGCCGCTGCTGCGCGTGCTGCTGATTGTCGATGCGTTGACGTTGCTGGGGTTCGGTGTGCTGTTCGTTCTCACGCCATCGACCCTGGTGTACAACGCCTTGCAACTGGTGCAAACGCAGCCGGCGCTCGTTGGGCAGGCGTTTGGTGTGGTGCTGTTGGGCTTCGCGTGGCTTGCGCTGCGTGCGGCCTTCCACGGCGAGATGACAGTGCCTGTGGGTCGCACCGTGGGGCACGTCAACTGGATTGCCGGCGTGCTGATGCTGGTCTGGCTGATCGGCCTGCGCGCGCCGCAACTCACGGGGCTGGGCCAATTGGTGGCCGGTGCGGTTGGCGTGTGGCTGATCATCCTCGGCCTCGGCGGCGCCCGGCTCGCGGGTGCGGTGCGTAAGCGCCAGAAGGGGCAGGCGAGCGGCGACTCTACGCAGCAGCGTAAAGCGGAGAGGGAGCGGCTCGAACGGCGCGAAGAGCCGGTGACGTATGCGAAGCCGGGCTTCATGAGAACGATGGCGTGGGGTGCGCGTGAGGTGAAACGACCAGCAGCACCGGTCGAACCCGTCGTGGAAGTCCCGACCGTGACGCCCGCAGCCGTTCCACCGGTGACGCCTCGTCCGTTGCCGGTGACGCCGCCGGCCGCCAGCACCGCGCAAGCTCAAGAGGCGCGCCAGGCGGCTCGCGACGAAGCGGCCGACGCGCCGAGGCCGCCGCTGCGTGGCTGAGGCCGCGCTTAGACCCGGCCCCCGAAACACCAGACTCAATGCGTCCAAAGCAGCGCCCAAAGTACACCCGAACTTGCGCTACCCGGTTCCGCCGTAGTGCGCTGCCTTGGTCCCGATGAATTCACGCTGCGTGCGTTTGCACTGTCGCGCAGCTTTTCGTATCCGTTCTTTTTTAGGTCTCGTCCGCAGCCATGCACGACAAAATCCTGATCCTCGACTTCGGCTCGCAAGTCACCCAGCTCATCGCGCGCCGCGTGCGCGAAGCCCACGTCTACTCGGAAATCCATCCGTACGATGTGGACGACGCGTTCGTTCGCGAATTCGCACCGAAGGGCATCATCCTCTCGGGCGGCCCGAACTCGGTTACCGACACCGATACTCCGCGCGCGCCGCAAGCCGTGTTCGAACTGGGCGTACCGGTCCTCGGCATCTGCTACGGCATGCAAACGATGGCCGAGCAGCTCGGCGGTAAGGTCGACGGCGGCCACCTGCGCGAATTCGGCTACGCCGAAGTGCGCGCGCGCAACCACACGAGCTTCCTCGAAGGCATCGAAGACTTCCGCACGAGCGAAGGCCACGGCATGCTCAAGGTGTGGATGAGCCACGGCGACAAGGTCACGGAAATGCCGCAAGGCTTCCAGCTGATGGCCTCGACGGAATCGTGTCCGATCGCGGCAATGGCTGACGAAGCGCGCCACTTCTACGGCCTGCAATGGCACCCGGAAGTCACGCACACCGTGCAGGGCCGCGCGATGCTCGAGCGCTTCGTGCTCGGCATCTGCGGCGCCAAGGCCGACTGGGAGATGGGCCACTACATTGACGAAGCCGTCGAAACGATCCGCAAGCAGGTGGGCAGCGAGCACGTGATTCTCGGCCTCTCGGGCGGCGTGGATTCGTCGGTCGCGGCAGCGCTGCTGCACCGCGCGATTGGCGACCAGTTGACCTGCGTGTTCGTCGATCACGGCCTTCTGCGGCTGAACGAAGCCGAGCAGGTGATGTCGATGTTCGCCGACAACCTCGGCGTGAAGGTGATCCACGTCGACGCGAGCGAAGCATTCATGTCGAAGCTCGCGGGCGTGACCGACCCGGAAGCGAAGCGCAAGATCATCGGCGCGGAGTTTGTCGAGGTGTTCCAGACCGAAGCGGGCAAGCTCACCGACGCGAAGTGGCTCGCGCAAGGCACGATCTATCCCGATGTGATCGAGTCGGCCGGCAAGGGCAAGAAGGCCGCGCACACGATCAAGAGCCACCACAACGTGGGTGGCCTGCCGGAAACGCTCAACCTCAAGCTGCTCGAACCGCTGCGTGAACTCTTCAAGGACGAAGTGCGCGAACTGGGCGTGAAGCTCGGCCTGCCGCATGAGATGGTCTATCGCCATCCGTTCCCGGGCCCGGGCCTCGGCGTGCGTATTCTCGGCGAAGTGAAGCGCGATTTTGCGGATCTGCTGCGCCGTGCCGATGCGATCTTTATCGAGACGCTGCGTAGCACGATTGATAAGGAAACCGGGAAGTCCTGGTACGAGCTGACGAGCCAGGCGTTCGCTGTGTTCCTGCCCGTGAAGAGCGTGGGCGTGATGGGCGACGGGCGGACTTACGAGTATGTCGTCGCGTTGCGTGCAGTGCAGACGCTCGACTTCATGACGGCGCACTGGGCGCATTTGCCACATGAGCTGCTTGGGCACGTGTCGAACCGCATCATCAATGAAGTGCGCGGGATCAATCGTGTCGTGTATGACATATCGGGTAAGCCGCCAGCGACGATTGAGTGGGAGTGATGTTCTCCCGCTAACCTGTTAGCGATCCAAAAACCCGCGTTCGGCACTTTGAGTCAACGCGGGTTTTGTGTTTCTGGTTCCTGCCGATGCTCGCAGCGGCGCCGCGCAACGCCAACCCCCGCAATCGCAAGCCGAGCTATCCAAGCCTCGGCCCGCGCACGGTTACGCCCTCAATGCTTCAAACAAGTATCCGCATTCTTCCATGTACAAGTATCCAGCCCAGTGTGAATAATCGGCTTCACCGTCTTCCCTTCGGCCAGGTCACGCATGACCATCGCCGCCTGATAGCCCATTTCCTCCGGCCGCTGCCCAACCAGCACATTGACCTTGTGATCCTTGAGCGCCTGCAACTCCGGCCCGAGCGTATCGGCTGAAACGATCACAAACTGGCCGCTGTTGATCTTGTCCATGATCGGTGCGACGACCTGCGAATACGCCTCGGGCGCAAAGAGCGGCCAGCCACCCTCGAGCACGAACGCCTGGAGACTATTGGCGTTTGCCGTGAGCGTGTCTTGCATCATCTGGTTCGCTTTCGCGGCGTCGTCGTTCACATAAAGCGGGCAGGCGCTGATCTCATGCCAGTTGTTCTCGCCAGCAAGCTTCTTGATGCCCTTCTTGCCAGAAAGCACATCGCGCGTGCCCTGCGCGCGCTGGTTGATGTTCTCAGCCGCCGGGTTGCCCATCACGAGACAAATATTGCCGCCCTTGGGCATCAGCATCTTCAGCTGCTCGCCAAGCTTCACGCCCAGCTCGTAGTTATCGGTGCCCACATACGCCTTGCGCAGCGACTGGTCTTTCGGCAACAGATCGGCGTCCGCGGTGATGATCGGAATCTTCGCGTTGCGGCGGCGGATCACTTCGGCAATGGCCGGCGCATTCGACGGAGAAATCGCAATCGCCGCGACGCCCTTGGTCAGCAGGTCGTCGACGATCTGCACTTCGGCGCTTTCGTCCGCGGCCGTCGCGGGACCGGTGTAGTAGCAGTTGTAGCCCTGTTTGCTGAGCTCCTTGTTCGCCCGGTCGCAGCCCTGGTGCATGAGGTCGAAGTACGGATTGTCGAGGCCCTTCACGACCAGCGCGAGGGTCTTGTCGGCTGCGTACGCGGAAGAGGCCAGCATGGCGAGCCCCCCGATCGCAGCGAGATACTTCCACGCCTTCTTCATGGTTTCCTCCTGTTCGGCGCCGGTTGGACGGCGCGCGTGTCTCGTACAGTCTTCGTCATCGGAAGGAAAGCCCGCGCCCGTGCCTTGGGCTTCCTGCGGAACCTTGCGTTATGTGTGATGGCTGTCGTCCGGCGGTTCCGCGTGCGGTCCGGCCGCGCCTCCCTGAAAACGGTTCAGTCTCCTTGACGCTCGCCGCCGAGCCGGTTGAACAGCACGGCGACGATGATGAAGCCGCCCACCACGGTGCCCTGCCAGAATGAGTCGACGCCGAGCAGGATCAGGCTGTTGCGGATCACTTCGATGAGCGCGGCGCCGACGATCGTGCCGAAGGCGCTACCCACGCCGCCCGCGAGATTGGTCCCGCCGATCACCGTCGCGGCGATCACGCGCAGTTCGTCGCCGGTGCCAAGGCCTGTGGTCACCGCGCCGAGCCAGCCCACTTCCAGAACGGCCGCGACGCCCGCCATCAGGCCGCCCAGCACATAAACCGAGCAGAGCACGCGCCGCACTGGCACGCCGGTGAGATTCGCCGCGTGCCGGTTGCCGCCGACAGCGAACACATAGCGGCCCCAGCGCGTGAAGGCAAAGGCGAACCAGAACAGCACGCCGAGGACAATCAGGAACCACACGGGATTGGCCACGCCGAGCGTCTTGCCGCCGCCGAGCACGAGCAGCTTGTGGCCGTCGGGGCCGAATTCGAAGATGGTCCGGCTACCGGAGATCACGAGCGCGAGGCTGCGGCCCACGCTCAGCATCCCCAGCGTTACGACGAAAGGCTGCATGTTGAGATACGCGATGAGCAGGCCATTCACGAGGCCGACCGTCCCCGCGGCGAGCAGAGCGAGTCCAATGCCGGCCCAGATCGGATAGCCCGCGTTCATGACGACGGCCAGCACGATGCCGCTCAGGCCGATCGTCGAGCCGACCGAAATGTCGATGCCGCCCGTGACGATAATGGCCATCATGCCCAGCGCGACGATGGCGACGAAAGCGAAGTTGCGCGTCACGTTGAAGAGGTTCTGCGGCGTGGCGAACGTCGACGTGACGAACGAGAGCAGGATGCACGCAACGAGCGTGGCGAGCACGACCCAGAACACCTGGCTCGCGAGCAGTCCACTCCAGCGGGTGTGGGTCTTCGCGGATTGGGGATCGTCAAGCACTGTCGGCATCGGGTTTGGCCTTTGCGGCGCATCGTTCAATTTCAGGTCTCCTCAGTTCTCCTCGGATCGGCTTCAGGCGGCGGCGATGGCTCCGGTGATCAGGCCGGTGACTTCCTCCGGCGAAGACGCGGCGGTTTGCTTGTCCGCCACCTTGCGCCCGCGCCGCATGACGACCACGCGGTGGGCGACCTCGAAAACGTCAGGCATGCGGTGACTGATGAGAATGACGGCAATGCCGTGCTCGGACAGGCGTTTGATGAGTTCGAGCACCTGCGCCACCTGGCGCACGCTGATCGCGGCGGTGGGTTCGTCCATGAGCACGAGCCGGGCCTCTGACAGGCGCGTGCGCGCAATCGCCACGGCCTGGCGCTGGCCGCCCGACATCTGCCGCACGAGATCGCGCGGGCGCGTTTCGGACTTCAGTTCCTTGAAAAGCTCGGCGGCGCGCCGGTACATGGCCGCGTGATCGAGCACGCGAAAGGGCCATATGCCGATGCGCGGCTCGCGCCCGAGAAAGACATTGGCCGCTGCCGTAAGGTTGTCGCAGAGGGCGAGATCCTGATACACGACCTCGATGCCCTTCGCGCGCGCGTCCACAGGCCGGCTGAAATGAACGGGCTTGCCGTCGATGAGCACTTCGCCGTGGGAGGGCGGGAAGTTGCCGGCGATGACTTTCACCAGCGTCGATTTTCCGGCCCCGTTGTCGCCCATGAGTCCGACCACCTGACCGGGTTCCAGGCTCAACGTCACGTCGGTCAGCGCTTGAATGGCGCCGAAGTGCCTGGAAACGCCTCTGAGTTCAAGAAGACTCATGGACTGTCGCGCTCGCGCTTGTGAAGCCGCTGGCTGCAGTGTCCAGGGCGGCCGGGAGACATGCTGACTAGCCTGTTTTTTAGAGCACGATGGGGCTTTTAGCAAGACTATTTCATCGGCCGGTCCTGCGGCGCCGCCAGAAGGGCCCCGATGAGATAAAATTGCGTTTTCGCCGAAAAACTCCGCCAGACGGACCTGGCGCGCGTTGGTCTCAGGCTTCCAGCGGCATCGCACTCGTCCCCTTGAGTTCATCGAGACAGACGATCGACTGCACGCTGTTCACGCCGGGCGCGCGCATCAGCGTATCGAGCAGGAATTCGGATAGCGCCTTCAGATCGCGCGCCACCACCTTCAGCACGTAGTCGATATCGCCAGTCACGGAGTAGCACTCCTGCACTTGCGGCAACGTCGCGACGAGCTCCTTGAACTTCATGAGCTCGCGCATGTGCCCGCGTTCCATCGTCACCTGAATGAAGGCGACCACGCCGAAGCCGAGCGCCTGGGCGTCGAGGCGCGTCTCGTAGCGCCGGATCACGCCGAGTTCCTCGAGCCGCCGGTGACGGCGCAGCGTCTGCGCGGGCGAGAGCTTGATCGCGGCCGCGAGTTCGAGGTTCGAGGCGCGGCCGTGCTCCTGCAGTGCGGCGAGTAGCCGCATGTCGATCGTGTCGAGCGCGAGATTTTGCATTTATCTTGCGTGAGATGGGTTTAAGGCGAGAGGGAATTGTATCAATCAGGGTTTGCCTGCGTACGAGATGAAATCATATTTTTCCGCGCCAACTATACACTGGGCGCACCCGATCGGGCTGGCGGCCCATACCGTCAAGCCTGGCAGCGCGGCAGCGCAGAACGTTGCGCGCGCAATTTTATTTCGTGGGGCGGAGCCCGCATCCTGCCCGGATGCCTGGGCGCCGCGCCGATAAGCCGGAGACAGGAAGAGACATGGTTTCAAACGACACGCGTGAAAATCGCGGCCAGCTAAAACGCGGCCTCAAGAATCGCCACATCCAGCTCATTGCGCTGGGCGGGGCGATCGGCACGGGCCTGTTCCTCGGCATCGCGCAGACAATCCAGACCGCCGGCCCTTCGGTGCTGCTTGGCTACGGCGTTGCCGGGATCGTCGCGTTCTTCATCATGCGGCAACTGGGCGAGATGGTCGTGGACGAGCCCGTCGCCGGTTCGTTCAGCTATTTCGCCGACAAGTATTTCGGCCCGTTCGCGGGCTTTCTCTCCGGCTGGAACTACTGGGTGCTCTACGTGCTCGTGAGCATGGCCGAGCTTTCGGCGGTCGGCATCTATATGCACTACTGGTGGCCGACGCTGCCCACGTGGGTCTCGGCGCTCGTGTTCTTCGTCCTGATCAACGGCATCAACCTCACGAGCGTCAAGTCGTACGGCGAACTCGAATTCTGGTTCGCGATCATCAAGGTGCTGGCGATCGTCGGCATGATCGCCTTCGGCGGCTGGCTGCTGTTTTCGGGCTCGGCCGGCCCCGAAGCGAGCGTCTCGAACCTCTGGCGCAATGGCGGATTCTTCCCGCACGGCGTTTCGGGTCTTGTCATGGCGATGGCCGTCGTGATGTTCTCGTTCGGCGGGCTGGAGCTTGTCGGCATCACCGCAGCGGAGGCCGACGATCCCTCGCATAGCATTCCGCGCGCGACGAATCAGGTGATCTACCGCATCCTGATTTTCTACATCGGCGCGCTCGGCGTGCTGCTTTCGCTTTATCCGTGGCAGAAGGTCGTGGCTGGCGGCAGCCCCTTCGTGCTGATCTTCCACGCGATGAACAGCGACCTCGTGGCCAACGTGCTCAATGTCGTCGTGCTGACCGCCGCGCTCTCGGTCTACAACAGCGGCGTGTACTGCAACAGCCGTATGCTGTTCGGCCTCGCGCAGCAGGGCAATGCGCCGAAGGCGCTGCTCAAGGTGAGCCGGCGCGGTATTCCGCTGACCGCGCTCGGCGTATCGGCGTTCGTCACGGCCGCCTGCGTGATCATCAACTACTTCATGCCGGGCAAGGCGTTCGAATTGCTGATGGGGCTCGTCGTGTCCGCGCTGATCATCAACTGGGCGATGATCAGCCTGATTCACCTGAAATTCCGCCGCGAGAAGGCGCGCACCGGCCAGACGACCACGTTCCGCAGCCTCGGCTATCCGCTGACGAATTACGTGTGTCTCGTGTTCCTCGGCGGCATTCTCGTTGTAATGTATCTGATCCCGGACTTGCGGATTTCCGTGTACCTGATTCCGGTCTGGCTGGGCGTGCTTGGGCTCGCCTACCGTCTGTGGTGCCGCAAGTCGGCGCCGGCGCTGCAACGCGGCGTGCCGGTTCCGTAAGCGCTGATATTCGTCCCGAATTTCGTCCAGAGAGTTAAACAGCATGTTCGAACACATCGATGCCTACCCCGGCGACCCGATCCTCTCGCTCAACGAGAACTTCCAGAAGGACCCGCGTCAGAACAAGGTCAATCTGAGCATCGGCATCTACTTCGACGACGAAGGCCGTCTGCCCGTCATGAAGGCCGTCCACAAGGCCGAGGCGGCGATTCTCGAAGAACCGGGTCCGAAGCCGTATCTGCCGATGGCAGGCTTCGCGCAGTACCGCGACGCCGTGCAGGCACTGGTGTTCGGCGCGGATTGCCCGTCGCGCGCGGCCGGCCGCATCGCGACCGTGCAGACGCTGGGCGGCTCGGGCGCGCTCAAGGTCGGCGCCGATTTCATCAAGCGCTACTTTGCGACCAGCCAGGTGTGGGTCAGCGATCCGACGTGGGAGAACCACCGCTTCATCTTCGAGCGTGCGGGGTTCACGGTGAACACGTACCCGTACTACGACGAAGTGACGGGCGGGCTGAAGTTCGAGGCGATGCTCTCGGCCATCGATGCGCTGCCGGCGAAGAGCGTCGTGTTGCTGCATGCGTGCTGCCATAACCCGACGGGCGTCGATCTGGATCGCGCGCAGTGGGAGCAACTGATCGACGTGCTGCAAAAACGCGACCTGCTGCCGTTCGTCGATATGGCGTATCAGGGCTTCGGCGCGGGCCTCGAGGACGACGCGTTCGCGGTGCGCGAACTGGCCCGCCGCGGTGTGCCGGCGCTCGTGGCGAATTCGTTCTCGAAGAACTTTTCGCTCTACGGCGAGCGTTGCGGCGGCCTGCACGTGATCTGCGAAGACGCGGCGGCAGCCGACCGCGTGCTCGGTCAGCTCACGGGCTCGGTGCGCGCGAACTACAGCAATCCGCCGACTCACGGCGCGAAGATCGTTACGCGCGTGCTCAGCACGCCGGAACTGAAGGCGTCGTGGGAGCAGGAGCTGGCGGCGATGTGCGAGCGCATTGCGCGCATGCGCGTGGCGATTCACGACGGCCTGCGTGTCCATGCGAGCGAAGCGGCGCTCGCGCGCTATGTGAAGCAGCGCGGCATGTTCACGTACACGGGCTTGAGCGAGAAGCAGGTCGAACGCCTGAAGGAAGAATTCGGCGTGTATATCCTGCGCTCGGGCCGCATGTGCGTGGCCGGCCTGAACGAGAAGAATGTGGGTGTCGTGGTGGACGCGGTCGGCAAGGTGATGAAGGACTGAGAGTGGGGCTTAAATGCCCGGAAGTCCTTTTAGCGCCGCCGGGGTGCCGGTACAAGCCGGGCGCTCCAGCGGCGTTTTTGCATCTGGCGGTCAGAACCGCATAGTGGTGCCGCATCCACCGGCGAAGCCGCCGCCGCTGTTGCCCGCCGCCCCGCAGATCACGCCGCAACCCGAAAGGCTGGCGGTGAGCAGGAGGCAGAGGGCGGCGCGGTGAAGCCGGCGCGTAGCGGGTTGTTTGAGGCAGACGTATCGTTTCATCATCGAGGGCGAGGAGGAGGGCGGCCACAAGGCGTAGCGGGTCTAACCGCTTAACCATACGCCTCGGGGGCTGACACCTGCCATCGGACAATTCCAGGTTTCGTCGCCTGCGCCTATTCATCCCGCATCAAACCCCCGGTCTGTCAAGCTGTAGGGGGGAGATGACACACATGCCAGCCGGGCGCGGTCTTCCAGGTCTTACCCTGATAGAATGCGTGGGCCGCAACGTAGTGGATTGCTGATGAAATTGCTTGATGCCCTGGTCGAACAACGGATTGCCGCCGCAGCCGCGCGCGGTGACCTCGACGACCTGCCCGGCGCCGGTGCGCCGCAGGCGCTCGACGACGACCTGCTCGTGCCCGAAGAAGTGCGCATAGCCCACCGCATCCTGAAGAACGCGGGGTTCGTACCGCCCGCAGTTGAACAGTTGCGCGCCTTGCGCGACCTTGAAGACGACCTCGCCGCCGTGCGCGACAAGGCCGCGCAATGCCGTCTGCGCGCGCGCATGCTCGCGCTCGACATGGCGCTCGAATCGTTGCGCGGCGGCCCGATGGTCGTCCCGCACGAATATCGCCGCCGCATTGCGGAGCGTCTGTCCGAGCGTGCAGCCGGCGAGCCCGGCCTCGCGACGCTCGCGGCGGGGGCGGTGTGACGGGCTCCCCCGTCCAGCCAGACGCCCCTGGCGGCGAACGCGAAGCGGCGCACCCGGCGGCCAGTCTGGATACCGGGCCGGCTCCCGACGATCCGGTCTTGACGGCCTCCGTGGCCGCTTCCGAAGACGCTTCACAAGCCGCCTCGCAACTCAGTCCCGTCTCCGAGCGCGATCAGCATTTCATGCGCCTCGCGCAGGCCGCTGCCGAAGAGGCTCGCGCCGCGGGCGAAGTGCCTGTGGGCGCGGTGCTCGTGCGCGGTGACGAAGTGATTGCCTCCGGCTTCAATCATCCGATCGGCGCGCATGATCCCTCCGCGCACGCGGAAATGGCGGCATTGCGCGCGGGCGCGCACGCGCTGGGTAACTACCGCTTGCCCGGCTGCGAACTCTATGTGACCCTTGAACCGTGCCTGATGTGCGCCGGTGCGATCATGCACGCGCGTATCGCGCGCGTGGTGTTCGGCGCCCACGACCCGAAAACCGGCGCATGCGGCAGCGTGGTCGATGCCTTTGCCAACGAGCAGCTGAATCACCATACGAGCGTTTCCGGCGGTGTGCTGGCGGATGAGTGCGGCGAGGCGTTGCGTGCTTTTTTCGCTGACCGGCGCCGCGCGAGCCGGGAAGCGCGCCGCGCAGCTCGGGCGCAGGCAGAGGAAGCGCAGGGAGGAGCCGGCGTAGCCGGTCCGAACGAACCCGCGGGTTGAATCTCACGGTTGAATCGATTTCGACATGACCATTCATCGCACCATCGAACTGATCGCACCATCTGGCTATCCGCACGATCCGGAGGCCGTGCATCGTGGGCTTGCACGGTTGCGGGCGCAGGGCCATCACGTCGACGGCGTGCAGGCGACCGAGCGGCGCTATCAACGGTTTGCCGGCACAGATGGCCAGCGCGCGGCCGAACTGAACCGCCTCGCCGATCCGTCGCGCAACTTGCCCGACATCGTGCTCGCCGTGCGCGGGGGCTACGGCGCGGTGCGCATCTTGCACGGTCTCGATTACGACGGACTGCAGCGGCGCCTGAAGGATCAACCCATCGCGTTCGTGGGGCATAGCGACTTCACCGCCATTCAACTCGCGCTGTTCGCGCGCGCGGGGCTCACGACGTTCGGCGGTCCGATGCTCTGCAGCGACTTCGGCGCCGAAAGTCTTAGCAGCTTCACGATGCATCACTTCTGGGACACGCTCTCGAAACCGGGCTACACGCTCAAGGTGAATGCGCCGCAGCCGCAATCGACGAATGTTTCGGGCACGCTCTGGGGCGGCAATCTGGCGGTGCTGACTTCATTGATCGGCACGCCTTATCTGCCGGCTGTTGAGGGCGGCATCCTGTTCGTCGAAGACGTGAACGAGCAGCCGTTTCGCATCGAGCGCATGATTTATCAGTTGCACCTGGCTGGCATTCTTGCGCGCCAGCAAGCGCTGGTGCTGGGCGACTTCACGGGCCACAAGCAGTTCGATTACGACAACGGCTACGATCTGCGTGAAATGGTGGAGCAGGTGCGCTCCGTAGTTGGCATTCCGGTGGTGACGGGCCTGCCGTTCGGCCATATTCCGGACATGGTCACGTTGCCGATGGGCGCGCCGGCACAACTGAACACCACCGCCCATGGCTTCGAGCTGACTGTGAGCGGCTACCCGTATCTGAGCTGATTTCGCACTGACGCAGAAGCGCTTTCGGGCGCTTTTTTTACGGACATTAATGCAACTAACAGCCAATTCCGGACCGTGCCAGACCATGCTCATTCCAACGCCATCGCTATAAATTGTTGACAAAAAACGCGGCCAAATTGGGGCGAAGAATCACCATGCAGGTGCTGAATTCCCTGAAATAATGCGCTATTCACCGAGAAGAGGCATCTGATAGTCGACGAACGGGTGGGGATCTTCCCTAGGTTCGTCCAGAAAATTGTTGACAATATTTATGTCCAACCTAGGATACCCAACATAGAGAACGGAGCCATGCGAAAGACCGATATCGACGCCGAAGCAACCGGCATGAAGCCCGAAGCGATCGCCGCGCGAATCCGCGCAGCGATTCTCGAGCACCGGCTGCCGCCAGGCGCGAAGTTGACTGAAGCACAGTTGTGCGAAGTATTTGGCGTGAAGCGCGGCCCGGTCCGCCAGGCGCTCGCGCTGCTCGCGAAGGACCATCTCGTGGATCTGGAGCCCAATCGTGGCGCGTTCGTCGCAAGCCCGACGCTGCAGGAAGTGCACGAGGTGTTTGAAATGCGGCGGATCATCGAGTTGGCGGTGGTGGGGCGAATCTGCAGCGCGCAGCACGGCAACCGTCGGCTCAAAACCATCGGCGAGACGATCCGGCGCGAGCGCAAGGCTTTTGAAGGGCGCGACTTCCCGACGTGGATCCGGCTTTCGGGTGAGTTTCATACGTCGCTTGCCACGCTCACCGGCAATACGGTGCTGTGCGATTGCCTCAACGGGCTCGTTGCGCGTTCGACATTGATTTCAGCGCTCTACGAATCGCCGGGACGCAGCCCGTGCTCGTTCGACGACCACGAGGCGATTCTCGCGGCGCTCGAGGCCGGCAACGAGAAAGAGGCAATCGATCTCATGGTGCGCCATTTGCAGGGTGTCGAACTCAGGATGCTCGACCGGCCGGCGGGCGCTTCGGTCGATTTGCAGGAAGTGTTCGGCGCTCGCGAGACGACTACGCTCGCACGCTGACCCGCTCCCGAGGCGGGACGGAAACGGATTGGAGTCGAGGATTGCAGTAAGGCGCGGCGCCTCACGAAGAACGGTGGCCGCCGCCGCTGAAAAGGATGGAGTGGGGCGCATGCCGTGCATGCGAACGGCTCACACAGGCACAGCGTTACAGGGCGCCCGCAGCGGCGACCGGTGCAGTGCCGGCAAGGGCCAAACCATTCGGGGATATCGCGGCGGCCGCGTCCAGCGGCGGTACGCACGCGTTTCGAGGCGTTCAGGCGTCTTTCTTCCGTCGGCAAATCCATCCAAGGAGCGGATCATGGCTCAATTCAGCGCATCACCTGGCAGTCCGGCAGTGCCCAACTTCGAATCAGGCGAAAGCAGCGAGTCCGCAGAAAATCTGCGCTTGCCGGCCGGCTACAGCGAGCGGCTCTACAACCACGACCTCGCTCCGCTCAAGGAGCAGACCTGGGGCGCGTACAACATCTTCGCGTTCTGGATGTCCGACGTGCACAGCGTCGGCGGCTATGTGTTCGCGGGGAGCCTCTTCGCGCTTGGCCTCACGAGCTGGCAAGTGCTCGTAGCGCTGATCGTCGGCATCTCCATCGTCAACGTGCTCTGCAACCTGATCGCGCGGCCCAGTCAGCGTCACGGCGTGCCGTACCCGGTCGCCTGTCGCGGCACCTTCGGCGTGCTCGGCGCCAATATTCCCGCTGTGATTCGCGGTCTCATCGCCGTGGCGTGGTACGGCATCCAGACCTATCTCGCTTCGAGCGCGCTCGTGATCGTCGTGCTCAAGTTCGTGCCGCAACTCATGCCTTATGCCGATGTGCACAAGCACGGCATGCTCGGGCTTTCCGCAGTCGGCTGGGCGGGCTTCATGACGCTCTGGGTGCTTCAGGCACTCGTGTTCTGGAACGGCATGGAGACCATCAAGAAGTTCATCGATTTCGCGGGGCCGGCGGTGTATGTCGTGATGTTCGCGCTTGCGGGCTACATGGTGTATCGCGCGGGCTGGCACAACATCGGCCTGAATCTCGGTGGCGTGAAGTATCACGGCGCCGAAGTGATTCCGGTGATGATCACGGCGATCTCGCTCGTGGTGTCGTACTTCTCGGGGCCGATGCTCAATTTCGGTGACTTCTCACGCTATGGCAAGTCGCTCAAGAGCGTTCACAAGGGCAACTTCTGGGGTCTGCCGGTCAACTTCCTCGCGTTCTCGCTCGTCACGGTCATTACGACGTCGGCCACGCTCCCTGTGTTCGGAGAACTGATTACCGATCCCGTCGAAACGGTCGGCCGCATCGATCATCCCACCGCTGTGATTCTCGGCGCACTCACGTTCACGATTGCGACCATCGGCATCAACATCGTCGCGAACTTCGTTTCGCCCGCATTCGACTTTTCCAACGTCGCGCCGCGGCTCATCAGCTGGCGTGCGGGTGGCATGCTCGCCGCCGTGGCTTCGATCTTCATCACGCCGTGGAATCTCTTCAACAACCCGGCCGTGATTCACTACACGCTCGATATCCTCGGCGCCTTCATCGGTCCTTTGTACGGTGTCCTGATCGTTGACTTCTATCTTGTGAAGCGTGGACGTCTTGCCGTGGATGATCTGTACTCGGTGTCGCCGAAGGGCGCGTACTGGTATCGCAACGGCGTGAACTGGCGTGCGGTGTCGGCCTTGCTGCCGGCAGCGGTCATCGCGATTCTCTGCGTGATGGTGCCGTCGCTCGGCGGCGCCGCGAACTTCTCGTGGTTCATTGGCGCAGCGCTCGGCGCATTGTTCTATCGCGCGCTCACGATGGGCGAACGCGCTCGCGCAAAGGCATGAGCTTCACGCAAAACCAGGCATCGACGAAGGAATCGAAATGCGCATCAAATTGATCAATCCGAACACCACGCAGCGTATGACCGCCGCGATGGGGGAGTGCGCGCGCGCCGTGATCGCGCCGGGCACGGAGGTGGTGGCGGTGAGCCCGACGATGGGGCCGCCGTCGATCGAAGGCTATTACGACGAGGCGCTCGCCACACCTGGTCTGCTCGCCGAAGTGGAGGCGGGCGAGCGCGAAGGCTTCGACGGCTACGTGATCGCATGCTTTGGCGACCCGGGCCTCTACGCGGCGCGCGAGCTGGCGCGCGGGCCCGTCGTAGGCATCGCGGAAGCCGCGATGCATGCGGCGAGCGTGCTCGCGCCCGGCTTCTCGGTCGTGACGACGCTTTCGCGCACTCGCGCAATGGCCTGGCATCTTGCGGAGCGCTACGGCATGACGCGTTTTTGCCGCAACGTACGTGCAATCGATGTGGCCGTGCTCGAACTCGACGAACCGGGATCGGCCGCACGCCGTGCAATCGTCGACGAGTGCCGCCGCGCGCTCGAAGAAGACGGCGCGGACGCTATCGTGCTGGGTTGTGCGGGCATGACGAGCCTGTGCGCGCAGGTGGAAGACGCGCTGGGTGTGCCCGTGGTGGACGGTGTGACGGCCGCCGTGAAGTGGGTGGAGGCGCTCGTCGCATTGCGGCTCACGACCGCCAAGCGTGGCGACTTCGCGCGACCGCTCGCCAAGCGTTACGACGGCGATTTCGCGCGTTTCAGCCCGACCAACCCCGCGCCTGTCACTGAAACGCCGCCGCCCGTGCGCCCGCTGCGCTACGGGTAAACGCGTAACGCGTGCGAGTCGATGTGGCCGCCCAACTGCCCGGCGAACCGGGCGGCCACATACACCTCGCTTGACCCGTACTATCTGAGCGTGCGTATGGGCGCGTACGGGTGATTTCGCTACACTGAACCGGTCCTGTAAGCAGGTTGCGCGGACCTTCCGCCAGGCCTTGCCAACCAGCGCCGGCGGCCGCTTCACGGCGCCTCGCCGTAGCGCGGATATTTCGTTTCATCCTCTTTATTCGATTGATTCGACCAGCATGCCACTCGATCCCCAATATCCCCGCGATCTGATCGGTTATGGCCGGCATCCGGTGCAGGCCAACTGGCCCGGCCAGGCGCGCGTCGCGGTGCAGTTCGTGCTCAACTACGAAGAGGGCGGCGAAAACTGCGTGCTGCACGGCGACCCCGGCTCCGAGCAGTTCCTCTCCGAAATCGTCGGCGCCGCGGCGTATCCCGCGCGCCACATGAGCATGGAGTCGATCTACGAATATGGCTCGCGCGCGGGCGTGTGGCGCATCCTGCGCGAATTCGAAAAGCGCGGTCTGCCGCTTACCGTGTTCGGTGTGGGCATGGCGATCGAGCGTCATCCCGAAGTCGCGCGCGCGTTTGTCGAGTTGGGCCACGAGATCGCTTGCCACGGCTACCGCTGGATTCACTACCAGGACGTCTCGCCCGCGAAGGAAGCCGAGCACATGAAGCTCGGCATGGAAGCGATCGAGCGCGTGACGGGCGTGCGCCCGCTCGGCTGGTACACGGGCCGCGACAGCCCGAACACGCATCGCCTCGTCGCCGAGTATGGCGGCTTCCTCTACGACTCCGATTATTACGGCGACGACCTGCCGTTCTGGATGGACGTGGATGTCACGGGCGGCAAGACGGTGCCGCAACTGATCGTGCCTTATACGCTCGACACGAACGACATGCGCTTCGCGTCGCCCCAGGGCTTCAACACGGCGGACCACTTCTTCACCTACTTGCGCGACGCGTTCGACGTGCTCTACGAAGAAGGCGACGAAGCGCCGAAGATGCTCTCGATCGGCATGCATTGCCGGCTGCTCGGACGCCCAGGGCGTTTTCGCGCGCTGCAGCGCTTTCTCGATCACATCGAAAAACATGAGCGCGTGTGGGTCACGCGCCGCGTGGACATCGCGCGCCACTGGCGCGAGCATCATCCCTATCAACCGCAACAGAACGACCACCGCGGGGCCGCCGCATGAAGGCAATGCACTACACCCTCGAACAGCTGAATCAAGCCTCGGCCGACGCCTTCGTGGCGGCGCTTTCGGGTATCTTCGAGCACTCGCCCTGGGTGGCCGAGGCGGCCGCGCAGCAGCGCCCGTTCGCAAGCGTCGACGCGTTGCATCGCACCATGTCGCAGGCCGTGGAAACCTCAGGCGAGGTCAAGCAGCTTGCGCTGATCAACGCCCACCCGGAGCTTGCGGGCAAGGCTGCCGTGCGCGGCGAGCTGACCGCCGAATCCACGCGCGAGCAAAGCGGCGCGGGCCTGAATCAGTGCACGCAGGAAGAGCTCGACAAGCTCCTCGCACTCAATGGCGCGTATCGCGAGAAGTTCGGATTCCCATTCATTCTTGCCGTGCGTGGCTACGACCGGCACGGCATCATCGCGAACTTCGAAGCGCGCGTGAACAACAGCCGCGCTGACGAAATGCGCGCGAGCCTCGACCAGATTTACCGCATTGCGCGCTTCAGGCTGGATGAGCTGATCGACGCGTAACGTGGCGATGCGCCCTCCGGTTGTTCGCAAGAGGGCGCAGCGCCGTTTTGATCTACAGAAAAGACACGAAGGAAGACAACGATGGCACTCCCGACTCTCGACCCCAACGCTCCTGATTTCACGCGCCGCTTTGTGAATCTCGCGGACCCGCGGCTGGGCGCGCAGGCGCTCGAGGCGAGCGACGACTTCTTCGCGCCGAAGGATCGCATGCTCAATCCGGAGGCTGCCGTCTTCATTCCCGGCAAGTACGACGAACACGGCAAGTGGATGGACGGCTGGGAAACGCGCCGCAAGCGCACGACCGGCTACGACTGGTGCATCGTGAAGCTCGCGCGCCCCGGTGTCATCAAGGGCCTCGATATCGATACGAGCCACTTCACCGGCAACTATCCGCCGGCGGCGTCTGTCGAAGGCGCGTATGTGGTGGATGGCGCACCCACCGCCACGACGCAATGGACGGAAATCGTTCCCTCGACCTCGTTGAACGGCAATAGCCACCACTACGTTGAAGTGTCGAGCGACAAGCCGTACACGCACCTGCGCGTGAATATCTATCCCGATGGCGGCATCGCGCGTCTGCGCGTGTATGGCCAGCCGCAGGTGGACTGGGCGGGTGCGAGCCGTACCGAACTGTTCGACCTGGCCGCGATGGAAAACGGCGCGTATCTCGTTGGCGCGAACAACCAGCACTTCGGCATGGCCTCCACGCTGCTCATGCCGGGCCGTGGAGTGAACATGGGCGACGGCTGGGAAACGCGCCGCCGCCGCGAACCGGGCAACGACTGGGCGATCATCGCGCTCGCGCAGCCTGGCATCATCAAGAAGATCGAAGTCGATACGGCGCACTTCAAGGGCAACTATCCCGACCGTTGCTCGTTCCAGGCCGCGCGCGTGGTCGGCGGCACGGACAGCTCGCTCGTGACCCAGGCCATGTTCTGGCCGGTATTGCTCGGCGAGCAAAAGCTGCAAATGGACAAGCAGCACTACTTCGAAAGCGAGCTTGCCGCGCTGGGCCCGGTTACGCACGTGCGCTTCAATATCTTCCCCGATGGCGGCGTTTCCCGCGTGCGCCTGTGGGGCACGCTCGCGTGATCCGGTGACGAGGCCATCATGAGTGAAACAAGGACGACGCTGACCATCGAGCCGCTCACGCACGAGGCGTTCGCGCCGTTCGGCGACGTGATCGAGCTTGCCGGTGCCAAACAGATACCGATTAATCTCGGTACCACGATCCGCTACCACGACCTCGCGAAAGTGGATGTGACCGACGAAGGCGGCCGCACGCTCGTGAATCTGTTTCGCGGGCAGCCCCGCGAGCTGCCGTTCGAAGTGAAGATGCTCGAACGGCATCCGCTGGGCAGCCAGGCTTTCGTGCCGCTCAACGACAAGCCGTATCTCGTGGTGGTCGCCCCGGCTGGCGATCTGGACGTCACGCAGATTCGCGCTTTCGTATCACGCGGTTGGCAGGGTGTGAATTATGCGAAGGGCGTCTGGCATCATCCGCTCATCGCGTTGGACGAGGTGAGCGATTTCATCGTTGTCGATCGTGGCGGCGAAGGGCTCAATCTCAACGAGCAGGATTTGCCCGAGTCGCTCTGGTTGACCCAGGAAGCGATGACTGCGGCACTACGCTAATTTTTCGCATTCCGTAGCAGTGCACAAAGCCACGGCGCAAGCCGTGGCTTTTTTGCGTTTGAGCGCCTCAACTCAGAGGGGAGGGCGGCGTCAAAGTAAAAGCGGCCTCGGTTAGTGCAATAAGGCGGCCGCACTTTCCGCGCCTTTCGCCGATCGCAGATGCGCACCAGCATCTGTTTCTCTATCCTGCCACCAACCACGATCGCGGCCCAGCCAAGCCGAACGCGCTGTGGGATCACGTAGCGCACACGCTCGACCTTGCCGGCTCGCAGCAACCTGATCCACGCCGCAATCTTCGGGCAGTCAGACGAGCGACAACGGTTCGGGTAGCGACTCCGCGAACGCGGGCGAGGTGGCCCGATACAACGGCTCGCGTCGCAGCACAGAGTGGATCGCTGGGCGCGCGGGGCGTCGTTCTCTCACTCCGCGCACCGGCCCCACGAGCAAGCGACCCGAAACGCGCCACCCAAAATCCAAAGGACCCGAAGCGCATCGCACTTCGGGTCCTTCCTTTGCGGGTTCGTAGCGCGCGATTCAATCGACGCGCGCTGCTTTCGGCTACGTCACTGCTTCGCGCCCCCCTGGAACCACATCGCAATCTTCTGCCGCTCGTCGTCGGTCATGTGCGTGACGTTGCCAAGCGGCATCGCCTTGAGCGTCACCGCCTGCTGATACAGCCGCTGCGCATTCTGCGAGATTTCATCAGGCGTATCGAACATCACGCCGGCGGGCGCCGCGCCCATCATCGTCGGGTGGGCCGAGTGACAGGACGCGCAGCGTTGCTGCAGGATCGGCTGGATGTCGGAGACCTTGAGCGCCGGCGCATTCGCGGCTTCGGCCTGCGGCACGACCGGGCGCGGCAGCGTCCACACCAGCGCGACGAACATCAGGGCCACGCCGCCGATCGGCAGATACCAAAGCTGCTGGCCGCGGTGACGCATCACGAAGAACTGGCGAATCAGCGCGCCGGCCAGCATGATCACCACGAGCACGGCCCAGTTATAGGCGTGCGCATAGGTCATGGCGTAGTGGTTCGACAGCATCGCGAACACCACGGGCAGCGTGAAGTACGTGTTGTGCACCGAACGCTGCTTGCCGCGCTTGCCGTAGATCGGGTTCGGCACTTCGCCCTTGAGCATCGCGGCGACCATCTTGCGCTGGCCCGGGATAATGACGAAGAACACATTGGCCGACATGATCGTCGCGAGCATCGCACCCATGATCAGATACGCGGCGCGACCCGAGAAAATGTGGCAGGCGAGGTAAGCGGCGATCACGACGTAGATGCCCACGCACACGCCGAGCAGCTTGTCCTTCGTACCGAGCGCGCGGCACAGCGAGTCATAGACGATCCAGCCCGCGGCGAGGAAGCCGAGCGCCGAGAAGATCGCGACGACCGGACCCATGTCGAGCACGTTCTTGTCGATGAGATACGTGTTCGGCGCCATGAGGTACAGCACGGTGAAAAGCGACGCGCCCGAGAGCCACGTGGTGTACGACGGCCACTTCGACCAGTGCAGGTCGTCGGGCATTTCAGGCGGCGCTACGGTGTACTTCTGCATGTTGTAGAAGCCGCCGCCGTGCACGTGCCACAGTTCGCCGAACACGCCGCGGCGGCGCTGGTTCGGGTCCGTGGGCGGTTTGAGGCTGTTGTCGAGCGCGACGAAATAGAACGACTCGCCAATCCAGGCGATCGCCGCGATGACGTGGAACCAGCGCAGTGCGAGGTTCAGCCAATCGGTAATAAAGCCTTCCATGAAACGTCTCCAGTCCTGATGCATGGCGCACGCGTTGGTTCGCACGCGCTAACTGCGGGGTATGAGCGCGCCACATCGCGTTAGGGCCGCCGGACGACCCATGGCGCTGCCGCGCTGCCGTTGTTGTTCGAATGACCTTGGGCTCGATGAATCGGGCTTGAATGTCGCCCGCAATGCCCTATGAGAATGTGTTGCGGTGCTCGCTCAGCTGCCCCGATAGGTGCTGTACGACCACGGCGAAACGAGTAGCGGCACGTGGTAGTGCGAACCGGCGTCGGCGATGCCGAAGCGCAGCACCACACGGTCGACGAAACGCGGCTCGGGCACGCTCGCGCCGAGGGCGGCGAAGTAGTCGCCGGCGTGGAACACGAGTTCGTATTCGCCTTTGGCGAGCGCCTCGCCTTCGAGCAGCGGCGCGTCGCAGCGGCCGTCGTCATTGGTGGTCACGGTCTTGAGCGCGCGGCGCGCGTCGCCCGAGAGCGCAAAGAGCTCGACCTTGATGCCCGCGCCGGGACGGCCGTTCGCGGTGTCGAGCACGTGGGTAGTCAGCTTGCCCATTCGCAGTTTTCCTTGTGAGTGCCTGGTGCGATTGCGAGGTTTCAGCGGCAGCTCTCGATCCCATGCATGATGCATTGCGGCGGATCGAGGCTCCACGTCAGTGGCTACATACCCGTCGGCGGATCGAAGCGAGCGCCGTGAACGCATTTTAAGAACGATCGCCCCCGGCGCGCGCGAGCGATAGGAAAGATAAATCTTCGCGCATGAGGGTAGGCCCTGGGTACCGCACGGGCGCCGGCGCTCATTGCGCCCTGGATTAACGCGGCGCCATGGATTGCATCGTAGCGACGCCAAAAATCGACCTTTATATGCGTGGCGTAAATGTGGGTATCGCACCGGCGCGAATTGCCATGACAATTTTGGTTGCGGATCGTAGAGGCCATGCGCAGCGCGTGCTGCGCGTCCCGAAGACGGCGGTGGACGCCGGGTAACCGGGCCAGCGGCGTCCTCGTCGGGACGCGTCGGCACCGGGCGCCTGGGCGACTGGCGAGGCCGGCGGGTGAGGCGAGGGCGTCTGGTTCACACGCCGCGCGAGCGAGAAGGACTAAAGGCTCGCGGCGGCACGACAACGGAGCGAACAAGGACGATGGAACGCACACTCGCACAGGGCCAGGACCCGCAAAAGGCCGGCAAGACCTTGCTGGTGAAGAACGCCGACATGCTGGTGACGATGGACGGCGCACGCCGCGAGATTCGCGGGGGCGGCATCTATGTGGAAGGCAACCGTATCGTCGCGGTCGGCCCGACGGCGGAGTTGCCCGCGACGGCCGACGAAGTGATCGACGCCAGCGGCCACCTCGTGACGCCTGGGCTCATCAACACGCATCACCACATGTACCAGAGCCTCACGCGGGCCGTGCCGGCCGCGCAGGACGCCGAACTGTTCGGCTGGCTCACGAATCTCTACAAGGTGTGGGCGAACCTCACGCCGGAGATGATCGAGGTCTCCACGCTTACGGCGATGTCGGAACTGCTGCTCTCGGGCTGCACGACGTCCAGCGATCATCTGTACATCTATCCGAACGGTAGCCGCCTGGACGACAGCATTCGCGCCGCGCAACGCATCGGCATGCGCTTTCATGCGAGCCGCGGCAGCATGAGCGTCGGGCAGAAGGACGGCGGTCTGCCGCCCGATTCCGTGGTCGAGCGCGAAGACGCGATTCTCGCCGACACACAGCGCCTCATCGAGACGTATCACGACGAGGGCCGGTACGCGATGCTGCGCGTCGTGGTGGCGCCGTGCTCGCCGTTCTCGGTGAGCCGCGACCTGATGCGCGAATCGGCGGTGCTTGCGCGGCACTACGGCGTGTCGATGCACACCCATCTCGCCGAGAACGTCAACGACATTGCTTACAGCCGCGAAAAGTTCGGCATGACGCCCGCGGAATATGCCGAGGATCTCGGCTGGGTGGGCCGCGACGTATGGCACGCGCACTGCGTGCAGCTCGACGACCACGGCATTGGCTTGTTCGGCCGCACAGGCACGGGCGTCGCGCATTGCCCGTGCTCGAACATGCGGCTCGCCTCGGGCATCGCGCCCGTGAAGAAGATGCGCCTGGCTGGCGTGCCGGTGGGGCTGGGCGTGGACGGCTCGGCATCGAACGACGGCGCGCAGATGGTGGCCGAGGCGCGTCAGGCCATGCTGCTTGCGCGCGTGGGTTTCGGCCCGGACGCCATGACGGCGCGCGAAGCGCTCGAGATCGCGACGTTAGGCGGCGCACAGGTGCTGGGTCGCGACGACATTGGCGCGCTCGCCCCCGGCATGGCGGCCGACTTCGTGGCGTTCGACTTGCGCCAGCCACTTTTCGCCGGGGCGCTGCACGATCCGGTCGCGGCGCTGGTGTTTTGCGCACCCTCCCAGGTCGCGTTGAGCGTGATCGGCGGGCGCGTGGTGGTGAAGGAGGGCGTGCTGCAGACGGTGGAACTCGGCCCGGTCATCGAACGGCACAACCGGCTCGCGGCACAGCTCGTGGAGATGGCGCGCTGAGGAAGGCCAGGCGCGCAACGCAAAGGCGTACTGAAAGGCGGCCGCAGCAACGTGCGGCCGTATTACTCAAGGCTTGTCGATCAGCGTCTTCGTCGCTTCGGCGATGAGGCTGCGCAACCAGCGTACTTCGTCCGAGTAATGACAGCGTTCGTGCCACAACTGGTAGTACTGCATCGGCGGGAAGTCGAGCGGCGCGGGCACGACCGTGAGCGGCAGGAAGCGCGCGTAGTGGTCGGCGAACAGGCGTGTGGTCGTGAAGACGAGATCCGATTTCACGAGCACGTAGGGCGCGAGATTGAAGTACGGGAGCGTCACGACCACGTGGCGCTTGAGACGCTCGCGCGCGAGGTGCACGTCGATGGCGCCGCGCTGGCCCACGGAATAGGGCGTGGGCGCGAGATGCGGCGCGTTCAGGTACTGGTCGAGCGTGAGCCCGCCGCGCTTGGCGAACGGGTGCGTGTTGCTCATCAGGCAGACGATCTGGTCGACGAACAGATTCGAGAGGTGCAGTTGCTCGGGCGGTTCGGGCCAGTTGCCGATGACGATATCGAGCTTGCCTTCCTCGAGCGCGAGCTCGTAGTCGAACGCGGGCCCGAGCGAGTGGAACTCGAGTGTGGCGTTGGGCGCGGCCTGGCGAAAGCGCTCGACTACGGTCGGCACGAACAGGACGTTCAGATAGTCAGGACAGCCAATCCGGTAACAGCGAATGGACGTGGCCGGATCGAAATTGTGTTGCTGGAAGCGGATGCGCTCGATCTCGCGCAGCGCGTTCTGAACGGGTTCGAGCAGGCGCAGGCCGTACTCGGTCGGCACCATTCCGGACTTGCCGCGCACAAGCAGCGGGTCGCCGGTGATGTCGCGCAGACGCCGCAGCGCCGCGCTGATTGCGGGCTGGGACTGATTGAGCTTGACGGCCGCGCGTGTCACGCTGCGCTCCATCAGAAGCGTGTGCAAGACGCGCAAGAGGTACGTGTCGATCGCCTCGCGTTGCTGACTCATGAAATCTCCGAATTATATGTTCTGGCTGATCGATGGGGCTTGGGGGTATATCGTTTTTAATATGGACAAAAAGTGGCGTCAAGCGAGGCTTACCCCGAGGCATGCGCCGCGCCGCCCGTGCAGCAAGGCAACAGCGATTTTTGGCGGCTCGACCTTCGCAGGGCTACAAGGTATCGTCACCCCCGCACAGCGGCGCACGGCGCCGGAGCGGGGCAGTAGACATCAAACGGTTTTCGGACAGCCATAACGTACAACGGCGGAACCTCCATGGGTGATTCTTCTTCACGTCAGGCAATGCTTGCGCAGGACGGCAGCGGTGTGCCGCGCCTCGCGCTTGCCGGCATCACCAAACAGTACCCGGCGGTGCGCGCGAACGACGACGTCACGCTCTCGGTCGCGCCGGGCGAAATTCATGCCTTGCTCGGCGAAAACGGCGCGGGCAAGAGCACGCTCATGAAGATCGTCTATGGCGCGGTGCGCCCGGACGCAGGCGAGATTCGCTGGGAAGGCCAGGCCGTCGAAATCGCCAATCCGGCTGCGGCGCGCAAGCTCGGCATCGGCATGGTGTTCCAGCATTTTTCGTTGTTCGAAACGCTTACGGTTGGCGAGAACATCGCGCTTTCGCTCGACGAACCGTTCGACCTGAAAACCCTCGGCAAACGCATTCGCGAGGTGTCGGCGCAATACGGCCTCGACGTCGATCCGCAGCGCCATGTGCATAGCCTCACGGTGGGCGAGCGTCAGCGCGTGGAGATCGTGCGCTGCCTGCTGCAGAACCCGCGTCTTCTGATCATGGACGAGCCGACTTCGGTGCTCACGCCGCAAGCGGTGCGCAAGCTGTTCGGCACGCTGCGTCGCCTCGCCGCCGAAGGCTGCAGCATTCTCTATATCAGCCACAAGCTCGATGAAATCCAGGAGCTTTGCGATACGGCCACCGTGCTGCGCGGCGGCAAGGTCACGGGCCACGTCATTCCGCGCGAAGAAACGCATGCGTCGCTCGCGCGCTTGATGGTCGGGCGCGAGTTGCCCGACTACACGCGGCGCGCGCATACGCCCGGCGACGTGCTGCTCGAAGCGCAGCATCTGTCGATGCCGAGCGACGACCCATTCGGCACGTCGCTGGGCGACGTATCGTTCAGCGTGCATGCGGGCGAGATACTCGGTATCGCAGGTGTCTCGGGCAACGGCCAGGCGGAATTGCTCGCGGCGCTCTCGGGCGAGGCGCAAGCGGCCCGTCACGGCTTGAGCGCCGATGCGGTCAAGATTTGCGGTAAGCCTGCGGGACGGCTTTCGGCCGGGGCGCGCCGCAAGCTCGGCTTCGCGTTCGTGCCGGAGGAGCGGCTTGGGCGGGGCGCGGTGCCGGCCATGTCGCTCGCCGAAAACGCGTTGCTCACTGCGCACCGCGAGGGCATGGTGCGCTCGGGCTGGCTCAAGACCGGCGCGATGCGCGCGTTCGCCGAGCGCTGCATCGGCGCATTCGATGTGCGCTGCGGCGGCCCGGACGCGCTGGCCCAAAGCCTCTCGGGCGGCAATCTGCAGAAGTACATCGTGGGGCGCGAGATTCTCCAGGCGCCGAAGGTGCTCGTCGTCGCGCAGCCCACCTGGGGCGTGGACGTGGGCGCGGCGGCATTCATCCGCCAGCAGTTGCTCGACCTTTCGGCGCGCGGCGTGGCGATACTCGTGATCTCGGAAGAACTGGAAGAGCTGTTCGACATCTGCGACCGCATTGCCGTGCTCGCGGGCGGCCGCCTTTCGCCCGCGCGTTTGACGGGCGAGACGAACGCCGAGGAAATCGGCCGCTGGATGGCGGGACTCTTTGGCGAGCGCGCCGATCGTGGCGACGGTGGCGGCCGGCCGAACGGCGAGCCGCCCGCGCAGACCATGGCGAACGCCTGAATGCCGTACATCAAACGCGCACGCAGATAAACCACCGAGACCGACCACCGATTTCACGACCATGATCTTTCCGTACCGACTCGAAGCCCGCACGACGCCGTCGCGCACGGTGCGCATCGCCGTGCCGCTCATTGCGGCGCTGCTCACGCTCGCGATTGGCTTCCTGATCTTCGGCCTCGTCGGCCGCGATCCCTTGCAGGCCATGCACGCGTTCTTCATCGAGCCGCTTTCGAGCGTCAACGGCTGGTCCGAGCTGCTGCTCAAAGCCTCGCCGCTCTGCCTGATCGCGCTCGGTCTCGCGGCGGGTTATCGCGCCAACGTGTGGAACATCGGCGCTGAAGGGCAGATGGTGCTCGGCGGCATCGCGGCGAGCGGCGTGGCGATCTACTTCGATCAATCCACGGGCTGGTGGATTCTTTTCCTGATGATGTTCGCGGGCGTGCTGGGCGGCATGGCGTGGGCCGCGATTCCCGCATGGCTCAAGAGCCGTTTCAACACCAACGAGATTCTCACGAGCCTCATGCTTACCTACGTCGCCACGCAACTGCTGATCTGGCTCGTGAGCGGCCCCTGGCGCGATCCGCAAGGCATGAACTTTCCGCTCTCCGAAATGTTCAGCGGCGACGCGCTCTATCCGACCTTCGGCGGCGACTGGCGCATCCACTGGCTGCGCGGCACGCGCCTGAACGCGTCGATCTTCCTCACGCTCGCGGCCATCCCGCTCGTATGGCTCTTCATGCGCCGCAGCTTCGCGGGCTACCGCATGAGCGTGGGCGGCCTCGCGCCGCTCGCCGCGCGTTATGCGGGCTTCTCGGAGAAAAAGACGATCTGGACGTCGCTGCTGCTCTCCGGCGGCCTCGCGGGGCTCGCGGGCATGGGCGAAATTGCCGGCCCCATTGGCCAACTGCAAGCGACGTGGTCGCCGGGCTACGGCTTCACCGCGATCATCGTCGTGTTCGTGGGGCGGCTGCATCCGGTTGGCATCGTGCTCGCCAGCCTCTTGATGGCGCTGCTCTATCTGGGCGGCGAAGCGGTGCAAACGTCGCTGCAATTGCCGCAAGCGCTTTCCGGCGTATTTCAGGGGCTGCTGCTCTTCTGCCTGCTCGGCGCGGATCTCTTCGTGAACTATCGCGTGCGCCGCCACCGTCCGGTTGCGGCCGCGAGCTGACCAGCGCAATCCAGAGAACAACGAAACAGGCCACACGACATGGATATCCAGCAAGCCAGCTCGCTCGCCTCGAGCGCCGTCACCGCCGCCATCCCGCTCATGTTCGCGGGCGTGGGCGAACTCGTCACCGAGAAGTCGGGCGTCCTCAACCTCGGCGTGGAAGGGATGATGCTGATGGGCGCCGTGACGGGCTACGCGGTCACGACCATCACCGGCAATCCGTGGCTCGGCCTAGTGGCGGGCATGGCCGCCGGCATTGCGATGTCGCTGCTGTTCGGCTTTCTCGTGCTCACCATGCTCGCCAACCAGGTGGCCACGGGGCTCTCGCTCACGATCTTCGGCGTCGGGCTTTCGGCGTATGTCGGCAAGCCGTACACCTCGGCCGCCACGTCGGCGACCATCGCGGCCTGGCCGGTTCCGGGGCTCTCGCAACTGCCAGTGGTCGGACAGGCGTTCTTCAGCCTCACGCCCGTCGATTACCTCGCGTTCATCATGTTCGCCGTGGTTGGCTGGTTCCTCTATCGCACGCGCGCCGGACTCGTGCTGCGCTCGGTGGGCGAGTCGCCGCAGGTCGCGCATTCGGTGGGCTTTCCCGTCATTGGCGTGCGCTATGGCGCGACGGCCTTCGGCGGCGCCATGGCCGGGCTCGCAGGCAGCTACTACTCCGTGGTGCAGCTGCATTTGTGGCAGGAGCAAATCACGGCGGGGCGCGGCTGGATTGCGCTCGCACTCGTCGTGTTCGCGACGTGGCGTCCCGGGCGTCTCTTGATCGGCGCGCTGCTCTTTGGCGCGGTCACGGGCGCGCAGTTTTACGCGCAGGCCGTGGGCGTGCCGGTGCCCACGCAGTTCCTCGCCATGCTGCCGTACGTCGCGACGATCGTCGTGCTCGTGCTCATTTCGCGCAACCCGAACACGATCCGCCTGAACGCGCCGGCTTCGCTCGGCAAGCCGTTCTTTGGGGCCGCCTAGGTGGGGCCGCCTAGGTGGGGCCGCCTGGCAGGCAGTCGCAAAGCATGTGGTAGCAGTAGGGAATACTAAACAATACGCGTTGAATGCTCGCCGTTTTCCAATCCACGACAGGAGATCCACGATGAAAAAAACCATCCTGACCGCTTTCGCCGTTGCCGCCACCTGCGGCACGGCGGCGCTCGCGCCCGCGGCCCACGCCGCCGATGCGCCGGGCGTCGCGTTCGTCTATCTCGGCAATCCGGGCGATGCCGGCTGGACCTTCGCGCACGATCAGGGCTCGAAAGCCGCCGAGCAGAAGTTCGGCAACAAGATCAAGATCACGCGCGTGGAAAACGTGCCGGAATCGGCGGATTCGGAGCGCGTGTTCCGCGATCTCGCCAACAAGGGCAACAAGATCATCTTCGGCACGAGCTTCGGTTATCAGGACTTCCAGCTCAAGGTAGCGAAGGATTTTCCGGACACCGTGTTCCTCCACGCAACGGGCTACAAGAAGGCGCCGAACTTCGGCACCTATGACGTGCGCATGTATCAGGGCGCATATCTCGCGGGCGTAGCGGCAGGGTACGCCACGAAGACCAATACGCTCGGTTTCGTCGCCTCGGTGCCGATTCCCGAGGTCGTGCGCAATATCAACGCGTACACGCTCGGCGCGCGCTCGGTGAATCCGAAGGTGCATACCAAGGTCATCTGGATCAACAGCTGGTTCGATCCGGGCAAGGAAAAGCAGGCCGCTGAAACGCTGATCGGCCAGGGCGCCGACGTACTGCTGCAAAACACCGATTCGAGCGCGACGCTCGCGACGGCCGAAGAGAAGCATGTCCACGCGTTCGGCTGGGATTCGAACATGAAGAAGTTCGGCCCGAACGCGCACCTCGGCTCGGTCGAGGCGAACTGGGGCGTGTACTACGTTGCCGTGATCCAGCAGGTGCTCGACGGCAAGTGGAAGAACGACCCCGTGTGGTGGGGCATTCCGCAGAAGGCCGTCGATCTCGGCGACGTCAACACGTCCGAACTGTCGGCCGACGCGCAAAAGGCCGTCGCCGCGAAGCGCGATCAGATCTCGAGCGGCAAGTGGGACGTCTTCACTGGCCCGATCAAGGATCAGACGGGCGCAGTCAAGATTCCGGCCGGCAAGACGCTGACCGACCCGGAACTGCAACGCCTGAACTGGTATGTCGAAGGCGTGGACGGCTCGCTGCCGAAGTAAGCGCGGGTCGGGCGCTCGCGCCACGTTCTACGGCGTGAGTGCCTGTATTCTTCGTACGATTTCGACGTGCGTACGCGAAACGGCTGCATGTAGCCTGCGAGGCTCGTGCAGCCGTTTTGCATTGATGGCCGTCCGGAAAGACGATGCGCCGAGGCGGCGCGAAGCCGCCCCGTGTCAATCGTCGATGCGAATACCCACCTTGATCGTGACCTGCCAGTGCGAGATCTGATCGTTCTCGATCAGCCCGCGCGTTTCCACGACCTCGAACCAGTGCAGATAACGCAGTGTCTTCGACGCTCGCGCAATTGCGCAGCGAATGGCGTCGTCGCTCGATACCTTCGACGAGCCGGTCAGTTCGATCTGTTTGTAGACGTGGTCGCTCATGGCAGTGTCTCCTCGGGAGCGCGCGCGGCGTGGGCGCGTCAATCGAGTATAGGCAACGCAGCGCCGGCGCAGACATGAACGGGTCCGGCGCCGGTTATGATGGCGCCTCGCGTGAAACCGGGCATCGAGCGTGCCTGGCAGGAACGGGCGCAACACGGCGGCAACAGAGGAAGCAGGAGACGAAAGACATGGATGAGCAGGTATTGGGTTTTTGCGGTCCGGGGCTGATGGGCGCGCCGATGATCCGTCATTTGCTGCGCACCGGGCACGCCGTGCGAGTGTGGAACCGTACGCCGGCGAAGGCCGAGGCGTTGATCGCGGATGGTGCGCAAGTGGCCGCCACGCCTGACGAGCTGGCGCGCGAGACCGATGTGGTGCTGCTGTGTGTCGCCGATGCGGCGGCGGTCGAGCAGGTGGCGTTCGGCGAGCACGGGCTTTTGACCGGTGCCCCTGGAGAGGGCGTGCGCGTGCGTTGCATCGTCGATCACTCGAGCATTCCTCCGGACGCGACGCAAAGGCTCGCAGCGCGCGCGGCGGCGTTCGGCGTGGGTTGGGTCGACGCACCGGTTTCGGGCGGCGTGGCGGGCGCACAGAACGGCACGCTGGCGATCATGGCGGGCGGTGCAGCGGCCGACGTCGCCGCCGTTGCGCCGATCCTCGCGGCCTACTCGGCGCGCGTGACCCATATGGGCGGCGCGGGCGCGGGCCAGACCACGAAGCTGTGCAACCAGGCGATCGTCACGGCCACGGTCGCCGCGATTGCGGAAGCGGTGAGCCTCGCGCGGCGCAGCGGCATCGATGCGGCGAAGCTGCCCGAGGCGCTCGCGGGCGGCTGGGCCGATTCGACGTTGCTGCGCACGTTCGTGCCGCGCATGACGCAGGACGGGCTCCAACCCATC
Source organism: Paraburkholderia acidiphila (assembly GCF_009789655.1). Lineage (GTDB taxonomy): Bacteria > Pseudomonadota > Gammaproteobacteria > Burkholderiales > Burkholderiaceae > Paraburkholderia > Paraburkholderia acidiphila. Next base: position 1,468,006 of record NZ_CP046909.1, read on the forward strand.
GGCGCGCTCAAGACGTTTCAGAAAGACGTGGACACGATCGCCGCGGCGGCGATGCAGACTGGCACGCCCATGCCCGTCTCGGGCACGGTCCAGCAATTGCTGCGTCTGGCAGCAGCAATGGGCCTCGCGCAGGCCGATTTTTCGGGCTTTATCGACGTGCTGCAGACGCCGCGCACCGGCGAATCCTGATCCGCCGGGACAGCCGCAGGCGCCCGTAAGCGATGCGGCCCCGTTGTAACCGGCGTGCATGGCGGGCTTCACATTCCTCACTTCTTGCCGTGTCATGCTGCGCGAGGCGGGGGCGCCCGCGCGGCTGGAACTCACGCGCGAAGTGGCATAACCTGCTAGAATTACAGGTTTTTCGTCGATCTACTTACCGGGACGCGCTGTGCTCTCTACCGCCAACATCACCATGCAATTCGGGCCGAAGCCCTTGTTCGAGAACATCTCGGTCAAATTCGGCGAAGGCAACCGCTATGGCCTGATCGGCGCGAACGGTTGCGGCAAATCCACGTTCATGAAGATCCTCGGTGGCGACCTCGAACAGAGCTCGGGCAACGTCATCCTCGAGCCGAATGTGCGTCTGGGCAAGCTGCGCCAGGACCAGTTCGCATATGAAGACGTGCGCGTACTCGACGTCGTCATGATGGGCCACACCGAAATGTGGGCCGCGATGACCGAGCGCGACGCGATCTACGCGAACCCCGAAGCCACCGATGACGACTACATGCACGCCGCCGAACTCGAAGCGAAGTTCGCCGAGTACGACGGCTACACGGCCGAAGCGCGCGCAGGCGAACTGCTGCTCGGCATCGGCATCGGCACGGAATTCCATAGCGGCCCGATGAGCGGCGTGGCGCCGGGCTGGAAGCTGCGCGTGCTGCTCGCGCAGGCGCTGTTCTCGAAGCCCGATGTTCTGCTGCTCGACGAACCGACCAACAACCTCGACATCAACTCGATCCGCTGGCTGGAAGATGTTCTGAACGAGTACAACTCGACCATGATCATCATCTCCCACGATCGACACTTCCTGAACCAGGTCTGCACGCACATGGCGGACATGGACTACGGCACGCTGAAGGTCTGGCCGGGCAACTACGACGACTACATGCTGGCGTCGACGCAGGCGCGCGAGCGTCAGCAGGCCGCCAACCAGAAGGCCAAGGAACGTGTGGCCGACCTGCAGGACTTCGTGCGCCGCTTCTCGGCCAACAAGTCGAAGGCGCGTCAGGCCACCAGCCGCCTGAAGATGATCGACAAGATCAAGATCGAGGACTTCAAGCCTTCGTCGCGTCAGAACCCGTTCATCCGCTTCGAGTTCGAGAAGAAGCTGCACAACATCGTCGTGGTCGCGGAAGAGATCACGAAGACGTACGAGCGCCGCATCTTCAACAAGCTCAGCATCAGCGTGCAGCCGGGCGAGCGTATCGCGATCATCGGCGAGAACGGCGCGGGCAAGACCACGCTGCTGCGCTCGCTGCTGGGCAACCTGGCCGTCGATAACGGCTCGGTGAAGTGGGCGGAGAACGCGAACGTGGGCTACATGCCGCAGGACACGTACGAAGAGTTCCCGGCTGACGTCACGCTGATGGACTGGATCGACCAGTACCGCCAGGAAGGCGACGACGAGCAGTCGGTGCGCGGCACGCTCGGCCGTCTGCTGTTCAACGCCGACGACATCAGGAAGTCGGTGAAAGTGCTGTCGGGCGGCGAGAAGGGCCGCATGATCTGGGGCAAGCTGATGCTCGGCCGCCACAACGTGCTGCTCATGGACGAGCCCACGAACCACATGGACATGGAGTCGATCGAGTCGCTGCAGATCGCGCTCGAAAAGTTCGAAGGCACGCTGGTTTTCGTGTCGCACGACCGCGAGTTCGTGAACGGTCTTGCCAACCGCATCATCGAGGTGAAGACCGACGGTACGGTCAAGGACTATAGCGGCAACTACGAAGACTTCCTTGCCAGCCAGGGGCTGCATTGAGATTTGAGCGCTGATCGAGGCGTGAAGTGAAAACGGGCGGCGCACGAGCGTCGCCCGTTTTGTTTTCACGGCCTCGTATCGCGTTCGCCGCGCGCCCGCTTTACGTATGCGTCAACCACGCTAGAATGCACTGTCGCCGCGGCCAGCGCCGCGATGCAATCGCCAACGAACACGGAGACAGGAGCACCGCCCATGAACAACTACGCGCAGTTCTACATCAACGGCCAGTGGGTCGCCCCCAAAGGCCAGGGCACGATCGATGTGATCGACTCGGGCACCGAAGCGGTGATGGGCCGCATCCCCGAAGGCATTGAGGCCGACGCCGAAGCGGCTGTCGCCGCCGCGCGTGCGGCCTTCGACGGCTGGGCCGCGACGCCCGCCACCGAGCGCGGTGCCTGGCTGCAGAAAATCGCCGACAACCTCAAGGCCCGCACCGACGAACTCGCGCAACTGATCGCTGGCGAAGTGGGCATGCCGCTCAAGCTCGCGCGCGCGATCCAGGTGGGCGGTCCCGTCTACAACTGGGGCGCCTATGCGAAGCTTGCAAGCGACTTCCAGTACGAAGAGCGCGTGGGCAACTCGCTCGTCGTGCGCGAGCCGGTGGGCGTCGTCGCGGCCATCACGCCGTGGAACTATCCGCTCAACCAGATCACGCTCAAGGTCGCCGCCGCGCTTGCCGCGGGCTGCACCGTCGTGCTCAAGCCTTCCGAGATCGCGCCGCTCAATGCATTCGTGCTCGCCGAAGCCATCCACGAGGCAGGCCTGCCCGCAGGCGTATTCAACCTCGTGACGGGCTACGGCCCGGTGGTCGGCGAATTGCTCGCGCGCCATCCGGACGTCGACATGGTGTCGTTCACCGGCTCGACGCGCGCGGGCAAGCGCGTGTCGGAAGTCGCCTCGGCAACGGTCAAGCGGGTCGCCCTGGAACTGGGCGGCAAGTCGGCCTCGGTGGTGCTCGACGACGCGGACTTCGCGGTTGCCGTGAAGGGCACGGTGGGCGCGTGCTTCCTGAATTCGGGGCAGACCTGCTCGGCGCACACGCGCATGATCGTCCCGGAGTCGCGCTACGAAGAGGCGCGAGACCTCGCGAAGCAGGCCGCCGAGGCGTTCACCGTGGGCGATCCGCGCGATGAAAAAGCGAAGCTCGGTCCGCTCGCCTCCAAGGTGCAACAGGAGCGCGTGCTGCACTTCATCGAACGCGGCATGGCCGACGGCGCCGAACTCGTGACGGGCGGACCCGGCATGCCGGAAGGCGTGGCGCAGGGCTTCTTCGTGAAGCCGACCGTGTTTGGCCGCGTGCCGCGCGACGCGGCCATCGCGCAGGAAGAGATCTTTGGCCCGGTGCTCACGATCCTCACGGCGAAGGACGAAGACGACGCCGTGGCGATCGCCAACGACTCGCTCTATGGGCTTGGCGGCGCGGTCTGGGCCGGCAGCGACGAGCGCGCGATGCGCGTGGCGCGCCGCATTCGTACGGGCCAGATCGACATCAACGGCGGCACGTGGAACATGGCTGCACCGTTCGGCGGCTTCAAGCAGTCCGGACACGGCCGCGAAAACGGCGCATACGGCCTCGAGGAATACCTCGAATACAAGTCGATGCAGTTCAAGGTGCCGAAGGGCTGATGAGGCATCTCGTCGCGCGCTATCGCAAATCTTTTAGTGCGACGTGTTGATGTGGATCATCATCGCGGACATCTTCACGGATGTCCGCGTTTTTATTTGATTTCTGTCAATGTCATATGTGGGGTACGCGCGACCATAAGCGCTTTGTCATCGACAGAGCACAACATGTTTCCTGGACACTCCTTCGCTCCGCTCCAGATTCGCGGTCGTCAACTCCTGCCCGTCGTGCAGGGCGGCATGGGTGTCGGCATCTCGGCACACCGGCTGGCTGGCAGCGTCGCGCGTGAAGGCGCGCTCGGCACGATCGCGAGCATCGACCTGCGTCATCATCACAGCGATCTCATGGACATGTGCCGCGCCGACCCGCGGCACGAAACGCTCGCACGCGCGAACCTCATCGCGCTTGGCCGCGAAATTGCGGCGGCGCGCAAGCTTGCCGGCGGCAACGGCATGATCGCCGTGAATGTCATGAAGGCAGTGAACGCCCATGCCGACTACGTGCGCGCCGCCTGTGAGCACGGCGCCGACGCCATCGTCATGGGCGCTGGCCTGCCGCTCGATCTGCCCGACCTCACGGCGGGCGTGGATATCGCGCTCGTACCGATCCTGTCCGACGCACGCGGCGTCGCGCTCGTGCTCAAGAAGTGGATGAAGAAGGGCCGCCTGCCCGACGCCATCGTGATCGAACATCCGGCTTACGCGGGCGGTCACCTGGGCGTGACCGACATCGCCGACATGGGCAACGAGCGCTTCGCGTTCGCGCAGATTTTCGAGGAACTCGAAGGCGTCTACGCCACGCTCGGCATTTCGCGGCGCGACGTGCCGCTCGTCGTGGCCGGCGGCATCAACAGCCACGAGGCCGTGCGCAAATGGCTCGTGGCGGGCGCGAACGGCGTGCAGGTCGGCACGCCGTTCGCGGTGACCGAGGAGGGCGACGCGCACCCCGACTTCAAGCGCGTGCTTGCCGACGCAAAGCCTGAAGACATCGTCGAGTTCGTGAGCGTGACGGGCCTGCCCGCACGCGCGGTGAAAACGCCGTGGCTCGAGCGCTATCTGCGCAACGAATCGCGTATTCGCACCAAGATCGGCTCGCTCAAGCTCGCTTGCCCAACCGGCCTCGAATGCCTCTCGGCCTGCGGTCTGCGCGACGGCATCGAGAAGTTCGGCCACTTCTGCATCGATACGCGCCTTGCGGCGGCGTTGCGTGGCGACGTCGCGAACGGTTTGTTCTTCCGCGGGCGCGAAGCGCTGCCGTTTGGCAACGCCATCCGCAGCGTGCGCGACTTGCTGGAGCTGCTGCTGACCGGCGCTGCGCGACCCGCGGTCGCACAGCGCGCGGCGTTCGCCCTGGCTTGACACTTATCAAAACGGCGCCGGACCCCGTCTCTGACAATTTGTAGGCCTTCATACGGCTACACAACAGACACGGGGATTAACGATGTACAAAGCTATTAAAAAGATCGCAGCAACCGCCGCGCTCACCATGGGCGCGGCCCTCCTGGCGGCGCCCGCCAACGCAGCAAGCTCGCCCGACTCGGGCATCTACGCGGGAGACTGGCTGGTGCGCCTGCGCGCGATCGAGATCGCGCCGGACGCGCGCGCCAACGGTACGCTCGGTGCGATTGGCGCGGACGTGAACAACGCCATCGTGCCCGAGGTCGACTTCACCTACATGGCGACCAACAACATTGGCGTGGAGCTGATTCTCGGCACGTCGCGCAACCAGGTAACGTCGAACATCGGTGCACTAGGCGGCGTGGGCGTGCTGCCGCCTACGCTGCTGCTGCAGTATCACTTCAACAACGCGGGCAAGGTGCGGCCGTATGTGGGCGCGGGCATCAACTACACGCTGTTCTACAACAACGGTCTGCACGCGGGCGGCCAGTCGGTCTCGATCGACAACCACAGTTGGGGCCCGGCGCTGCAGTTCGGTATCGACTTCCAGGTGACGAAGAAGATTTTCGTGAACGCAGATATCAAGAAGATCTGGATGCGCACCGACGCGTCAATGGGCGGCACGTCGCTCGGCACGCTGCATATCGATCCGCTCGTGGTGGGACTGGGCGTCGGCATGAAGTTCTGATCGATCGCCTCTTCAGCGCTGTTCGAACGCCGGCTTGCCCGGCGTTTTTTGTTTCAGGCGCGGTCTTTCTGGAAGCGCATGGCCGTGCCTTCGCGCTCGATGCGCTCCCACACGGCGCGCTTTTCCTCGTCGCTCAGGAAGACCCAGTTGGAGACTTCCACGGCGGTGCGCCCGCAACCTTTGCAGACGTCGTCGAAAAGGGTCGAGCACACGCCGATGCACGGGCTGTCGGGGAGGTCGTGGAGATTGGATGCCATTGAAGTGCCTTGGGACGTAGCCGGGCGTCGCGCGTGCCGGCTTGGGTACGAAACGCCGCTATGTTAACCGATCGCGGACGAGGCGGCCGTCCGCGGCCGTGGACGTGCCGCTGCGGCGCGCGATGCGCGATGAATCGGCAAAGCGACTGCAAGGCGTTAGCAAGGTAGAACGCGACGCTGTGTGCAGCTGGGAGCAGGCCGTCGCGCGCATGCGCCACTAGAGCGCTTTTTTGTGGACACGGCCCGTGAAACGGCTAAAATTGCGCGCGATTTACCGTCCGCGCGCGGCACGCCGTGTTCCCATGGCCCATGTTCCGTTTGCGCGACACGCCCGCGTTTTATTTCTTGCCGGGCGGGTTTGATGGTAGGTTTTGGGAAAGTCAGGGGAGTCGTGCACAGGTGACACGTGGCGCGGCACGAAGCGAGGCAGACGGCCGGCCGGAGCCGGTCAGGATCGGAGAACGGGATGAAGAAAGGGGTTGTGGCGCAACTGGCCGCGCTCGCACTGTGCGCGGCGCCGTGGATGACGTCGGTGGCGAAGGACACGCAGCTGAACGTGTACAACTGGTCCGATTACATCGCCAAGGACACGATTCCGAACTTCACGAAGCAGACCGGCATTCAGGTCAAGTACGATAACTACGACAGCGACGACACGCTCCAGGCCAAGCTGCTCGCGGGCAATTCGGGCTACGACATCGTCGTGCCGACCAGCAACTACGCGGGCAAGCAGATCGCCGCCGGCATCTTCGCGCCGCTCGACAAGTCGAAGATCCCCAACCTCAAGTACCTCGATCCGCAACTGATGGCGCTCGTCGCCGGCGCGGATCCGGGCAACAAGTTCGCGGTGCCCTGGGCGTACGGCACGACCGGTCTTGCCTATAACGTCACGAAGGCGCAGCAGATCCTCGGCAAGAACGTACCGCTCGACAACTGGGACATCCTCTTCAAGCCCGAGAACATCTCGAAGCTGAAGGCCTGCGGCGTGTCCGTGCTCGACGCGCCGGACCAGATGTTCGCGGCCGCGCTGCACTACATCGGCAAGGACCCGCTCTCGACGAACCCGGACGACTATCGCGCCGCGCTCGCGATGATGAAGAAGATCCGTCCGTACATCACGCAGTTCAACTCGTCGGGCTATATCAACGACCTCGTGGGCGGCGACATCTGCTTCGCGTACGGCTGGTCGGGCGACGTCGTGATCGCCAAGCACCGCGCCATCGACGCGAAGAAACCGTACAAGATCGAGTACTACATTCCGAAGGGCGGCGCGCCGATCTGGTTCGACGTGATGACCATCCCGAAGGACGCGCAGCACAAGGAAGCCGCGCAGGAGTGGATCAACTACATCGAGACGCCGCAGGTTCACGCAGCGATCACGAATGCGGTCTACTACCCGAGCGCGAACGCGGAAGCGCGCAAGTACGTGGACAAGGACATCGCCAACGACCCGGCCGTGTACCCGTCGCCGGAAGTCCTGAAGACGCTGTTCCTGCTCAAGCCATTGCCGCCTGAGATCCAGCGCCTGCAGACGCGTCTGTGGACCGAGTTCAAGTCGGGCCGCTGACACGGTTGAAATCCGATCCCGTTTTACCCCGAGCCCTCGGCACGATGCCGGGGGCTTTGTTCGTCAACCCCGTCCAAGATTCACGCAGAAACAGGCAGGGCAGAGAGAATCATGAGTGACCAGTCGAGCGCGCCGGCAACCGCCGGTTCGCTGCCTTCGGGCTTCACCGCGGCAGATTCGGCCGCGGACAACTTCGTGCAGATCGTCGACGTCGTCAAGAAGTTCGGCGAGACGACGGCAGTCAAGGGCGTCAACCTGTCGGTGAAGAAGGGCGAGCTGTTCGCGCTGCTTGGCAGCTCGGGCTGCGGCAAGTCCACCTTGCTGCGCATGCTCGCGGGTCTCGAAACCGTGACGTCAGGCAAGATCCTGATCGACGGCGAGGACCTGGCCGCCATGCCGCCGTACCGCCGCCCGGTCAACATGATGTTCCAGTCGTACGCGCTCTTTCCGCACATGACGGTGGAGTCGAACGTGGGCTTCGGGTTGCGCCAGGAAGGCGTGAAGAAAGACGAGCTCAAGGACCGCGTGGCGAACGCGCTCGAACTCGTGCAGATGACGCGCTTCGCCAAGCGCAAGCCGCACCAGCTATCGGGCGGCCAGCAGCAGCGCGTCGCGCTCGCGCGCTCGCTCGTGAAGCGGCCCAAGCTGCTCCTCCTCGACGAGCCGATGTCGGCGCTCGACAAGCAGATTCGCCAGCGCACGCAAATCGAACTCGTCAACATTCTCGACAAGGTCGGCGTCACCTGCATCATGGTCACGCACGATCAGGAAGAGGCCATGACGATGGCGGGGCGTCTCGCGGTGATGAGCGAAGGCGAGATCGTCCAGCTCGGCACGCCGAACCAGGTCTATGAATTCCCGAACAGCCGCTTCTCGGCGGAGTTCATCGGCTCGACCAATCTCTTCGACGGCAACGTGGTCGAGGACGAGCCCGACCACGTGTTCGTCGAGTGTCCGGAGCTGCCGGTGCGCCTCTACGTGAACCACGGGATCACCGGGCCGCTCGGCATGCCCGTGACGATCTCGGTGCGCCCCGAGCGCATCTCGCTCACGCGCAAGCCGCCCGAGGGCGTGTTCAACTGGGGCAAGGGCGTCGTCAAGAACATCGCCTACATGGGCGGCTACTCGCTCTATCACGTCAAGCTCGACTCGGGCAAGACGGTGATCGCGAACATGTCGAGCCTCGCGCTCTCCGAAATCGACTCGCCCACGTGGGAAGACGAAGTCTACGTGCGCTGGAGCGCTTCGGCCGGTGTGGTGCTGACGTCATGAGCACGACGACCTTTCGCAATATCCTGAACTGGCCCGCGAAGCGCTTTAACCTGACGGGCCGTACGGCCGTCGTGGCGGGCCCGTTCATCTGGTTGCTGCTGTTCTTCCTCGTGCCGTTCATCCTGGTGGTGAAGATCAGCTTCGCCGACCAGCAACTCGGCATTCCGCCGTACACGGAGCTGGCGTCGTTCGCGGACGGCGTCTGGCACATCGCGCTCGACTTCTCGCACTACGCGTTCCTGTTCCAGGACAGCCTGTACTTCGCGACCTACGTGAATTCGGTGGTCGTGGCGGCGATCTCGACGCTGCTGTGTCTCATCATCGGCTATCCGATGGCGTACTACATCGCGCGCTCGAATCCGGCCTCGCGCAACATCCTCATGATGGCCGTGATGCTGCCGTTCTGGACGTCGTTCCTGATCCGCGTGTACGCGTGGATCGGCATTCTAAAGAACAACGGACTGCTGAACAATTTCCTGATGTCGATCGGCATCATTCATTCGCCGCTGGAGCTTTATCACACGAACACGGCCGTCTACATCGGCATGGTGTATTCGTATCTGCCGTTTCTCGTGATGCCGCTCTACGCGCACCTCGTGAAGATGGATCTCACGCTGCTCGAAGCCGCGTACGACCTCGGCGCGAAGCCGTGGCGCGCGTTCGTGGAGATCACGCTGCCGCTCTCGAAGAATGGCATTATCGCGGGCTGCCTGCTGGTGTTCATTCCGGCAGTGGGCGAGTACGTGATTCCTGAACTGCTTGGCGGCGCGAACACGCTGATGATCGGCCGCGTCATGTGGAACGAGTTCTTCGACAATGCCGACTGGCCGATGGCCTCCGCCGTGACCTGCGCGATGGTGCTCCTGCTGCTCGTGCCGATGGCGCTGTTCCAGCACTATCAGGCGAAGGAACTGGAGGGCCGCGGCAAATGAAACCGAATCGCGTTCTGATGTTCATCGCGCTCGGCCTCGGCTTTGCGTTCCTCTATATCCCGATCCTGAGCCTGATCGTCTACTCGTTCAACGAGTCGCAACTCGTGACGGTGTGGACGCGCTTTTCCACGCGCTGGTATCAGGCGCTCATCACCGACGACGAGTTGATCACCGCCGCGTGGCTCTCGCTGCGCATCGCATTGATGACGGCGTTCGCCTCGGTGTTCATCGGCACGTGGGCAGGCTTCGTGCTCGCGCGCATGGGGCGCTTTCGCGGCTTCACGCTGTTCTCGGGCATGATCAACGCGCCGCTCGTGATTCCCGAAGTGATCCAGGGCATTTCGCTGCTGCTGCTCTTCGTGGAAATGGGCAAGCTGATCGGCTGGCCCGCGGGGCGTGGCGTGTTCACGATCTGGATCGGCCACGTCATGCTGTGTATTTCGTACGTCGCGATCATCGTGCAGTCGCGCGTGCGCGAGTTGAACCCGTCGCTCGAAGAGGCTGCGCTGGACCTGGGCGCGACGCCGTTCAAGGTGTTCTTCCAGATCACGCTGCCGCTCATCTCGCAGGCGCTTGCGGCCGGCTGGCTGCTCTCGTTCACGCTTTCGATCGACGATCTGGTGCTTTCGGCGTTCCTTTCGGGTCCGGGCTCGACCACGTTGCCGCTCGTGGTGTTCTCGCGTGTGCGCCTCGGTCTGAACCCGGAGATGAACGCGCTCGCTACGCTGTTCATCGCGGTCGTGACAGTGGGTGTGATCGCCGGCAACTATTTCATGCAGCGCGCAGAGCGCAAGCGCATGGCGATGGCGGTTTGATCGCCACTGCGCTTTCGAGGCGCATATAAAACGGCGCGCGGACAGCAATGTCCGCGCGCCGTTTGCTTTAGGACGTTTGATCGTTACAGCCGGTATCCCATGCGAAACCCGCCCCAGTGCCGGCCGTTCACGAAGATTGGCGCGGAGGCGTCCTTCATCATCACGAACGTGCCGCCGCCCATGTCGCGCCGGTACGTTTGCAGCAGGAAGGGCTTGGTGTGCGAGCCGGCGGCGCGCCCCGCGCGGTCGTTGAAGATGCGGTGATTGCGGCAGTTCGCGGCATTCCACACCGGGTCCGCGCCCTGCGGATGCGAGAACTTGCGATTGTGCGTCGGAATATAGCCGCGTGGATCGATCGCCACGCAGAAGGCGACGCGCTCGTCGAACGCGAGCAGTGGTTCGAGGATCGCGGGCAGCACGCGGTCGGTGAACGCCGTGAAGCGCGTCATATGCTGCTGCGGGTTCGTGTTCGGCACCGGCGCGTAGACGCGGTCGAACAGATCCGCTTCGCCGATCTCGCCACGCGCGAGCGCGCCCTCGAACAGCTTGGTGACCTGAGCGGCGGCGCGCTGCACGGCCTCGATGAAGCGCGTGTCGTCGGTTTCCACGCCCGTGGCGGCGGTAAGCTCGATGAGCGTTTCCGAGACTTCGAGCAGCTTGCCGAGCTGATCCTTCGCCTGCACGAAGTTCCGGCCTGAATCCTCGACGCCCGCGACCATCTCGCTGACCTGGCCTTCGAGCCCGTCGCATTTCGTCTCGATCTCGCCCGTGAGCTGGGCGATCTGACCGGCGTGCTCGTCGAGCTGCATGATCGCCTGGCCGGTGCTGTGCACGGCCTCGCCGATGGTGTGCGTGCCCGCGCGCACGCGATGCGCGCGTTCGGTGTTGGCCGTACCCTCGGCGATGAGCTGCTCGGTCTGCTGCGTGAGTTGCCCGAGCGTTTGCTCGATCTGGCCGGTGGCCTGTGCGGTTTTGGCGGAGAGGTTCTTCACCTCGCTTGCGACCACGGCGAAGCTCTTGCCGGATTCGCCCGCGCGCGCCGCTTCGATGGCCGCGTTGAGCGCGAGGAGCTGGGTCTGCCGCGCGATCAGCGAAATTTCCTCGGAGACCTTCGAGACATGCGCCAGCGCGCTCTTGAGCGCCCGGATCTGCGTCTCGATGACGGTGACGCTCTCGACCAGCCCATGAATGTCGGCGAGCGATTCCTCGATGGTCTGCTGCGACTGCTGCACGGTAGCGGCCGTGCCCGTGCTCAGCTCGCGCATGGCGCGCGCGGCCGTCGCGATCTGATGATTGCCGGCGAGCGTATGGGCCGCCGACTCGCGCAGCGCGTGGCACACGTCGGTCTGGCGCTGCACGCGCGCGGCAACCTCGTCGACATGGCCCGCCACGTCGCAGATCTCGATACCGAGCCGGCCGGCATGCGCGGCAATGTCGCCGACGACGCCGGCGGACTTTCCCGTGCGGCGGCGACCGCGCAGGCCCAGCAAACGCAAAGATGTCATCGGGTGTCTCCTTGCCCGGTGCGCAGCGAAAAATATGGACAACTGCGAAAAGCCGCGGAAAAGCAGGGAGCCCGGTCGTCAGCAGGTCCGATCGCCAGGCTATCTGAACTTGTTTACGGCGCGTAATACGGGGACTTGAGCGCAGGGGGGCGCCTGGCGCTATGATCGGGAACTCGGACGCGCCGAAAGCCCGAAAAACGGAGCAAAGGGGCAGAGGGGCGTCGCGTTGGGAGCAAGATGATAGAAGCGATTTTCGGCGGGAGCGCGCCGCTCGCGCTCTGGCAGCAACTGATCCAGCTCTGGGAGCTGATCCTGATGGTTTTGCGCTTCCTCTGGGAGCTGGTGAAGCTCCTGGGCGGCGGCGGTTGAACGACAAAAGGGCAGAACGATGATCGACGATTCCACCCGGCGTTTCACCGACCGGGTCGCAGACTACGTGAAATACCGGCCGACCTATCCGCGCGAAGTGGCCACCTTCGTGCACGTGGAGTGCGGCATTACGCCGGGCGCGCCCGTGGCCGACATCGGCGCGGGTACGGGCCTCTCCACGAAGCTCTTCCTCGACGCGGGCCACCCTGTCACGGCCGTCGAGCCGAACGCGGCCATGCGCGCCGCGGCGGACGAACTGCTAGGCGGCTACAAAGGCTATCGCAGCGTGGCGGGCACGGCGGAGGCGACGACGCTCGAAACCGCGAGCGTGGATCTCGTGAGCGCCGCGCAGGCGTTCCATTGGTTCCACAAGACCGATACGCAGCGCGAGTTCGCGCGCATTCTGAAACCGCGCGGCAAGATCGTGCTGTTCTGGAACAGCCGCCTGCTCGAAGGTTCGGCGTTTCTGGAGGGCTACGAGGCGCTGCTGCAGCGTTTTTGCCCCGACTACGCGCGTGTGGCCGAAAGCTACCCCGACTCGGCGGCAATGGCCGACTGGTTCGGCGAGGGCTTCGAGCATCAAACCGTGTTCCCGAATGCGCAATGGCTCGATTTCGACGGCCTGCGCGGGCGGCTGATGTCGTCGTCGTATGCGCCCAAGGCGGGCGATGAGCGCCACGAGCCGATGCTCGCGGCGCTTCGCGATCTGTTCGAGGCGACGCAAAAGGACGGCGCGGTGAACTTCGCCTACGAGACGCGCGTGTACGCGGGGCATCCGCAGCGCGTCTAACGCTCGAACGCGTAGTCGGCGGTGCGCACGCGGCGCGTGTTGCGGCGGAACACGAACGTGAAGCCTGGCCACAGGGCGGTGTTCTTGCCCGCCTGTGTGAGGTAGTAGCTGCGGCAGCCCGACTGCCACACGGTGCGCGCGAAACGCGCTTGCAAGCGCGCGTTCCAGCTTTGCTGCGCCTCGGCGCGAACTTCCATCGTGCGCGCGCCCGAGCGCTGCAGTGCCCGGATGCAGGCGGCGATATAGGCAATATGCGACTCGATCATGTAGATCATCGAGTTGTGCCCGAGCGCCGTGTTCGGCCCGACCACGAAGAAGAGATTCGGGAAGCCCGCGACGCTCGCGCCGAGGTATGCCTCGGGACCGTCGCGCCGCCACATCTCGCCTAAGTCCTGGCCGGCAACGCCCGTCACCTGGAAAGGCGCGTCCACATCGTTGACCTGAAAGCCTGTGCCGCAGACGATCGCGTCGTAAGGCCGGTGCGTGCCGTCGGCGGTGACGATGCCGTCGGCCACGACCTCGCGGATCGTGTCAGTCACGAGTTCCGCGTTCGGCTGCGCGAGGGCACGGTAGTAGTCGCTCGAGAGCAGCACGCGCTTGCAACCCAGCACATAGTTCGGCGTGAGTTGCGCGCGCAGTTCGGGGTCTTTCACCTTATGCGCGAGATAGCTCAATGCGAACTTCGTCGGCGCCTTGAGCAGGCGCGGCTCCACCGCGAAGCCTAGCGCGCGCGATTCGTGCTGCCAGTAGATCGCGGCCCGCACCATGCGTTGCGCGAAGGGCATGTGCCGGTAAATCCAGCGCCAGCGTTCGCTGATGGCGCGATCGCGCCGCGGCATGATCCACGGCGGCGTGCGCTGAAACACCGTGAGTTGCGCCGCGCGCGGCTGGATATGCGGCACGAACTGGATTGCGCTCGCCCCGGTGCCGATCACCGCGATGCGCTTACCTTCGAGCGCATAGTCGCGGTCCCAGCGCGCCGAGTGAAAGAGCTTGCCTTCGAAGCGCTCGATGCCCGCAATCTGCGGCAGTGCTGGGCGCGAGAGCGGGCCGTTTGCGGCGATCACGATATCGGCTTCGATCGTCTTGATCGCGCGGTCCCGCTCGATCTCCACTTGCCAGAAGCCTTCCGCCTCCACGAAACGCGCCGCGCGCACGTGCGAACGGTATTCGATGAAGCGCTCGACGTCGTACTTGTGCGCGCAATGGCGCAAGTAATCGAGAATCTCGTGCTGCGGTGCGTAGGTGCGCGTCCACGCCGGATTCAGTTCGAACGAAAACGAGTAGAGGTGCGAAGGAATATCGCAGGCGGCGCCCGGATAGGCGTTGTCACGCCAGGTGCCGCCGAGGCTTGCGGCGGCCTCGTAGATCGTGAACGACTCCACGCCCATGCGGCGCAGTCGGATCGCCATGCCGATGCCGGAAAAGCCGCTGCCGATGATGGCAATGCGCAGTGCCGCCCCGTTGCTGCTGCTCATGTGTGCTTCCGCCGTTACGTATGGTGTGCGATGTGTGTGATTCGCGCCGATGCAAAACGGGCTCCCTGAAGGAGCCCGTCGTTTGCGTGAGCGGCGTGCGCCGGGGAGGCCTCAGGCGCTCAGGAGTTGTTCCAGTCGTCCGAGCTGTCGTTGCTGCCCATATCGACACCGCCGCCGCCCGAACCGTCGTCCCAGTCGTTCGATCCCTGGCCGAAGTCGAGGCCGCCGCCATTGCCGTTGCCGTCGCGCTGAACACGGCGGCCTTCGTCGTCGACGAACACGTCGCGCTCGATCACGCGGTCACGGCCATGGTTCAGCGCTTCGCCGAGCAGCACGCCCGTGAGCAGTCCGCCCATGCCGCCCATGCCACCGCCGCCTTGCTGCACGATGACCTGCGGCGGTTGCTGCGGTGGCGCCGGCGGATACTGCGGCTGACGCCCGAACGCGGCGTCGGCTTCACGCGCGTAACTGGAGTTGCTGCCGTAGTCCTGCGCGGCAGGCTGCGCATTCGGATCGGGGCGGCCTTCGGCACGCGCCTTGAGGCTCGCGAACTGGCGTTCGAGGTCCTCGATCTCATACGGCGGCCGCGGATTCGCGCTGTTCGAGAGCGTTTCGACAAGGCTGCGCAACTGCGCCTCGAGTCCTTCGACTTCTTTTTCGAGCGCTTCGTGGCCGGGCGCCGTCGAGAGCTTTACGTCGAGCTTGAGCGAGCGCACGCCGTTGAGCAGTTCGGTGGCGCGCTTGAGCTGGTCGCGGCGGTCGTCGCCGGCCTTGGCGTCTTCGGTGGATTTCGCGCGGCGCAGCGTCCAGCGCAGCACGAGCGCAATGCCGACCAATAGAATCGCGATACCAATCCACATGCCCATACCAGGACCCTGCCTTTGCGGCGCGGGAGCCGCCGCTGCTTGCTGCGTGAATGGGTTGTTCGATCTGCTCGTGGTCACTGCGCCGGCGCGCGTAGCGTCAGCGCGGATTTTTGCTTCGACCTGCGCGAAACGCTGCGGCTGGGTGAAGCGGATTTGCGGATCGAGCGACTTCGCCTGCTGGACCTGGGTGAGCGCGTCGGCGTAACGGCCTTCGCGGTTGAGCACCTGGGCGTAGAGGTAGTGGGCGCGCGCGTTGTCCGGATGCGCCTGCAGGACTTCGGTGAGGCCCGAGTCGGCGCGCTGCCAGTCGCCCTGGGACATCGCGGATTCGATCTGCTGCACGCTCGGCACGGCGAACGCCACGCCGCCCGTGAAGGCGAACGACGCGACAGCGATGCTGGCAGCGGCAAGAAACTTTTTCATGTTGCTGGTCGGGCGGCTTGACGCCCGTCTCCATGGCATTCGATACGGGGATGCGGCGCGTTGCAGCACGGCCCATGCCGCGCCGCATCCAGCACTCCGGCGCGCTTACTGCGCCGGCGTGTTCATCTGCTTCTTGAGCGCCTCGAGGCGCTCGTCTACCGACGGACCCTTGTTGAGCGCCGCGAGCTTGTCGTCGAGCGCCTTGCCGCTCGACTGGTCGGACGAGTTCAGCCGGGCGTCCGAGCGTGCGTTCGAAAGCGCGACCTTTTCCTCCAGCTTCTGGAAGTCGCCATCGAGATTCTTGCCGCCGATACCGCCCAGCGCCGTGGCTGCGACATCCTTCGCCTGGGCGATCTGCTGCTTCGCCTGCAGGATGTTCGAGCGCGCGTTCAGGTCGTTGCGGCGCTGGCGCATATCGTCGATCTGCTGCTTCAGTTGATCGACCGACGGTTCGAGCTTCGCGAGTTCACCCGCGAGCGCGTCGCGTTCGGCTTCGGCGGTTTGCTGCGCGCCGAGCGCTTCGCGTGCGAGCGCTTCGTCGCCCGATTGCAGCGCGCGCTTCGCGCCGTCTTCGTACTTCTTCGCCTTGTCGGCGGCCACGTCGCGCTTGCTTTGCTGCGTCGCGACCTGCGCCTGGATCTCGACGAGCGAGTTCTCCGCGCGGGCGATGCTGTCGTCGAGCTCACGCACGATCTGGCGCGCGTCGCGCGACGGATCCTGTACCGAGTCGGCCGCGTCGTTGAGCAGGCCCTTGACGGTGCGGGAGATGGAGTCGAAAAGCGACATGAATTCCTCCAGTGAAATGAGATCGGCCATGGTGGGCCGAGGTGCGTGCATGCGGGTTGGGCCTCACGCGCCGGCCGGCTGGCGACGGCTGATCCATCCACCAGCTTACGCCGCTTTGCGCCTTGCGCACATGCACCGCGCAAATCGGGGCAAGTGCGGCAATTGCAATAGCGTGAGCGCGTTTTCTTGCATGCGTGTGTTCGTCAGGACGCCGCCTGGCTGCGCGGCTGGGAACCCCGCCGCTGGCCGGGCGCCGTCATCGATCGCGGATATTACACCACGGCCTGTCTTAAAAGGGACTTAAAGGAACAGGCCGCGCGCAGCCCGCCTGCGAGCGCGTGAGCGGCTCTTAAGCACGCACTGCGACACATGTGTATGGACGCATGCGTATGGCGCGCGAATGCGCTCCGCGTCAGGCGAATCTTCCACCTTCGGGCGCGCTGTCGTCGCTGTGGGCTTCGTCGGCTACGTTTCCCGCGTCGCTTGCGTTGCGCCGCGAACGTGCGAAGGGCGCCGAGCTTAGCGGTTGCAGCGGCTCGATGTCGAGCGAATGCGCGGCGGCGGTGTCGAGCGCGGCGCTTTCGGCTGCGGCGGCCGCTTCGGCGCTGAGTCGAGCCACCGCCTGGGCGATTTCGCGCGCGGCATGGCTCACGTCCGCTTCGTCGGTGTGCGCGGCGGGCAGGGGAGCGGTTGGCGCATGAGGCGCATCCGCGTTATGAGGCGTTGGCTCGCGGGTGGCGCCGTCGTGAAGGGATGTCGTTGCGTCGCTCTCTGCGAGTGCATCATCTTGCTGCGCGTCCGGGCTGGCCTCCTTCGCACCGGTGGCCGCCGTCGCGCCCGCGGCTGGTCGGATCGCGCCCGAACGGCCCGCGCGCAGCGGCTTCGCCGCCTTTTGCAGCACCTGGGCGAGTGCATCGGGCTGACGCGGCGCGTTCAGCCGGTCGACAATGCTCGCGGCTTTCACCTGATCGCTCGTCGCGCTGAACGCAATCACGGCGCGTCGCATAAGCTCGCTAATGCTGATGCCAAGCTCGCCGGCAGTAGCGGAGATCGCGCGCTTTTGCGCGGGCGTGACGAAGACGACGATGCGTTCGCTAGGCTTGTTCATGATCGACGGGCCGCTGGGTCGGCTGCGTATGACGTCGGTTTTCCTGGCTGCGCCACAGCTAATTGTAAGAATGAATGCCGACTTGCCTGGGCGCGAACAGGGGCGTGTAGCAGATCTTTCATCATAAGACGAGTGCGCCGATGCGCAATCCGAAGCTGCTCGGATGGGAGGGACCCTGTCAGCAAGAATTGGCTGCCAATTGCGCGAATTCGTTTAATTTGTTGTCGGATAGAAGGCAAAGTAACGTAACTTTTCGCGCATAAAGCCGCAATCGGCGCAAGTGAACGCCGGGCCGGCAAAAAATCGGGCGGGAAGCGTTTCCCAAGAAACTCTTACAAAAAAAGCGCGACCCGGCGCCCGCGATTTCTTTAGAATGCGCTGTTACATTTCGCGAATGGCGCCCGAACGGACGTGTATTCGTGTGTGGCGTGCCGTAGTGCGCGCCGCGCGGCCGGACGGGGGCGTTGCCGGTCGCGCCGCGTCGCCGGGCTTGAGCCGGCGACGTCGTATGCCGCATTGGCGCCATGACGCCGTGGTCGAGATCCATGCGTGCGAGTTGCGCACAGCCGGCGCGCGCGAGACGCGCCCATCATTCCAGTCATGC
Organism: Paraburkholderia acidiphila; assembly: GCF_009789655.1. GTDB lineage: Bacteria > Pseudomonadota > Gammaproteobacteria > Burkholderiales > Burkholderiaceae > Paraburkholderia > Paraburkholderia acidiphila. The sequence goes on from NZ_CP046909.1 coordinate 1,486,468, forward strand.
CTATCATCAAACGACCGCCTTCACCGCAGTACCCGAACGAAGATCGGGAACCCTCCTTCAACAACGGGCGCCAGCCGCCTCGCCGGCCTGAATCGGGCGGCGGCTCAGGCGGCGGCTCCGGTGGCAACGGGCCGCGCGATGGCAGCCCGAAGCGGCGCTCCATCGGCACGACGCTCGCGCTCTGGTTCGTCGGCCTGATCGGCACGCTCTGCGTGGTGGGTGCGCTGCTCGTGGGCTACGCGCTCGTCGTGATGGAGCCGCAGTTGCCATCGCTCGACGCGCTCACCAACTATCAGCCCAAGGTGCCGCTGCGCATCTATACCGCCGACCACGTGCTGATCGGCGAGTTCGGCGACGAGCGTCGTCAGCTCGTGCGCTTCCAGGATATTCCTGACATTCAGAAGAAGGCGGTGCTCGCGATCGAGGACTACCGCTTCTACGAGCACGGCGGCGTGGACTTCGTCGGCATCCTGCGCGCGGGCGTGGCTGACCTTATGCATGGCGGCGCTTCGCAGGGCGCGAGCACGATCACGATGCAGGTTGCGCGAAACTTCTTCCTGTCGAGCGAGAAGACCTACACGCGTAAGGTCTACGAGATGCTGCTCGCCTACAAGATCGAGCGCGCGCTGACGAAGGACCAGATTCTCGAGTTGTACATGAACCAGATTTATCTGGGGCAGCGTGCCTACGGTTTTTCTGCGGCGGCACGCGTGTACTTCGGCAAGGATCTGAAGGACATCACGGTTGCCCAGGCGGCGATGCTCGCGGGTCTGCCGAAGGCGCCCTCGGCGTATAACCCGATCGTCAACCCGCACCGCGCGAAGATTCGCCAGGATTACATCCTCAAGCGCATGCTCGACCTCGGCTACATCACGCAGGCGCAGTACGACGAAGCGATCAAAGAGCCGCTGCAGACGAAGACGGCCGGCACCGAGTACAACGTGCATGCCGAGTACGTCGCGGAAATGGTGCGCCAGATGATGTACGCGCAGTACAAGGACGAGACCTATACGCGCGGCCTCACCGTCACGACGACGATCGATTCGGCCGACCAGGACGCCGCCTACGCGGCCGTGCGCAAGGGCGTGATGGACTACGAGCGCCGCCACGGCTATCGCGGACCGGAAGGCTTCGTGCAACTGCCCGCCGACGGCGACGACCGCGAGCAGGCCATCGAAGACGCCCTGACCGACCACCCGGACAACGGCGACCTCGTTTCGGCAGTCGTGACCGACGCGGGTCCGAAGTCGGTGACGGCGCAACAACTCGACGGCACTTCGGTGACGGTGACGGGCGACGGCCTGCGCTTCGTGGCGGCCGCACTGTCGCCGCGTGCCTCGCAGGCGCTGCACATTCGCCCGGGTTCCATCGTGCGCCTGATGCAGGACGCGAAGGGCAACTGGCAGATCACGCAATTGCCGCAGGTGGAAGGCGCGCTCGTCTCGCTCACGCCGCAGGACGGCGCGATCCGTGCGCTGATCGGCGGCTTCGACTTCAACAAGAACAAGTTCAACCACATCACGCAGGCGTGGCGTCAGCCGGGCTCGAGCTTCAAGCCGTTCATCTATTCGGCTTCGCTCGAAAAGGGCCTTGGACCGGCGACGATCATCAACGACGCGCCGCTGTACTTCCCGCCCAGCACGCCGGGTGGCGACGCGTGGGAGCCGAAGGACGACGACCAGCCCGAAGGCCCGATGTCGATGCGCCTCGCGTTGCAGAAGTCGAAGAACCTCGTGTCGATCCGCATCCTTTCATACATCGGCACGAAGTACGCGCAGGACTACGTGACGCAGCGCTTCGGCTTCGACGCGGACAAGACCCCGCCGTACCTGCCGATGGCGCTCGGCGCGGGACTCGTCACGCCGCTGCAGTCGGCGGGCGCGTACAGCGTGTTCGCGAACGGCGGCTATCGCATCAATCCGTATCTGATCGCCGAAGTCGACGATGCGCACGGCCAGCCGATCCTGCGCGCGCAGCCGCTCGTGGCGGGGCAGAACGCGCCGCAAACGCTTTCGCCGCGCAACGCGTTCGTGATGAACAGCCTGCTGCACTCGGTGGCGACGGCGGGTACGGGCGCGGGCACCAACGTGCTCCATCGCAACGACCTGCAGGGCAAGACCGGTACGACGAACGACGCCAAGGACGGCTGGTTCGCGGGTTATCAGCGCACGCTCGTTGCCGTGGCGTGGATGGGCTACGACCAGCCGAAGAGCCTCGGCAGCCGTGAATTCGGCGCGCAGCTCGCGCTGCCGATCTGGGTGGAGTACATGCAGCGCGCGCTACGCGGCGTGCCGCAGGAAGAGCCGGCGATGCCCGAGGGCCTCACGACGATCAACGATGAACTGTACTTCTCGGACATGACGCCGGGTAACGGGTTCGTCGCGAGCATCGGTCTGGACTCGGCGAATCCGGCGGGGGCTGCGAGCGATGCCAGCGGCGCGACCGGCAGCATGGGCCCGGGCGGGATGACGCCGCCGAGCGTGACCACGACGGAAAAGAAGCAGATCATGGATCTGTTCGAGTCGAACAAACCTTGATTCGGGTTCGTTGAGTTCTGCACGATAAACACGGCGCGTCGGCAACGGCGCGCCGTGTTTTGTTTGGTGAGCAGAATTTCCTTGTGGGCCAAGGAGTTGCTTGAGCTTTCCAGGGCTTTTCCACAGGGCTGTCAACGAAATCTGTGGGTAACTCTCACATCGACTTTTCCACAGTTTTTGTTGAAGCCCCTGTTCATAACCCTGGGATATCGAAGCTAACTGCCTGACGCCAAAGGCTTTGTGGACAGGTGAGCCGTATGAGGCATCGCGCGTCAAAACACATTGTCGTAACGCAGTCCGAAGGTTTGGCTGTGCGAATCGCGCGAATACGTGAGGGCCCAATGCGCGAGCCATGCGCCCGTGAGGGCGCCGAGGGCATCGGCGAACAGATCCTTGTAGGAGAAGCCGTCGGTGCGGCAAGTCCCATCGAGCGTTTCCTTCAGGAGTCCCGGCACCGTGCCAATCAGCGTGCCATACACGACCGGGTGGTCCGTGTCGCGCGTGAGCCAGCCTCCGAGTGCGCCGAACGGCGCGGACACCGCGAAGTGCTCGAGTTTGTCGGTGCCAGTCCAGCTATCGTCGGTCTGGAAGCGGAAGCCGCCGTGCGAGCCCTCGCAGTCAAGGCTTGCGTGTGCGGCGGCACTGGAAATAATTAATAGTACGAAGCAAATGCCGCGCCTCACTAGATGTCCCATAGTCGTGATCTCTCAGGTTGTCGTGCGTCGCGCTTTTCTCACGGACCAGACCGATCGAATAAAGCGGGCCCCTCTCCAGTGTTGGACTTCTAAATATGTAGGAATGCAAATGATTATGTGGAGATGAAGTCAGAAAGACCTGACTCGCGTTAAGGCGCAGTGTAACAGCTCTGTCTCGAAAATAAGGGTCAGAAATTTCTGACGGAGCAACGCTGGAAACGGGGGAGAGGGCTACACAATGTCCTGATTCTGCGGTGGACAGAGCGCCGCTTCGATGGCGTCTTCGAGCCGGTCGTTACCCCAGAACATCGCTTCGCCGACAAAAAAAGTTGGCGCGCCAAAGATGCCGAGGCCGCGGGCCGTCTGGGTCCGCTCGCGCAGCCGCGCCCGGTTCGCATCGCTGCCGGCTTCTTCGATGAGTCGCTGTGCCGGCAGTCCAAGCGCAGTGAGCATGTGTGCGACCGCTTCGGGCGAATCGACCTCACGGTCGTCGCCGTAGTTGCGCGTCATGACGGTGCGGCACCAGTCGGGCAGCCACGGTTCGTCGTCGGCGAGCACGGCGATGCGCGTGGCGAGCACGGTGCGGCGGGGAAACTCGGTGGGCTGTTGCCACGGCAACGCGTATTTGCGGCACTGCCGTGGCATGTCCTGCCACACATAGGCGCCCTTTTCCTTCTGCACGACGAAGGGAGGGCCTTCCCAGCCGAGCGCGTCGAGGATGGGGCCGAGCAGGAAGGGGCGCCAGCGCACCGCGACGCCGGCCCGCGCAGCAAGCGCCTCGATGCGCATCACGCTCAAATAGCTGTAGTTGCTGGCGAGATCGAACCAGAAGTCGAGCGAAGGGCTGGGCATGATGTCGTCTCCGAGATGCGGCTGCACCGTCTCAAACGGCGCACTGCCGATCATGTTATCGCGAGACGCACGGAAAAACGCGGGTGTTACTTGTCCTGCGTCGCAGCGCCGGCGTCCGATGCAGGCGCTGCCACGGCGGTGTTCGCGGCGTGTCCGCTTCCAAGCGTCGCCGGGTTGACCGGCGGGTTGCCCATCGCCTGGAAGAGCGCGGCCGTATCGGCAAGCCGAGTGCCGCGATAGCGAATTTCGTCGAGCCGGGTATTACGCCATTGCTGCTCGCTTTGGCGCACCGCGTACCACGGCACGGCGCCCAGCTTGTAGCGCGCATTGGTGTCCTCATAGACGCCCTGGGCGGTGCGCGCCGAGGTACTCGCCGCGTCGAGGGCCTGGGCGTCGTGCTCGAGCGCGGCGAGACGATCGGCGACATCCTGGAACGCCGTGAGCACCGTTTGCTTGTACGTGTCGTTGGCCGCCTCGTACGACTGCAGCGCCGCGCGCCGCTGCGCGAGCAACGCGCCGCCATGAAAGATCGGCTGCGAAAGCGACGCGCCGATTGCCCACAGCGCGCCCGCACCCGACGTGACGACGGGCCAGCTGAAGCCGCCCTGGCCCAGCGCCGCCGAAAGTGTGATGCTCGGGTACATCTGCGCGGTCGCAGCGCCGACACCGGCTGCGGCCGCTTTGAGCGTGGCTTCGGCGGCTTCGATATCGGGACGGGTTCTCAGGAGTTCTGAAGGTATGACGACGGGCACCTGCGCGGGCACGGTCAGGCTGGAGAGGTCGAGATCCGGCGGGGCCTGGTCGGGCGTCCGTCCGATCAGCACGGCCAGCGCATGGCGCTGCGCGACCCATTGCTGGCGCAGCCCCGGCAGACTTGCCGAGAGCGACGCCGCGCTCTGCTGCGCGCTCAGAGAATCGGTGCGCGAAGCGGAGCCGAGCGCGTAGCGTTGTTGCACGTCGTCGGCTTGCGCATTCGCGAGCGCGATCAGTTGCTCTGTCGTGTCGATCTGCGCGTGCAGCGTCGCTGCGCCGAGTGCGCTCGCCACGATGTTCGCCGCAAGCGCGCGCTGCGCGGCCTCGAACTGGAAGGCCTGCACGTTCACGCGCGAGGCGAGCGCCGCGTTGTTCAGGCGGGTCGCGCCGAACACGTCGAAGGTATAGCGAACGTCGATCAAGCCCGCGAAAATCCCGTACTGCAACTGATCGATGCCGAACTGCGGGATCGCGGGCTGCTGCTGGCGTTGCGCGATACCGATCGCATCGACTGTCGGCAGAAGCGAGCTGCCGATCTGGCCGCGCAACTGCTCGCGCGCGGCTTGCAGGTTGTGATCGGCGGCGGCAAGGTTCGGGCTGTTGGCGAGCCCCTCGTTCACGAGTGCATCGAGCGCGTCGGAGCCATAGAGCGTCCACCATTGCGGCACCGGCTCAGCACCTGTTACGAACTGCTGAGCGACGCCTTGGGCCGCCACGGTCTGCGCAGGTTGCGCCTCGCTGCCGTAGTGCTCGGGCTGCGGCATGGCGGGTGGCTCGCCGGTCGGGCCCATCGCACAACCGGCCAGCGCGAGCGCGGCGCATGCGGCGGCCATCGAGCGCAGCGCGAGTGGAGAACGTATGGCGTGCGAGCGTACCGTGTTGCACACGCCCGACGCCGAAGTCAAAGGAGCCATCTTCATGATGCCTGTTCCGGCGTCTTGCCGGTCTCGTCAGTCTCGCTGCTGCGCACGCGGAACGCGGCCGCGTAGGCGGCGGGCAGGAAGAACAGCGTAAGCACGGTCGCAATCGTGATGCCGCCCATCAGCGCCGTGGCCATCGGCCCGAAGAAGTTCGAGCGCAGCAGCGGAATCAGCGCGAGCACGGCGGCCGCGGCGGTCAGCATGATCGGCCGGAAGCGGCGCACCGTCGCGCCTACCACGGCGTCGAAGCGTTTGTGCCCCGCGCGAATGTCCGTCTCGATCTGATCCACGAGGATCACCGAGTTGCGCATGATGATCCCGAACATCGCGATCACGCCGAGCATGGCCACGAAGCCGAACGGCTGCCGGAACACGAGCAGGGCGATCACCACGCCGATCAGCCCGAGCGGCGCGGTCAGCACGACCATCAGCACGCGCGTGAGGCTTTGCAGCTGGATCATGAGCAGCGTGAGCACGGCAATGGCGAGCACCGGCAACTGCGCGAAGATGGACGCCTGGCCCTTCGCGCTTTCCTCGACGGAGCCGCCCACCTCGATGTGGTAGCCGGGCGGCAGCGCTGCTTTGACCGACTCCAGCTTCCGGTCGAGCGCATGCGTGACGTCGATGCCTTGTGCGCCAGCGCGCACATCGGACTGCACGGTAATGGTGGGCTGCCGGTCGCGCGACCAGATCACGCCGTACTCCAGATCGTTGGCGAGATGCCCGAGCGCGCCGAGCGGCACCGGGCCGTTGGGCGTGGGCATCGCGAGCGTGAGCAGGCGCGCGGGATCGACGCGTTCGGCGGCGGGCGAACGCAGATCGACGCTGATGAGCTTGTCGCGCTCGCGATACTGCGTGACGGTATAGCCCGAATAGGTCATCTGCAGGAAATTGGCGATGTCCTGCGACGACACATTGAGCGCGCGCGCCTTTTGCTGGTCGATCTGGAAGTGCAGCGAGCGTCCCGCGGGCTCGTCCCAGTCGAAGTTGACGTTGTCGGTGCGCGAGTCGGCGCGCAGCGTCGCCGCCACCTTGTTGGCGATGTCGCGCACCGTCGGGATATCGTCGCCGCTTACGCGGAACTGCACGGGGTAACCGACGGGCGGCCCGTTTTCGAGGCGCGAGAGACGGGTACGGATGGCCGGGAAGTTGTCGCGCAGCATCGGTTCGAGCCAGCTTGCGAGTTTCTCGCGGTCTTCGACCGACTTCGTCGTGATCACGAACTGCGCGAAATTGGGCTGCTGCAACTGCTGATCGAGCGGCAGATAGAACCGCGGCGCACCGGTGCCGACGAAGTCGATGAAATGGTCGATCTCGGGGCGGCCCTTGAGCGCCGCTTCGAGGCGCTTCGTCTGGCGCAGCGTCGCATCGATCGAGGCGCTTTCGGGCAGGCGCACGTCCACGAGCAGTTCGGGCCGGTCGGAACTCGGGAAGAACTGCTGCGGCACGAGCCTGAAGCACGCGAGCGCGGCCACGAAAAGCGCGATGGTCAGGATGAGGACGATGGCATGGCGTTCGATGCACCAGCCGATCCAGCCGCGCAGGCGCCGATAGAAACGTGTGTCATAAATCTCGTGCTCGTGATTCTCGCCATGGGCGGCATGGGCGGCATGGGCGGCGTTCGGATCGGGCTTGCGCTCCGGCAACAGCCGGTAGCCCAGCAGCGGGATCAGCACCACGGCCGCGAACCATGAGGCGATCAACGCGATCGCGGAGACCTGGAAGATCGAGCGCGTGTACTCGCCGGTGCTCGACCTCGCGAGCACGATGGGCAGAAAGCCCGAAACCGTGACGAGCGTGCCGGTGAGCATCGGGAACGCGGTGCTGGTGTACGCGAACGCAGCGGCGCGCGTACGGTTCCAGCCCTGCGCGAGCTTCACGGCCATCATCTCGACGGAAATGATCGCGTCGTCCACGAGCAGGCCGAGCGCGAGCACGAGCGTGCCGAGCGAGACCTTGTGCAGGCCGATGCCGAAGAGGTACATCGTGAGCGAGGTGACGGCAAGCACGATCGGAATGGTGATGACGACCACCATGCCGGTGCGCACGCCGAGCGAGACGAGGCTCACGAGCAGCACGATGCCCACGGCCTCGGCCACGGCTTCGACGAAGTCGTCCACCGAGCGCGAGACGGCGTCGGGCATGCTCGATACTTCGACGAGCTTCAGACCTGCAGGAAGTTGCGCGCGCAACTGCTCGACGCGCGCATCGAGCGCCTTGCCGAGGCGAATGACGTCACCGCCTGGCTGCATCGTGATGCCGATGCCGAGCACCGCCTGGTTCTGGAAGCGCATCTGCGTGGCGAGCGGCTCGTCGTAGCCGCGCCGGATCGTCGCGATGTCACCCAGGCGAAACGTGCGGTTGTTCACACGGATCAGCGTATCGGCGATCGCGCCCAGGTCCTCGTACTGGCCGCTTGGGCGCACGAACACACGGTCGTCGGCGGTCGTGAGCGTGCCCGCTGCCGAGACGCTGTTCTGCGCGCCGATCACCTGGCCCAGTTGCGTGGGCGAGATGCCGAGGCGCGTCAATTGCGTGTTCGGAATCTCGATGTAGATGCGCTGCTGGGGATCGCCAAAATAATCGACCTTGCCGACATCGGGCACGCGCAGCAGTTGCTCGCGCAATTTGTCCGCGTAGTTATGCAGTTGCGCGGGCGAAAAACCGTCGCCTTCCAGCGCGTAGATGTTGGTGTAGACGTCGCCGAACTCGTCGTTGAAGAACGGCCCTTGCACGCCCTGGGGCAGCGTGTAGGCGATGTCGCCCACCTTCTTGCGCACCTGGTACCAGGTTTCGCGCACCTCGCTCACGGGCGCGGAGTCCTTCATCGTGAAGAACACGAGCGATTCGCCGGGCCGCGAATAGCTGCGCAGGAAGTCGATATAAGGCGTTTCCTGCAGCTTGCGGCCGATGCGCGTCGTCACCTGGTCCTCGACCTGGCGCGCGGTCGCTCCGGGCCAGAAGGTCTGGATCACCATCACGCGGAACGTAAACGGTGGGTCTTCCGACTGTGCGAGCCGCGTATAGGCGAGTGCGCCGAAGATCGTTGCCAGCGCAACGAGAAAGGTCACGAGCGCCCGATGCCGAAGCGCCCACGCCGAAAGATTGAAGCGGCCCTCTTCGTGATCGGCGCCTGGACCCGCGCCTGGCATCTGGCTCATGACGCGAAGTCCTCGGGATGCAGCGGCGCCACCGGGCGCACCTGCTCGCCTGCGTGGACCGTGTGCACGCCTTGCAGCACGATGCGCTCGCCGTCCTGCAGTCCGCCCGCCACGGTGATGGTGCGCGCGTCGTAACGCGTGACGCTCACACGCCGCAACTGCAGCACGTTGTCGGGCGCATGGACGACCCAGATGGCGGGCGCCTCGCCGTCGTGGAAGAGCGCGGTGGCGGGGATCGTGAACACCGCGCTCGCACTGGTCTCGCCCGGCGCCGCGAACGCCACGTTGGCCGTCATGCCGAGACGCACGTCGGCGTCGGCATGTTCGAGCGTGAGCTTCGCGCGCCAGGTACGGCTTTGCGGGTCCGCCGCGGCGGCGAGTTCGCGCAGCCGCGCCGTGTATTGGCGCCCGGGCAGGGCGCCGAGCGTGACTTGAGCAGCGTCGCCGGTGTGCAGCGTGGCGACGGCGCGCTCGGGCAGGTCGCACACCACGTCGGTATCGCCCGTCCACGCCAGCTGGTAGACGGCCTGGCCGGCCTGCACGTTCTGGCCGGTATCGGCGTTTTCGGCGGTGATGACGCCGGCGTGGTCCGCGACGATCTGCGTGTAGCGCAGCTGGTTCTTTGCCAATGCAAGCTGCTGCTGCGCCTGGTCACGCTGGGCCGCTGCCGATGCGTAGGCATCCTGCGTTTGTTCGAGTTGTGCCCGCGCGATGAGATTGGCCGCCGACTGGGCCGTGTCGCGATCGAGCTGCTGCTTCGCGAAGACAAGGCGATGCTGCGCGGCGTCCAACTGGGCCTGCGCGCTCGCCGCGTTCTTCTCGAAGTCGGCCGGATCGAGCCGAGCAAGCGTCTGACCGGGTTTGACGCTGTCGCCGAGACGCACGCTGCGCTCGATGATCTTGCCGTTCACACGAAACGAGAGCGGCGTGGCGTTGCGCGCCTCGATCTCGCCGGGGTAGACGGGACTCACGCTGGCGCCGTCGGGGTGCACAGTCATCGAGACGACCGGACGCGGCGGCGGCGGCGCTTCCTTTTGCTGGCCACATGCGGCGAGCGCGGCAACGCCGAGCACGAGAAGCACGCTCGCGCCATGCCGCCACGACGCACTGAATTTACCGGTACCACTGCGCATCCTGCTCGACGCGCCAAGACCGCAACGATTCACTTGGACCTCGCTTGGACCACGACATGCCTTGTGCGCACGCAGACCGCTAAACCGCCTGGCCAGTTGCGTCGCCGTTGAGTCGCGAGCGTGGCGCGGCGCGCGCACCGACCCGGACCTGGGATGATGAGCTGGATTCTAATACAACCTTGTATCCGAGTGCGAAACTGAATCCGAGGAATGTTTCAGTGCTAGACTCGCGTCAATTCACGACACATAACGACGCCCCCGCCATGAAGCGCATTCGACTCACCCGCGAGCAAAGCCGCGATCAAACGCGCGAGCGCCTGCTCGACGCCGCGCAGGCCATGTTCATGAAAAAAGGGTTCGTAGGTGCGAGCGTCGAGGACATCGCGCACGCGGCGGGGTACACGCGCGGCGCGTTCTATTCGAACTTTTCGGGCAAGTCGGACCTGCTCGTGGAATTGCTGCGGCGCGATCACGAGGCCATGCAGACCGATTTGCGCGCCATCTTCGAGACGGAGCTCTCGCGCGAGGAGATGGAGGCGCGCGTGCTCGCCTATTACAGCCGCATGCCGCAGGACAACAAGGTCTTTCTGCTGTGGGTGGAAGCCAAGTTGCTGGCCGCGCGCGACGCGCGCTTTCGCACGCGCTTTAACGCCTTCATGAAGGAAAAGCGCGAAAGTCTGGCCGCGTATATCGAGGAATTTGCGGCGCGCGTGGGCACGCCGGTGCCGCTCGATCCGGAACTGCTCGCGGTTGGGCTCATAGGGCTGTGCGACGGGGTGCAGTTTCTCGCCACGGCCGATCCGCAGCATGTCACGCCGCCGGTCGTCGAAACCGTGTTGGGGACGTTTTTCGCGCGAGTCGTCTTCGGCCGCGACGCTTGAGCCCAGCGAGCACGAAGCCCACGATGCGCGCGGTTCAGGCGCCGAGGCCAGGGCCGTAGTTGCTGCCGATCAGCCGCGTAACGGACGCGACATCCTGATAATCCTGCTCGGGCATGCCGTTGAGGATCGCCAGCACCTCGTTGCTGGCGCCGGCCTCGCGCGCGGCGTCCACGAGTTCGTCCTTGTTGGCGGGCCAGCGCACTTCGCGCAGTACGTCGGTGAATTGCAGGTCGATGGGTTCGTCGGGAATGCGAGAGGCAGGCATGCGTGGCGTCCTTTGTGCGGGCGGCCGGCGTTGGCGGACCGCGTCGTCTCGTTCGTTGTGCGGCATGTGTTCAGATTGTGTCCGCGCGTTCCATGCGTCGCAGCGCGCAGCGCTAACGCCGCGCATCAAGCATACACAATCCGCCTCGCACGCCTTCGCAGCGTGCGCGGGCGCTGTTTATTCGCCGCACGTTTGCAACCGGGCGCCGGTCAGCTCAGGTCTGTTCGTGCAGGTCCGGGCTTAGCGTCTTGTCGAGGCGATGCGACTTGGGCAGCGTGAGGTACTCCCAGTGTTGCGGGCCGTTCGCGGTCACGGGCACGTTCGGGGCGGGGGGCGCCACGGGGGCGTCGTAGGCGTGGGACTGTCCACTTGCGAGCGGGATGTGCGCGCTGGCCAAGGCGACCGGTGAGTCCTGCGCGGTGCGTACCGGAGCGGCGAAGCACGACGCCGACAACAGCACGGTGGTCATCAGTGTCGAGGTTTTCATCGCTCGACCTCCTTTCCAATGCGGCCCATAGGTCGCAGCAAGCGCCGTACCGCGTCCGCCAGGCATGGTGGCGGGGCAGGCAGCCGCGCCAGCCGGGGCGGCCAGGCGCGCCGCTACGCGAAGGCGCAGCGAGTCGTCTGGACGGCTCATGTGCGCGAGGCGCATACGGAAATACCATAATGGCAGGAAATGCGCCGGCGCGTCTCGAACGCACGTGCTTTTTTATGTGCGCCGCCGTTACGCGGGATTAGGGCGAGGGCCGGCGCAGCGCCTCGAAGCGTGTCCAGGGCCAGGACGGCCGGTCGCGCATATAGCCGTTGAGCCAGTTCCACTGAGGATGGCGCTGCATGAACGCCTGGGCGTCGAACGGGCGGCCGCACGGGTGGCCCCAGCGCGCCCAGAACGCCATGTCTCGCGCCATTTCGCTGTCGACCACTTTTCCGTCGTTCGCGCCCCATGGGTTGAACGGCCCGTGGTCTGCGCCGCCGAAGCGCGCATCGTCGAGTTCGAGGTGCCCGCAGATCGTACGAGAACAGGGGTTGTCGCTGCGCTCGAGATAGACGTCGTGATGGTCGGCGATCATTGCCTTGGCGAGTTCGGCGTCGATCGCGCCGTGATGCTCCTGCGCGAGTTGCATGAAGCGCAGGCGGCGCGCGCCGTTGCGGCGCACGTCGGTGTAGTCGTCGGCCTCGCCGGTGCATTCCTGATTGCGGATCTTGAGGTCGGTGGCCGTGTTGAAGCCGCTGTAGAAGCCGTCTTTCGTGCTCTCGAAGCCCGCGTGCTGCAAGCCCAGTTCGTAGCGCGCGATCTCGCCCGTCCTGGTGTCGCCGAGCAGCCAGCTGTTCACATAGCCCGCATTGTTCGCCTGCGCGAACATCTCGCACCATTGCGCAATGCTCGACGCGTACTGCGTCGCGCGGCGCGAGCGATAGAACTCGGGGGCGCCGTTCGCGCGGTAGCCGACGAAGTTCGAGATGGTCGTCTCCGTCACCATCAGGCCCGCACCGTTGATCCAGAAATCGGTCAGGCTCGAAATGCAGCCGGGCAAGCCCTGCATGAGAATGCGGTGCCCCGAGTCCGGCACGATGTCGAACACGATGTTGAAGGCGTCGCCGGCCGCGTAGCGGTCCCACGAGTTGTGCGCCATGACGATGCGGCCGTCGCGTGTCGCGCTGCCCGTGGCGATGAAGGCGCTGCAGTGATGGCCGCGCCGCCCGCGCCACGGACGCACCGCGGGTTGACCTTGTTGCGCCTGCTGCGCTGCCACATGAACCGGCCACCAGCTCTGCAGCAGGTCCATGTAGCCGTTCCAGGCGAGCACTTCGGCGAACTTGAGTCCGGCGCCGTCGGCGATGCCCTGGATCTCATCGGCGAATTCGGTGTCGAGACGGGGCGCGAACTGCGCAATCGCGGCGTTGATGAAGGTGTCGAAGTCCTCGCCCGTGTCCCACCTGGCGAGGTAGCGCGCGGTGCGGATCGCGTTGCGGATTTCGTTGGCGAGCAATTTGCCGTGCTGCTCGCCCCGGTCGTACGGCTCGCCCTGCAAATGCACGAAGATCCAGCCCGCGTGGTCGCGGCGTACGGCTTCGAGTGAGGGTTCGCTCATCTTCGCTCCGGTCATCCCCGCGTCGATTCTCGCGGCCCGGCGCATGCGCGTCCGTACGCGGACGCACAGCGCGAACGTCAGCTTTTTGAAACTGCCCTCTGAATTCTAGAAAATCCGCCGCGCTTTGCCACGCGCCTCGTGCGCCTCGTGTGCTGGCCAGCCTCACCGATCGGCGTTCATGCGCTGGTAGGCATCGAGCAGCGAGGTTTTGTACACCACGCCCGCCAGCGTCGGCTCGCGCGTGCTTTCGACCACGGGCAGGCGCTCGCCCTGGAACGACATGAAATGCTGCAGGCCGACGGCGAGCGGCATGTCGGGCGTGAGCACGTCGAACGTCGGCTTCAGGTAGTCGCGCGCGTGCTTGTTCGAGGTGTCGCGGTTTTGCAGCAGGTCCGAGGTGATATCCGCCAGTGCGACCGCGCCGAGAAAGCGCCCCGTCTCGTCCGTCACATAGAGGTACTTCACCGGATATTCCAGAAACACCCGCGTCATTTCCTGCACCGTGGCGCTCTCCAGCACGACAGTCTGCGCGGGGCGCACCAGCTCGCGCATCTGCGTCATGCGCAGGCGCATGCGTTCGGCTTCCTCACGGTTGCGATGCAGCGTGATTTCGTACATCGACGCCTTGCCGATCGCGCGCGCGACGAAATACGCCACCACGCACGAAAGCATGAGCGGCAGCACGACCTGGTAGCTCAGCGTCATCTCGAAGATCATGAGGATCGCCATGAGCGGCGCCTGGGTCGCGCCCGCGAGGAATGCGCCCATGCCCACCATCGCGTAGGCGTAGGCTGCGGAGGTGCCGTCGGGCCAGAGCGCGTGCATGCCCTGGCCGAACAGGCAGCCGAGCACGGCGCCCATGAAGAGTGTTGGCGTGAACACGCCGCCCACGGCGCCGGAACCGACTGTCGCGGCCGTCGCGATAAGCTTGAAAACGAGCACCGTGGCAAGCGCGGTCCAGGTCCAGGGCGAATGCAGGATGGAGTTCACGACGCTGTAGCCGTTGCCCCACACCTCGGGCGTCCACACGGAAAGAATGCCGACCACGAGGCCGCCGAGCGCGAGCCTCACGGGCAGCGGCGCGTTGAGCCGCCCGAAGCTTTTTTTCGCGGTGTCCATCATCACGAGGAACTGCGGCGCGAGCGCGCCGCACAGCAGGCCGAGCGCCACGAACAGCAGCACTTCGACGCCCGTCACCGCGGGAAACACCGGCATCTCATACGGCGGCTTGTAGCCCGCGAACTCGCGCATCGTGATGTTGGCGACCACCGAGGAGACGACGATCGGTCCGAAGCTCTCCATGACGATGGAGCCGAGCACGATCTCGGTCACGAAGAAGGCGCCCGCGATGGGCGCGTTGTACGCCGAGGTGATACCGGCCGCCGCGCCGCACGCGACGAGCAGGCGCAGGCGCGACGGATCGAAGTGCACCCAGCGGCCGATCAGCGAGGCGGCGAGGGCGGCGAGCTGCACCATCGGGCCTTCGCGGCCGATCGAGCCGCCGCTCGCGATCGTGAAGAGCGACGAGAGACTGCGCCAGATGCTCGTGCCGACAGGCATGACGCCGTCGCCGATCGCCACTGCCTCGATGTAGTCGGCGTGGATCGCCTTGCTGCCGGTGCTGGTCGTCTTGCGCCGCGCGAGCAACAGCAGGCATCCCGCGATGAAGCCGCCTGCGGTCGGCATCCAGATGCGCCGATACCACGGCAGATGGCGCGCCATCTCGACGAGGCTGCCGTCGCTGCCCGTGAAGAGCATCTGCAAATGCGCGATGCCCTCGCGAAAGAGCACAGTCGCAAACGCGCCCGCGACGCCCACGATGACCGACCAGATCAGCATCGTGTGGGCGTCGGACAGGCGAAAGAGATCGCGAGCGCGGGTACGCAGTTTCAGCAGGAATGACAGCACGGCGGGCGGGTCAGGTTATGGGTGAAAGAAAGCCGCCCGTGCGCGGGGCGCGACGTGCGGCGGCAAGCATAACGGGTGCGATGCCACAACTGCGAGCGGCGTGCGTGGAACCGGGCGGCTGCGGACACGTTCCACGGCCCGCGCGTATTCAGCGCACGGCCCGGTCGAGTTCGGGGTAGTGCCGGAAGATGCCCGTGTCGTTGAACGGCAGCCGCCGCTCCGAGGCGAGGTAGGCGGCGATATTCGGACGCTTCGCCACGGCGTCGTGCAGCGCGACGACATGCGGATAGTGATCCGCGAAATGCTTCGTCGCTTTTGGAAATGCGTAGCGCAGGCCCTCGACGATCTGGAACATCGAAAGATCGACATAGGTGAGCGCGTTGCCCACCATTTGGCGCGGGCCGTCCGGATTCTGCGCGAGCACGCGCTCGAAATAGCGCATGAACTTCGGAATGCGATGCGCGATGAAATCCGCCGAGCGCGCCTTCGCGGCGTCCTTCTGGTCTTCGTAATAGAGCCCGCTCGCGATGGGGTGATGCGTGTCGTGCGCCTCGGTCACGAGGTCCGCGATCGTTAGCTGCAAACCGTTCGCGACGATGCGCTGGTCCTCGTCGCGCGGCGCGAGCTTGAGCTTCGGGCCGAGATAGAAAAGGATGTTGGCCGTTTGCGGCACGATGAGGTCGCCGTCCTTGAGAAAGGGCGGGGCGAACGGCGGGTACGGGTCGTCGCTCTCCAGCTCGCCCATCATCGCGCCGATCCCGAGGCCTTCCTTCTTCTCGCCGCGCGCCACGTCGACGTAGGGCGCCTGTGCTTCTTCCAGCGCGAGCCGCACGAATTCGCCCCGGCCCTGCAGACCGTCCCAGTAGTACAGTTCGTATGCCATCGGTCGTCCCCTTGCGTTCATCGCCGTGCTCGCCACGGCCTGCGCGGCTGCTGTCCACGCAACGGGCAGCAGCGCACAGTATCGCTCGCAACGCTCGCGCCTGGTTCGCGCGTGGCGTGTGTGCAAGGCACCCGCGCGCAGAAACGCAAAAAGCCCCGCTGCAGGCGGGGCCGGTGGCCGGGAGCGCCGGCGCACTGGGGAGCCGGTCGGGACGCCGGGTCATGCGAACAGACGCTCCACGCCCCAGGTGATCGCGAGACCGCCGCCGACCAGCCACAGGTAGATGATGAAACCGGCGGTCAGCGCCCGCGGACCGGCCTGGCGGATTTGCGAGACGCGCGTCTCGATGCCGAGCGCCGTCATTGCCATGGTCAGCGCGAAGGTGTCGAGCGTGTTGACCGCATGGGTGGCCGTTTCGGGCAATACGTGCAGCGAATTCACGACCACGAGCGCGAGGAAGCCGAGCGCGAACCAGGGCACCGCGAGCTTGCGCGCGCCGCCGTGGCTGGCATGGCCATCGGCCTGCGCCTTGCTGCGCGCCGCACGGTTGAGCCACACGCCGAGCACGAGCAGCACGGGCACGAGCAGCATCACGCGCGTCATCTTGACGATGGTGGCGATATGCGTGGCTTCCGGGCTCACGTTGCTCGCCGCGCCCACCACCTGGGCGACTTCGTGAATCGTGCCACCGAAGAAGAGGCCGGCGCCGAGCGTATCCAGATGGAGCCAGCCTGCCTTGTAGATCACCGGGTAGAGGAACATCGAAAGCGTGCCGAACAGCACGACGCTGCCAACCGCCATGGCGCTTTTGTGCGGCTTCGATTGCAGCGTGGATTCGAACGCGAGCACGGCGGCCGCGCCGCAGATCGCGCTACCCGCCGCCGTGAGAATGGCGGTGTCGCGGTCGAGCTTGAGCAGCTTCATGCCGACCCAGGTGCCGATGACGAGGGTGCTCACGACGATCACGACCGATTCGACGAGCCCCGGCACGCCGACCTGGGCGATTTCCTGCAGGCTCACACGCAGCCCGAAGAACGCCACGGCGATGCGCAGCAGCTTGCGCGCGGAGAAGTTCACGCCGGCGGCCCAGCTTTCGGGCATGCCGTCGCGCAGCGCGTTGCCGTAGATCGCGCCCGCGACGATGCCGACGATCAACGGGCTCATGCCGAGCCCGGCGATGGCGGGCAGCGAAGCGATGCTGGTGACGGCCGCCGCGAAGAGCGCGACGAACAGCACGCCGTTGAGCTGCCCGCGGGTGGACGGCAACGCGTGCGCAAGACTGGGTGTGGACATGACGGCCTCTCTCTGCCGGACGGACCGGTCGGAAAATGGGGTAGCGAACAGGTCGCTATCGAATGGCCTAATCCTAATTTAGATATATCGATATGAAAAATCGTGATTTGTGAAGTAATATATAGGAAAACACGATGGTTCTCCACGATGACCCCGGAACAACTGATAACTTTCGCGGCGGTCGCCGAGCATCTCAACATCAGTCGAGCTGCGCTGGCGCTGCATTTGTCGCAGCCGGCCGTTTCGGGCCAGTTGCGGCTGTTGCAGGAGGAGATCGGGGAGCCCCTTTATCAGCGCGACGGCCGGGGCGTGCGCCTCACGCCCACGGGTGAGCAGCTCGCGGGCTACGCGGCCCGCTTGCGCGACACCTGGCGCGACGCGCTCACCTACCGCGACGCGCTGCGCGGGCTCGAGCGCGGCACGCTGCGCATCGGCGCGACCACCACGCCCGCCAGCTACCGGCTGCCGTATCTGGTGGCGCAATTTCACGAGCGCTATCCGCAGGTCAAGCTGGAAACCTCGAGCGGGAATACGACGGATGTCGTGGGCATGCTCGGGGCGGTCGATATCGCGCTGATCGAAGGGCCGGTAGGCGAGCAGTTGCCGCCGGATACGGCCGTGCATCCGTGGCACAAGGATGAAATCGTCGCCATCGTGCCGCGCGCTCATGCGTTGGCATTGCAGTCGGACGCGCAAGGGGAGGCCGCCGCAACGGTGCCTCCGATCACGGTGGAAACGCTCGCGCAGTGGCCGCTAGTTTTGCGCGAGGATGGCTCGGGCGTGCGTCAGGTGGTCGAGCGGGCGTTCGCGCGCGCGGGCGTGCCCATGCGCGTGGCGCTGGAGATCGCGGGCGTGGAAGGCGTGAAGGAGGCGGTGCGGGCCGGCATGGGCATCGGCTTTGTTTCGGCCATGTCGATGCGCCACGAGAACGGCGCGCTGCGCCAGCTCAGCCTCGGCCCCGAACCGCTTGCGCGGCGTTTCTCGATTCTGGTGCCGCATGCGGGCGCGGCTTCGCGCGTCGCGCAGCGCTTTCTGGAGCTGTGTCTCGCCGATGTTCCCGGCGCGTAATTCGCCGGATGGGCTTGATGACGCCGACCCAGGGCAATCCAGAATGGCGGCCTGAGCGGCGAGCGCGCACTATCCGCCCTAATCGAACGGCGCGCAGGCGCTTTTTTTCGGGCTAGGTTTGGAACCGGTTCCAAGAAAAGCAAAGTGCGCGGCGGCAGGCAACAGGAAGACGGCAATGGCGGAAGTGGCAATCGTGGCGAGCGCGTTCGGCGCGCAGGCAATCTGGCGTGACGGTCATGCGGCGTGGAGCCGGCAGGCGCGGCGCGCGGGCGCCCAGGCGTTCGAGGTGCGGCGCGAGCTGATGCACGATGCCGACGCGCAACCCGAAGCGCTGCGCGCGCTCGGAACGGCGCTTGCGGGCGAGGGTTTGTGGCGCGTCTGGTCCACGCCGGACGCGCTGTATGGCGACGATGGCGCGCTCGACGAAGCGGCGCTTTCCCGCGCGCTCGCCGCGGGCCATGCGCTTGGCGCGCGTTTCGTGAAACTGCAACTCGGCGGTTTTGCAGGCAAGGCCAGCGCGGCGCGCCTCGCAAGCCTGCTCGAAGCATCGGGCGCGCGCACCGGCGGGATGGACGACCGGGGCGAAGCGGGCAGCGGCCCTCGCGTCGTCGTCGAGAACGGTCAGCTCGAGCAGGGCGGCAAGCTCGACCAGTTCATCGGCCTCTTCAACGCGTTGCGCGACGGCGGTGCAGCGGGCGTGATCGGCATGACCTTCGACATCGGCAACTGGCAATGGCCGGGCGAGCCGACGCTGCTCGCCGCCGCAGCGCTCGCGCCGCACGTCGAATACATCCATTGCAAGGCCGTGGCGGGCGAGGGCGCGCGCCGTTTCGCCGCGGCGCCGGGCGACGACGACCCCCTGTGCCGCGCCGCGCTCGCGCTGCTGCCGACACACGTGCCGCGCGGCATCGAGTTTCCGTTCGACCCGGCGCGCGTGGACGACGACGCCGCCCATTACGTCGAATGGCTCGCGGCCGCGTGAGCGCAGGTAGCCGAGCCCCAGACTCCCCATACGATTCATCAGGAACGCATCTCATGACCGAAGCACTCGATGTCATCACCTACGGCGAAGCAATGGCGATGTTCGTCGCCACCGAGCCGGGACCGCTCGCCCAGGTCGCGCATTTCACGAAACGCGCGGCGGGCGCCGAACTCAATGTCGCGACCGGCCTCGCGCGTCTTGGCTTCAAGGTGGGCTGGATGAGCCGCGTGGGCGCCGACTCGTTCGGCCAGTTCGTGCGCGACGTGCTCGCGCACGAAGGCATCGACGCGCGCTGCGTGAGCACCGACACGCGCTTTCCGACCGGCTTCCAGCTCAAGTCGAAGAACGACGACGGCAGCGATCCAGCCATCGAATATTTTCGCCGAGGGTCGGCTGCGAGCAAGCTCTCGGCTTGCGACTATCAAGCCGACTACGTGCTCGGCGCGCGCCATCTGCATTTGAGCGGCGTGGCGCCCGCGATCTCCTCGTCGTCGCGCGAACTGGCGTTCAAGCTTGCCCACGAGATGCGTGCCGCAGGCCGCACGATTTCGTTCGACCCGAACCTGCGCCCGACGCTCTGGGGCTCGCAAGCCGAAATGGTTAGCACGCTCAACGAACTCGCGAGTTTCGCCGACTGGGTGCTGCCGGGCGTGGGCGAAGGTCGCGTGCTGACGGGCTCGGACGACCCTGAAGTCATCGCGCAGTTTTATCTTGCGCGCGGCGCGCGCGGCGTGATCGTGAAGCTCGGCGCAGAGGGCGCGTACTACGCCACGGCCGAAGGCGAACAGGGCCGCGTCGCGGCGCAGCGCGTGGAGCGTGTGGTCGATACCGTGGGCGCCGGCGACGGCTTCGCCGTGGGCGTGGTGAGCGCGCTGCTCGAAGGGCGTGCGCTTGCTGCGGCGGTCGCTCGCGGCAACCGCATCGGCGCGCTGGCCGTGCAGGTGATCGGCGACTCGGAAGGCTTGCCGACGCGTGCGCAGCTCGATGCGCTCGAAGGCGCGCAACAGCAGGCGGGCGCCGCTGCCCCGGCGGCTGCCTGACGGAATCAGCGCGGCACAAACAGGGATCAAGCAGCGCAACGCAAAGCGAACTCGCAAGCGGCGCGCCACATGACATGAGACCAGAGGGCGGTACTACCCGGTACGAAGCCCCTGTTCAACTGGAGACACCGATGACCTCAACCTCGCTCGCACCGCGCCGCTGGTGGGCAATCATGCCGATCGTGTTCATCACGTACAGCCTGGCCTACCTTGACCGCGCCAACTACGGCTTCGCCTCGGCGGCGGGCATCAACCGCGATCTCGGCATCAGCCCAGGGCTCTCGTCGCTGATCGGCGCGCTGTTCTTTCTCGGCTATTTCTTCTTCCAGCTGCCGGGCGCCGTGTATGCCGAGCGGCGCAGCGTGCGCACGCTCGTGTTTGCGAGTCTCGTGCTGTGGGGCGGCTGCGCCGCGCTCACGGGCGTCGTCACGAACATCCCGTCGCTCATGGCGATCCGCTTCGTGCTCGGCGTGGTCGAAGCGGCCGTGATGCCGGCCATGCTCATCTTCATCAGCAACTGGTTCACGAAGTCCGAGCGCTCGCGAGCGAATACGTTCCTGATCCTCGGCAATCCGGTCACGGTGCTGTGGATGTCGGTCGTCTCGGGCTATCTCGTGCACGCGTTCGGCTGGCGTCACATGTTCATCGCGGAAGGCGTGCCGGCGGTCCTGTGGGCCGTGTGCTGGTGGTTCCTCGTGCGCGACAAGCCCGCGCAGGTGAACTGGCTCTCCGACGATGAAAAGCGCGCGCTCGATGCCGCGATGCGCGCCGAGCAGGCCGCCATCAAGCCGGTGCGCAATTACGCCGAGGCGTTCCGCACGCCCGCCGTGATGTTGCTTTCCGCGCAGTACTTCTGCTGGAGCATCGGCGTGTACGGCTTCGTGCTGTGGCTGCCCTCGATCGTGAAGAATGGCTCGGCGCTCGGCATGGTCGAAACGGGTTGGCTCTCCGCGGTGCCGTATCTCGCGGCGACCATCGCGATGCTTGCAGCGTCCTGGGCCTCGGACAAGCTCGACAATCGCCGCGCGTTCGTGTGGCCGTTCCTGCTGGTCGGTGCGATGGCTTTTGCGGGCTCTTACGCGCTCGGCTCGACGCACTTCTGGATGTCGTACGCACTGCTCGTCGTGGCCGGCGCGGCGATGTACGCGCCGTATGGCCCGTTCTTCGCGATCGTGCCGGAACTGCTGCCGAAGAATGTGGCCGGCGGCGCGATGGCGCTCATCAACAGCATGGGCGCGCTCGGCTCGTTCGTCGGCTCCTATGTAGTCGGCTATCTGAATGGCGCGACGGGCTCGCCTGCGGCATCCTATGCGTTCATGAGCGTGGCGCTGCTCGTTTCGGTGGGCCTCACGCTTGCCGTCAAGCCGCAGCGCGTCGCCGCCCGTGCTTATGCATCGCCGGCTCACGGAAAATAACCTCTCTCATCCAGCGCACTTATGAAGCCGAAAATCGTTGTCTACAAAGACTTGCCCGCCGATGTCGCCGACTACCTGCGCGAGCACGCCGATCTGATTGACGTCGATGCCGACCAGCCCGGTGCGCTCGCCGCCGCGCTGAAAGACGCGGACGGCGCGATCGGCGCAAGCGTCAAGATCACGCCGGCGATGCTGGACGGCTCACGCGTGAAGGCGCTCTCCACGATCTCCGTGGGCTACGATCAGTTCGACGTGCCCGATCTCACGAAGCGCGGCATCGTGCTGGCGCATACCCCCGACGTGCTGACCGAATCGACAGCCGATACCGTCTTCTCGCTCATCCTCGCGAGCGCGCGCCGCGTGGTCGAACTGGCCGACTGGGTAAAGGCCGGCCACTGGAAGGGCAGCATCGGCCCGGCGCAGTTCGGCGTGGAAGTGCAGGGCAAAACGCTCGGCATCGTGGGGCTCGGGCGCATTGGCGGCGCTGTTGCGCGGCGCGCGGCGCTCGGCTTCAACATGAGCGTGCTCTACACGAACCGCAGTCCGAACGAAGCGGCCGAACGCAACTATGGCGCGCGCCGCGTCGAACTCGACGAACTGCTCGCAAGCTCCGATTTCGTCTGCCTGCAGGTGCCGCTTACCGACGCCACGCGACACCTGATCGGCGCAGAGCAGCTGAAGAAGATGAAGAAGAGCGCGATTCTCATCAACGCGTCGCGCGGCGCGACGGTGGACGAGCCAGCGCTGATCGCGGCGCTCGAGGCAGGCACGATTCACGGCGCGGGCCTCGACGTGTTCGAGCGCGAGCCGATCGATCCCGCGTCGCCTCTGCTGCGTATGCCGAACGTAGTGGCGTTGCCGCACATCGGCTCGGCTACGCACGAGACGCGTCACGCGATGGCGCGCTGCGCGGCGCAGAATCTCGTCGCCGCGCTCGCCGGCACGCTCGACGTGAACGTCGTCAACCGCGAAGTGCTCGCGCGATGAGCATGCCTGCGGGCGGCGCAAAGCGTTCGCACAACGCCGATGACGCGGCAAAGGACACCGCCGCCACGGCGCCGCGCCGCGCGACCAT
Source organism: Paraburkholderia acidiphila (assembly GCF_009789655.1). Classification (GTDB taxonomy): domain Bacteria; phylum Pseudomonadota; class Gammaproteobacteria; order Burkholderiales; family Burkholderiaceae; genus Paraburkholderia; species Paraburkholderia acidiphila. The sequence goes on from NZ_CP046909.1 coordinate 1,509,422, forward strand.
CAGCGACGTGGCGCGTGAAGCCGGCACCGGCAAGACCAGCATCTCGCGCTATCTGAACGGCGAGCTGGGCGTGCTGTCGCCCGACCTGCGCGCGCGCATCGAAGCGGCGATCGAGCGGCTCGACTATCGCCCCAACCAGATGGCGCGCGGCCTCAAGCGCGGCCGCAACCGTCTGCTGGGCCTCCTGCTCGCCGATCTCGCCAATCCGTATTCGGTGGAGATCCTGCAGGGCGTGGAAGAGGCGTGTCACGCGCTCGGCTATATGCCGCTCATCTGCCACGCGGCGAACGAAGTCGACATGGAGCGGCGGTATCTGCAACTGCTCACCACGTATCGCGTGGAAGGCGTGATCGTCAATGCGCTCGGCGTGCGTGAATCGATGCTGAAGCCCGTGGCCAGCGGCGGTATTCCGGCCGTGCTGATCGACCGTACCGTCGACGGCCTCGATGCGGATATGGTCGGTCTCGACAACGCGGCGGCCGTGCGCCTCGGCACGGAGCATCTGCTTGCGCGCGGCTACGACGACATCGTGTTCGTCGTCCAGCCGTTCGAGCACGTGAGTTCGCGGCGCGAGCGCGAAGCGGCGTTTCGCGAGTCGCTGCAGGCGACGAAGGGCGCGGCGCGCGGGCTTACGCACGTGCTCGATTTGCACGAAGAAGCGGCCGTGCAAGCCGCGCTCGCGGCGCTCGACGCCCACGTGGAAGCGGCGCTCGCGCGCGGTGCGCGCTGTGCGCTGTTCGCGGCCAACGCGCCGGTGGCGCTGCGTCTCGCCTTGCATCTGAAGGCGGCCCTCGGCGCGCAATGGCAGCAGCGCGTGGCGCTCGTCGCCATCGACGATCCGGAGTGGGCCGAGCTTGCCGGCATCACCACGATCCGCCAGCCCACGCGCGAGATCGGCTATCGCGCGGTGGAGTTTTTGCACGAGCGCATCGAAGGGGCCGCGCCCAAGGCGCGCGCGGCGGCGTTCGAGGGCGAACTCGTGGTGAGGGCTTCGACGCTGGGGTAGTGACGGCGTGATCCCGGACACGTCTTGCGGGCTGAAAGCGCGCGCCAGCGCAGCGATTCTCAAGCCTGCGCGCAGCCGGGCCTGCGCGCAGGCGCCAATATCTGCGATCATTCGGGCTGCGGCGCGCGTGCGTGCGTGCCGAACGTCATAAGGAAGCCCATGTCCGTAGCCCCGATCACGCTCGTCTGCCTTTCGCTCGCGACGCTGTTCGTCGCCGCCTTGCCTGTATCGCTCTATCGCCGTCTGCGCGGGCCATTCGCACTCGACTGGCGCGATACGATCGCGGGCGTCGCTGTCTTCGCGTTCTTTGCGACCGTGATCGAGCGCGCCATCAACGACTACATGCTGCACGAGAACGCCGCCGCCGCGCAGGTGCTCGCGAATCCCGCTTTCTTCGTGCTGTACGGCGCGCTCGCCGCGGGCGTGTGCGAGGAGGTCGGCCGCTATATCGCCATGCGCATCATCGCGCGGCGCGGCGCGCGCAAGGCGGGTACCCCCGCAGACGGCGCGGCGTTCGGCTATGGCATCGGCCATGCGGGCGCGGAGGCGTGGTTCGTCGGCGTGCTCGTGCAGTTGCAGTGGATCGTGTTCGCGGTGCTCGCGAATCGTGGCGAACTCGACGAGCATCTGTCCAACCTCACGATGGACTCGGTCTTGCGCGTGCATCTGATTCTCGGTAGCCTCTCGCCGCTTTTCGCGGGCGTATTCGCGCTCGAACGCACGGCCGCGTTCGTGTTCCAGATCGGGTTGTCGGTGCTGATGTGGCGGGGCGTGCGCGCGGGATGGAAGGGAATTTTGCCGCTCGCGATCCTCGCGCACGCGCTCATCGACGTGCCTGCGGCAATGTACCAGGCGCGTCTTGCGCCGCTCGTCGTCGTGGATGCTTTGTATGCGGTGGCGGCGCTCGTGGTCGCCGTCGTACTTTTCAGGACGTGCCGCCCAGCGCAGCGCGTCGCGCGCGCGGCGTGAGTCTGCGCGTTTCACTCCTCTTTTCTGGCGTCAATGGAAGCCTATCTGTTTGAATGCGCGAGCCGCGATTTCGACGAGCTCGCCCGCGTGATCGCCGACATCTTTCCCGAGCAAACGCGTTTTGCCGAAGAGCCGAACGAAAACGGCGTGCCGCAACTGGTCGTGCACTGGGTGGCGATGCGCTTCGGCGCGAAGGCGCGCCGCATGGCGCTCACGATCGCGATCGCGCCTGCCGCGCTCGCGCGCTATCGCGCATTGCCGGCGCGGTTGCGCGGGCGCAGCTTCGCGGTGTTGCGCGCCTACGTGGAGGCGACGATCGAATCGCTCGAGGAACAGCACGCGAAGGGCGAAGACGTGCCACGCGAGGTCACGATCGCGCTGGACGAAGAATTTGCTTGAAACGGCTTGCGTAAAGCGCCGAAGAGCGGGGCGCAATCGCGCCCGCTCGGCGTTGTCCTGAAGCTCAGCTGGCGAGCTTGTAGACCTTGGCGAAACGCGCGGCCTGCACGACGCCATAGTCGCCGGGCGCGTACTGCATGACCCAGTCGCCGGCCACGCCGCTCAGCCGATCGCCGCCGGCCGAACGCACAAGCGTGAACGGCTCGTCCATGCGCCTTGCGAGCACCACGACCTGGTGGTTGCGGTACGCGCCGGCTTCGCCGTGCGCGAGCGTGTCGCTCGCCGGCAGGTACTTCGCGTCGAATCGATCGCGGGAAACGACCCAGCGATCGCCGGTCGAACCGGTGATGATCGCGTCGCCAGGGGCATAGCGATTCGGGCCTTCCAGGCTCATCAGCTCGCCGGCAGCCGCTGCGAATTCGACGCTCACGGTTTCGTCCTTGACGACGCGCTGTGCGGCGGGGTCGATGCGCAGGTCGAGTTGGGTCAGTTCAATCATGGCGTCAGCAGCGGACCTGTTTCACAAAAATCGGGTTCCAGACAAACGACGGCCGGGCGAATGCCCGGCCGTCGCGCGGTCCGCAAGGGTACCCTGGATCGGGCCGCCGCGCACGCATGGGAGCGCGGCCCGGCCGATGGATGCCTTTACTGTGCCTTACTGCAAGACACGGCGTTACTGCGCGGCCGGCGTGCTGGCCGCTTCGGCGTCGCTCGCGGCTTCTGCGGACGGCTTCGCCTTACCCTTGTGCTTCGGCTTCATCGGCTTGCCCGACGGGCCATGCTCGCTGCCGTGGCGGAAGGTCTGGTCTGCGAGCTTCTTTTGCTCGGGCGAGAGGCTCGTGTAGAGCGGTTCGAACGCCGTGACGAGCTTCTGCATGTCGTCGGCGTGCGCCTGCGAGATCTGCGCGTACTGCTTCATGTCGTCGAGCGCGTTGCGCGTGCTTTCGCCTTCCATGCGCTGCTTGTAGAGGCCGGCCATGGTCTGGCCGTTGCTGCGCATGACGTCGGCGAACGTCTTCCATTGCGGCTCCTGCTCGGGCGTGATCTTGAGCTGCGTATGCAGCCACGTGATGCGCTCTTCGACACGCTGCTGATGCTGCGCGGCGCGCACGTCGGCGCTCGACGCGGCCGAGGCTGCGGCAGCCGGAGCGGCGCTCTGCGCGAATGCGCCGCTCATCGTGAGCGAGGCGGCAAGGACGACGAAAGCTTTCTTCATTGTGACTCCTTGAATCATTTCGTAGCGGGTAGCACGGCCAGAATGGCTGCAACCGTTATTAGTACCACGTTCTCGTGTCACGACGCCCCGGCTGCGACACTTGCTTACAAACGAAACGCGTGGAAATACCCGTCACGCATGGCTTGCACGGCGTGAGCGCCGCTCGGACGCCCAGCCGCGCGCGATAATGACGCCATTCAAACGACTCGAAGAGACCGCCGCCCGATGAGACCTCCGCGCCTCGATCAACTTGACGACCTCGACCGCAGCCTCGTCGCGATGCTGCAGGAAAACGCGCGCGAAAGCGTCGCGAACCTCGCACGGCGCCTGGGCGTCGCGCGCACCACGGTGCTTGCGCGCATCGAGCGCCTGGAGCGCACGCAGGTGATTGCGGGCTACGGCGTGCGCCTCGGCCAGGACGTGCTCGATGCGAGCTTGCAGGCGTGGGTCGGGCTCATCATCGCGCCGCGCCACGGGCCCGATGTGCAAAAACGCCTCGGCAAGATGCCCGAAGTGCAGTTGCTATGCGCCGTGAGCGGCGAGTACGACTACGTGGCGTGGCTGCGCGCCGATTCGCCCGACCGCCTCAACGATCTGCTCGATCAGATCGGCGGCATGCCGGGCGTGGAGCGCACGACCACCTCGATCGTGCTCGCGCGCAAGGTCGATCGCGGCTCGGTGACGGGCTGAACGGCGGGCATTCTCGATCCAATTCGGCTGTTTTCGTCATTTCGACGAAAAGCATCGTCAGAATGACGAAAACTGCGGTCTAAACGCATCGTTTTGTGTCTAGGAACCGTTTTTGTCTCTCCCTAGACTGTGTTTGAGCGGGCGCTGCCCATCCCCAAGCATAGAAAACCAAAGGAGATGACATATGAAAGTTGCGATTGCAGGCGCCGGCCTGATCGGCCACACCATTGCCCACATGCTGCGCGAGAGCGGCGACTACGAAGTGGCTGCGTTCGACCGCGATGCGAAGGCGCTCGAACCGCTCACGGCGCAGGGCATCCCCACCGCGCGCGTCGATTCCGGCGACGCTGCCGCGCTGCGCGGCGCGCTCGAAGGCTACGACGTGCTCATCAACGCGCTGCCGTATTACCTCGCGGTGAACGTCGCCTCGGCGGCGAAGGGCGCGGGCGTCCATTACTTCGATCTGACCGAGGACGTGCGCGCGACCCACGCGATCCGTGCGCTGGCCGAAGGCTCGGATCATGTCTTCATGCCGCAATGCGGTCTCGCGCCCGGCTTCATCGGCATCGCGGCGCATGCGCTCGCGAGCCGCTTCACCGAGATCCGCGACGTCAAGATGCGCGTGGGCGCGCTGCCGCAGTTCCCCACCAACGCGCTCAAGTACAACCTCACGTGGAGCGTGGACGGCCTCATCAATGAGTATTGCCAGCCGTGCGAAGCGATCCGCGATAGCCGCACGCAGTGGGTGCAGCCGCTCGAAGGCCTCGAGCACTTCTCGCTCGACGGCGTGGAGTACGAGGCGTTCAATACCTCGGGCGGTTTGGGCACGCTGTGCGAGACGCTCTCGGGCAAGGTCGAATCGCTCGACTACAAGTCGGTGCGCTATCCGGGTCATCGCGCGCTCATGCAGTTCCTGCTCGAAGACCTGCGCCTCTCCAGCGACCGCGACACGCTCAAGTCCATCATGCGGCGCTCGGTGCCCGCCACGGAACAGGACGTCGTGCTCATCTTCATGACCGTGACCGGCATGCGCGACGGCAAGCTCGTCCAGGAAGTGTTCACGCGCAAGATCTTCGCGAAGACGGTGTGCGGCGTGCCCATGAGCGCGATCCAGATCACCACGGCCGGCGCCATGTGTGCGGTGCTCGACCTGTTCCGCGAGCAGCGTCTGCCGCAAGCCGGCTTCGTGCGTCAGGAGCAGGTGTCGCTTCAGCAGTTCCTCGCGAACCGCTTTGGTCAGGTGTACGAAGGCGCGACGCTCGACAGCCGAGCGAAGGTCGCCGCCTGAAGTCTCAGGTCGATGCCGTTGCCGACACGATGCGCTGTAGCAGCGCGTCGTAGTCGGCCGCCGTTGGCGCACTGTTGTCGAAGAGAAGCAGGCCGTCGAGTTCAGCGCTCGACGGCATGAAACGCCGCTGCCGGTATGCGTCCCAGTGAGCGAGCTTGTAGGCGTCGATGGGGTGGGCGCGCGCGACGATGCGCGCGTGCGCCGTTTCCTCGCTCGTATGCACCCACACCACGGTGAGTCCGACATCCGGACCGATGCCAAGCCAGGCGCGGTCGAGCAGCTTGCGCTCGCGCACCTCGCGCGACAGCGGGCCAACCACGAGCGCATTCACGCCAAGCTCGAGGTTTTCGCGGGCGGTGTCGAGGAGCCCCTGATACTCGGGGTCGCGAAAATGCTGCAGGAAGAGCGGACTGTCGCGATCGTTCGGGTCGTGCGTGAGCGCGCCCATCGCGGCGGCGCTATAGCCGCCGTAGAGCGTGTCTTTGTCCAGCAGGCAGAAGGGCTCGCCAGTGGCGCGGGCGAGCGGGGCGAACAGCCGTTTGGCGAGCGATGTCTTGCCGGCGCCGGCATGGCCGCAGAAGAACACCAGCCTTGTCACGTGCGGCGTGCCTCGCCGCGCGATGTGTCGGCGTTCGCCGGCGGGGCGTTTTCCGGGCCGGTCTTTTCGGAGCCGTGCCCGTTCAGGAATTTGCCGTTGGCGTCGAGCCACATCACGTTGATGATGCCAAAGCCGAGCGCAACGCCAATGCCGAGGATCCACGAGAAGTACCACATGGCCGTTGCCTCCACTTTGTGCAGGTTGCGAGCGCTGCCGCGCATTCCTCGAAGCATATAACATCGATGATCGATCTGGCGCCCGTCCGTATATGATGGGCGCGAACCAGAAGCCTCGCCTCGTAAAACAAGGGGAAAGCGCCTATGCCGCTTATGCCGTCGCGCAGGTCGATTGCGAGCATCGCCGCCGCCGTCGCGGTAGCAACCGCATTCGCACTCGGCGGCTGCGCCGAGGAGCCGTCGCCGCCCGTGCCGTTCAAGGCCGTGCCGGCCGAGCGCATCCTGAAGCCCGGCTACACAGAACCCGGCGAGGGCCTCGTGGCCGTCGATGTGCGCCGCGAGCGCACCCGCAACGTCATCGTCAAATTCCGTGACGCACCCGTCTACCTCGATGGCGAGCGCGTCACCGACCTCATGGATGGCGAGCACGTCACGTTCTATCTCAAGCCGGGCGTGCACCGCATCGCCGTCACGACGCAGTTCGATCCCGTGATCGAACTGCGTTTCCTCGTCGATCCGCGCTACACCAACCGCGCGAGCGTCACATTCGACAAGAATGACCGCATCGGCATCCGCCGCGTCGCTCAGTAGGCCGCAAACCAGACATCCGTTCGCCGCCGCCGTTGCCCAGCGGGCACGGGCAGTGCTGTCAGGCGCCAGTCCGGCCAGACCGGGCGGGCAGCGGCGGCTCGGGAACCGCGTTCAGGCGCCGCCGGTCAACGGAACACCTTACACTTGGCAACCGGTGCAACTCGAAGCGGCGCGGGCGCGACCCGCCGCCCGGAAGAAAAGAAACATGCTAATCAACTGCGTCGCGTATCAAAGCGGCAAGAAACTGGCCGACATCACTGTCGAGGCCATCAGCGACTATCTGGCGAAGCCCGAGTGTTTTGTCTGGGTCGCGCTCAAGGATCCCGACGCCGGCGAAATGGCGGCGATGAAAGAGGAGTTCGGCCTCCACGCGCTCGCCATCGAAGACGTGATGAACGGCAACCAGCGGCCGAAGATCGAGGAATACGGCGACACGCTCTTTTGCGTGCTCCACACACTCGAACTCGACGACGACGGCGAAGTCATCACCGGCCAGGTGAACGTATTCGCCGGCCCCAATTTCGTGCTCTCGGTGCGTCACCGCGCGCAGCAAGGTTTCACCGACGTGCGCGCGCGCTGCGAGCGCGAGCCCGACCTGCTGCGCGAAGGCTCGGGCTTCGTGCTCTACGCGCTCATGGACAGCGTGGTCGACCGCTATGCGCCGGTGCTCGAAACGCTCTCCGGCGAAATCGAGGAACTGGAGGACCGCATCTTCGACAAGCACGACCTCGCGGGCTCGCGGGCGATCATCGAAGATCTCTATTCGCTCAAGCGCCGCCTCGTAATCCTCGCGCATCACGTCATGCCGCTCGTGGATGCCGTCGGCAAGCTCGTGGGCGGACGCATCCCGCAAATCTGCTCGGGCATGCAGGCGTATTACCGCGACGTGTACGACCACCTCGTGCGCGTGTCCAACATGATCGACGCGCGCCGCGAAATGATCGTGACGGCCATTCAGGTGAACCTCGGCATGATTTCGCTCGCGGAGAACGAGGTGACCAAGCGCCTGGGCTCGTTCGCCGCGCTCTTCGCCGTGCCGACGATGATTGCGGGTATCTACGGTATGAACTTCGAGCATATTCCGGAGCTACATTTCAGGTTCGGCTACCAGATCTGTCTCGGCGCCATGCTCGTGCTCGACATCTTCCTGTTTTTCCTGTTTCGCCGCATCAACTGGCTCTGAGCCGGGGCGGGCGAGCTTCGGGTTGCTGCGCCGCGGCATCGATACATGGCATTGGCACCCGAGTTGACATCGTTCAGCGCCTGCGCCGAGAATGGGCCGGCAGAAAACGTTTGCGCATAACCAGAAAGCAGGGCCCAGCCGGGCCCGACAAACCGGAGACTCCTGAAATGAACTCCCGCATTCGCCGCCGCATCCTCCTCGCCGCCAGCGCGCTCGCTACAACCGCCGTGACAGGCACATTACCGCTCGCGGCACGCGCCCAGGCGCCTCACAAGCCGAAGGTCGCGCTCGTCATGAAGTCGCTCGCCAACGAGTTCTTCCTCACCATGGAGACCGGCGCGAAGGACTATCAGAAGCACAACGCCTCCGAGTTCGATCTCATTACCAACGGCATCAAGAACGAGACCGACACCGCCGCGCAAATCCAGATCGTCGAACAGATGATCGTCTCGAAGGTCGACGCCATCGTGCTTGCGCCCGCGGACTCCAAGGCGCTCGTGCCCGTTGTGAAGAAGGCCGTGGACGCGGGCATCATCGTCGTGAACATCGACAACAAGCTCGACGCCGACGTGCTCAAGTCCAAGGACCTGAACGTGCCGTTCGTCGGCCCGGACAACCGCAAGGGCGCGCGCCTCGTGGGGGACTACCTCGCCAAGCGCCTGAAGTCGGGCGACCAGGTGGGTATCGTCGAGGGCGTTTCCACCACGACCAACGCGCAGCAGCGCACGGCGGGCTTCAAGGACGCGATGGACGCCGTGGGCGCGAAGATCGTCTCGACGCAGTCGGGCGAATGGGAAATCGATAAGGGCAACGCCGTGGCCTCCGCCATCCTCAACGAATACCCCGACATCAAGGCGCTCCTGTGCGGCAACGACAACATGGCGATCGGCGCCGTGTCGGCCGTGCGCGCGGCGGGCAAGCAGGGCAAGGTGTACGTGGTCGGTTACGACAACATCGACGCCATCAAGCCGATGCTCAAGGACGGCCGCGTGCTCGCCACCGCCGACCAGTACGCGGCGAAGCAGGCCGTATTCGGCATCGACACCGCCTTGAAGGCGCTCAAGGAGCACAAGAAGCAGTCGGAGCTGTCGGGTATTGTCGAAACGCCCGTGGTGCTCGTCACGAAGTAAACGGCGCGGCGACCGCCGTGGCCGGCCAGGGCGCCGCTCCGCGCCGCCGCGGCGGTATTTGTTCACTTAACTCAATAAACGCTCAAGAATCTCGCCGCACGGCCGTTATTTGTACCGGGATGGCCGCATGGGCGGCCATCTTCCGCCGGGGGCGAATCGCTGCCCGGCGCGCCGTCCGATGCCGCTCGACCGGAGCGCGCCGCGGCGGTGCGGACCCGCAGTATCCGGGCGGCGCCCCCTACCGGTCGAACCCGGCGGCGCGGCTCGCGACTACAGGATCGTGATGGATGCAAATGTCCCCGACGTAGTGTCACCTGCGCCCGCCGTGCTTACGGTCACCGGCGTCGGGAAGACCTACGAGCAGCCGGTGCTCGCCGACGTCAGCCTTGCGCTGCACGCCGGCGAAGTGCTTGCGCTCACGGGGGAAAACGGCGCGGGCAAGAGCACGCTCTCGAAGATCGTGAGCGGCCTCACGGCGCCGAGCGCGGGCAGCATGACGCTGATGGGCAGCCCGTATGCGCCGGCGAGCCGCCGCGAAGCCGAGGCGCTTGGCGTGCGCATGGTCATGCAGGAGCTGAACCTGCTGCCCACGCTCACCGTCGCGGAAAATCTTTTTCTGGACCGCCTGCCGCAGTCGGGGCCGCTGCGGTTCGGCTGGATCGATCGCAAACGGCTGCGCGAGGACGCGCGGGCCGCGATGGCGCAGGTCGGGCTCGAGGCGATCGACCCCGACACGCCGGTGGGAGAGCTCGGCATCGGGCATCAGCAGCTCGTGGAGATCGCGCGCAACCTGATCGGCAGTGCCGATGGTGTCGCAGATCCCGACGGTGGCAAACGCAGCGACATGCGGGTGCTGATCCTCGACGAGCCCACGGCCATGCTCACGGCTCGCGAAGTCGAACTGTTGTTCGAGCAGATCGCGCGGCTGAAGGCACGGGGCGTAGCGCTCGTCTACATCTCGCACCGGCTCGAAGAGCTCGAGCGCATCGCACAGCGCGTCGCGGTGCTGCGCGACGGCAAGCTCGTGCGCGTGGACGACATGGCGAACCTCACGCCCGAGCGCATCGTCGCGCTGATGGTGGGGCGCGAGCTTGGCGAGCGCATCGATCTGGGGCAGCGGCGCATCGGTGCGCCGCTTTTGAAAGTCGATGGGCTCACGCGTGCGAAGGCCGTACGCGATGTGTCGTTCGAGGTGCGCGCAGGCGAGATTTTCGGTGTTTCCGGGCTGATCGGCGCGGGCAGAACAGAGCTGATGCGGCTCATCTACGGCGCCGACCGCATGGAGCGCGGCACGGTGGCGCTGGCGAGCACGCCGGGCGCCGCGCCCGAGCCGGTGCAGATCGGCTCGCCCGCCGATGCGGTACGGCTTGGCATCGCGCTCATCACCGAGGACCGCAAGGGCGAAGGGCTGCTGTTGCCGCAGCCGCTCGCCGCGAACGTGACGCTTGGCAACGTCGGCGCGGTGTCGCGCTACGGCGTCGTGGACGCGGCGCGCGAGAACACGCTCGCGCGCACGCAGATCGACGCACTGCGCATCCGCACGTCCGGGCCCGCGCAGCCGGTGGGCGAGCTGTCGGGCGGCAACCAGCAGAAGGTCGTGATCGGCCGCTGGCTCGCGCGCGACATCACGCAGGCGATGCGCGTCGTGCTGTTCGACGAACCCACGCGCGGGATCGACGTCGGCGCGAAGTTCGACATCTACGCGCTGATGGGCGCGCTCGCGCGCGAAGGCCGGGCGCTCGTGGTGGTGTCGAGCGACCTGCGCGAGCTGATGCTGATCTGCGACCGCATCGGCGTGATGTCGGCGGGGAGGATGACGGCGATCTACGGTCGCGATGAGTGGAGTCAGGACAAGTTGCTGGCCGCCGCCTTCGCGGGACTGCGCGCCGAGGATGCGCTCGTTGCCGACGCGTGCGATCTGCCTGACGTCGCGAGCCTGCCGGGGCACGTAGCCACGCAAAAGCTGCAGGAACGAAACGATGACCCACGGGGGAGCGCTTCATGACGAACGATCCGTTGCGCGGGCAACCGTCGCCTCAGGGTGACGACAGCGTTGGGCGAACCAGTTCGGCCAAAATCGCGCCGGCCGCTGCACCGGAGCCCGCACCGCATGCGGTGCAGGCGAGCGGCAAACCCGTGGGGACGCGCTTTGGCTTCTCGAACTACCTGGGCCTTGCGCTCGCACTGATCGCGATGGTCGTGTTGTTCTCGCTGTTGAGTTCGCACTTCCTCACGTACGATACGTTCAGCACGATCGCGAACCAGATTCCGGATCTCGTCGTGATGGCCGTGGGCATGACCTTCGTGCTGATCATCGCGGGCATCGATCTTTCGGTGGGCTCGGTGCTCGCGCTCGGTGCTTCGGTGGTGAGCGTGGCGTCGCTCAAGTGGGGGTGGGGCGCGCTGCCGGCGGCGCTGCTCGGTCTCGTCGCCGCGGCGGCCACGGGCACGCTTACGGGCGCGGTCACGGTGGGCTGGCGCATCCCGTCGTTCATCGTCTCGCTCGGCGTGCTCGAGGCGGCGCGCGGGCTGGCGTACCAGATGACGAATTCGCGCACGGCGTATATCGGCGACGCGTTCGACTTTCTCTCGAACCCGATCGCCTTCGGCATTTCGCCGGCGTTCCTGATCGCGGTGGCGGTGATGGTGATCGCGCAGTTGACGCTTACGCGCACGGTGTTCGGACGCTATCTGATTGGTATCGGTACCAACGAGGAAGCGGTGCGCCTCGCGGGCGTCGATCCGCGGCCGTACAAGGTGATCGTGTTCGCGCTGATGGGCGCGCTTTCGGGCCTCGCGGCGCTCTTTCAGATCTCGCGCCTCGAAGCCGCCGATCCGAACGCGGGTGTCGGGCTGGAACTGCAGGTGATCGCGGCCGTGGTGATCGGCGGCACGAGCCTGATGGGCGGACGCGGCTCGGTCATCAGCACGTTCTTCGGCGTGCTGATCATTTCGGTGCTGGCCGCGGGGCTCGCGCAGATCGGTGCGAACGAGCCCACCAAGCGCATCATCACCGGCGCGGTGATCGTCGTGGCGGTCGTGCTCGACACGTACCGCAGCAGGCGAAGTCGTAGAAGCAACAGGACATAACAATTTCTTCGAGGGCGCGGTCCGCAACGCAGCGCGGGCCGGCGGAAATGACCGGGCAAGCGTAGCCAGACCATACCAACAACGGGCGCGCAGAGAGCCGGCAGCAACAGGCAGCAAAAAAGCAGGAGCAACATAAAGATGGCGACGATCAAGGATGTGGCCGCCGTGGCGGGGGTGTCTTTCACGACGGTGTCGCATGTGGTGAACAATTCGCGTCCGGTGTCGGCGGATGTGCGGGCCAAGGTCGAGCGCGCGATCCGCGACCTGAACTACGTGCCGTCGGCGGTGGCGCGCTCGCTCAAGGCGCGCGCGACGGCGACCGTGGGGCTGCTCGTGCCCAACGGCACGAACCCGTATTTCGCGGAGCTGGCGCGCGGGGTCGAGGATGCCTGCGCGCGCAAGGGCTACTGCGTGTTCTTCTGCAACTCCGACGACGACCCGGCAAAGCAGCGCAGCTATCTGCGCGTGCTGCAGGAAAAGCGCATCGACGGCCTCATCGTCGCCTCGGCCGGTGACGACGCCGTGCTGGCTTCGACGCTCGCCGACGCGCGCGAGCCGATCGTCGTCATCGACCGCAACATCGAGGGGCTCGACGCCGATCTCGTGCAGATCGACCACGAGCGCGGCGCCTGGCTCGCCACGCGCCATCTGCTCGAACTCGGGCACTCGCGCATCGGCTGCATCACCGGGCCGGTCACGACCGCGGTGAGCGCGATGCGCATGCACGGCTTCCTGCGCGCCATGTCGGAGCGCGGCGTGGAGATCGCGCCGGGTGCGATCGTCGAAGCCGACTTTTCCGGTGCGGGCGGCTACCGCGCGGCGGCGCAGCTGTTCGACAGCGTGCGGCCGACGGCGATCTTCGCCGGCAACGACATGATGGGCATCGGCGCCTTGCGCGCGGCCGCCGAGCGCGGCTTGCGTGTGCCGGGCGACTGTTCGATCATCGGCTTCGACGATATCGAGCTTGGCAATTTCACGTGGCCCGCGCTCTCGACCGTCGGGCAGCCGGCGCGCGCGCTCGGCGACATGGCGGCGCTCACGCTGATCGAGCGCATTGCGAACTCGCGCGAGGAAGGTGCGACGGCGCGCCGCCGCGTGATGCCGCCTACGCTCTTTGCACGCGAATCGACGGGGCCCTGGGTCGGCGCGGCGGAATACGCGCCGCTCGCGGCCTGAGGCCAGGCAGCCGCACCCAAGGCGCGCCGGCCACCATCCAGGAGGCATCGTGACGACTGACGCAGCAAAGCCGACCGACGCGCGCGCTCGCGTGGCCGTGGTCGGCAGCCTCAATATGGATCTCGTCGCGCGTGCGCCGCGCCTGCCGGCTCCGGGCGAGACGCTCGCGGGGAGTGCGTTTGCGCAGGTGGCGGGCGGCAAGGGCGGCAATCAGGCGGTGGCCGCGGCGCGCCTCGGTGCCCATGTGGCCATGGTCGGCCGGGTCGGCGCCGACAGCAATGGCGAAGTCTTGCGCGCAGGCCTCGTGGCAGAGGGGATCGACTGCGGCGCCCTCGAAACGTCGCCGGGCGCACCGACTGGCGTGGCGCTGATTATCGTCGACGACGCGAGCCAGAACGCCATCGTCATCGTGGCGGGCAGCAACGGCGAAGTCACGCCCGAGACGATCGCGCGCAACGAGGCCGTGCTCGCGCGGGCCGACGTCGTGGTCTGCCAGCTCGAAACGCCCCCGGACGCGGTGGCGGCCGCGCTTGCCGCCGCACGGCGGCTCGGCAAGATCACCATCCTCAATCCGGCGCCCGCGACGGGGCCGCTGCCCGCGCAGTGGCTCGCGCTCATCGACTACCTCGTGCCGAACGAACTGGAGGCCGCGGCGCTTACCGGCCTGCCCGCGAGCACGCCCGAAGCGGCCGCGCGCGCGGCGTTGGCCCTGCGCGAGGCAGGCGCGCGCAACGTCCTGGTGACGCTCGGCGCGCAGGGCGTATGTGCGCTGCTGGAGGGCGCCGCGCCAGCCCATCTGCCCGCGCCGCGCGTCGAGGCCGTAGACACGACGGCGGCCGGCGACACCTTCATCGGCGCATTGGCCGGGCGTCTCGCCACGGGCGCGCCTGCGCTCGAAGCCATTGCATTCGCACTGCGCGCGGCGTCGGTTTCCGTCACCCGCGCGGGCGCGCAACCTTCCATCCCGACGCTCGCCGAACTCGCGGGTTGAGCCAATTCGCACGTCTTGCGGACATAGCCGGCCGAAGCGCCGGCTATTCGCGCAGCTCATGAATGGTTTCCCCTAATACTTCATACCATATACATATTTCAAGACCAAGAAAGCCCGTGCCGTAAACGCGTGTTAGAAGCGCAACTCTATCTCGGGCGCCAGGCCCGACCACACAACACGCGTTGGGGGAGACATGGGCAAGGGCATCAGTATCAAGGCGCGCATCGGCATCACAATGGGCTTTCTGGCAACGTTGATCGTCGTGATCAGCGCGGTCGGATTGCTCGGTCTCACGCGTTCGAACGACGCGTATCGCGAGACCTTCACCGACCAGATGCCCAGTTCGCACGCGGTCAACCTGGCTGAAATCTATGCGGCGCGCGAGCGGCTCGCACTCGACCGGGCCGCCTTCGAACTGGGTACGCCGGACGCCGCCGCGACGATCGAGCGTGCGCGCATGCTGCGTGGCGTATCGGACGACTACTGGAAAAAGTACATGGCCTTGCCGCGCGACGGCGAGGAAGCGCGGCTCGCTCAGGACGTGGCAGCCCGGCGCGAGGCGCTGCACCAGATTGCGGACCAGTTCTCGAGCACCGTGCAGTCGGGCGACCAGGCGAAGGTCACGGCGGGCGCCAAGGCGCTCAAGGAAGCCTATGACGGGCTCTCGAAGGCCGACGCCGTGCTCGACAAGTTCCAGATGACGCAGGCGCAAAAGGGTTTCGACGACGCCCAGGCCGCGTTCTCGCAACTGCGCATCGCGTGCATTGCGGCGCTGCTGGTGGGCATCGGCGCGGCCGCCTTTTCGTTCTTCTCCCTGCGCCGCGCCATTGCCGAGCCGCTTGGCGAGGCGCTCGGCGCATTCCATGCGATCGCCGCGGGCGACCTTCGCCGGCCCGTGGTCGTGCGCCGCAACGACGAGATGGGCGAACTGCTCGGCGGCGTCGCGCAGATGCAGCGCAGCCTCACCGAAACGGTGCGTTCGGTCCGCTCGGGCACCGAATCGATCGCCACAGCCACGCGCGAGATTGCCGCGGGCAATCTCGACCTTTCGTCGCGCACCGAAGAGCAGGCCTCGGCGCTGCAGGAGACCGCCTCGAGCATGGAGCAGCTCACCGGCACCGTGAAGCAGAACGCCGACAACGCGCGCCAGGCCAGCGCGCTCGCCGCCAATGCCTCGGAAATCGCCAACAAGGGCAGTTCGGTCGTCAATCAGGTGGTCGGCACGATGGGCGACATCAACGACAGCTCCGCGAAGATCGCCGACATCATCACGATCATCGAGGGCATCGCGTTCCAGACCAATATTCTCGCGCTCAACGCGGCCGTCGAAGCGGCGCGCGCGGGCGAGGAGGGGCGCGGCTTCGCCGTGGTGGCGGGCGAGGTGCGCAGCCTGGCTCAGCGCTCGTCGGCGGCGGCCAAGGAGATCAAGGGGCTCATCGACACTTCGGTCGAGCGCGTGCAGGCGGGCTCGGCGCTCGTCGACGAAGCAGGGCGCACGATGACCGAGATCATCGCCGCGGTGCAGCGCGTGACCGACATCATGGGCGAGATCGCGGCGGCTTCCCAGGAGCAGTCGGGCGGCATCGACCAGGTCGCGCGCGCGGTCACGCAGATGGACGAGGTAACGCAGCAAAATGCGGCACTTGTCGAGGAGGCGGCGGCCGCGGCGCAGTCGCTCGAGGACCAGGCGGGACGCCTGCGCGAGGCCGTCGCGGTGTTCAGCCTCGACGACGCAGCGCTCGGCGCAGCACCGGTACAGACGACGCGGGCAGCCGCACGGGCGGCTTCCGTCTCCCGTTCCGTTTCGCACCCGGCAAAGGCCAGCGGCGCCTCTGCCGCTGCGGCGAAGCGCACGCCGCGTCGCGCTCCCGCCGCCGCCCAGCCGGCCGCGCGGCCCGTTGCCGCTCCGAGCGCTCCCGTGGGCGCGGTGGCAGCGGGCGCCGGTTCGAACGGCGACTGGGAGACCTTCTGAAGCGACATTTGTCAGGAACGCAGGCCCTCCCTATGTTTGAGAACCAGCCGCTGCGTCGCAGCGGCTTTTTCACCTTTGATCCCGCTTTGCGGCCCCGCCATGCACCATACGGGCGCCGTTACGGTACATTGTCAGCCGTGTCATCTGCGCGGCCCGGTCGGCGCGCTACACTGCGGCGCCCTGCGGTGCCCGCGAGCGGCATGGCGTCGTGCTGGATTCAGCCCGCGCCCATGTGCACGCGCGGACCGCGCGGGGTGGCGCCGCAAGGCAAGGTACCCGCGCCGCAGGGCAAGGGAGGGCGCACAGCGCCACGCAGCACGGATCGCGCCGGCATCGAGCGCCGGTGCCGCATGACAGCACAAACAAGGAACCCGACATGACGCATGACGATCTCGCGCAACGCCTCGTGAATGCGCGCCGGCATCATCATCTGATCGAAACCCTGGAGCCCGAGCGCGTGCCGCCGGACGCGGCCACTGCATACGCGATCCAGCAGGCGGTGCTCGCCGGGCTCGAAACGACCACGGGCGGCTGGAAGGTGGGGGCGCGCGCACCGGGCGGCCCCGCTTCCGGCGCACCGATCCCGGCGCCGCTTGTGCACGCCTCGCCGGCGCGCTTCGAGCGGAGGCACTTTTTCCGCGTGCTCGTGGAACTGGAGATCGCGTTTCGTTTTTCGGAACCGATCGTTCCGCGCGCCGAAGCCTATGCGCGCGACGAGGTGCTGGCGCGCGTGGGCCAGATCCTCCCGGCCATCGAGATTGTCGATAGCCGTTTCGCGCAGTGGCCCAACGTCGCGCCGCTCGCCCAGCTCGCCGATGCGCAGAACAATGGCGCGCTCGTGACCGGCCACGCGCTACCGTACTCCGCACTGGCCCGCGCGCTCGATTTCGTCGCCCCGGAGCTCGAATTGACGTTCGACGGCGCCTCGCTCGTGCCGGAGGCGCCAGGCAACCCCGCGGGCGATCCGCGCGAACTGCTCGTCTGGTTCGTCAATCATTGCGCTGCAATGGGCATCACGATCGAGCCCGAATGGACCATTACGACGGGCACCTATGTCGGTGCGCATCGCATCGACAAGCCCGGTCTCCTGCACGGCCACATCGACGGATTAGGGGAAGTCGAAGTCGAATTTGTCTAGATTGCGCAGGTGCGCTCGATGTAACAATCGTACCTGTCACATTGGCTCAAATGAACAGCCGCCGCGCGCATTGCGCGGCGGCTTTATTTTTTTGTGAGCATGGCGCGTCTCATGGGTGTACACCTGGCAACCTGTCACGCGCGTCATCTTCGTCGCGCGCGTGCGCGTCGTTCGATTGCAGGGGGAAAAGCACTACTGCCAGGAGGGCCTGTCAACGTCGGCTCGCATACGTACAAGAATGCGCGGCAGGTCACCGACGTTGGAGAAATCGACGCGTAAAACGGGAAAAAAATTGCATTGACGCGTGCTCACAACAACGCCGTGGCAGTGCGCCATACGAGCGCGCCATGTGCGCACGCGAACAAATCGTAACGAGTGGGTGTGCACCGGCACTGCACTGGTGCGTTTGATGAAGAGGCGCTGCGTATGCCGGAGCGTCGAACAGGCCGGACGACAAGGCGAAAACCGGTCTAATGTCTGGTAAAGGACTTGTTGCTGCGACTGCTCGGCCCGAAAGATTCGGGCAATACGCGGGCACAGCGTTTGAGAGGGAGCGTGACCCCGGTCTGAAATTTGCACTAGTGGGGAAGATCATTGTAAGTCGTTGTCTCACGCCCTCCAAGCGCTCAAAAATGCTTAGCTTTCGAGGGCACATCCGGCGCGATTTAACGGTGCGAAAAATTTCAAAAGGGTTTAGGATGAATTTGAGCGATGTCGTTTCCGAATAGCGCGCCGCGCACGACATCGGTCGCAGATCTCGGCGAGGAGGTAGCATGGATATCTACAGCAGCTTCGCGACCCGCTTCGAAAAAACGCGAGAGGAGGAGTTCTCGCTCGAGGAGTATCTCGCGCTCTGCAAGGAAGATCCCAATGCGTACGCCACGGCTGGCGAACGCATGCTGACGGCAATCGGCGAACCCGAACAGATCGACACCCGCAACGATCCGCGCCTGTCGCGCATCTTTGCGAACAAGGTCATCAAGGTGTATCCCGCATTCCGCGAGTTCTATGGCATGGAAGACGTGATCGAGCAGGTCGTCGCGTACTTCCGCCATGCGGCGCAAGGACTCGAAGAGAAGAAGCAGATTCTCTATCTGCTCGGACCGGTGGGCGGCGGCAAGTCCTCCATCGCCGAGCGTCTGAAGCAGTTCATGGAGCGCGTGCCGTTCTATTCGATCAAGGGCTCGCCCGTGAACGAATCTCCACTAGGGCTTTTCGACTACGACGAAGACGGTCCGATACTCGAAGAGCAATACGGCATACCTCGCCGTTACCTGCGGAGCATCCTGAGCCCGTGGGCGGTGAAGCGCCTGCACGAATATAACGGCGACATCCGCAAGTTCCGCGTGGTGCGCCGCTTCCCCTCCATCCTGCGCCAGATCGGCATTGCGAAAACGGAACCTGGTGACGAGAACAATCAGGACATCTCGTCGCTCGTCGGCAAGGTGGACATCCGCAAGCTCGAGCAATACGCACAGGACGACGCGGACGCGTACAGCTACTCCGGTGGTCTGTGTCTCGCGAATCAGGGCTTGCTCGAATTCGTCGAAATGTTCAAGGCGCCAATCAAGGTGCTGCACCCGCTGCTTACGGCCACACAAGAGGGGAACTTCAAGGGTACTGAAGGATTCGGCGCGATCCCGTTCAACGGCATCATCCTCGCGCACTCGAACGAGTCGGAGTGGAAGGCGTTCCGCAACAACCGCAACAACGAAGCACTGCTCGATCGTATTTTCGTGGTGAAGGTGCCGTACTGCCTGCGCTACTCGGAAGAGATGAAGATCTACGAGAAGCTGCTGCGCAATTCGTCGCTGGCCGAAGCGGTATGCGCACCGGGCACGCTCAAGATGATGGCGCAGATGTCGGTGCTCACGCGCTTGCAGGAGCCGGAGAACTCCAGCCTCTTCTCGAAGATGCAGGTGTACGACGGCGAAAACCTCAAGGACACCGATCCAAAAGCGAAGTCATACCAGGAGTACCGCGATTTCGCGGGCGTCGACGAAGGCATGAACGGGGTCTCCACGCGCTTCGCGTTCAAGATCCTCTCGCGCGTGTTCAACTTCGATTCGACCGAAGTGGCCGCGAATCCGGTGCACCTCATGTACGTGCTCGAACAGCAGATCGAGCGCGAGCAGTTCCCGCCGGAAACCGAGCAGAAGTATCTGTCGTTCGTGAAGGACGTGCTGGCCTCGCGTTATGCGGAGTTCATCGGCAAGGAGATTCAGACTGCTTACCTCGAGTCGTATTCCGAGTACGGGCAGAACATCTTCGACCGCTATGTCACGTACGCCGACTTCTGGATTCAGGATCAGGAGTTCCGCGACCACGACACGGGCGAGAGCTTCGACCGCGCGGCGTTGAACGCCGAACTCGAGAAGATCGAGAAGCCCGCGGGCATCAGCAACCCGAAGGACTTCCGCAACGAGATCGTGAACTTCGTGCTGCGTGCGCGTGCAGCCAATGCCGGCAAGAACCCGGCGTGGATCAGCTACGAGAAGTTGCGCGTGGTGATCGAAAAGAAAATGTTTTCGAACACGGAAGAACTTTTGCCGGTTATCTCGTTCAATGCGAAAGGATCGGCGGAAGAGCAGCGCAAGCACGAGGACTTCGTCAATCGCATGGTGGCGAAGGGCTATACGCCGAAGCAGGTCCGGTTGCTCTGCGACTGGTATCTGCGGGTGCGCAAGTCGTCGTGAACGAAGCGGCTTTACCGTCCGAGTGCGCCGCCGCGGTTTTGCGGCGGCGCAAAAGGACCCCCGGCGGGGCGCAGGCGGCGTGGCCATGAGCGGGTGAACGCGGCACGCACGATGGCAGACGCGGCAATGAACACTGCGCACCTCGCCCATTCGAAACTGGAGCGGGAGACTAGATGTGCTTCATCAAATCATCGACCGCAGGCTAGCCGGAAAGAACAAGAGTATTGCCAATCGCGAGCGCTTTTTGCGCCGTGTGAAGAACTATATTCGTCACGCCGTCTCGGAAGCGGTGCGTGACCGCAGCATCAAAGATATTCAGAGTAATCAGAGCATCACCATTCCGCGCAAGGACATTGCGGAGCCGTCGTTCCGGCACGGCCCCGGCGGCAAGCGCGAAATGGTCCACCCAGGCAACGAGGACTACATTCGCGGCGACCGCATTCCGCGCCCACAGGGCGGCGGGGGCGGAGGCGGCAGCCAGGCGAGCAACGAGGGCGAAGGTCAGGACGACTTCGTGTTCGAACTCTCGCGCGAAGAGTTCATGCAGTACTTCTTCGACGACCTCGAACTGCCGCGCCTCGTCAAAACCCATCTCATGGCCGTGCCTACGTGGAAGAGCATCCGCGCGGGCTGGGCCGCCGAGGGCACGCCAAACAACATCGACGTCGTAAGGTCGCTGCGCAGCGCGCTTGGCCGGCGTATCGCGCTCGGCGCACCGCTCGTGAACGAACTGCACGAACTCGAAGAGCAACTCGAAGTGCTCAAGGCCGACCCGGCCGACCGGCGCGAAGAAATCGCGTTGCTCGAAGAGCAGATTCATCACCTGCGCGGACGCATCTGGCGCATTCCGTTCATCGACCCGTTCGATCTGCGTTACGTGAATCGCGTGAAGCAGCCGCAACCGTCGAGCCAGGCCGTGATGTTCTGCCTGATGGACGTGTCGGGCTCGATGGACGAGCAGCGCAAGGACCTGTCCAAGCGCTTCTTCATCCTGCTGTACCTGTTCCTCAAGCGCAATTACGAAAAGATCGAGGTGGTCTTCATACGCCACCACACGCGCGCCGAGGAAGTGGACGAGGACACCTTCTTTCATTCCACCGAAAGCGGCGGCACGGTGGTGTCGAGCGCGCTGGAGCTGATGAAAAAAGTGATCGAGGACCGTTATTCGCCAAGCGACTGGAACATTTATGGCGCACAGGCTTCCGACGGCGACAATTGGACTGACGATTCACCCAAATGCCGCAAGATCCTCGCGGATGACATACTGCCTCAGGTGCGCTATTTTGCGTATATTCAGGTGACACCGGAGGAGCAGAACCTCTGGCTTGAATACGCGCAGCTCGCACTCACCGAACCGCATCTGGCGATGAAGAAAGTCGACACCGCGGCGGACATCTACCCGGTGTTCCGGGAGCTTTTCGAAAAGCAGGTGGAGCACTCATGACGACACGCCACCTGCACAATGAGGCGCGCGGCTACCAGCCGGAGCGCCGCAAGACGAGCGGCCACGAAAAAGGGCATCATGGCGAACACGGTGACGAGCGCAAGCCCGATCATCGCGAAGACGCCGAAGCGCCCGGACCTGCCGCCGGGGCTGCTCGCCACAAGGAGCATGGGCTCGCCCAGCAAAGGGAAGTGCAAATGAACGTAGCCGACAAACGGCCGTTGCCGTGCCCCTCCGACTGGACCTTCGAACTCATCGAGGAGTACGACACACATATCTCGCATGTTGCAGAGCAATACGAACTGGACGTCTACCCCATCCAGCTCGAATTGATCAGCGCCGAGCAGATGATGGACGCCTATGCGTCCGTCGGCATGCCGGTGAACTACCGTCACTGGTCGTTCGGCAAGCACTTTCTCTCCACCGAAAAGAGTTATCGCCGCGGCCAGATGGGTCTCGCGTACGAGATCGTCATCAACTCCAATCCCTGCATTGCGTATCTCATGGAAGAGAACACCATGACGATGCAGGCGCTCGTGATCGCGCACGCCGCGTACGGGCACAACTCGTTCTTCAAGGGCAACTATCTGTTCCGGTTATGGACAGATGCGCACGCCATCATCGACTACCTCGTCTACGCGAAGAATTACATCGCCGAATGCGAGGAGCGATTCGGTCTGGACCGCGTGGAGGAGTTGCTCGACTCGTGCCACGCGCTCATGAATTACGGCGTGGATCGTTACAAGCGGCCGCAAAAGCTGTCTCTCGAGCGCGAGGCGGCACTGCGCCGGGAACGCGAGGCTTATCTGCAGTCCCAGGTGAATGAGCTGTGGCGCACGCTGCCCAAGCAGCAAATGCCCGTTGCGGAGGAAACCGACGAGCGCTTTCCGCCCGAGCCGCAGGAAAACCTGCTGTATTTCGCCGAAAAGAACGCGCCGTTGCTCGAACCGTGGGAGCGGGAAGTCATCCGCATCGTGCGCAAGATCGGGCAGTACTTCTACCCGCAGCGGCAAACCCAGGTCATGAACGAAGGCTGGGCCACGTTCTGGCATTACACGCTGCTCAACACGCTCTATGCGCAGGGCAAGCTCGAAGACGGCTTCATGATGGAGTTCCTGCATTCGCACAGCAACGTGATCTATCAGCCGCCGGTGACGAAGCCGTATTACAGCGGCATCAATCCGTATGCGCTCGGGTTTTCGATGATGAGCGACATTCGCCGTATCTGCGAGAACCCCACGGAGGAGGACCGCAAGTGGTTTCCTGAGCTGGCCGGCAGTCCGTGGCTCAAGGCGCTGCACTATGCGATGCGCAACTTCAAGGACGAGAGTTTCGTGGCGCAATATCTGTCGCCGCATCTGATCCGCGAAATGCGGCTCTTCTCGGTGCTCGACGACGACATGCGCGACGCGCTCGAAGTCTCGGCCATCCACGACGACAGCGGCTATCAGTACGTGCGCCAGGCGCTTTCGCGTCAGTACGACATGCATCACCGCGAGCCGAATATCCAGGTGTGGTCGGTGAACACGCGCGGCGATCGCAGCCTCACGCTGCGTCACTTCATGAGCGATAACCGCCATCTTTCGGGCGACACCGACGAAGTGTTGCGCCACATGGCGCGCCTCTGGCAGTTCGACGTGTTCCTCGAAAGCGTGGACGAAAACGGCACGGTCCGAAAACGCTACGAATGCCGTTATATGCCGCCGCCGATTCGGGTCTAGCCATCTCGCTGCATCACGCGATTGAGCGTATAAGTCATGAGGCCAGCCTGCGGGCTGGCCTCTTTCTTTGATGCGCGTGCAACGACGTTGCAATCGATTGCGTACCGCAACGCCCACGCGCGCTAACATACTGCGCCAGTGAACCCGCAGCAAAAAAACACTGCCCGTAGAGGCGGATTTCGAAAGGATGGCGTAATGGCGTTTGAACTCTTTCGCGGCGTGCGGCCGCTTTCTCGCGCGTCTGCATGGCGCGACGCGCTCGCCGGTGTGCAGCTTGCCTCGATGAACGTGCCGCAGCTGCTTGGCTACGCACGCATCGCGGGCATGCCTGCCGTCACCGGTTTGTACACGGGCTTTCTGCCGCTCGTTGCTTTCGCGCTCTTTGGCGCGTCGCGTCACCTCGTGGTCGCTGCCGACTCCGCCACGGCCACGATTTTCGCGAGCCGCCTTACGACCATGGCTGCGCCTTCGAGCGCCGAATATGTCGCGCTCGCGGGCATGACGGCCTTGCTCACGGCTGTGTTGTTGTTGATCGCACGCGTGTTTCGTCTCGGTTTTCTCGCGGACTTCCTTTCGCGCACCGTGCTCGCAGGTTTTCTCACCGGCGTGGGCGTGCAGGTGGGGGTGGCGATGCTCGGCGACATGCTTGGCATTGCTGTCAATTCACGCCGCACGGTCCTGCAGATCAAGCAGATCGTCACGCAACTGGGCACGATTCACTGGGCGACGCTTGCCATCGCCGTGGTTGTCGTGGCTTCGATCCTGGTCTTCAAGAAGGTCCGGCCGCGCTGGCCCGTGCCCCTCGTCGCCGTGGTGGGGAGCATCGCCGCGAGCGCCATGCTGAACTTCGCGGGTCACGGCATTTCCGTGATCGGTCCGGTGCAGGGCGGCTTGCCGCGCATCGCCTTTCCCGCCGTCGACTGGTTCCAGATGATCGACCTGCTGCAGGTGGCGGCGTCGTGCTTCGTCATCATCGTCGCGCAAAGCGCCGCCACGAGCCGCGCATTTGCCGAGCGCTACGGCGAGCGCACCGACGAGGACGCCAATCTGCTCGGCCTCGCGGCGGCCAATGCGGCGGCTTCGTTCAGCGGCGCTTTCGTCGTCAACGGCAGCCTCACGCAAACCGCCATGGCCGATCAGGCCGGCGCGCGCAGCCAGTTCGCGCAGCTTGTGTTTGCGGGCGTCGTGCTCGTCGTCTTGCTGTTCTTCAGCCGCCTGCTGCAGTACCTGCCGCACTGCGTGCTGGCCGCGATCGTCTTCACGATTGCCGTGGGGCTCGTGAACATTCGCCAGCTAATCGATATTCGCCGCGAAAGTCCCGGCGAATTCCGGCTTGCGGTGACCACAGCGCTCGCCGTTGTCGTGATCGGCGTGGAGAACGGTATCCTCATCGCCATCGGCCTGTCTTTGCTGCGCCACGTGCGGCATAGCTACCGGCCGCACACCATGGTGCTCGTGCCGAACGAGGAGGGGCACTGGCTGCCCGAACCCGCGCAAGCAGGGCAGCTCACGGCGCCAGGGTTGATCGTCTATCGCTTCGGCGCCGACCTGTTCTATGCGAACGACCATCTGTTCGTCGACGAACTGCGCGCGCTGATCGATCGGGCGCCGACGCCGGTACATTGCGTGGTCGTGGATGCGGGTGCGATTACCGATCTCGATTATTCCGCGGGGCGCGCCGTAATCGACCTTTGCTCGGAACTCGGGGAGCGCGGCGTCAAGGTGATTTTCGGGCGCGTGAACCGCTACTTGCTGTCGGACATGGATCGGCACGGCATCACCCCCATCGTGGGGCGTGCGAACATCTTCCCAACGCTGCACGAAGCGCTCGCGGCGGTGCGCCCCGATCTGGAGTCGCGCACGGATACGTGAGGCTCGTGTAGCCATGCTACAAGCCAAAGCGCGCTGTAGTCCGGAAAACATGTGAAGCAGCTACATAAAAACGTCCAGAGAAACCCCGATTGTCCGTTGGATTTGGCCGCTGCTATTGTGCGCTTCAAGCGCTGTGGAAGCGCTTCCACTCCAACCTGATCCGGCTGCCCAGAACGCATACGCCGGTGATTCCCGCGCAGGAGATTTCGTGAATCAGGACACCGCATTGCCGCCTTCCGCCGCCGCAGTTGCCGACGATCCGTTCACTCCGCCCGCCAGCTCCGCGCTGTGGCGCAGCGACTTCCTTTTTGGCGCCGCCACGGCTGCGTATCAGATCGAAGGCGCGATCCACGAAGACGGCCGGCTGCCGTCGATCTGGGACACGTTTAGCGCAACGCCGGGCAAAGTGCTCGCGGGAGACACGGGCGCCGTGGCTTGCGACCACTATCACCGCTGGGAGGCCGATCTCGATCTGCTCGAAAGCCTGAATTTCGAGGCATATCGCTTTTCGATCGCGTGGCCGCGCGTGATGGACGAGGCGGGGCGGCCCAATGCCAAAGGCATCGCGTTTTACAAGCGGTTGCTGGAGCGCCTGAAGGAGAAGGGCGTGCGCACCTTTGCCACGCTCTACCACTGGGATCTGCCGCAGCACCTGGAAGACCGCGGCGGCTGGCTCAACCGCGACACCGCGTACCGCTTCGCCGACTACGCGGACCTCATGAGCCGCGAACTCTCCGGCCTCGTCGACGCCTGGATGACGCTCAACGAGCCGTGGTGCTCGGCTTACCTCGGCTACGGCAACGGCCATCATGCGCCGGGCCTGGCCAACGGCCGCTACGCCACGCAGGCCATGCATCATCTGCTGCTCGGCCACGGCCTCGCCACCAGCGTGTTGCGCGCGAACGATCCGGGCTCGACCAAGGGGATCGTCGCGAACGTGGGGCGCGGCACGCCCGATTCGTCGTCGCCGGAAGATGTGCGCGCCGCGCGCCGCTTCGAAGTGCAGCACAACGCGTGGATTCTCGATCCGCTGCTCAAGGGTGCGTATCCCGAAGAGCTGTGGGAGTTGTGGCCGGGCACCGAGCCGCTCGTGCTCGAAGGCGACATGAAGACGATCTCGGCGCCGCTCGACTTCCTCGGCATCAACTACTATTTCCGCACCAACGTGAAGAGCGATGGGGCGCACGGGTTTGTCGAAGTGCCGCTGAAGGACGTCGAGCGTACGCAGATGGGGTGGGAAGTCCATCCCGACGGTCTGCGCGACCTGCTGATCGGTTTCGGGCGCAACTACGAGAACCTGCCGCCCATCTATATCACCGAGAACGGCATGGCTTCGGACGACCGCGTGAGCGGCGGCGAAGTGAACGACACGCAGCGCATCTCGTTCCTCAAGCGCCACCTGGCCGCCGTGGACGCCGCGATCAAGGCCGGCGTGGACGTGCGCGGCTACTTCGTGTGGTCGCTGCTCGACAACTTCGAATGGGCGTTCGGCTATGAGCGGCGCTTTGGCGTCGTGCATGTCGATTACGACACGCAGGTTCGCACGCCCAAGCGCAGTGCGGAACTCATTGCGCATTTCATCGCGCAGCGGCGCGCGCTCGAAGGTGCTTGAAACACGCTCCAGGGTGTTTGACAGGGTTCCCGGGCAAGGGCAATAACTAGCGTGACAACCACGGCATGGCATGCGACGCTCGGGCATGCCGCAACACGCGCCGTGGCCGCGAAACTTCCAACCATAAGCTTTTGCAGACCAACCCGGAGCAACCGGAGCCCTGCGGGGAACCGGTAGAGGCGCGGCGCGCCCGCTCCGGATCGACAGGAGACGCAATGAAGCATAACGCACCCGTTCTGCGCGGCATCGTGGCCGCTCTCGCGCTGGCCGGCGCGCTCGCGGCCAACGCCGCGGAGCCGCTCAAGGCCAACGTGATTCACTGGTGGACGTCGGGCGGCGAGTCGGCCGCGATCAAGCAGTTCGCGCTTGCCTACGATCAGGCGGGTGGCAAGTGGGTGGACAACGCGATCGCCGGTGCGGACCAGGCGCGTGCAACGGCAATCAACCGCATCGTGGGCGGCGATCCGCCCACCGCCGCGCAGTTCAACACGTCCAAGCAGTTTCACGATCTCATCGACCAGGGACTCCTGAATAATGTCGATGCGGTTGCGACGAAGGAGAACTGGGGCGCGATTTTCCCCGAATCGATCGTCAACGCGATCCGGATCAACGGGCATTACTACGCAACGCCCGTGAACATCCACATGCAGGACTGGTTCTTCTATTCGAAGCCCGCTTTTGCGAAGGCCGGCATCAAGGGCGAACCGCAGAATTTCGACGAACTCTTTGCCGATCTCGACAAGCTCAAGGCGGCTGGCCTGATTCCGCTCGCGCTGGGCGGCCAGGCCTGGCAGGAGAAGATCACGTTCGACGCCATTTTTGCCGACATGGACCGCGATCTCTACCTGAAGGTCTATCGCGACCGCGACGCGAACGCAGTGAATTCGCCCGCGTTCCGCAACGTGCTCACGACCTTCAAGCGGTTGCATAATTATGTGGATCCGGGCTCGCCGGGCCGCAACTGGAACGACGCCACCGCGCTCGTCATTTCCGGCAAGGCGGGCATGCAGATCATGGGCGACTGGGCCAAGGGCGAGTTCTCGGCGGCGAACCAGGTGGCGGGCAAGGACTTCGGATGCTTCCCGGGTTTCAAGAATTCGCCGTACATGATCGCGGGTGACGTGTTCGTGTTTCCGAAGACCGACAACGCCGAGCAGGTCAAGGCGCAGCAACTGCTGGCGACGGTCATGACATCGCCGGGACCGCAGGCCGCGTTCAACCAGCGCAAGGGCTCGATCCCGATCCGCCCGGACGTGGACACCTCGGGCTTCGACATCTGCGCGAAGGAAGGCATGGCGATCATGAAGGACAAGTCGCGGCAACTGCCGAATCCGGAAATGCTGATTCCGCCTGATGTCCAGGGCGCGCTCCAGGATGTCATCACGAACTTCTGGAACAAGAATCAGTCGGCGGAAGACGCGCAGAAGGCCTTCGCCTCCGCAATCAAGAGCTGAGCGCAATCATGTACGCCGCCAAGCTGCATCCAGCCAAACGTCAAGCGGGGCAAGCGCGTAGCGTTCGCCCCGTGCGCCGACGGCTCTCGCTCGCCGCCTGGATCGCGCTCGCGCCCATGGCGGCGACGGTCCTGTTCGCCTATCTGGGCACGATGTTGTTTACAGCGCGCGTCTCGCTCAGCTTCTCGCGCTCGCTGCCGACCAACACGTTCGCGGGCGTGACGCAGTATGTGCGGCTCTTCCAGAACGACCGCTGGATCCTGTCGCTGCAGAATCTCGTGATCTATGGCGCGTGCTTCATCGTGGCGTGCCTCGTGATCGGGCTTCTGCTCGCGATCTTCATCGATCAGCGCGTCGTCGCGGAAGGCGCGCTGCGCACTGTGTTTCTCTATCCCTATGCGATGTCGTTCGTCGCAACGGGTCTGGTGTGGCAGTGGATCCTCAATCCTGAACTCGGCGTGCAGGCCGTGTTGCAGCAGATGGGCTTCGAGCATGCGCGCTTCGACTGGATCGTCACGCAGCGCTTCGCGATCTACACGCTCGTGATCGCTACGGTTTGGCAGGCCTCGGGCCTCGTCATGGCGCTCATGCTCGCGGGGCTGCGCGGCATCGACGACGAGATCTGGAAGGCCGCGCGCCTCGACGGCATCCCGCGCTGGCGCGTGTACGCGAGCATCGTCGTGCCGATGCTCAAAACCTCGCTCTCCACCGCGTTCGTGCTGCTCTTCGTGATGGTGGTGAAACTCTACGACGCCGTGGTCGCGATGACCCAGGGCGGCCCCGGCACCGCGAGCGAGGTGCCCGCCAAATTCATCATGGATTACCTGTTCAATCGCGCGAACATCGGGCTCGCTTCGGCCGCATCGATCGTGCTGCTCGCCACCGTCCTCGCGATCCTTGCGCCGTTCTTCTACGCGCGCAGCCGCGCCGCGCTCAAAGGAGACCGCGCATGAGCACGCCTGTAGCCGACTCGCTGCGCCCCGCACCCGCTCGAGCGCGTGCGACGCATTCACGGCGCAAGCCCCGCAAGCATTTCACGCCCGCGCGGCTCGGCGTCTACGCGTTTCTGTTGACCGCGGCGCTCTTTTTTCTGCTGCCGCTGTACGTGATGCTTGTAACCTCGGTGAAGCCGATGACCGAGATCCGTCTCGGTCACCTGCTCGCACTGCCGGTGCATTTCACGCTCGCGCCGTGGCGCGATGCGTGGTCCTCCGCGTGCACGGGGCTCGACTGCGACGGCATTCGCGTGGGCTTCTGGAATTCGGTGCGCATCGTCGTACCGAGCACGGTGCTTTCGATCGCAGTGGGCGCGATAAACGGCTACGCGCTGTCGTTCTGGCGGCCGCGCGGCGCGGGCGTGCTGTTCGGCATCCTGCTCGCGGGCGCCTTCATTCCCGTGCAGGTGATGGTGTACCCGCTCGTGCGCGTGCTGGCCTTCGTGCATCTCTTCAGCTCGCTGCCGGGCATCGTGCTGATTCACACGATCTTCGGCATGCCGGTCATGACGCTCCTGTTCCGCAACTACTATGCGTCCTTGCCGCAGGAGCTGTTCAAGGCCGCGCGCATCGACGGCGGCGGGTTCTGGCGCATTTTCCTGCAGCTCATGCTGCCCATGTCGGTGCCGATCATCGTCGTGGCGATCATCATGCAGGTCACCGGCATCTGGAACGACTACATTCTCGGCCTCGTGTTCGCGGGCACGAAGAATCTGCCGATGACGGTGCAACTGAACAACATCATCAACACGACGACCGGCGAGCGTATCTACAACGTCAATATGGCGGCGACGATCCTCACGTCGGCCGTGCCGCTCGCGATCTATTTCATTTCCGGGCGCTGGTTCGTGCGCGGCATCGCCTCGGGCGCGGTGAAAGGCTAGGAGCAGGGCATGGGCAATCTCACGAACGTTTCCGTACGCAATCTGCGCATCGACCTCGGCGCGAACACGGTGATCGACGAACTCGATCTCGACGTGCGCGCTGGCGAGTTCGTCGTGCTGCTCGGGCCATCGGGCTGCGGCAAGTCCACGTTGCTGCACAGCATCGCGGGCCTCGTCGACGTGACCGATGGCAGCATCGAGATCGGCGGGGCAGACATGACATGGGCCGACCCGAAGGATCGGGGCGTGGCGCTCGTGTTCCAGTCGTATGCGCTCTACCCGACCATGAACGTGGAGCGCAATCTCTCGTTCGCACTCCGTATCAACGGCACGCCAAAAGCGGAGATCGACCGCCGCGTGAAGCGCGCCGCCGACATGCTGCAGCTCGGGCCGCTGCTTGCGCGCAAGCCGGCGCAGCTCTCGGGCGGCCAGCGCCAGCGCGTGGCAATTGGGCGCGCGCTCGTGCGTGAGGCCGACGTGTTCCTGTTCGACGAGCCGCTCTCGAACCTCGACGCCAAGTTGCGCACCGAGTTGCGCCGCGAACTGAAGCAGTTGCACCAGCAACTCGGCGCGACGATGATCTACGTGACGCATGATCAGGTCGAGGCGATGACGCTCGCCACGCGCATGGCGGTGATGAAGGGCGGGGCGATCCAGCAGTTCGGCACGCCAGCCGAAGTCTATGCGCGCCCTGAGAACCTGTTCGTCGCGACCTTCCTGGGCGCGCCGCCGATGAACCTGCTGCGTGGCAGGCTCGAAGCCGACGAAGGCCGGCTGCGCTTTCGCGGGCAGGGGCTCGACGTGGATGTTTCGGCCTACGCGTTCAAGGGCACACCCGATCCCACGCGCGCCTGCGTGTTGGGCGTGCGACCCGAGGACGTACGGGCGGGTGGTGCGGTGCGCCCGCACGAGGCCGCGTGGGAAGGGCGCTTGACGCTCGTGGAGCCCATGGGCAATCATCGGGTACTGTGGATCGAGCATCAGGGCGGGCAGATCGCGTCGATCGATCAGGACAAGGCGCCACTCGCAGGTGGGGCGGCAGTGCCGTTCTCCATCGACGGTGCGCATGTTTCGCTGTTTGACGAAGAAACCGGCGCACGGATTTGATGGACATTACCGACAAAAAGAGAGAGACCAGGAACGTGGCGACCCTGAAAGACGTGGCGGCGCTGGCTGGCGTGGGCCTTTCGACGGCTTCGCGGGCGATATCGGGCAACGGTCCGGTGTCGGCGGAAGCCGCCGCGCGCGTGCAGGCCGCGATCGAGCAACTCAATTTCCGGCCTTCGTCCATCGGCCGGGCGATGGCCACGAAGTCGCTCGGCATCATCGGCATTTTCGTCCCGACGTTTTTCGGCTCGTACTACGGCACCATCCTGAAGGAAACCGATACGCAACTGCGCGCCGTGCGTCGCCACGTAGTGGTGGCCACGGGTTGTGGCGAAGCGTCGCCGCGCGAGCAGGCGATCGAGGCCGTACGCTTCCTGATCGGGCGGGATTGCGACGGCGTGGTGGTCATCAGCCACGATCTGTACGACGACGACCTGCAGATGCTGCATGCCATGCACCCGCGTATGGCTTTCCTCAATCGCGCATTCGATCAGTTACCCGAAGCATCGTTCTGCGCCGATCACTTTCACGGCGGCGAGATGGCTGCCCGCACGCTCATCGAACACGGCCATCGCGAGCTTGCGGTCATCGGCGGCCCGTCCACGTCGTCGGACAATGCGGCGCGTCTGCACGGCTTTTTCGCCGAGCTGGCGCGCCACGGCATCGAGCGCAGAACCGTGCCGCATATCGTGTCGGACTTCTCGCCCGAAGGCGGCTATGTGGCGGCCGGGACGCTCCTCGAGCGCAAACACCGCTTCACTGGCCTCTTCTGCGCGAACGACACGATGGCCATGAGTGCGCTCGCGCGCCTGCAGCAGGCTGGCTTGCGCGTGCCCCACGACGTCTCCGTAATCGGCTACGACGACGATTATTCAGCAGCCTACATGGCGCCCGCGCTGACCTCGGTGCACATTCCCACCGCTGAACTCACGCGCAACGCGGTGCGCTGGCTCATCAACCAGTGCTACGGCACGCAGTGGCCGATCGAACGCACCTTCCCGGTAAGCGTGACGTTGCGCGATTCGGTGGCGCGGGTGAAGTGACGGACGCCGGCCCGCTCGCGTGCATCGCGCGAGCGCGGTGAAGACGAGGGGGAGAGCCGCCCCCGGGTAGCAGCAAGTCGCGTAAAATCGAATGCGTTTCCCATCCCCACTGTTCCATTCATGCCTGCGCAAGACCCGGCTGGTACGGTCAAGAAAGAAGAAGGCGTCGCTGTCATCGACCGCGCGTGTGCCATCCTGTTCGCGTTTCGCCCCGGAGATAGTGCGCTCACGCTCGCCGAACTCGCGGGGCGCACAGGGCTTTATAAAAGCACGCTGCTACGTCTGGCCGGCGCGCTGATTCAACACCGCCTGCTGCTGCGCCTGGACGACGGACGTTATCAGCTCGGTCCTGCCACGTTCGCGTTGGGCGCGCTCTATCAGCGTAGCCTCAACATGGGCGATATTCTGCTGCCGCTCATGCGCGAGCTGGCCGCCGCGAGTGGGGAGAGCGTGTCGTTCTATGTGCGCGACAATGCTGTGCGGGTGTGCCTGCATCGCGTCGATTCACACCATGTGGTGCGCCACCACGTGCGCGAGGGAGACGTACTGCCGCTCGAAAGCGGCTCGGGCGGTCGCGCGTTGCTCGCGTTCGGCGGCGAGCCGGGTGAGCCGTTCGAGAGCATTCGCCACGACTTCTTCTGCATCTCGATCGGTGAGCGCGACCGTGAGACCGCGGGCGTTTCCGTGCCCGTGTTCGGCGTTCACGATACGTTGCGTGGCGTGCTCACGCTCGCCGGACCGAGTTCACGCATCGACGGGGCCTTCGTCGAGCGTCATCTCAATGCGCTGTTCGATTGCGCGATACGCGCTACCGACGCGCTCGGCGGCGACTCGCGCGCGCTGCGCGCCGCCCAGCGTGCGCACGCGGCGCGCGCACGCGAGGACGCTTGAGTCCGCGTCCGGCAATCGGAAGCACTGCGCGCGTGAGCGCCGTTGGCGTGCAGTCTCGTTCGCGGGGCGTTGATCAGGACTGCTCCAGATGCCGCTCCGGCGCACCCGTATAGGCATAGGGAATCTGACGCGGCATGGGTCCCTTGTTACGCTCGCCGCGTCCGCGTTGTTCCCACGCATGCGCGAGAATGCCCACTGCGCGCGAGAGGCAGAATACGCCGCGCGCCAGCTCCGGGGCGAACCCGAGCTCCGCGTAAATCACCGCCGTAACGCCGTCGATATTCATCGGCACGGGCCGGTCCTTGCGCTTTTTCAGCAAGGCTTCGATGCCGCGCGCAATCGCCGCGTAGCGGCCCTTGATCGTGCCGGACGCCACGCGCGCATCGACGAGCGCGAGCAGCCGCCCCGCACGCGGATCGACGGGATGAAAGCGATGGCCGAAGCCCGGCAGATATTTGCCATGAGCGGCGATGAACTCATCGACGCCGGCTTCGACCGCTGCGTCAAACGGACTGCCCGCCACGATACGCGCGGCGATGTCGGCATAGAGCTCGACGGCCTGCTGGCCTGCGCCGCCGTGCACGTCGTCAAGCGCGTTGAGCGCCGAGGCCATGGCGCCGTTGATCGGCAAGCCGCAGCTCGTGGCCATGCGCGAGATCGCGATCGAAGGCGCATGCGGCCCGTGATCGACCGAGGCCACGAGCGCGGCTTCGAGCAACGTGGCCTCTTCGTCGCCGGGCAACTCGCCGCGCAGCATCAGCCAGATCATCTGCGGGAAGCTCACGTTGCCGATCAGTTCCTGAATCGGATAGCCGCGCACCTTGATCGAGCCCGGATGGATGTCGGTGATCGAGGTGCTCCAGTAGTCGGCACAGAGCGCCGCGAGATTGGGCGGGGTGGTGTTCGTCGTCGACATGGTTCAGATCACTCCGTCGTGGTGCAGGGCGTCGATTTGGGCGGCCTCGTAGCCGAGTTGTGCAAGCATTTCGCGCGTGTGCGCGCCAAGCGTCGGTGCGGGCGAGGCGGCTGCGGCGTCGGCATCGGCGAGCCGTAGGCCCGCGCGCGTTACGCGCTGTGCCGCTTCGCCCTGGGCCGCCTCGAACTCGCGTATGAAGCGCCGTTCGGCCAGATGCGGATGCGCGAGGATTTCGGGCACCGAAAGCACCCGGCCCACCGGCACGCCTCGATCGAGCAGGCGCGTTTCCCAGTTGGCCGCGCTGTCTGCCGCGAGCGCGGTTTCGATCTCCGCCTTGAGCGCTTCGCGATACTGCTTGCGCGTATGGCGCGCGGCAAAGCGTTCGTCGCGGGGCAGGTCGGGGCGTCCGATCACTTCACACAGGCTTTCGAACTGACGCGTTTCGTTCGCAGCGATATTGAGGAGACCCGCGCCGGTGCGGAACGTGCCCGAGGGCGCAGCCGTGAAATTCTCGTTGCCCATCGGCGCGGGCTCGACACCTGCGTTCAGGTAGTTCGATACGACCCAGCCCATGGTCGCGAGCGTGGCTTCGAGCATCGACACATCGAGGCGCCGCCCGCGGCCGTTCGCGCGTGCGTCGACGAGCGCTGCGCAAATGCCGAACGCAGCCGTGAGGCCGCCCACCGTATCGGAGACCGGATAGCCCACGCGCAGCGGCGCGCTCTGCGCGTCCCCCGTCACGCTCATCACGCCGGACATACCCTGGATGATCTGGTCGTAAGCAGGACGGCGCGACAGCTCGCCTTCGTCGCCGAAACCGGAAATGGCACAGTAGACCAGCGCCGGATTCACTTTGGATAACTGATCGTATCCGAGTTCGAGACGATCCATGACGCCGGGGCGAAAGTTTTCGACGAGCACGTCGGCGTTGCGCACCAGATCGAGCAAGATGGCTTTGCCGCGCGGGTCTTTCAGGTTCAGCGTGAGCGAGCGTTTGCCCGCGTTCACGGCCACGAAAGACGCGCCCATATTGCGCGCCGCGGCATCCTTGTCGGCGCCCAGGCGCCGGGCAAGGTCGCCGCCTTCTGGGTGCTCGACCTTGGTGACTTCGGCGCCGAAGAGAGCGAGTTGATAGGCGCAGAACGGACCCGCGAGCACATTCGACAGGTCCAGGACGCGCACGCCGGCTAACGGGAGCATGATTGCAGCCTCGTATGCAAAAGATTAACGGGAGATGTCGTCGAGCGCGCGATTCTTCGTGCGCGGCCCGAAGATGCCGATGGCCGCCATTACGACGATCATTGCACCGGTAATGAGCGCGAACACGCCTGGCACGCCGAAGTGACGCAGCGCGAACGCGATCATGAAACCGGAGAACATCGCGGAAAGGCGCGACATCGAATAAACGAAGCCAACGGCCGTGGCGCGCAGGCGAGTAGGGAACAGTTCGACCTGGTACGCGTGATACCCGACGGAGAGCAGCGTGCCGCCGAGCGTGATCAGGACGCCG
The DNA here is from genome assembly GCF_009789655.1 of Paraburkholderia acidiphila. Classification (GTDB taxonomy): domain Bacteria; phylum Pseudomonadota; class Gammaproteobacteria; order Burkholderiales; family Burkholderiaceae; genus Paraburkholderia; species Paraburkholderia acidiphila. The sequence goes on from NZ_CP046909.1 coordinate 1,545,180, forward strand.
AGGAACATGAGCATGCCGGCGGAAGTCTGCATGGCAAACAGCGTGCCGCACACGGCGATCGTCAGCGCGGAGAGCACGACGAGCGTCTTGCGCTCGATACGGTCTGCAATCGCCATGCCGAGCAGCGGGCCGAACGGATTCGAGGCTGCGATCACGAACGAGTAGAGCAGGCTGTGCGTGACCGTAATGCCTTTGGAAACGAGCAGCGTCGGCACCCACGACGCAAAGCCATAGAAGCCGATCGCCTGAAACAGGTTGAACACGAGCAGCGTGATGGTGCGGCGGCGATACGGCGGTTGCCAGATGTCGACGAAACGCGCTTTGGTGAGCGTTTGTGCGCCGGCCGATTCCGCGGCAGGCGCAGGCAGCGTGCGCCCGGACTGCGCCTCGATCTTTGCTTCGAGCCTCGAGAGAATGCGCGCGGCTTCCTCGGTTCGGCCGCGCTGCGCGAGCCAGCGTGCGCTCTCGGGCACCCGGCGGCGGATCGCCCAGGCGATGAGCGCACCGAACGCGCCGAACATCACGACCCAGCGCCAGCCGTCGAAGCCGAGCGGCGCGCGCGGCACGAACCACCACGCGAGCAACGCGACGGCCGGCACCGCGGTGTACTGCACGAGATGCACGAACGCGAACGCGCGGCCGCGCATGTGCTTGGGCACGAGTTCGCTGACGTAGGTGTCGATCGTGACGAGTTCGACCCCCACGCCGATGCCGGCGATGAGCCGCCACAGGTTGATGCCGGGCGCGCTCGTCTGCAGCGCCATGATGCAGGTCGCAACCGAATACCAGAGCAGCGACGCCGTGAACAGGGTGCGGCGGCCATAGCGGTCGGCGAGACCCGTCAGGCAGAACGTGCCGATGAACAGCCCCGCGAACGACGCCGCCACGAATGCGCCGAGCCCCGAGAAGCCGAAGAACGATGTCGTGGTGGTCGAGTAGAGGCCGCTCTTCACGAGGCCGGGGCCGACGTAGGCCGTGAAGAACAGATCGTAGAACTCGAACCAGCCGCCCAGCGAAAGCAGGAGCACGAGCGTCCAGATGGCGCGCGTCGCCGGCAGGCGGTCAATGCGCGCGTTGATCTCGGCGGCACTGGCGGGCGCGGCGGCATCATCCCTGAGCGACGTGTGCGTCGCTCCGATTGGCAGGCTGGACATCGGACTCTCCTGAATACTTCGTTTGCGCGTCTAGGCGTTCTCTTCGACAGAACGTCGTTCTATAAATCGGTCGCTCGATGATACTGCGTGGCGTCGAGCCAACCGACCAGGGCTTTTACCGGGTGAGCGTGCTGGGCCGCCGATCAAGGAAAGCCCGCTCACCGGCATGAAGTGATGGATCGATGGAGTCTGGCGACGTTCGTTCGTCGCTCTGGCATTGGTGTGTTTATCCGATAGCCGGTGCAACGCAGATCGAACGGAAGCCGGTGCTTCGCACGAAGCGTCTTCAGGACGAGATAGCGCAAACAACGGGTCCCGATGATCGGGGGCTTATCGGGACCGGGCGGCGGACGAGGCGCGGGCGAACCTGGCAAGTGGGCCTGCCTGTGGATTTTCCTGATTTTACATAAGATAAATTATCAACATTTTTTAGATGTTCGGAAACATCTAAAACAGGCACTTCACACCTCGACAATGACCTTCAACGCGTGCGTACTAGCCGCCTGCGAAAACGTCTCGTACGCCTTGGCCATGTCGTCGAACGCAAACCGGTGCGTGATCAGCCGGTTCGGATCGATCCGCCCGGCGCACACCGTCTTGAGCAGCATGGGCGTGCTCACGGTATCGACGAGACGCGTCGTGATCGACACGTTACGGTCCCACAGCTTGTCGAGGAACAGCGACGCCGGCACGCCATGCACACCGATGTTCGCGATCACGCCGCCCGGCGCCACGATCTGCTGGCACAGCTCGAACGTCGAAGGCACGCCAACGGCCTCCATGGCGCAATCCACGCCCACGCCGTCCGTGAGCTTCATGACCGCATCCACGGCGTCGCCCGCGCGCGGATCGATGCACGCCGTCGCGCCGAATCGCTTCGCGCATTCCAGACGGTTGGCGTCCATGTCGATCATGATGATCTGTGCAGGCGAATAAAACTGCGCGGTCAAAAGCGCGGCGAGGCCAATCGGTCCCGAACCGACAATGGCGACCGTGCTGCCGGGTTCCACCTTGCCGTTGAGCACGCCGCATTCGAACCCCGTCGGCAGGATGTCCGAGAGCATCACGAGCGCCGCCTCGTCGAGGCCGTCGGGAATGCGGTACAGGCTCGTTTGCGCATGCGGGGTACGCACATATTCGGCCTGTGTGCCGTCGATGCGATTGCCGAGAATCCAGCCGCCCGTCTTGCAGTGCGAGTACATGCCGCGCCGACAGTATTCGCATTGCCCGCAGCTCGATATGCAGGAAACGAGCACGTGATCGCCGGCTTTCAGTGTCGACACGCCCTCGCCGACTTCATGAATGACGCCCACGCCTTCGTGGCCGAGAATGCGGCCCGGCTCGCAGCTCGGCACGTCGCCCTTGAGAATGTGGAGATCGGTGCCGCAGATCGTCGTCTTCGATATCTTGACGACGGCGTCGCCGGGACCCTGCAAGACGGGCGTTGGCCGCGTTTCGAGCGCGAACTTGCCCGGACCGTTGTAGACCAGTGCTTTCATGGTTCCTCCATCGACAACCGGAAATACGCCGGGCCGCCAAGCGCCCTTCTTTCTGCGCGCTGGCGTCCCGCGAGTCCATCCTGCTTTGCAAGGTTTGCATATTTCGATGTGCGGCGGGCCGCCGCGAGTGAAATCGAAAAAGCGACAACATCGCCCTTGCAATCACGATCGTAGTACTTACGACCGATGAACCGCTATCCAATGTCCGATGGCCACGAAGTGATGGCGCGTGCTTCTACGCGCTGCGCATGCTCTCTTTGCGCACGCGAACACTAGAACAGATGCCGGATGCCAACCTGCACGCCGAATTCGCTCTGACCGGGTCCCGGCGTGAGGAACGAGCCCGTCGTGATGCTGGCGCCCGCCATCTTGAACTGCGCGGTGCCGTAGTTCTTCAATTCGGAAACCGTGCCGTAGAGCCGAGTTCCCTTCGAGAGGTCGTAGTTGACGATTGCCCCATATTGCAAGGCGTCGTTGCCGAGGTGCGTGCTGTCCTTGGTGTAGGCGGCGCCTGCGCCCACGCTAAAGAACGGCGAGAACCGGTAGTCGGCCGACAGCGAATACGTGCTGTGCCAGTCGCCTGCCGTGTTGCCAACCGGCCCCACCGTCGGATCGTATTTGCCCGCGGGGTTGCTGAGCGCGTTGCCGGTGGTCGCGGAAATCACATCGTTGGCACGGAAATAGCCGACGTAGATGCGCCCCCACCCATAGTCGAGATTGCCGCCCGCCATGAATTCCTGCACGCGGTTGGAGGCCGTGGCATTCGCCGCGTTCAAATACGCGAGCGCGAGATAAACCGGGCCCTGGTTGGTCTGCACGCCGGCCTGATACACGGCATTGCCCGCGAGCGTGCCGGGCTGGCCGCCCACTGAATAGTGAAGCTCCACCTGCGTGCCCACGAACTTCGGCGAGATCCACGCGATGTCGTTGTCCACGCGCGCGAGCCAGTTCGCGAAGTTGTTGTAGCCCGAGGCGTAGGTGGCTGCACTGAAGGCGTCCATATTGCCGCTCCAGGCAAACATCGGCGTGTTCTGCCGCCCGAAGCGCACCTCGCCGAACCCGCCGCCCACACCGACCCACGCCTGACGATCGAAGAAGCGATAGCTGTTCTGCAACTTGCCCGTGCCCGGATCGAAGCCGCTCTCCAGCGCGAAGTTCACGCGGTAACCCCCACCGATGTCCTCCGTGCCGCGCAAGCCCCAGCGGCTCGTCATCAGGCCGTTATTTCCGAGCACGGCGAGCGACGTGGTCTTGCCGTCGACTTTCGCGTTCTGGTAGCCGGCGAACACGTCCAGCACGCCATACAGCGTGACCGACGATTGCGCCATTGCCGGCGTACTGGCGATGATAGCCGCGCTGATCACCGATAAACTAAGGATTCCTCTATTTAACGACATCGTCATATTCCCCTGTTGTTGACTTATTGATCGATCGGTGCCGGTATTGAGGCGTCAGCGTGCGCGCCCTGGCGCGAGCATGCGCTTGACCACGAGTGCGAGCGGCACAGTGAAGCAAAAGTGCGACATGAAACCGCCGATGATGACGACCGGATCGTAGTAATTGGGATGGTTGTCGGATGCGATGCTGATCGCCACGTGCATGACAATCCAGGCAAGGATCGCGTAAAAGAGCGCGACGAAGGTGGCCTCGTAGCCGCGGCGGCGGAAATACGGCCAGATCGCGGCGAACAGCACGCCCCAGCCAATGGCAAAGAAGAAATGAATGGCAGTCCCGAGCAGATACGCCCAGATGCCGAGCGAGTCCTGTACGCTCTTGCCGAACACGAGGCCGGTGGCATTGCGGGGAATGCCCGCAAGCGGCATCAAATGCTGGGCGCCAACCCAGATCAGCGCCTCGTAAATCCAGATGATCACCGCGCCCGTCAAGCCTCCGGCAATGCCGGCGCGCAAAATTGCGCCGAGTGTCGGCTTGCCCTCGATTGCCGTTCTCGTTCCTTGATACCCACCCTCACCTACGCTTGCATTGCCGCTCATTGCCATCTCCTCTTGTATTCCTGCACGAAATGATTTTTCGTCAAGATAGAAACGACGAAAGCGGAAAACTACATCGGGTTAACGGCAGGCAAACGACGTCTCTCACGCAAGAATCGTCGCGCAACGCACGTCCGCAACTCGCGAAATACAACGCAAAGCCACGCTGGACAAGGCTTGGCGCGGTCTATCGGTGCACAACGGGAGGCCGGCTGATTGGGTTGCAAGCCCGGCCGCCGATAAGAGAAATCGATACGGCGGAAACGACTTCGCAACGCCACGTCTGCAAACGCACCGCCGCCACTCACCCGCCCTCCTTCAGCCGCAGCAACAGACGCAGCAGCACAGGCAGCACCAGCAGCACGAGCGGCATCTGCACGATCAGGCCCGAGATGATCGCGACAGCCAGCGGTTGCTGCATTGCGGAACCCTGGCCAATGGCGAAGGCAAGCGGCAGCAGCGCGAGGATCGCTGCGATGGTCGTCATCGCGATGGGCCGCAGGCGGTTGCGGCCCGCGGCCTGCAACGCTTCCTCTAACGGCATGCCTTCGTCGCGTACAAGCCCCTGAAACTCGGAGACATAGAAGATCGCCACCTCCGTCACGATACCGACGATCATCGTCATGCCCATCATCGCGGAGATGTTGAGCTCGATGCCCGTCACCCACAGTCCGATGAAAACGGCGCCGGTGGCCAGCAGCGGCATCGCCATCACCGCGAGCGCCACGCGAAAGCGCTCATAGAGGAACAGCAGCAGGCCGAACACCAGCGCCACAGCGGCGCCGAATACCGCGAGCAGACCCTTGAATGCGATCTGCTGTTGCTGGTACAACCCGCCAAGCTCGTAGTAGACGCCCTTTGGCAAAAGCGCCGGATCGCCGAGCGCGCGTTGCACGTCGGCGATGGTCGAGCCGAGGTCACGCCCATCGATGCGCGCCGTCACCGCCACCATGCGCTTGAGGTTGTCGCGGCTGATCTCGGGCTGGCCGCTCACGTGCACCGGGTCCGCCACGCGCGACAGCGCGAACACATGCCCGTCCGGCGCGCGCAACGGCAGGCGCGCAAGTTCGGTGTCCGTCATTTGCAGCGCGCCTTGTGCCCGTACGCGCACGCCGATCGTCTTCGGGCCGCTCTGAAACTGCGTGGCGACGTTGCCGTCGAGCAGGTCCGAGACCTGCTGCGCGATTGCCTGCGGGTCCATGCCCTCGGCGGCAGCCGCGTCGGGGCGTATGCGCAGATCGATGGCGTCGCCGGCCGGATTGATGCCGTCGTTCACGTCGACGATGCCGCGAATCTTGCCGATGCGTGCGGCCACGTGTTGCGCCGTGGTAGCGAGCACGTTCGGGTCGTCCGAGTAGATCTTGATTTGCACGGGCTGCGGAACCGCCGTGAGGTCGCCGATCAGGTCCTCCATCAACTGCGCAAGCTCGACGCTCACACCAGGCACATTTGCTTCGATCTGCGAACGGATCTCCTCCATCACCGTATCGATCGGCTCGCGGCCGCCCGACTTCAGGCGCACGAAGAAGTCACCCTTGTTCGGCTCGTTCAGGTCGCCGCCAAGTCCCGCGCCGGTGCGCCGCGAATACGTGGCCACATTCGGGTTCGCGCGAATGATCGTTTCGATTTGCTGCATCAGACGATCGGTTTCCGCGATCGACGTTCCCGGTTGCGTGTGATAGTCGAGCACGAAGCCGCCCTCGTCCATCGACGGCATGAATCCGCTCCCCACGCGCGTGAACGCAAGCGCCGACAGCAGTGCGAGCGGAACGACGAGCGCGAGCACCCACACGGGCCGAGCGCTCACGCGCGACACGAGGCCCGCGTAGGTCCGGTTGAGCCACGCGGCGAAGCGCGTCTCGCGATGCTCTTCAGCGTCTTTCGCCGTGAGCCAGCGGTCGCAGAGAATCGGAATGGCGAGCCATGTGACAAGGAACGAAATGAAAAGCGCGCTCGCCATCGTCACGGAAAGCGCCTTGAAGAACGCGCCTGTCACGCCCGAGAGAAACGCGAGCGGCACAAAGATGATCAGCGTTGCCGCGGAAGAGCCCGCGAGCGGCCGGGTGAATTCGAGCGCGGCGCTCATCACGCGGCCATGGAACGCTTGGGCGCCCGCTTCACGCATGCGCCGCGCGATGTGCTCGATCATCACGATCGCATCGTCGATCACGAGGCCCACCGCCGCCGCCATCCCGCCGAGCGTCATGATGTTGAAACCCATGCCGAACACGTCGAGCAGCAAAATCGTCGCGGCCATCACCACAGGCACGAGCGCCACGGCAATCAGCGTGATCTTCGTGTTGCGCAAAAACACGAAGAGCGTGAGCGCCGCGAGCACGACGCCGATCATGATGGCATCGCGCACGCTCGTGGCCGAGGCGATCACGAGTTCGCTCTGGTCGTACCAGTTCGCGAGCTTCACGCCTTGCGGCATCTGCGCGCCGAAGTCCCTGATGCGCGCGCGAATTGCCTGCGCCATCGCCACGCTGTTCGCGCCAGGCTGCTGATAGACGTTGATCAGCACCGCGTCGTGACCATCGGCAGTGACGCGAATCCACTGCGGCACGGTGCCCTGTGCGACGGTGGCGACATCGCCGAGGCGGATCTGCGTCGCCCCGGCGGACGAGACGACCACGTCTTTCAGCGTATCGAGCCCGCTGAATGCCGAATTGGCCACGACGAGATAGAGCTTGTCGTGGTCCTCGATGCGGCCGGTAGCCATCAGCACGTTGCCCGCGCCGATCGCGCGCGCGACATCGGCGACCGATAGTTTGAACGCCGCGAGGCGCGCGGGATCGACGGCGACTTCGAGCTCGTCTCGCGCCCCACCCGTCACGTCCACGCGCGCCACGCCCGCAACAGAAGAAAGCAGCGGACGCAGCTGGAACTGCGCGAGATCGTAGAGTTGCGCGAGTGACAATCGCGACGACGTCAGGCTGTATGCGAGGACCGGAAACACCGTCGGGTCCATTCGGCGCACTTGCATCGTGGTGCCCGGCGGCAGCGTCGCGAGAATTTCGGCGATGGCTGACTGCGCCTGCAACGTGGCTTGCGCCATGTCCGTGCCCCAGTCGAAATTCAGCGAGATCTCCGCCGCACCGCGGCTCGTGCGAGATTCCACGTCGCGCACGTTCGGTACGCGACGCAACGCTTCTTCCACCGGCATGGTGACGAGCGTCGCCATCTGTTCGGCTGGACGATCGCCCGCATCGAGCGAAATCACGGCGCGCGGAAAGGACACGTTCGGAAAGAGCGAGATTGGCAGACGCAACGCGGTCAGCGCGCCGGCAAGCGCTGCCAGCGCGATCACGAACAGAAGCGAGCGCCGATGGCGCTGCATCCACTGGCTGAACGTCATCGCGCGCCGCCTTGCGCCACGCGCACGGCCATGCCGTCTTCGAGTTCGTAGTTGCCGACGACGACGAGCGGCCGCGAAGCGTCGAGCGCGCCATCCACGCCGTACGTATCGCCATGCTCGACTTTCACGGTCACATCGACGCGGTGCGCCTTGTTGTCCGGCGCGACCTGATACAGATAGCTACCCCTCGCGTCCTGAAGCACCGCGGCGCGCGGCACGTTCCACCACGTGCCGGTCTGCGTGTCGATGTCGGCACGCACGCGCGTGCCAGGCAGGAACGCGGTGCCCGCGAGCGGCACATTCGCGCCGACATTGACGAGCTGACTCTGCGCGTCAATGGCTGCGCCGACAAGGACGACACGTCCTTGTGCGCGTTGCGAACCGAGCGAGGCAGACAGCGGGCGCAGCACGACGCGTGCGCCAACGCGCAACTTGAGCGCGTCGGCAGGTTCGACGCCTAGCGCTACGTTCGCGGCATTGCCCGCGGGTCCATTGGCTGCAACAAGCTGGGCGAGCGCCGTGCCCGCCTGGATCTGGTCGCCCGGCACGGCGGCAAGCTGCGTGACGACGCCAGCCACAGGCGCCGTCACGGTTTTCGAACCCGGCGCGATGCCCGTCGCGCTTTGAGCAGCGAGCGCCTGCTGTGCGTCGTCCAGCGCCTTTTGCGCCGCCGCCAACTGCGATTGTGTGGCGAGACCGTCGCGAAAGAGCGAGCCAGTGCGCGAGAGTTCGCCACGTGCGAGCGTTGCCGCGCTTTGTGCCTGGTTATAGGCGATCACGGCGTTCGGATCGGCTTGCACGACGAAGAGGGGCGCGCCGCGCGCCACGGTCTGCCCGGGTTGTACGAGCACGCGCGTCACGCGCGCGAGATACGAAAGGCTGAGGGTCGTTGCGTTCGAGGCGGCGGCAGCAACTGAGCCATAAGCGACAACGGTTTGAGAAACCGGTTCGCGCATCACGTGCACGACTTGCACTGCGGCGGACGGCGCAGGCGTGCCGCCCGCCGTGCCGCTGTCGTCTGCGCGCGCGGCATGCGGTGCGAATAGCGCTGCGCCGGCGGCTAACGCGGCCGCACCGCCGAGTGCGCAGACCGCGGCACGCGTACGCATGGCGCAAAGGAAGCGGAGGTCAGTCATGGGGATCAACGTGCAACGTTAGTGTTGGAGGATGCGCTTTCAGCAGCGGCGCCCCGCGCGGGCGAAGTCTGATACGGATCGGGAATCGCACCGCCGAGCAGCGCCTGGAGTCCAATGCGTTGCTCCGCTAACGCTTCGCGCGCGGTGGCGGCGTCGATGCGACGCGCGAGCGCCGCGCTTTGCGCGTCGACGTACTGCCCTAGCAGGATGTTGCGGGCGGCGTAGGCATCGGCCGCCTGTGCAGCGGCACGTTCGAGCCGTGGCAGCGCGGCAGCGTCCTGTTCGAGCTGCTGCGCAGCGATCGCACTGTCGGCACGCAGGTGCGCGACATCCGCATAGGCCGCGTTCAGGCGCGTCTGGTATTCGTCCGCCAGACGCTGCCGTGTCGCTTGCTCGATGGCGATATTGCCGCGATTGCGATTGAATACCGGCAACGTGAGATTGATCGCGAAGCCACTCGTATAGATCTCCGAAGTGTCGCGCTGCCGCGTAAAGCCGACCGAGAGGCTCGGGAACTGGCCGAGGATCGCGGCGCGATATTTTTGCTCCTGTGCTTCGTAGCCGGCCTGAAGCGCGATCAGATCCGGACGGCGCTGCGGCAGCAACGCTATGGCGGCATCGAGTGTTCCGTCGGGCATTGGCGCGATGGTCGTGTCGCCCGCAAGCACAAGCGTCGTGTCGGGCGCGAGGCCGAGCAGCGCGTTGAGGTCATGGTGCGTCTGCTCGCGCGCGCGCTGCATGTCGGTGTTTTGCTTGCGAGCATCTTCGTATGCGGTGAGCGATGCAGTGACACTGTCCGCCGTCACGTTGTGCTCGCTTGCCGCGCGCGCGGTGCGTTCGTAACGCGTGCGCGCCAGTGCCGTCTGCTGCTCGAGCAGCGGCAGCACCTCGTCCTGAAAGCGCGCTCTCACGTACAGTTGCTTCGCCTGTGCCACGACCTGCCACTCCTGCCAGAGCAGACCGAGGTCGGTCTTGCGTACCGTGGCGTTGGCGGACTTCGTGTTGGCGCCACGCGTGACAATCGCCATGACGTCCATGCTCAAGCCATAGCTGAACGCGCGCGAGAGCCCCACAGCGCCGGGATAGTCGCTGGAAACGCTTACTTGGGGATCCGGCAGGAGTCCTGTCGAAAACGCCTGCGCTTGCGTGATGCCAAGGTCGTCGCGCGCAAGTTTCAGGTCGGGATTATTGGCGACGGCGAGCATCGCGACGTCTTCGATGTCAAAGCCGTCCGATGGATCGAAGCGATGTGCTGCAAGCTCGGGCAACGGCATCTTCGCAGGATCGATCCGAACCCGCGCAAGCGACTCCTGCTTGATCAGCGAAGGCCCCGTAGCCAGTGGCTGCGCGACGTAGCTTGCGCATCCGGCAAGCAGCGCGGTGCCCGATGTCAAGATGACGAGCGCGGCGCGCGTGCCAGCAGGAATGGAGAGACGAAAGACGCGCGGTAATGTCGCGCGAGACTGCGGGCTGGGCAAAATGCACTCCTTGAGCCAATCCCGCGCAGCATGAATGCGCGAGCCTGAACCTGAACACAAACGCCATACGTTCGTGGCGTAGCGTCAGGCATGCGGCGCATTCTGCAGGGTATACGCTTATGCAATCCTTAAGCAGGGGTTCGCCTTCAATACCTATGGCTTTTTCGCCGTCAGGTATACGATGCGCTCAGCGCCGAGCTGCGTACCGCTTTCGAAAATCGCGCGCATGCGAGCTTCCAGGTACACACGCTCATCGTGGGTGAATTCATTCTCGAAGACCTCTTCCAGGCTAGGCGCCAACGGGTGCGGCGAGGTACGGAGAAACGTTTCCCAGGGCAGGCTGTCTTCAGTTCGTACTTCGATGTGCAATTCCAGATGAATGTCTGTGAATCCCGCGTCGATCGCGAAGCGAACAAGGTCGCGCTCGCCATAGTTCGTGATCGGCAGCGCGCGCGCTTTCTCCTCCGTGTCGGGGAACTGTGCCGCCCGGCAACGGAGCAGCAACGGAAAGAACGGATCTTCGGTATTGAATGCACGGGTATCGACCAATCGCTTGAGCATACAAACCTCAAGCGCTTCGTCACGCAGAATCGGTTCCGCAATGGCAAAGCGGGCGCCCGGCTTGAGTATGCGGTAGAGCGCGCGCATGGCTGCGGGCTTGTCCTCTACGTATGCCAGAACCGCGCGCATCGTCGCGGCATCGACAGCATCGTTGGCCATGCCTTCCAGGTTCTCGGCGCTACCGTGTATGAATGCGCACTGCCCGCTCACGCCCAGACTTCGGGCGGTCGCTTCCGTGTGGCGCAGCAACGGCGCCGAAATATCGGTCATGAGCACCCGGATCGAGACGCCGGCCCGTTCGATCGCACGAAACCCGACGAGACCATCACCCGTGCCGATGTCGGCCAATGTCATGCCTGGACGAAGGCGAACGTAATCCAGCACACGGTCTGCGTATCTCGTGATCTCGGCACGGACATTGTTCTCATGAGCGCGATCGTCGCCATGACGCTGCCGGAGAATCCATGTGGACCAGTTATCGTGAGTGACGTTGTTCGTAAGCGGCAGCAAGATAGATCACCAGGGGAAACTTGAAAGACCTGCGGGATGGTAGCTTTGTATTCTGATGAACTCCTTATCGAAGAATTAATCCCGACGTAGAGTCCCTGTTTGCACTGGCAAAGTTTTACCCGCCTTTACGCTGAATGAAAGTCGCTTTCATTCCAGAAAATACCGGTAAAGCTTCGAAAGGCACGCCCAGTAAGGCTTGCTGGCGAGGCATTATGAACGGCGTGGATACGAATCGAACCGTAGCTTATGCCAGCCTTAATTTGATTCGTTTTCACGAAATAAATACTTCTTAAGTATTGGGAAGGTGCTCCGATAAACCGTGCGCTGTTCACGGTTTTCTTTCTCTTTCTTTGGAGACCTTCTGATGACAATCCAGGCAGTTTCTACTCAACCCGCCGCTACAACAGCGGCGAATACCGGCGCGCAGAACCCGCAGGCGACTGCCGCTGCGCAACCGGCCAGCAAGACGCAATCGCAGTCGAATACGACGACACAGGGTTCGACGTCGACGGCTTCGTATGCCGTCACGATCAGCAATGCCGCGCGCGTTGCATTGGCCGAAGCCACCGAAACATCGGTGCAGACCGCGCAGGAGGCAGACCGAGGAGATCGTCAGGCTCAACGCCTGCTTGCGAAGGAGCAAGCCAATAAGGTCGGGTGAAGTGAAGCGCGTGATAGACGCCACCTGACGACGCTACGCCCTACTTCGGCGTTCGTTATCCGCTTGCACGCCGCGCGAGAGCCGCGGCGTGCAAGCCCGCTGCGCTTGGGCAAAACCGCTCCACCCGCGCTGTGCGCGTCAGCCAAATCGTGCTGAGAAGATAAGTATTATTATCATAATATGGCGATATCCTGGAAAAACTTTCCCAACCAGAAACATGCCTCAGCCGGCCATCACATCCACCGCTCAGCTTGCGCGCTGCGCTCTGAACGCAAACCGGGCGATTGACTGCGCCGCTGCTGGTCAGGGCAGCGGCAGGACGAGTTACGAAGGCGGGAAGCTGATGTGAATGCGTAAAACCGAGCGGCGCCACGCAGAACGGCATCTACTGCATGTGCCGTAAAAAGATTTTGAAAACGCGTTTATCGCAAACGCGTCGTTTCAGGATGCGTACGCGAGCGCCGCGTCTACCGGAAGATTTTCGAGCGCACGGCTGCCATCGCGCAGCGCTTCGCTTTCGCCATTAAAGGCCGTTTCGCTGTACGCGATGAGCTTGAAGCCGCTTCCCGCGCTGCGAGGGATGGTGATGCCCCAATGCCACCCTCCTTCCTGTTCGAAGACGTGCAGCTTCGGCGATGCATGCGATAGGTTTGATCGAGTTGTCATGTCACGCCCTCCTTTGCGAAAGCGTCGAAGTAGCCGGCAGACCAAGTCAGTGTAGGCATCATTTTGTTGCGGCGCAATAAATATCGACGTTGAGGGGCGATCCTACGCCATCCGGCGTCGTCATCCGGCAACAAAACGAAACAGGCGGCAACGAGAAGCAACAAGCAGAAACAAAAGTAAGCAGACGCGGCAGCACGAAGTCGTGCCGCAGGTTCGTGCGTCTGCACTCTGCCCCCCAAACGAAGGTGGGCGGCCACGCCGCGTTCGCGCTATCCTGCGCGATGCGCAACAGTTTGCGCACCCTATTTCCTTATGTGCCACGACGCATGACTGAACGCACCGAAGAGATCTCTACCAGTACGCAATCGGCGCTGCGCTACCCCTACGCAGCGCCGCCTGCGCCAGGCTCGACCCTCGAGATCGCGCCAGGCGTGCGCTGGCTGCGCATGCCGCTGCCGTGGGCGCTCGACCACATCAACGTGTGGCTCATCGACGAGGCCGACGGCTGCGCCGTGATCGACACGGGCGCTCGGACAGACGCCGCCACGGCTGTGTGGCGCGCGATCCTCGCGCAAGGCGGCGAGCCGCAAGCGGCTTCCCGCGTGACGCGCGTGCTCGTCACGCATATGCACCCGGATCATGTGGGTATGGCCGGCTGGCTGACACGCGCATTCGACTGCCGGCTATGGATGACGCGCACCGAGTACTTCAACTGCCGCGTAGCCGCCGCCGACACGGGCCGCGAAGCGCCCGCCGACGCGCTCGACTTCTATCGCCGCGCAGGCTGGAGCGAGTCGGCCATCGATGTCTACCGCGCGCGTTTTGGCCGCTTCGGCCAGCATATCCACGCGCTGCCCGAAAGCTTCCGGCGCCTGCAGGACGGCGAGGTCGTGCGCATCGGCGGGCACGACTGGCGCGTGATCGTCGGCATGGGGCATTCGCCGGAGCACGCCTGCTTCTACTGCCCGGCGCTCAAGCTGTTCATTTCCGGCGACCAGGTGCTCCCGCGCATCTCCTCGAACGTTTCGGTGTATCCGATCGAGCCCGACGCGGACCCCATGGCCCAGTGGTACGCGTCGTTCGACAAACTTCAACGCGAAGTGCCGGACGATGTGCTCGTGCTTCCCTCGCATAACGACTGCTTTTACGGGCTGCACGCGCGCATCGACCGTTTGCGCCAGGGCCAGGACAAGAGCCTCGCGCGTCTGCGCGCAACGCTCGCCGAACCGCGTCGCGCCGTGGATGTGTTCGGTGCGCTGTTCGCCCGGCGCATTGGCGAGGACGATCTCGGACAGATGAGCCTCGCGACCGGCGAGAGCCTTGCGTGCCTGAACTACCTGACGTACCGCGGCGAAGTGAAACGCGAACTGCGCGACGACGGCATGTACTGGTATTCACGCACGTAAAAAATGGCAGGGAAGGCGCATCACGCCCTGCCTGCCACAAGCCGCATCGACGGCACGCACTGGAAAACCCAGGAATTCATCGGGGCGGCCAGTACGCCTGCACTGGCCGCCCCGCGTGGGCCTAGAGCGTCGCGACCAGTTCCGGCACTGCTTCGAACAGGTCCGCTTCGAGACCGAAATCGGCCACACTGAAGATCGGCGCTTCGGCATCCTTATTGATCGCCACGATCACCTTCGAGTCCTTCATGCCCGCGAGATGCTGGATCGCGCCGGAAATGCCGCACGCGATGTAGACCTGTGGCGCGACGATCTTGCCGGTCTGCCCCACTTGCCAGTCGTTCGGCGCGAAGCCTGCGTCCACGGCCGCGCGGCTCGCGCCGAGCGCGGCGCCGAGCTTGTCGGCGAGCGGCGTGAGCACGGCGTTGAACTTCTCGCTGCTGCCAAGCGCCCGGCCGCCGCTCACGACGATACGAGCGTCCGCAAGCTCGGGCCGCTCGCTCTTCGTCACGACGCGCTCGACAAACGCGCTGAGGCCGCTGTCCGCGATCGCTGCGACGCTTTCGACCTGAGCCGCGCCGCCCTGCGCCGCCGCGTCGAAACCCGTCATGCGTACGGTGACAACCTTCACCGCTTCGGCGCTCTGCACGGTTTGAATGGCGTTGCCCGCGTAGATCGGCCGCTCGAACGTGTCCGCGCTCACCACGCGCGTGATCTCGGAGATCTGCGCGACATCCAGCAGCGCGGCCACGCGAGGCGCGACGTTCTTGCCGGCGCTCGTGGCGGCAAAAAGGATGTGCCCATAGTTGGCGGCCACGGCCAGCACTTGTGCCGCGACGTTTTCGGCGAGCGCGTCGGCGAGTGCCGCGCCGTCGGCGTGCAGTACCTTCGCGACGCCCGCAATGCGCGACGCCGCCTCAGCCGCGCCTGCCGCGTTCTGGCCCGCCACCAGCACGTGCACTTCAGTGCCGCATTGGAGAGCGGCCGTCACCGTGTTGAGCGTGGCCGACTTGATCGAAAGGTGGTCGTGCTCGGCGACGACCAGAACCGGTTTACCAGCAGTCATTTGCATTCCTTCAGATCACTTTCGCTTCGTTCTTCAGCTTCGCAACCAGCGTCGCGACGTCGGGCACCTTGACGCCGGCCGCGCGGCCGGCTGGCTCCGCGGTCTTGAGCGTGACGAGGCGCGGCGCGACGTCCACGCCGAGTTGCGCGGGCGTGGTCGTGTCGAGCGGCTTTTTCTTGGCCTTCATGATGTTGGGGAGCGTGGCGTAGCGCGGCTCGTTCAGGCGCAAGTCGGTCGTCACGATCGCCGGCAGCGCAAGCTGCACGGTCTCGAGGCCGCCGTCGATCTCGCGTGTCACACGCGCCTTGCCCTCGGAAATCTCGAGCTTGCTCGCGAACGTCGCCTGCGGGCGAGCGGTGAGCGCGGCCAGCATCTGGCCCGTCTGGTTGCAGTCGTCGTCGATGGCCTGTTTGCCGAGAATCACGAGCTGCGGCGCCTCCTGCTCGATCAGCGCCTTGAGGAGCTTGGCGACGGCGAGCGGTTCGAGCGCGGCGTCCGTCTCGATCAGCACGCCTCGGTCGGCGCCGATCGCCATGGCCGTGCGCAGCGTCTCCTGGCATGCGGCGGGACCGCACGACACGGCGACCACTTCGCTCGCCACGCCCTGCTCCTTGAGCCGCACGGCCTCCTCCACGGCGATTTCGTCGAACGGATTGATGCTCATCTTGACGTTAGCGAGATCGACGCCCGAGCCGTCCGCCTTGACGCGAACCTTCACGTTGGCGTCCACCACGCGTTTGATTGCTACCAACACCTTCATGTCTTCCTCCAGTTCGATACCTTCGATGCCACTGCCTGATGCGCACAAGCGCGCTGCACAGCACCACTTACTTTTGATAGCCGAGCCCATGCTCACGCATGCGCGCAATCGTCGCTTCGTCGAAGCCCCAGTCGAGCAGCGCGGCGAGACCATGCTCGCCTCTCTCCGGAGCCTTGTGGCCGATGGCTGAAGGCGTAGCCGAGAAGCGCGGCGCGGGCGCCGGCTGCACAACCCCGTGCGCCTCGACGAAGCTTGCGCGCGCAACGTTGTGCGGATGCCTCGGCGCTTCGGAAAAGCCCAGCACAGGCGCGACACAGGCATCGCTGCCCTCGAACACGGCGCACCATTCGTCGCGCGTACGCGTGAGGAACGCGGCCTCGAAATGCCGGCGCAGCACGGGCCAGCCGTTGCGGTCGTGCTGCTTCGGCAGGTCGGCATTGGCGAGCCCGAGTGTGTCGAGCAACTGCGCATAGAAGCGCGATTCCACCGCCCCCACCGCCATGTAGTGGCCGTCTTTCGTGAGGTAGCTGTCATACCAGGGCGTGCCGCCGTCGAGCAGATTGCTCTCGCGCGCTTCGCGCCAGTTGCCGGACGCCATGAGCCCCCACACGATCGAGCCGAGTTGCGCCGCGCCCTCGACCATCGCCGCGTCCACCACCTGGCCCGCACCGCCGCGCTGCACGTTGCATAGCGCCGCCACCACGCCGAGCGCGAGCAGCATGCCGCCGCCGCCATAGTCGCCCACGAGGTTCAGCGGCGGCACGGGCGCCTCTCCTGCGCGCCCGATGCCGGAGAGCACGCCCGAAAGAGCGATGTAGTTGAGGTCGTGGCCGGCGCGCTGCGCGAGCGGCCCGCTCTGCCCCCAGCCGGTCATGCGGCCGTAGACGAGTTTCGGATTGCGCGCGAGCGCGGCTTCGGGGCCGAGGCCCAGCCGCTCCATTGCGCCGGGGCGAAAGCCCTCGATGAGGACATCGGCCTCGGCGATCAGGTCCAGTGCGACCTGTGCCGCTTCGGGTCGCTTGAGATCGAGCGTGATCGAGCGGCGACCGCGCCCCGTCACATCCACCTGCGCGCCCTCGCGCTTTGGCCCGAGATCGTCAGGAGCAACGGGCCGGTTCACGCGGATGATGTCCGCCCCCATGTCGGCCAGCAGCATCGTGCCGAAGGGAGCCGGACCGATTGCCTCGAACTCCAGTACGCGAAAACCGCTCAATACGCCCATGCCTTGTCTCCGTTGCGTTGTTGTCGTCACGAAGAACATACGGCAAACCGTCGCGGTTGGACCCACCCGGTAACGGTGGGTGGCGCCGGCGCAAGGGAATGGTTCGACAAGGGGCGCGAACGCGCAGCCCCCGTGCTTACATGTTCGGGTAGTTCGGACCACCGCCGCCTTCCGGCGTGACCCACACGATGTTCTGCGTCGGGTCCTTGATGTCGCACGTCTTGCAGTGCACGCAGTTCTGCGCGTTGATCTGCAGACGATGGTCGTCCTGCTCGTCCTTCACGAACTCATAGACGCCTGCGGGGCAAAAGCGCGCCTCCGGGCCTGCGTAAGTCGTGAAGTTGATACCGACGGGCACGCTCGCATCCTTCAGCGTCAAGTGCGCGGGCTGGTTCTCTTCGTGGTTCGTGTTCGAGATGAACACCGAGGAGAGCCGGTCGAACGTGAGTTTGCCGTCAGGTTTCGGATACTCGATCGGCTTGCACTGCGAAGCCGGTTTCAGCATCTCGTGGTCGCGATGCTGGTGATGCAGCGTCCACGGCACATTGCCGCCCAGCAGCTTCTGCTCGATGCCGACCATCAGCGTGCCAAGATACAGGCCCTTGCTCATCCACTGCTTGAAGTTGCGCGCCTTGTACAGCTCCGTGTAGAGCCACGACTGCTTGAACGCTTCGGGGTAGGCCGCGAGTTCATCGCTCTGGCGGCCGGCCTGCACGGCTTCGAATGCTGCATCGGCAGCCAGCATGCCGGTCTTGATTGCAGCGTGGCTGCCCTTGATGCGCGAGGCGTTCAAAAAGCCCGCGTCGTCGCCCACGAGCGCGCCGCCCGGGAACACGAGCTTCGGCAGCGACATCAGGCCGCCCGCGGTGATCGCGCGCGCGCCATACGAGACGCGCTTGCCGCCTTCGAGGTACTTGCGGATTTCCGGGTGCGTCTTGTAGCGCTGGAATTCCTCGAACGGCGAGAGATACGGGTTCTGATACGCCAGACCGACGACAAAACCCACCATCACCTGGTTGTTGTCGATGTGGTACAGGAATGAGCCGCCATACGTATCGGACTCAAGCGGCCAGCCAGCCGTGTGAATCACGAGACCCGGCTGGTGCTTCGAGGGATCGATCTCCCACAGTTCCTTGATGCCGATGCCATAGACCTGAGGATCGGAGTCCTTGCCCAGCTTGAACTTCTCGTTCAGTTGACGGCCCAGGTGCCCGCGGCAGCCTTCGCAGAACAGCGTGTACTTGGCGTGCAGTTCCATGCCGAGCTGGAAGTTCTCGGTGGGCTCGCCGTCCTTGCCGACACCCATGTTGCCGGTGGCGACGCCCTTCACGGAGCCGTCGTCGTTGTAGAGCACTTCGGCGGCCGGAAAGCCCGGGAAGATTTCCACGCCCAGCGCCTCGGCCTGCTGGCCTAGCCAGCGCGTGACGTTCGCGAGGCTGATGACGTAGTTGCCGTGGTTCTTGAAGTTGTCGGGCAGCGCCCAGTTCGGCACGCCCTTCGCGCCGGTCTCCGTGAGGAAGAGGAACTTGTCCTCGGTCACGGGCACGTTCAGCGGTGCGCCTTGCTCTTTCCAGTCCGGAATCAGCTCGTTCAGGGCACGCGGATCCATGACCGCGCCCGAGAGGATATGCGCCCCGATTTCCGAGCCTTTCTCCAGCACGCAAACGCCGATTTCGGTGCCTTTTTCCGCGGCCAGCTGCTTCAGGCGGATCGCGGCAGACAGCCCGGCGGGGCCACCGCCGACGATCACGACGTCGTATTCCATCGACTCTCGCGGGCCGTACTGCGCAATCAGATCACTCGACGACATATCCTCTTCCTTCTTTGCTAACTGAGCGTCCTAAGCCGCCCGATCAAAACTGCACTTCGCTGAGCGCGAGCACGCCAGTGTCGCCCTTTGCGGCCAGGATCGACGTTTCGAGGGCGCCTGCCTGCGGGAGAATGTGCTCGGCATAGAACTGCGCGATCGCGATCTTCGCGCCGTGGAACTCGGCGTCGTTCGCGAGTTCGCGTTGCGAGACGAGCAGTGCGCGTGCCATTTGCCAGCCGCACAGCACGATGCCCGCGAGCTTGAGATACGGCACGCTGCTCAGGAACACCGCGTTCGGGTCGCTCTTGACATTCGCGACCACGTAGTCGACGACGTTCGCCAGCGCGCGCGCGCCCTTCTCCAGTTGCGCGCGCATCGATGCCGCTGCCGCGCCGCCGGCCTGCCCGAGTTCTTCGGCAGTGCGAGCGATCTCGCCAAGCAGCGCCTTCGCCACCGCGCCGCCGTCGCGCACCGTCTTGCGGCCGACCAGGTCGTTCGCCTGAATCGCCGTGGTGCCTTCATAGATCGCGAGAATGCGCGCGTCGCGGTAGTACTGCGCGGCGCCCGTTTCCTCGATGAAGCCCATGCCGCCATGCACCTGGACGCCGAGGCTCGTCACCTCGTTGACCATTTCCGTGCTCCAGCCCTTGACGATCGGCACGAGGTATTCGTAGATCGCGAGATTGCGCGCGCGCACTTCCGGGTCGGCATGGTAGTGCGCATTGTCGCTATAGGCCGCTGCGACATAAGCGAGCGCGCGGGCGCCTTCGGTCATCGCGCGCATCGAGCCGAGCATGCGGCGCACGTCCGGGTGATGGATGATGGTGGCCGACTGCTTGAGCGAGCCGTCGACGGGGCGGCTCTGCACACGCTCCTTCGCGTACGCCACGGCCTTCTGGTAGGCGCTCTCCGCCACGCCCACGCCCTGCATGCCCACGCCGAAACGCGCGGCGTTCATCATGATGAACATGTACTCGAGGCCGCGGTTCTCCTCGCCCACGAGATAGCCAATCGCGCCGCCGTTGTCGCCGTATTGCAGCACGGCCGTCGGGCTCGCCTTGATGCCGAGCTTGTGTTCGATCGACACGCAATGCACGTCGTTGCGCGCGCCGAGCGAGCCGTCGTCGTTCACGAGGAACTTCGGCACGACGAAGAGCGAGATGCCCTTCACGCCTTCGGGTGCGTTGGGCGTGCGCGCCAGCACGAGGTGAACGATGTTCTCCGCCATGTCGTGCTCGCCCCACGTGATGAAGATCTTCGTGCCGAAGACCTTGTACGTGCCGTCGCCCTGCGGTTCGGCGCGCGAGCGCACGAGCGCGAGGTCGGAGCCGGCTTGCGGTTCGGTCAGGTTCATGGTGCCGGTCCAGTCGCCCGAGATGAGCTTCGGCACGTAGCGCGCCTTCAGTTCTTCGCTACCCGCGGTAAGCAGCGCCTCGATTGCGCCGTCGGTCAGCAGCGGGCACAGCGCGAACGAGAGGTTCGCCGCGTTGAGCATTTCGATGCAGGGCGTGGCGATCAGCTTGGGCAGCGCCTGGCCGCCAAACTCGGACGGATGTTGCAGACCTTGCCAGCCGCCCTCGACATACTGGCGGAACGCGCCCGCGAAGCCCGGCGTTGCCGTGACCTCGCCATCGCGCCAGCTGCTCGGCGCGCGGTCGCCTTCCACGTTCAGCGGCGCGATGACTTCGCCGGAGAGCTTCGCGCACTCGTCGAGCACGGCCTGCGCGGTGTCGAAACCAGCGTCCTCGAAACCCGGCAGGGTTGCGACGGCGTCGATGCCGGCCAGCTCTTTCAGCACGAACAGCATGTCCTTGACGGGGGCGTTGTAGCTCATGATCGGTCCTTCCAGTCACTCAGGGGGTCAAATTGGATGCGCCGCCGGGCCAAGGGTATCGGGATGGCCACCTTGCGGCAGTACAGGACGGATCGTAGCGGCAATCGGTCGCCATACCACTGTCCAAACCGGACCACATGGTGACAATTCTGGCCACGCTATCGGCTGCTGTGCCCACCCGTCATGGGTGGGCGTCCCCGTTTTGTGCCGGGCGACGCTCAGCCGCGGCGGCGATAAGTGCCGGGCGTGCTGCCCGTCCAGTGGCGAAAGGCGCGATGGAAGGCGCTGGGATCGTCGAAACCCAGATCGCCGCCAATGGCCGCGATCGTGTCCTGGGTGTCGGTGAGGCGCTGGATCGCCACGTCGCGGCGCAGCTCGTCCTTGAGCGCCTGGAAGGTGGTCTCCTCCGCGGCGAGGCGCCGGCAGAGCGTGCGCACCGAGCAGTGCAGGTTTTCGGCCGCCGCTTCGATGGTCGGCAGGTCGGGCAGCTGCGCGGCGAGGTACTGACGCACGTTGTGGCTCACGAGCTGCTCGCTGAACGTTTCGAAGATCCAGTCGCCGGGCGAGCGCGCGAGAAACGCGCGCAGGTTGCGCTTGCTCTGCCGGATCGGCATGTCGAGATAGGCCGCGCTAAAGCGCATCAGCGTGGCCTCGCTGCCAAAGCGCACGGGCCCATGGAAGAAGTAGCGGTGATCGAGCGCGTGCGGCGGCTGGGCACACGCGAAATCGACTTGCAGAAGCGGAATGCGCTGGCCGATCAGCCAGGAACACACGCCGTGCGCGAGCTTGAGCGTCAGTTCCTGCCCGAGCGGCCCGATCGCGCCATACGCGGCATTGGCGCGCAATGCCACCTGGGCCACGAGCCCCTGGCGGCGCGATTCGAGCCGGAAATCGTCGAGCACGATGTGGAAAAACTGGTCGAAGCGATGCAGCGCCGTTTCGAGGTTGCGCGCATCGAGCAGGCTCAGGCAAAGAAACTTGAGCGTGCCGCTGCGCAGCGGCCGGCTGAAGATGCCGGGCATCTCGTCGTCGAGTTCGATGGCGAGCGTCTGATAGAGCGTGGAGAACTGCTCTTCCGTCACCCGGCCACCCGGCTTGGCGAGCAGTTCCAGCGCGATGCCCGCCTCGTTGAGATAGCGGCGGATCACGGCGGGCTCGGCACCGGCGCCGGCGAGAAAGCCGTTGACGAGCGAGATGGGAACGGTAGCGCTAGGCGATGGCATGCGTTGACGATGGGTGGCCGTGGAAACGGACCGACAGTGGCGTCAGCCCGCGCGCGCCATTCTAAAACGGCTCGGCAAAACCGGCGCTGCCGCGCCCCGAAGTCTTGTGTTGCCGCGAGCCGCTTACTGCACTGCGCCCCTCGCGCGCGCAAAAGCCGCAAACCACGCGAGACTTTCCGGATTGGCCATGGTGTCCGGATTGGCCACTTTATCGAGCGGCTGCCCGAGCAAAAGCCGCTTGATCGGCACCTCCATCTTCTTGCCCGAAAGCGTGCGGGGAATGGCCGCTACCTGATGGATCTCGTCGGGCACGTGGCGCGCCGAAAGCGCCTCGCGCACGCACGCGCGAATGCGCTGCGCGAGCGCGTCGGTCAGCTCGACGCCGGGGCGCAGCACCACGAAGAGCGGCATCGACGAGGCGCGCCCCAGGTACTCCAGATCGACCACGAGGCTGTCCAGCACCTCGGGCACCGACTCCACCGCGCGATACAGCTCGCTCGTGCCCATGCGTATGCCGTGGCGGTTGATGGTGGCGTCCGAGCGACCGTAGATGATCGCGCCGCCCGTAGGGGTGATGCGCAGCCAGTCGCCGTGGCGCCAGATGCCGGGAAACATGTCGAAGTAGCTTTCACGGTAGCGCCGGTTCGCTTCGTCGCGCCAGAAGTAGAGCGGCATCGAAGGCATGGGCGCGGTACACACGAGTTCGCCGACTTCGTCGATGCGCGCGTGCCCTGCCTCATCGAATGCCTCGACTCGCGCGCCAAGGCATCGGCACTGCATTTCGCCGAGATAAACCGGCAAGGTCGGCACGCCCGCGAGGAAGCAGCCCGCGAAATCGGTGCCGCCCGAAATCGCGTCGATCCAGACCGGCCCCACGTGCTCGAGTATCCATGCGTACGCTTCGGGCGGCAGCG
The DNA here is from genome assembly GCF_009789655.1 of Paraburkholderia acidiphila. Taxonomy (GTDB): domain Bacteria; phylum Pseudomonadota; class Gammaproteobacteria; order Burkholderiales; family Burkholderiaceae; genus Paraburkholderia; species Paraburkholderia acidiphila. The sequence continues at coordinate 1,568,426 of NZ_CP046909.1, forward strand.
GCGAGCCGGTCGAACCGACCGCGCGCAGGCGCGAGAGATCCGCCGCCGCGCGCGGCTCGACACCGGACTTCAGGCATCCCTGGAAATACGCCGCCCCCGCGCCGAAGAACGTGACACCCGCTTCGCCCACGAAGCGCCACAGCGCCTGCGCATCGGGGTACGTGGGGTTGCCGTCGTAAAGGCAGAGCGTCGCCCCCGCGAGCAGGCCGCCCACCTGGCAGTTCCACATGATCCAGTTCGTGCTGGCGTACCAGTGGAAACGGTCGCCGGGGCTCAGGTCGAGGTGCAGCGCCGTAAGCTTCACGTGCTCCACCACGATGCCACCATGCGAATGCACGATCGCCTTGGGCATCCCTGTCGTGCCCGACGAATAGACGATCCACAGCGGATGGTCGAAGGGCACGCTCTCGATCTGCAGCGGCACGTTTCCAGCGACGGCGTCGCGCCACGCCGTGGCGTGCGGGTACTCCTTTGCGTTGGCGTCCGCGTCGAGCTGCGGCACGAACACGAGGTGAGCCACGCTCGGCAATTCGCGCAGCAAATGGTGGATCAGCTCGCGCCGGTCGTGCGGCTTGCCGCCGTAGCGATAGCCGTCCACGGCGAACAGCACCTTGGGCTCGATCTGCCGGAAGCGGTCGAGCACGGCGAGAGGCCCCATGTCGGGCGAGCACACCGACCAGATCGCACCGACGCTCGCCGTGGCAAGAAATGCCACGACGGTCTCGGGCGTGTTCGGCATGAAAGCCGCCACGCGGTCGCCGCGGGTCACGCCCATACGCCGCAGCGTGGCCGCGCAGGCCGCCACCTGGCGGCGCAGTTCCGCCCAGCTCAATTCGCGCGTGCGCCCGGCCATCGGCCCGCTCTCGCTGCGAGACACGATCGCGGGCCGCGCATCGCTCGCCAGTTGGAACGCCCGTTCGACGTAGTTCAGCTCGACGCCGGGAAACCAGCGCGCGCCGGGCATGGCGGCGTCGGCGAGCGCCACCCCGCGCGGCGCGCGGGAGGGAATCTGCGCCCAGTCCCAGAGCGCGCGCCAGAAGGCGTCGACGTCCTCGACGGACCAGCGCCATAGCGCGTCGTAGTCGTCGAAAGCGAGACCGTGCGTTTCGCCGAGCCACTTCATGAACTGGGTGATGCGGGCCGATTCGACCTGCTGCGGCGTCGGGGTCCAGGCCGGAGGGGATGCGGGGAGCGTTTCGTTCATCTCGTTGCGTGGGCGCTTGCGAGTTCGTCTGACCTAATGGTGCCGGAGCCGGCGCGCCTCGAACAATTCAGGGAAACCAGTGGAAGATGCTCGCTTACATCGGCGACGACCATGTCGCGATGACTTCATCGGACCGGGCGCCTCGAAACGGTACCTGAAAACGCAAGGCGCGCACCGCGGCTGGCGAAGCCGTGGTGCGCGCCCTGTTGTCCGTTCGCTCCGGCCTACTCCTCGCGTACTGGCGGCATGACCTGCGCGCTGATCGTGTGCTCGCGCCAGAACAGGTTGTGAATGCGGCCCTGCAACCTGCGCAGCCCCTCTTCGCTCGCGGCGTGAAAGGTGAGCAGCGCACTGGGACGCCCCGCTCCCTCAATGCGCTGAATCGCGTCGTACGGCGGAAAACCGTAGCGCTCCAGAAACTCGTTGATTTCAGCGTCCGTGACGTGTTCGTCGATATTTCCCAGCAGCAGATCGGCCATGGTCTACCCCTCGTGTGCGTTCAATCTTGATGATAGTGTGGTTTGATCCGGCGCGATGACAAGCCGGGCAGGATGGCTGGCGCGCACCGCTCAGTACTTCTCCTGCACGTACCGGTAGGGGTAGTCCGGGTCGCGGTAGCCTTGCGGCTTCTGGCGTTCGGGCAGCGTGACCTTCTCGCGCGGCAGCGCCTGGTACGGAACAGTGTTCAGAATATGGTTGATGACGTTCAGGCGGGCGCGCTTCTTGTCATCGGATCGGACAACGAACCATGGGGATTCCGGCGTATCGGTCATGTCGAACATCTCGTCGCGCGCACGAGAATAGTCGTACCAGCGGCTATACGACAGCAGGTCCATCGGCGAAAGCTTCCAGATCTTGCGCGGATCGTTGATGCGCCCTTCGAGGCGCCGGGTCTGCTCTTTCGGGCTCACTTCGAGCCAGAACTTGATCAGAATCGTGCCCGAGTCGATGATGGCGCGCTCGATGAGCGGCACGCCGCGCAGGAATTCCGTCGCCTGTTCCGGTGTGCAAAAGCCCATCACGCGCTCGACGCCCGCGCGGTTATACCAGCTGCGGTCGAACACCACGATTTCACCGGCAGCGGGCAAGAGCGGCAGGTAACGCTGGAAGTACATTTGCGACTTTTCGCGCTCCGTGGGCGCGGGCAGCGCGAATACGCGAAACACGCGCGGGCTCACCCGTTCGGTGAGCGCCTTGATCGTGCCGCCCTTGCCGGCGCCATCGCGGCCTTCGAACAGGATGCACACCCGCAGGCGCTTCTGCACGACCCACTCCTGCAAGCGAACGAGTTCGCCATGCAAGCGCTCGAGCTCCTTTTGATAGGCTTTTTCGCTGAGTTTTTCCGCCGGCTCCGCTGCATTCGCGCCCTTGACCGCCTCTTTCTTCGCCATTGAATTGCTCCCCGCTTCAGACGCCTCCCACGAGGCATCCATCCACTATGGTGTGTGGACGAAGCGCGCGCAATAGGACTTTGGACCAAGGCACGGGCCAGCTTGACCTCCAGCAAGCGCGAGCGCGCGGGAGCGTCAGTCGTGCGCGTAGTTGAACTCGGGCATGGCCTTTAGCTGCGCTTTATCCGTCTGCAGTACGATCTGTTTCCTGTCGATACGCAGATCGCCAAAAGGCACGGCCACGAGATGCTTGCCCATGCCCAGGAAGCCGCCCACGGAGAGAATCGCGAAGGCGCCTGCATCAGGCGACTCGAGCACGATGTCGTCGATCGCACCGATCTTGCCGCCGCTATTGTCGTAGACATCGGAGCCCACGAGCTTCGACGCGCGAAAACCGGTACCCGATTGCACCGTCGCCATGCGCTGCACGGCGATCGATTGCGGCGCGCCCTGCGCGAACGTGGCAGACGGCGCGCCCAAAGCACACCCAAGCGCGACGACGAGTGCCGATGCGCTGCGGCAAACCAGGTCGCGCGAATTCAGCGGGCGATTCGATTGTGTCCTCATGGTATCCCCCTCCCTTGTGCGAATGCATGGTGAATACCGCGCAAATGCAAGCGCTGTGCCCGGCGTCCTACGTTCGCCATCAAGAGGATCTATCACAGGATACGGTAGAGCGTGCCCCGAGCGTGTTGGGCGGCACGGCGTTTGCGGTCCGCTGGGTAATCCATTCGCGCGAACGCGCAACCGCGCGCATCCCGGAGAGGCCTATGCGTTCGAATTTTCGTCTTGCCGCCCGTTTTCTACGCGCTCCCGAGGCCCATCTGCCGACGGAGGAGCCCGACAATCCGCGTCGCCCGCCGCCGCCTTCGGTGCCGGACGCCGAGCCGCCGCCAGTGCCCCAAGGCGATCCGCCAACCGAAGCGCCACCTGAGCGGTTGCGCCAACGCGCCGGCGCCACAGTGGCGGGGCTGTGCTCAGCCGGCGGCTTGTAACCGGCGCGACAGATCCGCCTTCACCTCGGGCCACTCGTCCTCGATGATGCTAAATAAAGCGCACGGAGTCGCGCTTGCGGCCATCCGGCATGATGCGCTCGCGGCGCACCACGCCCTCTTCTTTCGCGCCCAGGCGCAGGATCGCGGCGCGCGACTTCGCGTTGAGCACGTCGGTCGTGAACTGCACGCGCACGCAGCCGAGCGTTTCGAACGCATAGCTGAGCATCAGAAACTTCGCCTCCGTGTTCACGACGGTGCGCTGCGCCGAGGCAGCGAGCCACGTCGAGCCGATTTCCAGCTTGCGGTTCTCGCGATCGACCTTCCAGAAGCGCGTGCTCCCCACCACGCGATCGCTTGCGCGCAGCCGGATCGTGAACGGCATGACGGTGCCGGCGCGCACGCCATCGAGCGCCCTGGCAATCCAGCCATCGACGGTAGCGGGACCTGGCACGACCGTCACGTTGAGGTTCCAGAGTTCGCCGTCCGCCGCCGCGGCGACGAGGCGTGGCGCGTCTTGCGCGCAGAGCGGGTGCAGTGCGACCGTGCGGCCGTTCAGCGTGGGCAGATCGTTCGGCACTGGGGGCCTATCGGCGCAGGTTCGGGATGCGGGGCCAGCTATGTCGGTCATGGCGGGAATCAATGGAATGTGGCGAGCGCGCGGGGCAGCCTCGGGCGAAAGGCTCAAGCATTCTAGCGCCGGGCTGGCGCCGGATGCGGTGCGCCAGCCGTTACAATCGCGCCTGCGATTGGGCCGGAGTCGGGCCCGGCGCTCATCCCTCACAAGCCCGGCGGCGTCGCCCGTCCCCAATTTATCGCAACGCATCATGGCCCGCATCGAGCTCCACTTTCCCGAAGACCAGTTCTATTACTCGACGCACCTCACGGTGCGCGTCACCGACATCAATTCGGCCAATCACCTCGCCAACGATTCGATGATCTCGATGATTTCCGAGGCGCGCGCGCGCTTTCTGTTCGACGCGGGCATCGAGGGCATGAAGGACGCGCACACGAGCATCATCGTGACCGATCTGGCCACGACCTATCGCGCCGAAGCCTATGCGCGCGACTCCCTCTGCTTCGAAGTGGGCATCATGGATTTCAACAAGTACGGCGGCGATATCATCTTTCGCATCACCCGGCCCGCCGACGGCGCGCTCATCGCCATGGCGAAATCCGGCTTCGTGTTCTTCGACTACGAGGCGAAAAAGGTCGTGCCGATGCCGCCGGCGTTCCGCGACAAGTTTCCGCAGGTCAATACCGTCGGCTGAGTTTGCGCCGCTCAACGCGGCTGAAACATGATGAGCGCCATGCCGGCCAGCGTGAAGCCGATGCCGGCCCAGTCCCACGGGCTTGGGCGGATCGCCTCGACGGCCCAGAGCCACAGAATCGCCGCGCACACGTACACGCCGCCGTAGGCCGCATAGGTGCGGCCGGCGGCAGTGGGATGCAACGTGAGCAGCCAGGCGAAGAGCGCGAGCGAGGCCGCGGCCGGCAAGAGGAACCACGCGCTCGCGCCTTCGCGCAGCCAGCGGTACGGCAAATAGCAGCCGACGATCTCGGCGAGCGCGGTCACGACGAAAAGCACAAACGTCTTCATGGGCGGCTGACAGTGACAGGGGCGCCCATGGTAACGCAGGCGGCCTGGCCGCCTGCACGCGCCGCGCGAAATACGGCTTACGGCCGCTCGCCGCGGGCAAGCCGCGATTCGATCTCGTTCACCACGGGCAACAGGTCGGCGACGCTGTCGATCACGTAGTGCGCGCCCGCCGCGCGCAGACGTTCCACGGCCGCGGCGCGGCGGCGTGCGAACTCATCGGGCGCGAGCGCGTGGACTTCTTCCTCGGTCAGGCCGAAGGCGTTGCCGCTCACGGCAACGCCAACCGCCCACGTGCCGCCGTTGATGCCCTCTTCGATGCCGACTTCGGTGTCGTCCACCTTGATCGCATCGCGCGCGAGCCACACGCCGAGTTGCGGCAACGTGCGGTAGATCATGTAGGGCGAAGGCCGGCCCTCGGGCGTGTCGCCGGTGCAAACGATGCTGTCCGGCTCGAAACCCTGCGCCCGTGCGCCCGGCACGATCTGGTCGATGATCTCGCGCGTGTAGCCCGTGGTCGAGCCGATACGCACGCCGTCGGCGCGCAGCGCGGCGGTCACAGCCGCCACGCCTGGAATGACGTCGCTGTACTGCGCGGCGACGGCAACGTTCTTCGGTACGAAGACGTCGTACACGGCGTCGATATCGGCCTCGCCCGGCGCGTGGCCGTAGCGCGCTTCCCAGGCCGCCGCGACGCGCGGCAACGCCATCAGCGCCGCGATGTGCGGGCGCTTGGCCATGCCCATCGGCCCGCGCGCCTCGTCGATCGTGACCGGCACGCCGAACTGCTCGAAGGTCTCGACGAAGGCGCCCATTGGCGCGCGCGAACCGTAGTCGACCACGGTGCCGGCCCAGTCGAAGATCACTGCCTTGACGTGTTTCATTGCATGCATCCTGCTAAAAATCGATGGTCTGTAGTCTTAACGCCGGGTGCGCCTCAAGCGGCAAGCGCTTCGCGCGCGCCGAGATCGACCGGCGCGGGCGCGGCACTCGCCACGCCGAGCGAGCGCAGCGCCTCGCCACACGCGGCCACGACGCGGCGCATGACGCTTTCGTCGAGCGCGCCGATGCAGCCGATGCGAAAGCTCTCCACACTGGTCAGCTTGCCCGGATAAATGATGAAACCCTGTGCCTTCATCAGCTCGTAGAAACGCGTGAAGTCGAAGGCGGGATCGGCGGGCGAGAAGAAGGTGACGATGATGGGCGAGCGCCACGCTTCGGTCAGCAGCGGCTCGAAGCCGAGCCCGTGCATGCCGTCGACGAGCACGTCGCGGTTGTGCGCGTAGCGCGCAAGGCGTCCCGGCTGACCGCCTTCGAGCGCGTGCAACCGCAACGCCTCGATGAAGGCGGCCACCGCGTGCGTAGGCGGCGTGAAGCGCCACTGCCCGGTGCGGTTCATGACGTCCCACTGATCGTAGATGTCCAGCGCGAGCGAGTGGCTCCCCCCCTTTGCACTGTTTAGGACTTCTTTTTTTGCGATCACGAAGCCGAAGCCCGGCACACCCTCGATGCACTTGTTCGCCGACGAGACAAACGCGTCGCAAGGCAGCGTGCGCACGTCGAGCGGCACGGCGCCGAACGCGCTCATCGAGTCGATCAGGAGCCGCCGCCCCTCGCGCGCCGTCACGGCCGCGATCTCCTCGATCGGGTTCAGAATGCCCGAGCTGGTCTCGCAATGCACGACGACGACATGCGTGATGTCCGGATTCGCGACCAGCAGGCGCTCGACGTCTGCGGCGCGCGGCGGCAGGTAGTCGCCGGTATCGTGCACGGTGTGCTGGCGGCCGAGGTAGCGCAGCGTCGTCGCGATGCGCTTGCCATACGCGCCGTTGGCGAGCACGAGCGCGTGGCCGTCGCGCGGCACGAAGCTGCCGAGCATCGCTTCGACGCAATAGCTGCCGCTGCCCTGCAACGGCACGCAGTCATATTCACCGTGCTCGTCGCCCGCGATCTGGAGCAGCGCGGCGCGTAACTGCGCGGTCATGGCGCGGAAGTCGGCGTCCCACGATCCCCAGTCGCGTTGCATCGCGGCCTTGGTCGAGGCCGCGGTGGTGAGCGGTCCGGGGGTCAGGAGATACGGCTCTGCGGGGGTGGTCATGCGGGCTCCAGTGGGCGTCGGGACGATCAATGCCGACACGTTAGCGCAGCACCTTCCATCGGTAAAATCGATATAATCGATGCTGATATAAGTTGAACTTATCGCCTGTAACTGGAGTGCTTCGACATGCAATACGCGCAGTTGCGTGCTTTTCACGCGGTCGCCGAACACGGCGGGTTCTCACGCGCCGCGCAGGCGCTCTCGCTCACGCAGCCGGCCGTATCCGACCACGTGAAGCGGCTCGAACAGGATTTCGGGGTCAAACTCTTCGAGCGCGGGCCGCGCGGGGTGGAACTCACGGAACTCGGGCGGCGGCTCTTCGCGGTGACGCGTCAGATGGTGGGCTGCGAGCGCGACGCGCGGCGGCTGCTCGAAGCGGCAGGCGCGCTCGAATCGGGCGAACTCGCCCTCACCGCCGACGCGCCGGACCTCGCCATCAAGCTGATCGGCGCGTTCAGGCGGCGCTATCCCGGCGTGGTGATCAAGCTCTCGATCGCCAACGCGACCGAATGCATGCGCCGCGTGCTGGCGAGCGAAGCCGACGCCGCGATCACGGCCGCGCGCCAGGTGCACAGCCGGCTGCAGGCGCGCGTGCTGCGCGAGGAACCGCTAGTCGCGGTGGTGCCCGCGGAGAGCCCCGCCGCGAAAAAGCGCCGCATGACCTACGAGGAACTCGTGCGCGAACCCATGGTGTTTCGCGAAACGCATTCGGTCACGCAGCAATTGCTCGAAGCCGAACTCGTGCGCAAAGGCTTGCAGGTTCAGCCCGTGCTCTACGTGGACGGTCGCGAGGCGCTGCAAACGGCCATCGCGCAAGGCGTGGGCGTGGGTGTGATCGCGCATGCGGAATTCGGCGAGTCGCGGCGCATTCGCATGCTGCCGCTCGTGGACTGCCAGGTGCGCATGGTCGAATCGCTCACGCGCCTCGCCGACACGTCCTCGTCGAATCTGCTCGACGCGCTCTTCGCCACGCCGCTCGATTGAGCGCGGCGACAGGAGCTTCAGGTGGCTTCAGGAGACGACGATCGCCGTGCCGACGGCATGGAGCAGATCGCGCAGCGTCTCGGCCTGCTCCATGCGCGCGCCGTGGCGCAGATGAATGCGCACGGCCCGGCCCGCGATGCCGTCGACCGGGCGTGCGAGCCATAGCTCGACGGCGAGGCCAAGGCCGTCAGGCGCATCGGGCACGACCGGTTCGACGACGCGCGGATTGAAGGAGGCGGATTCGGACATGGCGAGACCTCGTCAGTGGCGGGATCGACTTCATCGTAGCGAGGCGGCATGCCCGCGCCAAACGAGAAATCCACGAATGCAAATGAACGTCGCCCGGCATTGGATCGCGCTGGCAGTGGCATGCAAGCCCCGCTCGCGTCATCTGCGGAGGGGGCGGCGCGATGGCTGCGTGCGTGGGGTTGCTTGACGAGCAGCGTGTGCGTGCGAGTGGCAAACTGAACGCATCGTTGTGCGGCAATTTGCCTGCAACGGGATCGGAGGATCTCCTCATGGAACGCCCCTTTACCGACCGCCGCGAGGCGGGCCGGTTGCTCGCCGGCTTGCTCCAGGCCTACGCGGGCAGACGCGACGTGATCGTGCTCGCGCTCCCGCGCGGCGGCGTGCCGGTAGCCTACGAAATCGCGCAGGCGCTGCACGTGGCGCTCGATGTTTTGCCCGTATGCAAGCTCGGCCTGCCCTGGCAGGCGGAACTCGCCATGGGCGCGCTGTCGTCGAACGGCGCGCAGTACGTGGACAGTTCGCTCGTGCGCAGCGCCGGCGTGAGCGAAGCGCAGCTGCAAAGCGCCATGGCGCTCGCGCGCATCGAGCTTGGCCGCCGCGAGGTGCGTTATCGGGGCGAACGTGCCCCGCTTGCGGTGGCGGGCCGGGTCGCCATTGTCGTCGACGACGGGATGGCCACCGGCGCGTCGCTCAAGGCAGCGGCGCTCGCACTCGCCACGCTTGGCCCCGCGCGCATTGTCGCGGCGCTTCCGGTCGCGCCCGCTGGCTCTCAAGAGCGCCTGGGCGGCGCCGTGGACGAATTCGTTTGCGCGCGCATGCCCGAGGCGTTCTACAGCGTCGGCCAGTTCTATCTGGACTTCGATCAGGTCGGCGACGACACCGTGCGCGACCTGCTGGCGCTTGCGGCGCCTGACGACGCGAACGGCGAGGCGCCGGGCTGAGCCTCGCCCATTCGCCCATTGTTTGCCCTCGCGCCCGGACGCGCCTTAGCGCACCTTATCGCACGGGGTTCGAAGCCGCTTCGCCCACCACCGTTTGCCAGGGCCGCACGCGCCAGTGCTTCACGAGCCCCGAGCGCACATACGGGTCGGCGCGCGCGAACGCTTCGGCGGCGGCCGGGCTGTCGCCCTGAAAAAGCAGCAGCGCGTTGTCCACGGGATCGGCAATCGCTCCCGCGAGCAGCAGCTCGCCGCGCTCCACGGCGGCCCATGCGAGCGCTAGATGTGCGCTGCGGTGTTCGGGGCGGCGTTCGAGATAGTCGTCAGCCAGCTCGTACATCAAGAGGTAATGCATGCGTGTTCTCCGTGCTGTTGCGGCCGCGTCGCACCCAGTCGTCGGCCAATAGCGAACATTGTGCAGCAGCGCGCGCGTCAACCGAACACATCGCAGCATCGTTTTAATGGCGGCTTTGCCATAATGGCGGCGCGCGCAAGGCGCACCGGCCAAACACGGCCTGGCCGCACGGCGACTCAGAACGACCAAATTCAAGGGAGTGAACCATGAAGATGCAATCCGTCATTGCTGCAATCGTGCTGGGCGGCGTGCTCGCCGCGCCGGCGTTCGCGCAAACCGCGGCGCCCGCTGCGCCCGCGGCGAATAGCCAGCAGAACAAGATGAAGGCGTGCAACACTCAGGCCGGCGACAAGAAAGGCGACGACCGCAAGGCTTTCATGAAGCAGTGTCTTTCGGCTGCCGGCGTTCCGGCTCCGACGATGACCCAGCAAGAAAGAATGAAGGCGTGCAACACCCAGGCCGGCGACAAGAAGGGCGACGACCGCAAGGCTTTCATGAAGACCTGCCTCTCGACGAAGAGCTAAGCGAAGCGACATTAGGGGGCACCCTTCTGCCATTGCAGGATCCGCGCGCCGCAGCGTTTGCTGCGGCGCTTTTTTATGCGCCGGTTTTGTGCATTGCAGCGTTTCCTCGATCTTCGCGCGCCCGCGTCTTCGGTTGTGCGAACCATTGTTGAAGTATGCGAAATCACCCAAAAGCACGCGGATTTGCCTGATCCGGCGCATTCATCCGTACCGTTTTTCTCCTATGATGGCTGGAGCGGCAGCCCCTCCCCGCGAAATCACCCATTAGCCATCGGGCTGCCGAGTTGACGTTGATGCCAAAGGCATCGAACGGAGGCGCAGATGGCATGGAGACACAAGAACCGCTGGTTTCGCCGCTGGCTGATGGTGATCACTTTCTGGCTTGTCCCGGTGATGATCGTCGCGGTGCGCGAGGTTCAGGACGAGATGGCGTACAACCGCGCGGATTTGCAGCGCGCGCTGACAACCTGGACCTTCACCGACGCCGAGCGTGATGCCGGCGCCGCGCTACGCTGCCACGGCATGCCCGAAACCGCGCGTGCGGCAGGCTGCCCCGCTGCGGTGCTCGCGGCAAACGCGCAGCGCCAGCAGGACGCGCGCGACGAATACGCGGTACGGCGCGCGACACTCGCGGGCTATCTGTGGCACGCGTTCGTCGGTTACTGGGTCGTGCCTGCTGCGATGCTGCTCGCGATCGGCATATTGATCGGTGGCGTGAAGCGCGCCCTGCGACGGCCGATGGCCAAGCCAGTGCCGGAGCACTAGCTTGTTTGTGCTTGCGTGAACGCGCAGCGTTTGTGCTGCGCAGCCTCAAAGTGCGGATTGGAACGTTCAGGTATAACGATTGGACGCCGTAACACTACGGCGCCCGGAAACCAGAACGGAGAACAAAATGTCCGCATCTCGCTTCATTTTGAAGGCTTCTGTCGCGATCGCCGTCGGCGCTGCGGCACTCTCGGGCTGCACGACCACCGGCAGCCAGGCTCCCAACTCCGCGACCAACGCATCGCGCGCCGATTCGATCAATGCGGATGTCGACGCTACGCTTTCGCGCCTCTATCAGACGGTGCCAGGCTCGCGCGAGCTGGTCGGCAAAGCGCGCGGCATCCTCGTGTTTCCGCGTGTGATCCAGGCGGGCATCGGCGTGGGCGGCGAGCACGGCGACGGCGCGCTGCGCGTGGGCGGCAGCACGGTGGGCTTTTACAGCACCTCGTCGGCTTCGATCGGTGCAACGCTCGGCGTGCAGTCGAAGTCCGTCATCTATCTGTTCATGACGGAAGACGCGCTCGCGAAATTCCGCAACTCGAACGGCTGGTCGGCAGGCGGCGACGCATCGGTCGCGCTCGTGAAGGTCGGCGCGAACGGCTCGATCGACACCACCACGGCTACCAAGCCCGTGGAGGTCTTCGTGCTCACCAACAGCGGGTTGATCGGCGACCTCTCGCTCGGCGGCACGAAGATCACGAGGCTCGACCTCTAAGCCTCCAGGCGGATCCCGCACGTCCGCGTGCTCAGCTCGCGGACGTATCGATCACCTTGAAGCGCGAGCGCTTGTTCGCGCGAATCACCGCCTCGTACGCCTGCACATACTCCTGCGCCATGCGGTGCGAAGTGAAGCGCTCCTCGAAGCGGCGCCGCACGCCGGCACGCGTCACGCGCGAGATGCGGTTCACCGCCGCCACGGCGCCAATTTCGTCCTCGACGATAAAGCCCGTCACGCCCTCTTCCACCACCTCCGGCACCGCGCCGCGATTGAACGCGATTACGGGCGTGCCGCACGCCATCGCCTCGATCATCACGAGGCCGAACGGCTCCGGCCAATCGATCGGGAACAGCAGCGCATGCGCGCCGGAGAGGAATTCGGCCTTTTGGCTGTCGTTGATCTCGCCCACGTATTCAACGTGCGGCAGCGCGAGCAGCGGCTTGATATCGCGCTCGAAATACTCGCGGTCGGCTTCGTCGACCTTGGCGGCAATGCGGATGGGCAACCCGCAGCGGCCGGCAATGCGTATTGCCGTGTCGACGCGCTTTTCCGGCGAAATCCGGCCGAGAAACGCAAGATAGCGCTGCTCCACGGGCTGCGGCGTATAAAGCGCCTCGGGCAGGCCGTGGTACACCGTACGCAGCCAGCGCGCTTGCGGCATCGGCTGACGCTGCGAGTTCGAGATCGAAATGACGGGCGCGGTGTTGAACGTATCGAATACCGGCTGCTGCTCGGGCAAGTCGAGGCGACCGTGCAGCGTCGTCACGAACGGCGTTTCCTGGCGCTTGAACACCGAAAACGAGTAGTAGTCCATATGGAAATGCAACACGTCGAACTGATCGGCCTGACGGCGCACCATTTCCATGAGGAGCATATGCGGTGCGATGCGGTCGCGAATGCCGGGGTCCAGCCGCAGCGCGCGCGGCCACACGGGCTCGAGCTTCGCGCTCGTGAGCGAATCGCCGCTCGCGAACAGCGTGACGTCGTGCCCGAGTTCGACCAGCGCTTCGGTGATGTATGACACGGCGCGCTCGGTGCCGCCATAGAGCTTCGGCGGGACCGATTCGGTCAGCGGGGCGATCTGCGCAATTCTCATCGAGTGTCTCCAGGAAACGGGGCCGCGTTGCGCGTTCTTGCGGTGCTGGACATTCTAAGACAGCCGGACGCGGCAACCGCGGTCCGGGCTTCCTTGGGGTTAGCACGGATTGTTGCGGGGTCGGGTCCGTCAGACATCGGCTCAGCATCGTCGACGCCGTAGTTTCCCGTTCATTTTCCCATTCAGCCATCCCATTATTCGGCAAGCCGGGCGCGTGCGCCGGTAATCTTTCAATTTCTATACGGTGTTACATGCCGAAACAACCCCTGCGTTTGCCCTACCGGCCTACCTGGCGGGCCATTTCCACGCCGGCACGTCGAGCGTGTCCGGATCGGCGAACCCGGTTGCGCCGAGGCGCCGCTCGAGCACGACCGACTGGCTGGCCGCCTCACGCTCCAGCGCCGCCACGAGCCGCGCCGCATGCGAGACCACGATGACCTGCGAGTGCTGCGACGCCCGCGCGATGAGCCGCGCGAGCGACGGCAGCAGGTCCGGGTGCAGGCTTGTTTCGGGCTCGTCGAGCACCAGCAGGCCTGGCGGCCGCGGGCTCAGCAGCGCCGCCGCGAGCAGCAGGTAACGCAAGGTCCCGTCCGAGAGTTCCGCGCCGCGCAGCGGCCGCAATAGCCCCTCCTGGCGCAGCGCCACCTCGAAGCGGCCTTCGTGATTCGCGATCTCCACGCGTGCGCCCGGAAAGGCGTCGCCGATCGCGGTATCGAGCGCCTCGCCGTCGCCGATCTCGCGGATCGTTTGCAGCGCGGCGGCGAGGTTGGCGCCGTCGTCGGCGAGCACTGGCGAATGCGTGCCGATCTGCACCTGGCGTGCGCTCGCGTGCTCGTCGGTGCGGAAGTGGTCGTAGAAACGCCACGAGCGGATCTGCTCACGCACGGCGATCATTTCAGGCGCGCTGCGCGGGTCGGCGTACTCGGTCATCATGCTGTCGAAGCTGGCTACGGGCTGCGCGAGCGTCGTCCATTCGCCCGAAGCGTCGCGGATGCGGATCATCGGCCCCTGTCGGTCCACGAGCAACGCCGAAGGCCGCAGGATCGGTCCGCTCCAGATGCACTCGCGCTTGATGACCGGGTCGAGCGAAAACTGCGAAGTGGACGAAGGCAGCGGCAATCCCAGATCGATCGCGTAGCCGAAGGCGTCGCCCGCGAAGCCAAGGCGCAGGCTCACCGCATCCTTGCGCACCGTGCCTTGCACCGCGTATTCACCCGCCGCGACCGCTCGCGAGAAGCGCTCGGGGCCCGCCCAAAGCGTGGATTGCAAGCCGCCCTCGCGCGCCAGCGAAGGAATCACACCGCCACGCGCCGTAAGCGCGAGCAGGCGCAGCGCGCGATAGAGATTCGACTTGCCACTGCCGTTCGGGCCGGTCACGACGTTGAGCGCGCCAAGCGGCACGATGAGTTCGCGCAGCGAGCGGTAATTGGCGATAGCGAGCGTAGTCAGCATGTCGGGGCGTAGCGGGGAGTGCCTGGATCAGCCACGCATCATACGCAATCGTCCAGGCGCGCGAATCGCTTCTGCCCTGCACCGTTCAGCGCGGCTGGGGCACCGCCGCGAGATCGCGCAGGAAGCTGTCTCGCCACACGCCCAGATCGTTGCGCCTCAGTGCCTCCATGTTGGTCTGGTAGCGCGCCTGGCGCTCTTCGAGCGGCATCGAGAGCGCGCGTTCCAGCGCTTCCGACATGCCGGCCGCGTCATGAGGATTCACGAGCAACGCGCCGCTGAGTTCAGCCGCCGCGCCAGCGAAGATCGAAAGCACGAGCACGCCCGGATCGTCGGGATTCTGCGCGGCCACATACTCCTTGGCGACGAGGTTCATGCCGTCGTGCAACGGCGTCACATAGCCGATCTGCGATTCGCGAAAGAGCGACATCAGTTTCCAGCGGTCATATTGCTGGCTCAGATAGCGGATCGGCGTGTAATCGAGGCCCGAATAGCGGCCGTTGATACGCCCCGCCTCGCGCTCCAGCTCCTCGCGTATGACCTTGTAGCTTGCGACGTCCGAGCGGGTGGGCGGCGCGATCTGCACGAGCGTGACCTTGCCGCGCCACTCGGGCGACGTTTCCAGCAACTGCTCGAACGCATGGAAACGCTCGACGAGCCCCTTCGAATAGTCGAGCCGGTCCACGCTCATGATGAGCTTGCGCCCTTCCAGACTCTGCTTGAGATCGAGCACGTGCTGGCGGCTTTCGTAGCGCGCGGCCTGCTCGGCGATTTCGTCCGGAAACACGCCGATGCGGTACACACCCGTGCGCAGCTTGCGGCCATACGCTTCGACCTCGCCATGATCCGGGTCGTCCGCACGCATTCCCACCTTGCCGTGCGCCTCGCGCGCGATGTAGTCGTGAAACGCCTGCTGGTCGTTCTGCGTCTGGAAGCCCAGAAGGTCGTAACAGCACAGCGATCTGACGAGTTCTTCATGCGGCGGAATGGTCTGCAACACCTGCGGCGAAGGAAACGGAATATGCAGGAAGAAGCCGATACGGTTGCGCACGCCTTCCGAGCGCAGCGCCTCGGCGAACGGGATCAGATGATAGTCGTGGACCCAGATGTTGTCGTCCGGGTGGATCAGCTTCATGAGCTTGTGCGCGAGCCACGCGTTCACGCGGCGGTAGCCCGCGTATTCGTCGCGCTCGTAGCGCGCGAGGTCGTTGCGGTAGTGGAAGACCGGCCACAGCGTGGCGTTCGAGAACCCGCGGTAGTACTGATCGTAGTCCTTGCGCGTGAGGCCGACGGTCGCGAAGGTGACGTGGCCGTCTTCGACGAGCGTCGGTCCCGCGTTCGCCACCGTCTCGCTCACCACGTCGCCGCTCCAGCCGAACCACACGCCGCCCGCGTCCTTCAGCGCGCCGAATACGCCCACCGCGAGCCCGCCCGCCGAGCCTTTGGTTTCCGTCGGCGTCGCCACGCGGTTCGAGACGACTATCAGTCTGCCCATCTTGCTGTTCCTCCTCCTGTCTTCACAACGGTGCATCGACTGCGGCAGGGATTGCACCGGCTGCGTGTCGCTCAGCCTCCGTCGCGGCGACTTTCCGTCACGGGCGCCTCCCGTTCCTCGCTATCCCCCGGCACGCGCGTGCCCGTCACCGGATCCGCCTCGGTATGGGCCGCCGTGCTCGCCGCAGCCTGACGCGCCGGGCGCCGCACGAACGACGGCACTTCGCCAGTACTGCTTTCGAGTTCCGCCGACACCTCGGCGCGCGCACGCGGCAGGAATTGCGGATAGTGCTCGTTGACGAAATCGAGCAGCCCTTCGCGGACGCGGCAGCGCAAATCGAAATTCAGGCCGGAGTCGCGTGAACTCACCAGCACGCGCAACTGCATGGCGCGCTCGTTGGCGTCGGTGACCTGTAAAACCTGCACGCGGCGGTCCCATTCGGGCGCGCCGTCGACGATGCGCGCGAGCGCCTCGCGCAGCGGCGCGAGCGGCATGCGGTAGTCGAGCCAGAGAAACACGGTACCGATGATCTGCGAACTGCTGCGCGTCCAGTTCGCGAACGGATTCTCGATGAACCACTGCAGCGGCACGATGAGCCGCCGCTGGTCCCAGATGCGCACCGAAACGTAGGTGCCCGTGATTTCCTCGATGCGCCCCCACTCCCCCTGGATCACGACGACGTCGTCGAGCCGGATCGGCTGCGACAGCGCGATCTGCAAACCGGCAATCAGATTCCCTAGCACGGGGCGTGCCGCGATACCGGCAACGAGACCGGCAACGCCGGCCGAGGCCAGCAGGCTCGCGCCGATCTGCCTCACATTCGGGAAGGTCATGAGCGCCGCCCCCACGCCCACGATGATGATGAGCACCATCACCGTGCGCGCGAGCACGCGGGCCTGGGTGTGGATGCGGCGGGCCTGGAGGTTGTCGGCGATGTCGAGGGGATGCGCGGCGATAATGGCTTCGCCGATCGCCGCCGCGCAGCGCACCGAAAGCCAGGTGATCGCGGCGATCAGCGCGAACGCGCACAACTCGCGCAGGCCGTCGATGTGCCTGAGCGTGTCAGGCGCCTGCCACCAGACAAATTCGATCGCGAGGATGGCGAGCACGGCCAGCGCCGGCTTGCGGATATAGCGCAAGAACACGCTGACGCGCGGATACGGGCGCGCAATGCGCAGCAGGACGCGGCCACCGGCCCAATGCATGGCGTACGCGAAAACGAGCGCGAGCGCGCTCACGAGCAACGTGCCGAACCAGTCGTGCAACGGCGCGTCGGTGAAACGGGAGAGATCGTCGAGTGTCGGCATCTGCGGCCAGTTCCTCCTGAGCATCCTGACTAAAAGGGCGACTCTTGGAAACGGCACGGGCGCCAGGCCCGCGGACGGCCACGGCGACGGTTCAGCTGGCCTCGCGGCGGCCTCGATGATGAGAGGCGCGGCCAGGCTAGGCGCCGCGCCATGCTACTCGTTACGTCTAATCCACCCAGCCGGCTTTAACTGCCGTTGCCGGTCTTGCAGGGAAACGCCTTGCCGAGCCCGAGCGAAATGGCGGTACTGGCGTTATAGCCGGCCACGTTCGGGTTGTCGGCGATGTATTTGCGCACTGCGTCGGTCAGTTGCGCTGAGCGCGCGTCGGGCGGCAAACAGAAGTATTGACCCACGCGCGGCCCGGTAGTGCCGCCGATGGCGTCGATGGTGTTGAAGATGCCGTCCGCGGCACCTTCGATATAGGCAGCGCAGGCGCTGCGCGAAGCCACGTCGGTCTTCGTGCAGAGCCGGTTGAGGTCGCTTGCCGTGAATGCGAAAGCGGAGAGCGGCAACGCCATCGCGCCCGCACAGATCAGAACCCGCAGCATGGTTCTCCTTGAATTGTCGTGGGGAGCGGCGCTTCGAGCATTTCGAGCGCCGCCGGGCGGTCGCGTTGGTCCAGTGCGGCCGCCTTCATCCCCATTATTTTGCACTGTTTTGCGGCGCTGCCGGACTCGCCGTGGAAAGGCCAGCCTGCGTCATGCGCGCCGTCAGGTCCTTGATGGCGTCCGGCGCCTTGTACTGGCGCGCGAAATCGAGCGCCGTCATGCCGATCTGGTTCTTCGTGCCAAGCGTCGCGCCGTGCTCGAGCAGCATCTGGATCGTCGTCAAATGGTCGCCGCGCGCGGCCATCATCAGCGGCGTCGTGCCGTTGGGCGACAGCGCGTTGACGTCGGCCGAGTAGCCGATCAGGAGCTTCGCCACGTCGTCGTTGCCATTCGCGGCGGCGTAGTGCAGCGGCGTCCAGCCCTTCTTGTTGACTTCGGCGCCCTTGGTGATGAGCAGCTTCACGAAGTCCAGGTCGCCGTTGAGCGACGCCAGCATCAGCGCGTTTTCGCCTGCGCGGTCTTCGGCGGCGATGTTCGTCTTCGGGTTGTCGAGCAGCACCGCCCCGACCTTGTCGGACTTCTCGCGCGCCGCGATCACGAGGAGCGGCATGCCTTGATCGTCCGTGGCGTTCGGGTCCATGCCTTCCGCGAGCGCTTTTTGCACGCCCTTGTCGTCGTCGAACTTGACGCCCTTGATGAGCGAGTCGATCGGAGCGGCGTGGGCCGCGCCGCCAAACAGCGTGGCGGCAACGCCGAGCACGAGCGCGGCGGCAGTACGGCGGACGGGGTTGGCGGCGTGCGGAAGCGGTTTCGAGTTCATGTCAAGCCTTAACGTTATCTGCTATGTCGTTGATATTTAACACCATTGACAGCGTGCGGTTCGCGATTCAGGCCTGAGGCTGGATCTTGAAGAGCCGGAAAAAGTTCTGCGTGGTGACAGCGCCGAGTTCGGCATCCGGCAACCCGCGTTGCTGCGCAATGAATCTTCCGACATGGCTCACGTACGCAGGTTCATTGGGTTTGCCACGAAATGGCACAGGAGCCAGGTATGGCGAATCGGTTTCGATCAAAAGGCGCTCGATCGGCACGCGGCGCGCGACCTCCTGCACATCGGTCGCGCTCTTGAATGTCACGATGCCCGAAAGCGAGATGTAAAAATTCTGCGCGAGCGCGCGCTCGGCAATCGCCCACGGTTCCGTGAAGCAGTGCATCACGCCGCCGGGCTCGCCCGCGCGCTCTTCTTCCATGATGCGCAGGGTGTCGTCGGAAGCCGCGCGCGTGTGGACGATGAGCGGCTTGCCCGTGGCGTGCGCCGCGCGAATGTGGGTGCGAAAGCGCTCGCGCTGCCATTCCATGTCGGCGATCGTGCGCTCGCCCAGGCGAAAGTAATCGAGCCCCGTTTCGCCGATTGCGACCACTTTCGGATGCTCGGCCAGCTCGACCAGTTCGGCCACGCTTGGCTCGCGCATGTGTTCGTGGTCGGGATGCACGCCCACCGACGCGTACACGTTCTCATAGCGGCTCGCGATGTCGAGCACCGAAGGCAGCGTTTCGAGGTCCACCGACACGCACAGCGCGTGCGTGACGGCGTTCTCGCGCATGTTCTCGAGCACCTGCGGGAGGCGGTCGCCGAGGCCCTCGAAGTTGATGTGGCAATGTGAATCGACAAACATGGGTGGTCCTGCGATGAAAGATTCAGGCCTGAGCGCGAGCGTCAGGCGAACAGCTCACGATAGCCGAGAAAGAGTTCCTCGAACACGAGGCGCGCATTCAGCGGATGGTTTTCCACGGCGCGCTGGCGCGTGACCGTTTTCAGGTAGCGCGCGAGCGCTGCCGCGTCGAGCTTCGCGGCGCAGCGCGCGAGGCCGCTCGCGGCCTGCGGGAAGTAGCGCGGGCGCCCTGCTGTGTGCTGCGCAAGCAGATCGTAGACCCAGCGCTGCAACCAGCCGAGCACCAGTGGCACCGGCAGCTTTTGCAGCGTCTCGCCGCAGGCAAAGGCGTCGCAAGCCGGGCCGGCCGCGAGCTGGGCCAGCGTCCAGTCGCGCAGCGTGCGGTTTTCGTCGTTCGCGAGCGCGAGCGCCGCGAGCGGCGCGCCGCCGGCTTCGGCGAGCAGCGCCGGCGCGTCGTCCACGCCCTGCTGCGCGAGCCAGGCCACAGCGGCTTCGGGCGCGGGCGTGCCCATGGGCCACTGCCGGCAACGGCTGATGATCGTCGGCAGCAGGCGGTCGATGCGCGCCGATACCACCAGGAACACTACACCCGCCGGTGGCTCTTCGAGCGTCTTCAGCAACGCGTTCGCAGCGGCGACGTTGAGCGCCTCGGCCGGATACAGCACGACCACGCGCAGGCCGCCGCGGTGCGAGCCGACGCCCGTGAAGCCGAGCAGCGCGCGCACCTGCTCGATGCGGATTTCCTTGCTCGGCGCGCGGCCTTTCTTGCCCTCTTCGCCGTCGCCCTTGTCTGCCTTTTCGGCCTTGGCGTCGTCGTCGCCGGCCGGGCCGATTTCGGCCGCCAGGGCCTCCGGCACGACGATCCGGTAATCCGGATGATTGCCCTGCACGAACCAGTTGCACGCGACACAGGCGCCGCACGGCTCACCGTTAGCCTGCGGCGCTTCGCAGAGCAGTCCCTTCGCCAGATGTTGAGCGAACTCGAGCTTGCCGATGCCCGCCTGGCCGTGCAGCAGGAGCGCATGCGGCCAGTGGCTGCGCAGTTGCTGCAGACGTTGCCAGTCGTCGGTTTGCCAAGGATAGATCATCTTCTGAATCAACCGGTTAAACGATCTTTATGAGAATTCACACGAGCATCGCGGCGATATAAAAACACCAAATATCGCCTTGAAATCAGAGCGTTGCGATCACTTGTTCGAGTTTGGCGCGAATCGCGTCGATGCCCTGCGACGAATCGACGATCGCGAAACGGTACGGCGCCTCTTCCGCGCGGCGCAGGTACTCGGTGCGCGTGCGCTTGAAGAACGCATCGGATTCGCTTTCGAAGCGGTCCGGCTCGCGCGCCGCGCCGCGGCGCTCGCTTGCCGTGTCGGGCGGCAGGTCGAACAGCACCGTCAGATCCGGCTGGAAACCGCCCTGCACCCAGCGTTCCAGCGTTTCGAGCTTGTCGCGCGGCAGCCCGCGGCCGCCGCCCTGGTAGGCGAAGGTGGCGTCGCTGAAGCGATCGGACAGCACCCAGTCACCGCGCGCGAGCGCGGGCTCGATCACCTTGGCGAGGTGCTCGCGGCGCGCCGCGAACATCAGGAGCGCCTCGGTTTCGAGGTCCATCGGCTGATGCAGTACGAGGTCCCGGATCGATTCGCCAAGCGGCGTGCCGCCCGGTTCGCGCGTCATCACGACCGTGCGGCCCGTGGGCGCGACTTTCTCGGCGAGCTGATCGCGAAACCAGGCGAGATGCGTGGTCTTGCCCGCACCGTCGATGCCCTCGAACGTGATGAATCGGCCCCGCGCCATTTAGTTACCCCGGATGTATTTGTCGACGGCCTTGTTGTGGTCGACAAGATTGTCAGAAAAAACGCTGCTGCCGTCGCCGCGCGCCACGAAGTACAGCGCGGCCGTCGATGCCGGATTGAGTGCAGCCTGAATCGCCGCGACGCCGGGCAGCGCAATCGGCGTTGGCGGCAACCCCAGGCGCAGATAGGTATTGTAAAGAGTGTCCGACTGCAGATCGCGCTTGCGCAAATGCCCCGCGTAGCTGTCGCCGAGGCCGTAGATCACGGCCGGATCGGTCTGCAGCGGCATACCCACCTTCAGGCGGTTCGAGAACACGGCCGCCACGAGCGCACGGTCGGCGGCGCGGCCCGTCTCCTTTTCCACGAGCGAAGCGAGCGTCAGCGCCTCGTACGGCGATTTGAGCGGCAAGCCGGGGGCGCGTGCGGTCCAGGCTTCGTTCAGACGCGTCTGCATCAGATGGTAGGCGCGGCGATAAACCTCGAGATCGCTCGCACCCTTGTCGAAGAGATAGGTGTCGGGGAAAAACAACCCCTCGCCACTGCCGTTCGGCGCGGGCGGCGCGCCGATCGCGGCAAGCAGCTCGGCATCGCTCATGCCGGCCGTGTCGTGGCGCAGCGCGGGGTTCGCGTCGAGTTCGGCGCGCATGTGCTTGAAGGTCCAGCCTTCGATGATGGTGGCAACCGACTCGTTCACGTCGCCGAGCGCCATCTTCTGGAGCACGTCGTACGGCGTGACACCCGCCTTGAACTCGTAGTTGCCCGATTTGAGCTGGCTCTGCAGGCCGAGCACGCGCGTCATGAGCACGAAAAGCTGCGTCTGCACGGGCACGCCACCGCGCCGCAACTGCAGCGTGACGCTGCGCACGGTGCTGTGCGGCTTGATGGTGACGTCGAGCTGTGGGGCGGCAAGTTCGAGCGGCGTAGTGGCCCAGCGCCATACGCCGCCTGCCGCAGCGGCGCCAATCACGACTAGCGCGGCGCCGGCAACAAGGCATTTCTTCAGGAGGGACATGGAAACACGACTCAGGGGGACCTCATATAATAACTGCTTGCCTTCGCTAAAGTCAGGATTGACTGTTCCCCGAATCCATGAACTCACCGCTCGATCCCGCTTCCACGCTTTCCGCTCCTGAACTTGCCGCAGAATCTGCCCCTCCAGGCGCGGCCGACTTCGACGCCGTTCTGAAAGGCGGCGCCTACGCGATCCTGCCGCAGTTCGGCGTGATCGACGCCAACGGCGACGACGCCGCGACCTTCCTGCACAGCCAGCTCACCAACGACGTCCAGCACCTCGACGTCGCCGGCGCGCGTCTCGCGGGCTACTGTTCGCCCAAGGGCCGTCTGCTCGCCTCGTTCCTGACCTGGAAGACCGGCGACACGATCCGTCTCCTGATCTCCAAGGACGTGCAGCCAGCGGTGCAAAAACGCCTGTCGATGTTCGTGCTGCGCGCCAAGGCCAAGCTCACCGACGACACCGACAAGCTGCTCGTGGTGGGCCTCGCGGGCGACGTACGCGGCGCGCTCGCAAGCGTGTTCGACGCGCTGCCCGACGGCGTGCACGTGAAAGTGGACGACCCCGCAGGCACGCTGATCCGCGTGCCCGACGCGGCCGGCGTGCTGCGTTATCTGTGGGTCGGCCCGAAAGAAGCCGTGCAGGCGCGCCTCGCGAAGCTCGACGGTGCGGTGAAACGCGTGTCGCCGGCGGTGTGGGACTGGCTCGACATCCGCGCGGGCGAGCCGCGCATCACGCAGGCGGTGAGCGAGCAGTTCGTGCCGCAGATGGTCAACTACGACGTGCTGGGCGGCGTGAATTTCCGCAAGGGCTGCTATCCGGGCCAGGAAATCGTCGCGCGCAGCCAGTATCGCGGCACGATCAAGCGCCGTACCGCGCTCGCCAACGTCGCCGCGAGCCTCGACGCCGCGCACGCGGGCGTCGAACTCTTTCATTCGGACGACCCGAGCCAGCCGTGCGGCATGATCGTGAACGCGGCAGCCGCGCCCGAGGGTGGTGTCGATCTGCTTGCAGAGATCAAGCTTGCCGCGCTCGAAACGGGCAGCGTGCACCTGGGCGCCGCGGACGGCCCCGCGCTGCGCGTGTTGCCGCTGCCGTACGCGCTGCCGGCCGAAGTTTGACGTTGTTGCACACTGTGTCCATCGCAAGTGAGGCGCCCTGCGTCTCACCTTGCCCGGGCACGGCCCCACTCCCGACCCAGCAAGGGCCAGTTCCATGTGCCTGATCGTCTTCGACTGGCGTCCGCGCGCGAGCGCCGGCGCGCTTTTCACGCTCGCGGCCAACCGCGACGAGTTCCTGCGCCGCACCGCCGATCCGCTGCACTGGTGGAGCGCCTCGGACGACGTCACGTCGCCGGGCAGTTCTGCAACGGGCGTGCTGGCGGGCCGCGATCTCGTGGGTGGGGGCACCTGGCTCGGCATGACGCGCAGCGGCCGCTTTGCCGCGCTCACAAACTATCGCGCGCCGAACGACATGCGCCCCGACGCGCCCACGCGCGGCACACTCGTCTCGCGCTGGCTCACCGGCGCGCAAGGTTTGCCCGATACACCGCTCGGTTACCTCGACGAGATCGCGCGTTCGGGCGACCTCTACAACGGCTTTAATCTGATCGTCGGCGACTGGGCGCGGCGCGAACTGGCGTGGTACTGCAATCGTGCGGACCGTGCGCCCGCCTTGCTGCCCGAAGGCACGCACGGCATTTCGAACGCCGTGCTCGACACGCCGTGGCCCAAGCTCGTGCGCAAACGCGCCGAACTCGCGCAACTCGCGGGAGGCGACGCGCAAGTGCCCCTCGCGCGATTCGTGGAAATGATGCGCGACCCGCAAGTCGCGCCCGACCGCGACTTGCCCGCCACGGGTATTTCACTGGAGCGCGAACGCGCGCTTTCAGCGGCCTTCATCGAAACGCCCGATTACGGCACGCGCGGCACCACGGCGTTGCGTGTCACGCTGCGCGGCGCGCTACTGGATGTGGAAGCACTGGAGCGCAGCGACGACGACGGTTCGCACCGCGTCGTGCGCCCGGGCGCTTTCGAGCGCCACGAGAGCTATACAGTCGAAAGAGGCTAAGGCGCTTCAGTCGCCCGTTCCGAGCGCAGCGCGCAGCGCGTGAACGGCCTGCTGCTGCGCGCGTCGCGCCTCGTCGATGAACGCGCCCATTTTGATGAACTCGTGAATCACGCCGTCGAATCGTTCGAGCGTGACTTCGTTGCCCGCATCGCGCAGCTTTTGCGCATAGGCCTCGCCTTCGTCCACGAGCGGATCGAACTCGGCCACACCGATCCACGCCGGCGCGACGCCGCGAAAATCCGGCTCGCCGCGCGTGCCGTCGAGCGGCGCGAAGCGCCAGTCGTCGCGATCCGAGGGGTCGCGTACGTAGTGATCGAAGAGCCATTGGATCGTCGGCGCGGTCAGCAAATGGCCATCTGCGAGACGCCTGTGCGATTCGGTCTGCTGATGCGCGCTCACCGCCGGATAGAACAGCAGTTGCAGCACGGGCGCGATACCCGCGTCGCGCGCCAGCACCGCGCAGACCGTGGCGAGCGTGCCGCCCGCACTGTCGCCGCCCACGGCGAAGCGTGAGGCATCCAGCGCGTATTCGGCCGCGTGCGCGTAGAGCCACGAGTAAGCGTCGAACGCGTCATACACCGCGGTCGGGAAACGATGTTCGGGCGCGAGCCGGTAGTCCACCGAAAACACGGCGCAGCGCGCGTCACGCGCGAACATGCGGCAGAGCGCATCGTGCGTGTCGATGCTGCCGATCGTGAAGCCGCCGCCGTGATAGTAGACGAGCACCGGCAGCGGTTCCGCCCAGCTCGGCTCGACCGGTAGATAAAGCCGCGCGCGGATCGTCGCGCCGTCACGCACCGGCACCTGCAGGTCTTCCACACCATGCATCGGCGCAGCGGGGATTTCGAGCACCGTTGCGCTCTTTTCATACTCGGCGCGAGCCGCCTGCGCCGTCTGCTCGTGATAAGGCGCGCGGCCCGTGCGGGCCACCATGTCGAGCACGAGTGCGATCTTCGCAGTGAGAGGCATGGCACGGACCCCGTGCGCCGCGTTTATTGCGGCGCTTTCTTGACTTCAGGTTTGAGCGAGAGCGGATCGGTCGGGTTGCGCAATGTTTCGATGTCCTCATGACGCAGCTTCACCGATGCGAGGATCTGCGGATGCGTAAGGATGTAGAAGCGCCCTTCCCGCACGGCGTCGAACGTCGCCTTCGCGACGGCGTCGGGCGTGAGCTTGCCGGAACGTACCGCGCGCTGCAACTGCAGATCGGCGGCCTGCTGCGAGCGCGTGAGCGGCGCTTCGTTACGCAAGTCGTCGGGGCGACTGCGCTCGGCGTTCGAAATGCCTGTGGGGACGAAGGCCGGGCACAGCAGCGAGCAGCTCACGCTGTCCGTCACGTTCTTCAGGTCGTGATAGAGCGTTTCGGTGAGCGAGACCACGGCGTGCTTCGACGCGTTGTACACGCCCATGGCGGGGGGCGAAAGCAGCCCCGCCACCGAAGCCGTGTTGACGATATGCGCGCGCTCGCCCTGTTCGAGCATGAGCGGCGTGAAGCTACGCACGCCGTTGGCCACGCCCATCACATTCACGCCGAATACCCAGTCCCAATCCTTCGCGCTGCTTTCCCACACGAAGCCGCCGGTGCCGACGCCCGCGTTGTTGAAAAGCAGATGCACTTTGCCATAGGCATCGAGCGCCGCCTTCGCAAGTGCGTCGACCTGCGCGGCGTCGCGCACGTCGGTACGCACGCCGATAGCCTGTGCGCCGCCTTCGCGCAACGCATTAACGGTTTCGTCGAGCAGCGCCTGATCGACATCGGCAAGCACGAGCTTCATGCGAAGCGCTGCGGCCTGCTGCGCGAACGCGCGGCCAAAGCCGCTTGCCGCGCCCGTGATGACGGCCACGCGGCCGTCGAACTCAAACGGTTCGGACATTGCGAATCCTGCTGAGAAGGTTGCGGTGAATGCTGCGGACGGAAAAGCGAAGCGCCCTTGCCGGGCGCTTGCGCTGGGCAGTGAAACCGTTAAATCAGCTTGACCAGCTGCTTGCCGAAGTTCTGGCCTTTAAGCATACCGAGGAACGCGCCTGGCGCATTCTCGAGCCCTTCGGCCACGCTCTCGCGATAGGCGAGCTGCTGCTTCGCGACAAGCGTACCCAGTTCCGTCAACGCCTGCGGCCACACTTCCATGTGCTCGCTCACGATGAAGCCCTGCACGAGCAGGCGCTGCGTGAGCAGCAGTTGCGGATACTTCAGCGGCATCGGCTCGCCGTCGTAACCCGCGATCATGCCGCACAGCGCGATGCGCCCGAACGCGTTCATGCGCGCAAGCGTGGCGTCGAGCACCGCGCCGCCGACGTTCTCGAAGTAGCCGTCCACGCCGTCCGGCGTCGCGGCCTTGAGGTCTTGATAGAGATTGCCGGCCTTGTAGTCGACACAGGCGTCGAACCCGAGCGTCTCGACGACATAGCGGCATTTGTCCACGCCGCCCGCGATACCCACGGCACGGCAGCCCGCGCGCTTCGCGAGCTGGCCGACCACGCTGCCCACCGCCCCGCTCGCCGCGCTCACGACAACGGTTTCCCCGGCCTTCGGCTCGATGATGCGATTCAGGCCGTACCACGCGGTGACGCCCGGCATGCCCACGGGGCCGAGGTATGCCGAAAGCGGCACGTGGGTCGTATCGACGACGCGCAGGTCGCTGCCGTTCGACGTGCCGAACTCCTGCCACCCGAACATGCCCACGACCTTGTCGCCGGCCTTGAACTTTGCGTTGCGCGACTCGACCACCTCGCCCACCGTGCCGCCGATCATCACCGAATCGAGCGGCTGCGGTGCCGCATACGACTTGCTGTCGTTCATCCGCCCGCGCATGTACGGGTCGAGCGAGAGGTAGTGGTTGCGCACGCGCACCTGGCCCTCTTCGAGCGGTGCGAGCGGCGTTTTGACGAGGCGGAAGTTATCGACGCTCGCGGCGCCTTCCGGGCGCGAAGCGAGCAGGATCTGGCGATTGGTCTGGGTCATGGCGTCCGTGTTGCTTCGTTGGGCGCGGCGAGGCGTTGCATGCCTGCCGCGCAAGAGAACCGCGATCGGGTGCGCACGAGCCGATACCTTGCCCGCGCCCGATCGCGCGTATTAACCGTCGCTCGGGCCCGGCCGCGCGCTGGGATCGCTGCGCAAACGCTGACGCGTCACGTCGCGGCCCACCGCAAGCCGGCGCATGTACTTGAAGGTGCCGAGCGCCTTGGCGACGAAATGGCCTTCGCTGTCGCGAATCTCGCCTTCGCAATAGGCCATGGTGGTGGAACGGTGCAGCACGCGGCCGGTGGCGCGCAATTCGCCGCGCCCCGGCTGCATGAAGTTCACTTTCATTTCGACGGTGACGACGCCCACGCCGTCGGCGGCGACGCTGCGTGCCGCCATGGCAAGTGCCACGTCGGCGAGCGTCATCGTCACGCCGCCGTGCGCGACGTCCCACGTATTCAGATGCCGCTCAGCGAGCGGTAGCACGACTTCGCTCGTACCGTCGCGCGCGCTCACGAGTTGCGCGCCGAGATGCTCGACGAAGGGACTCTCGATGATCGTGAGCGACGCTTGCGGGCTTTGCTGCGCTTCGCCTTGCGGCGCGCCGCCGCCCTGGGATTGATCTGCGGTACCGATCATGATGCGCTTCAGACCACGTAATCCACGCACTGGCGCGACTCGACCACGAGCTTCGCGAACTGCTTCACGACGAGATGTTCGGGGTGGTCCTGATAGCCGTCGAGCGCGGTCTGATCGGCGAAATCGGAAACGAGCACGAGGTCGAACGTGGAAGCGAGACCCGGCGCGGCCACGCCCACTTCGAGGTGCAGCGTGCCCGGCACGAGGTTGCGGCAGCCTTCGAGCAATGCCTTGAACTTCACGACGTTCTCGGCACGCGTCGCGCCTTCGGCCGACTCCTTGAGCTTCCACATCACGATATGACGAATCACGAACTCACCTCTTCTGTCTGCATGGGAACAGGCGCCGCACCGTGCGCGCGCCGACAGCCGTCATGATACCCGCAGCGGCCCGCGCGCGAGACCGGCTCGGCGCACGCCAAAGCGCGCAAAGCCGCGGCGTGGCCGAGAGCGGCGGCAGACTCTCGCGAGTCCGCCGCGCCCTGCGTCAAACGACTTCGAAGAGGCCGGCAGCGCCCTGTCCGCCGCCGATACACATCGTCACCACGACGAACTTCGCGCCGCGGCGCTTGCCTTCGATGAGCGCGTGGCCTGTGAGACGCGCGCCCGACACACCATACGGGTGGCCGACGGCAATCGCACCGCCGTTCACGTTCAGGCGGTCGGCGGGGATGCCGAGCTTGTCGCGGCAATACAGCACCTGCACCGCGAACGCTTCGTTCAACTCCCACAGGCCGATGTCCTCGACTTTCAGGCCCGCCTGCTTGAGGAGCTTGGGCACCGCGAACACGGGACCGATGCCCATCTCGTCCGGTTCGCAGCCCGCCACGGCGAAGCCGCGGAAGATGCCGAGCGGCTGCAGGCCTTCGCGCTCCGCGACCTTCGCGTTCATCACGACGCAGGCGCTCGCGCCGTCCGAGAACTGGCTCGCGTTGCCGGCGGTGATGACGCCGCCCGGCATCGCCGTGCGGATCTTCGACACGCCTTCGAGCGTGGTGTCGGCGCGGATGCCTTCGTCGGCTGCAATCGTCACTTCCTTCGTGACGAGCTGGCCCGTGGCCTTGTCGGCAACACCGGCGAGCACCGTCATCGGTACGATTTCGTCGTTGAAGAGGCCCGCCGCCTGCGCCGCCGCGGCACGCAGCTGCGACTGCACGCCGTACTCGTCCTGGCGCTCCTTCGAGATTTCATAGCGCTTCGCGACGTTTTCGGCCGTTTGCAGCATGCTCCAGTAGATTTCGGGCTTGTGCTGATTGAGCCAGCCTTCGGCCATCATGTGGCGGTTCATCTCGTTCTGCACGCACGAGATCGATTCCACGCCCCCCGCCACGAACACGTCGCCTTCGCCCGCGATCACGCGCTGCGCGGCAAGCGCAATCGTCTGGAGTCCGGACGAACAGAAGCGGTTGACCGTCATGCCCGGCACGCTCACGGGCAAGCCCGCGCGCAGCGCGATCTGGCGCGCGATATTCCCGCCGGTCGCGCCTTCGGGGTTTGCGCAGCCCATGATCACGTCTTCCACGCGAGCCGGGTCGATCTTCGCGCGCTCGACGGCGGCTTGCGTCACATGGCCGCCCAGCGTGGCGCCGTGCGTCATGTTGAAGGCGCCCTTCCAGGACTTGGCGAGGCCCGTGCGGGCGGTCGATACGATTACGGCGTCAGTCATGCGATGTCTCCCACTACGAATATTGAATCCAGAGGATGTCTTTGTTCGAACGTTCAAGCGGACAATGCCAGCACCTCGGCCGACTGCGCGCGCTTCACGCCTGCGGCGAGCAGTTGCTCCCACGCGGCGGCAAGCGAGCCGTTCAGGTCGATGGCGCGCGAGGCGTCTTCGATCAGCACGGTCTCGAAGCCCGCGGCGCGCGCGTCGAGCGCTGACCACGCCACGCAATAGTCGGTCGCGAGGCCGCAGCAGTACACGCGCTTCACACCCACGTCGCGCAGATAGCCCGCGAGGCCCGTGGGCGTCTTGCGGTCGGCTTCGAGAAACGCGGAGTAGCTGTCCACGTCGGCGTGATGGCCCTTGCGGATCACCGCGCGCGCATGCGGCACGTTCAGGTCGCGATGCAGCGCCGCGCCTTCTGTGCCCTGCACGCAGTGCACGGGCCACAATACCTGCTCGCCGTAGGGCAGCGCCGTCGTCTCGAACGGCGCGCGCCCCGCGTGGTTGGCCGCAAACGAAACGTGCTGCGCCGGATGCCAGTCCTGCGTGAGCACCACGTGGCTGAAGCCCTGCGCGAGCCGGTTGGCGACCGGCACGACTTCATCGCCCTGCGCGACGGCAAGCGCCCCGCCTGGCATGAAGTCGTATTGCAGGTCGATCAGCAGGAGCACGTCGTCTGCGCTTCTCATGATGTTCGTCCGCCTGTTCGCTCTCGATAAAACTTAGTTGAACGTACCGCCCTTGCCGGCCAGTTCGACGATCGAAGGCGCGACTTCCCACGCCTCGCCATTGCGCTGCTGCGCATAGCGGCGAATGGCGCGCTCGACGTTGTAGAGGCCGACCGTGTCGGCGTACAGCATCGGGCCGCCGCGCCACAGCGGGAAGCCGTAGCCCGTGAGATAGACCATGTCGACGTCGGACGCCTTCGAAGCGATGCCCTCTTCGAGAATCTTCGCGCCTTCGTTGACAAGCGAGAACACGAGACGCTCGACGATTTCCTCGTCGCTGATCTTGCGTCGCTCGACGCCGGCTTCCTTCGAGTACGCCACGATCATGTCGTCCACGAGCTTCGAAGGCAGCGCGTTGCGCTCGCCCGCCTTGTAGTCGTACCAGCCCGCGCCGGTTTTCTGCCCGAAGCGGCCGGTTTCGCACAGGCGGTCGGCGATCTTCGAGTACTTCATGTCCGGATGTTCCTGATAACGGCGCTTGCGAATCGCCCAGCCGATATCGTTGCCGGCGAGGTCGCTCATGCGGAACGGGCCCATGGCGAAGCCGAACTTCTCGATCGCACGATCCACCTGCGCGGGCAGCGCACCTTCTTCGAGCATGTAGAGCGCCTGGCGCACGTACTGTTCGATCATGCGGTTGCCGATGAAGCCATCGCACACGCCCGACACGACAGCCGTCTTGCGGATCTTCTTCGCGACCTGCATGACGGTGGCGAGCACGTCCTTGGCCGTTTCCTTGCCGCGCACGACTTCGAGTAGCTTCATCACGTTGGCGGGGCTGAAGAAGTGCAGACCCACCACGTCCTGCGGACGCTTCGTGAAGGCCGCGATCTTGTCGACGTCGAGCGTCGAGGTGTTCGAGGCGAGGATTGCGCCGGCCTTGGCGACCTCGTCGAGGCGCTTGAACACCTGCTCCTTCACGCCGAGTTCTTCGAACACCGCTTCGATGATGAGATCGGCTTGCTTGAGGTCGTCGTAGGAGAGCGTCGGGCTGATGAGCGCCATACGCGCTTCCAGCTTCTCCTGCGTGAGCTTGCCCTTCTTCACCTGGGCTTCGTAATTCTTGCGGATCGTGGCGAGGCCGCGGTCGAGCGCTTCCTGCTTCGTTTCGAGCAGCGTGACCGGCACGCCCGCGTTGAGGAAGTTCATCGTGATGCCGCCGCCCATCGTGCCCGCGCCGATCACGGCCACCTTCTGGATGTCGCGCGTGGGCGTGCTCGACGGCACATCGGGAATCTTGCTCGCGGCACGCTCGCCGAAGAACGCGTGGCGCAGCGCGCGGCTTTCCGGCGTCTGCACGAGTTCGAGGAAGCATTCGCGTTCGAACACGAGGCCCTTGTCGAAGCCCTGCTTCACGCCTGCCGCGATGGCATCGACACACTTCACCGGCGCGGGATAATTCTTCGCCATCGCGCCAACGGTATTGCGCGAGAACTGCAGGAAGCCTTCGGCGTTCGGATGCTCGATCTTGCGGTTGCGCACGAGCGGATGCGGCCCTTGCTTGTCGGCTGCCTTGCGCGCGAACGCGACTGCTTCGTCGAGCAGATCGCCTTGCGCCATGGCGTCGAAAAGCCCCGAATTCGCGAGCTTTTCGCTCATGACCGGTGCGCCCGTCACGATCATGTTCAGCGCGGCTTCGAGGCCGATCGCACGCGGCAGGCGCTGCGTGCCGCCCGCGCCCGGCAGAATGCCGAGCTTCACTTCCGGCAGCGCGATCTGCGCGCCCGGCGCGGCGATACGGTAATGCGCGCCGAGCGCCAGTTCGAGACCGCCGCCCATGGCCACGCTGTGGATTGCGGCCACGACCGGCTTGGCGCTCTTCTCGACTTCCTTGATGACGGTGTGGAGCGTGGGCTCCTGCATCGCCTTGGGCGTGTTGAATTCGGTGATGTCCGCGCCGCCCGAGAACGCTTTGCCGGCGCCTGTAATGACGATGGCCGAAACGGCCGGATCGCTCGCGGCGCGCGCGAGGCCCTCGACAATGCCCGCGCGGGTCGAATGCCCGAGGCCGTTGACGGGCGGATTATTGAGCGTGATGACGGCAACGCCGTCGCGAGTCGTGTAGTCCACTGCCATTTGCCTGCCTCCATGCTTGCGGGCCGCGATGTGCGTCGTCGGCTTCATTGTCCGACATTCCCGGTCAGCAGGCAGAATACCCAAAAAAGAACGTTCGTTCAATTTTTTGCTGCGCTGCGGACGCCAGGGTTTGTACTGAACGTGCGAATCTGGCGGGGTGAAGGGTAAAAAGTCGGAAGAAAAAAACGCAGCCAGAAGGCTGCGCCGGAGAACCTTGCGCGGTTGCGCGGTGTGGTTTAGTCGTGCTTCGCGACGTCTTGCGTCGAATCGAACGGACAGCCCTCCACCGCGAGCGCTGTCGGCAGCACATATGAGCGGAACTGCTCTCGCAGCTTGAGCTTTTGCAGCTTGCCCGTTGCCGTGTGCGGCAAATCGTCGACGAACACGGCGTCGTCGGGCAGCCACCATTTCGCAACCTTGCCATCGAAGAAGGCCAGCAGTTCCTCGCGCGTGACCGCGGCGCCGGGCTTCTTTACCGCGACGATGAGCGGCCGCTCGGTCCAGCGCGGATGCGCGCACGCAATGCACGCGGCCTCCGCGATGGCCGGATGCGCCACCGCGATGTTTTCGAGGTCGATCGAGCTGATCCACTCGCCGCCCGACTTGATCACGTCCTTGCTGCGATCGGTGATGTGCAGGAACCCGTCGGGGTCGATCGTGGCGACGTCGCCGGTGGGGAACCAGCCTTCCACGAGCGGCGAGCCGCTTTCCTGCCGGAAGTAGCGGTCGATCACCCACGGCCCGCGCACATGCAGGTCGCCGAAGGTCACGCCGTCCCACGGCAGTTCTTGACCGCCTTCGCCAACAATCTTCATGTCCACGCCGAAAATCACGCGCCCCTGCTTTTCGAGCAGCGCTTGCTGGGCTTCGCGAGGCCGCTTCGACTGCTCCCAGTTGAGCCTCGAAAGCGTGCCGAGCGGCGACATTTCCGTCATGCCCCACGCGTGGATCACCTGCACGCCGTAGTCGTCCTCGAAGGTGCGCAGCATGGCCGGCGGGCACGCCGAACCGCCGACCACCGTGCGGTCGAGCGTGGAAAAGCGCACGCCCGCGCCGCGCATATACGCGAGCAGACCCAGCCAGACGGTCGGCACGCCGGCAGAGACGGTCACGCCTTCGGCCTCCATGAGTTCAAAGAGCGATTTGCCGTCGAGATCCTTGCCGGGCAGCACGAGCTTCGTGCCTGTGAGCGGCGCGGCATGAGGAATGCCCCACGCATTCACATGGAACATCGGCACGACGGGCAGAATCGCGTCGCGCGCCGAGAGACCCAGTGCATCGGGCAGCGAACCGGCGTACGCGTGCAGCACCGCAGACCGGTGCGTGTAGAGCGCGCCCTTCGGGTTGCCGGTGGTGCCGGACGTATAGCAGAGGTTCGACGCGCTGCGCTCGTCGAGCTCGGGCCACGCGTAGTTGCCATCCTGCGCGGCGAGCAGCGTTTCGTAGCAGAGCACTTGCGTACGCATTGCCGGTAGATGCGACTCGTCGCATAGCGCGATCCAGCCGCGTACGTTGGGGCATTGCGGCGCGAGCGTGTCGACGAGCGCGGCGAACGTGATGTCGAACAGCACGTAGCGGTCGTCGGCGTGATTGACGATCCACGCGACCTGCTCAGGAAAGAGCCGCGGATTGATGGTGTGGCACACGGCGCCGAAGCCGGTCACCCCGAAGTACGCTTCGAGATGCCGATAGCCATTCCATGCCAGGGTGCCCACGCGTTCGCCCGGCGCCACGCCAAGCGCGATGAGCGCCTGTGCGAGCTGCTTCGAGCGCGCCTCGCACTCGCGGTACGTGTAGCGGTGAATATCGCCTTCGATGCGGCGCGAGACGATCTGCGCACTGCCATGATGGCGCGCCGCATGCGCGATCAACGACGAGAGCGTGAGCGGCACATCCATCATCTGTCCAAGCAGCGGCGCACTCATCGTTAGCGGTCTCCTCGCGTTGATCGGCGTGATATGGCGTAGTCTTTCGCGTTTTGCTTTCGCGTATCGGGTACCGCGCCGGCAGGCTTCGAACGTGCTCCAGCACGCCGGCGGGTGCGGAATTACAATATCGGCTATTCAACAGGCCCTCAATATGTCGTTTTCACCAGGCACTCCCGATTCCCAAGGCGGCTCGTCCGCTACGCACACGCCCGCCACCGGCCCGCTCGCCGACTTCGAACGCGCGTTGATCGCGCCGCGCGACGACGCCTTTGCCGCGCTCGGCGCCCGCTTTTACACGCGGCTGCCCGGCGCGCCGCTGCCTTCTCCCTACGTCGTCGGCTTTTCGAAGGGCATGGCCGCGCAGCTCGGGCTCGATGCGTCCGCTGCTGCCGACCCCGCGTTCGCCGAGTTCTTTTGCGGGAATTTCACGCGCGAGCGCTCGCCATCGGCCATGTCGTACGCAACGGTCTACTCGGGCCACCAGTTCGGCGTATGGGCCGGCCAGCTCGGCGACGGCCGCGCGCTCACGCTCGGCGAAGTCGAGCACGAGGGCAAACGCAACGAGATCCAGCTCAAGGGCGCGGGCCGCACGCCCTACTCGCGCATGGGCGACGGCCGCGCGGTGCTGCGCTCGTCGATCCGCGAATTTCTGTGCTCGGAGGCCATGCATCATCTCGGCATTCCGACCACGCGCGCGCTCACGGTGATCGGCTCCGATCAGCCCGTGCGCCGCGAAGAGATGGAAACGGCCGCGGTCGTCACGCGCGTGTCGCCGAGCTTCGTGCGCTTCGGCCACTTCGAGCACTTCTACTCGCACGACGACGTCGATGCGCTGCGTGCGCTCGCCGACCACGTGATCGCGCGCTTCTATCCGCAACTGCGCGAAGCCGACGACCCGTACCTCGCCCTGCTCGACGAAGCGGTGCGCAGCACGGCGGCGCTGATGGTCGAGTGGCAGGCCGTGGGCTTCTGCCACGGGGTGATGAATACCGACAACATGTCGATTCTCGGCCTCACGATCGACTACGGTCCGTTCGGCTTCATGGATGGTTTCGACGCGAACCACATCTGCAATCATTCGGATTCGCAGGGCCGCTACGCGTACCGCATGCAGCCGCAGATCGGCTACTGGAATCTCTTTTGCCTCGCGCAGGCGCTCGTGCCACTGTTCGGCGCGCACTACGACATCGCCGACGAGAAGAAGCGTGGCGAGCGCGTGGTGGCCGACGCGCAAGGCGTGCTCGAGTGCTTCAAGGGGCACTTTGCGCCCGCGCTCGAAGCGCGCATGCGCGCGAAGCTCGGCCTGGAACACGAGCGCGAAGGCGACGACGCGCTGGCGAACAAGCTCTTCGAAATCATGCATGCCAATCGTGCCGACTTTACGCTCACGTATCGCAATCTCGCGCGCGTGTCGAAGCACGACGCGAACGGCGACGCGTCCGTGCGCGACCTCTTTCTCGATCGCGCCGCCTTCGACGCCTGGGCCGCCGAATACCGCGCGCGCCTTGCGCACGAAACACGCGACGACGCCGCGCGCGCGGAGGCGATGAACCGCACGAATCCGAAATACGTGCTGCGCAACCACCTCGCACAAACGGCGATCGAGCGCGCTGTGCAAAAGGACTTCAGCGAGGTCGAACGGCTCGCGAAGGTGCTCGAGCGGCCATTCGACGAGCAACCCGAGCACGCGTCGTACGCAGGACTGCCGCCCGACTGGGCGAGTTCGCTCGAAGTCAGTTGCTCTTCGTGAGCGCGCCCCCATCTACGTGATCCTTGTTTCTCACCCGACAGGAACCCAACATGAGCCAGGACGACCATAACTCCACCGCCTACCCGGGCTACAAAGCCGACGAGCAATGGCGGGAGCAACTCGACGACACGCAGTACCAGGTCACGCGCCACGCCGCGACCGAGCGCGCGTTCACCGGCAAGTACTGGGACCACTTCGACCGCGGTGTGTACGACTGCGTGTGCTGCGGCACGCCGCTCTTCGAGTCCGACACCAAATTCGACGCGGGCTGCGGCTGGCCGAGCTACTTCCGTCCGATCAACGGCGAGGTGATCGAGGAGAAAACCGACCGCACGCACGGCATGCTACGCATCGAGGTGCGCTGCAAGAACTGCGGCGCGCATCTCGGCCACGTGTTCGAAGATGGTCCGGCCCCGACGGGCCTTCGGTATTGCATCAATTCGGCTGCGCTACAATTCGAGCCCAAGTAAACGCTGGCAAGGCCCCCCCGCGCCCCGCGCGGGGCCCCACGGGTGAAACCGGGCCTTGAAGGCGTCGTGCCCTCTTTTGCCCGGGGCTCATTTTGTAAACTCTCAGGCCGATAATGAAATTCCTGTTTGATCTGTTCCCGATCATCCTCTTTTTCGTCGCCTTCAAGCTGTGGGGCATCTTCACGGCGACGGCCGTGGCGATCGGCGCGACGCTCGTGCAGATCGCATGGGTGGCGTTCCGCCACCGGAAGGTCGACCCGATGCTGTGGCTTTCGCTTGGCATCGTCGTCGTGTTCGGCGGCGCCACGCTGATGCTGCACGACGAAACCTTCATCAAGTGGAAGCCCACCGTGCTCTACTGGGCGTTCTCGGTCGTGCTGCTCGTTTCGCAAGTGCTGTTCGGCAAGAACCTCATCGAGGCGATGATGGGCAAGCAGATCACGCTGCCGCCGCGCATCTGGACGCAACTGAACTTCGTGTGGTCGATCTTCTTCGCGCTGCTCGGCATTCTCAATCTGTTCGTGGCGTTCCACTTCTCCACCGACGCGTGGGTCGACTTCAAGCTGTTCGGCGCGACCGGCATCCTCGTGGTGTTCATCGTCGGCCAGAGCCTGTGGCTTTCGCGTTACATGAAGGAAGAAGAATGAGCGACGTCTTTCTCAACGCGAGCCCGGCCGAGCGCATGGCGCTCATCGAAACGCGCCTGACCGCGGCGCTTGCGCCCGTTTCCATCGACGTGCGTGACGACAGCGCGCAGCACGCCGGACACGCCGGCGCCGCTGCCGGCGGTCACTATCATGTCACGATCGTTGCGGCCGCATTCACGGGGAAAGCCCGCGTGGCAAGGCATCGCATGGTGTATGATGCGCTGGCCGAGGCCATGCAGCGCGGCATTCACGCACTCGCGATCACGGCGCTCACGCCCGAAGAAGCCGCGGCGCTGCCCCGGTAAGCCCCACGTTAGATTTTGTTCGCCATTTTGGTTCGCCCCGTTAGGACTTTCCGATGACCTTGAAGAAGACCCATCTCTGGGTGTTGCTGGCTGCGTGCGCGGCGGCTCCCGCCTTTGCGCAGAATATCGCCGTCGTGAACGGCACGCCGATCCCCAAAGCGCGCGCCGATGCGCTGGTCCAGCAACTCGTCCAACAAGGCCAGCAGGATTCGCCGCAACTGCAAATGGCGGTGCGCGAAGAACTCGTGAACCGCGAGATCCTCATGCAGGAAGCCATTCGCGAGGGCATTCCGAACAACCCCGACGTGAAGGCGCAAATCGCCGTGGCCCAGCAGACCGTCGTGCTGCGCGCGCTGATTCAGAACTTCGTGAAGAACAACCAGCCGACCGACGCCGAAGTCAAGGCGCGCTACGACCAGCTCACGAAGGACGCGGGCGGCAGCGAATACCACCTGCACCACATCCTCGTGGACAACGAGCAGCAGGCCAAGGACCTGATCGCGAAGATCAAGGCCGGCGCCAGCTTCGAAGACCTCGCGAAGCAGTACTCGAAGGATCCGGGCTCGGCCAAGAACGGCGGCGACCTCGACTGGTCGGATCCGAAGGCATATGTGCCGGAATTCGCGGCTGCGGCCACGCATCTGCAGAAAGGCCAGATGACCGATACACCGGTGCACACGCAGTTCGGCTGGCACATCATCCGCGTGGACGACATCCGCCCGGTCACCCCGCCGCCGCTCGAGCAGGTGCGCCCGCAGATCGTCCAGCAGCTCCAGCAGGAAAAGCTGCAAGCGTTCGAAGAGAATCTGCGCAAGCAAGCGAAGATTCAGTAAGGCTGCCTCGCGGCGCATGGGTCACTTGCGCCGCTCGTAAAAACCCCGCGACCTGCGAAGGCGCGGGGTTTTTGTTTGCGGCTACGTACTGAGCTCGTAGCTCGTGCTGCGGCCGCCGCCCTCCGCTTTACGCAGCACACCAAGCGCCACCAGATCGTTGATGTCGCGTAACGCCGTGTCGGACGAACATTTGGCGATGGCGGCCCACTTGCCGCTCGTGAGCTTGCCGTCGAAGCCGTCGAGCAGACGGTTGAGCAGCTTGACCTGCCGCTCGTTGAACGGCGTCGTGGCCCAGTCGCGCCAGAAACGTGCCTTGGCGAGCACGGCGTCCAGCGTGATCTGCGCCTGATCGACCGCGCGGTGCAGCGTGTCGAAGAACCAGGCGAGCCACAACGTGACATCCATGGAGCCGTGCTGCGTGCGCTCCAGAATGTCGTAATAGCCCTTGCGCTCCCGCTGGATCTGCGCGGAGAGGCTGTAAAAGCGCTGCGCACTGCCGTCCGCGCGCGCGAGCAGCAAGTCGCCGATGGCTCTCGCCACCCGCCCATTGCCGTCGTCGAACGGGTGCAGCGTGACGAACCATAGATGGCCGAGGGCGGCCTTGATGAGCGGCGGCTCTTGTGCCGGGCCATTGAGCCAGGCGAGGAAGCGCCGCGTCTCTCCTTCGAGCCGGTTTGCGGGCGGCGCCTCGAAATGCACGCGCTGACGGCCGATGGGGCCCGAGATCACCTGCATGGGCCCGGTCGCATCGTCGCGCCATGCACCGACGTTGATCCGCGAGAGACCCGCGTAACCCGTAGGAAACAGCGCGGCATGCCAGCCGAACAGGCGCTCGCGTGTCACCGCCGCGCCGCTGTTGGTGGTCGCGTCCAGCACCATCTCCACCACGCCTTCCACGTGGCGGTCGACCGGCGCGAGCGCCCCGATGTCCACGCCCATTCGACGCGCAATGGACGAGCGCACGGAGGCGACATTGAGCTGCTCGCCCTCGATCTCGCTTGTCTTGAGCACGTCCTCGGTGAGCGCCGCGAGGCTCGCCTGATCGCGCAGCGCCATGCCGACATCGGCCAGCCGGCCTACCAGCAAGCCTTGGGCGCGGCTGACCTCCGCCATGGGCTCAGCAAGCGCCGTCAGATCGAAGCGCCACTGAGGCCAGTCGCTTGCTTGCCAGATGTAGGTGTATTCGCCGCTATTCATGCGGTGATTATGAGACGTATTCGCCGCACACACAAGTTAATCGCCGCGAAAAGTGCGGCGATTAGCGCCGGTATTCGCCGCAAGGCCTGTCCGGTCGGCACCCAAAAGGCAAAAACCCGGCCCGCACTCCAATGGAGTGCATGGCCGGGGTTTCCGTCGGGGCAAATTGGACCGCCGTCAAACCTCCGCGCGCGGTCCGGTCAGCGGGTTAGCCCACCCACTTGCGCGCGTTCTGGAACGCACGCATCCACGGGCTCGCCTCGCCCCACGCTTCGGGGTGCCAGCTCATCGTCACCGTGCGCTGCACGCGCTCGGTGTGCGGCATGAGCACCGTGAAGCGGCCGTCAGGCGTCGTGACCGACGTGATGCCTTGCGGCGAACCATTCGGGTTGAACGGGTAGGCTTCCGTGGCCTGGGCGCGATGGTCGACGTAGCGCATCGCCACGGCGACCTTCGAGATATCGCCCTGCTGTGAGAAGTCCGCGAAACCTTCGCCGTGCGCGACCGCCACCGGAATGCGCGAGCCTTCCATGCCGTTGAAGAAGATCGACGGCGAGCCCTGCACTTCCACGAGCGAGAAGCGCGCTTCGAACTGCTCCGACTTGTTGCGCGTGAACTTCGGCCAGGCGTCGGCACCCGGGATCATCGAAGCGAGGCTCGACATCATCTGGCAGCCGTTGCAGATGCCGAGCGCAAACGTGTCCTGACGCCCGAAAAACGCCGCGAACATGTCCGCGAGCTTCGCGTTGAAGCGGATCGTCTTGGCCCAGCCTTCGCCCGCGCCCAGCACGTCGCCGTACGAGAAGCCGCCGCAGGCCACCGCGCCCGCGAAATCGGCGAGCGTGGCGCGGCCTTCGAGCAGGTCGCTCATGTGGACGTCGTGCGCGTCGAAGCCGGCGCGGTCGAACGCGTACGCGGTTTCGAGGTGCGAGTTCACGCCCTGCTCGCGCAGGATCGCCACGCGCGGACGCGCACCCTTGCCGATGAACGGCGCGGCGATGTCCTCAGCCGGATCGAACGTGAGATGCGGCTGCATGCCCGGATCGGCGGCGTCGAGCAGCGCGTCGTATTCGGAGTCGGCGCAGGCGGGGTTGTCGCGCAGGCGCGCAATGCGCCAGCTCACTTCGCTCCACACACGCTGCAGTTCGGCGCGCGGCGCATCGTAGATGCGCTTGGCGTCTCGGTAAATTTCGATCGAGTCGCGCGGGTTCAGCGTGCCGATCACGTGCGAGCAGACCGACAGACCGTGCGTGCGCAGCACCGCCATCACGGCGTCGCGCTGCTGGGCCGGCACCTGGATCACGGCGCCGAGTTCTTCGGAGAAGAGCGCGCGCAGCGTGCGGTCTTCGCGGCGGCCGCTCGTTTGCTTCGCCCAGTCCTTGGCGTCGCCGTAGTCGGACTCGTGTTCGCTGTCGAGCGTGAGCATGTCCACATTCAGCGACACGCCCGTATGGCCCGCGAAGGCCATTTCGCACACCGTCGCCCACAGGCCGCCGTCCGAGCGGTCGTGGTACGCGAGCAGCTGCTCGTTCGCGTTCAGTTGCTGGATGGCCGTGAAGAACTGTTTGAGGTCTTCGGCATTGTCCACGTCGGGCACCGCGTCGCCCACCTGCTGCGTGACCTGCGCGAAGATGCTGCCGCCCATGCGGTTCTTGCCGCGGCCCAGATCGATGGCGATCAGGACCGATTCGCCCACTTCGTCAACGCGGCGCAGTTGCGGCGTCAGATGGCGACGCACGTCCTCAACCGGCGCGAATGCCGAGATGATCAGCGAAACCGGCGCGACCACTTCCTTCGCCACGCCTTCCTCGTTCCACTTCGTGCGCATGGACAGCGAATCCTTGCCCACCGGAATGCCGATGCCAAGCGCCGGGCACAGTTCCATGCCGATCGCCTTCACGGTGTCGTAGAGCGCGGCGTCTTCGCCCGCGGCGCCGCATGCGGCCATCCAGTTCGCGGAGAGCTTGAGCTTGTCGAGCGACAGGATCGGCGCGCTCGCGATATTGGTGATCGCCTCGCCCACGGCCATGCGGCCCGATGCGGGCGCATCGATCACGGCGAGCGGCGTGCGCTCGGCCATCGTCATCGCTTCGCCCTTATAGCCGGCGTAGTCGAGCGCGGTGATCGCGCAGTCGGCCACCGGCACCTGCCACGGGCCGACCATCTGGTCACGCACCGTCGTGCCGCCCACCGAGCGGTCGCCGATGGTGATGAGGAACGACTTGCTGCCCACGGTCGGGTGACGCAGCACGCTTTTCGCGACTTCGTCGAGCGAGATGCCCGTGACTTCGACCGGCGCGAGCGGCACGCTTGCGTGCTCGACGTTGCGATGCATGCGCGGCGGCTTGCCGAGCAGGATGTCCATCGGCATGTCGACCGGCTGGTGGCCGCCGTTGGCCGCGAGCGCCGCTTCGTCGGTGTCGATGAGCTTCAGGTCCCGCGCGTCGGTCGCGACGCCCACGACGGCGAACGGGCAACGCTCACGCTCGCAGATCGCCTCGAACTCCGCCAGATCGGCGGGCGCGATCGCGAGAACGTAGCGTTCCTGCGATTCGTTCGACCAGATTTCGCGCGGCGAAAGCCCCGACTCTTCGAGCTGCACCTTGCGCAGTTCGAAGCGCGCGCCCTTGTCCGCGCCGTCGACGAGTTCCGGGAAGGCGTTGGACAAACCGCCCGCGCCTACGTCGTGAATGCTCAGGATCGGATTGCGCTCGCCGAGCTGCCAGCACGAGTTGATGACTTCCTGCGCGCGGCGCTCGATTTCCGGATTGCCGCGCTGAACCGAGTCGAAGTCGAGTTCGGCGGTATTGGTGCCGGTCGCCATCGAGCTGGCCGCGCCGCCGCCCATGCCGATGCGCATGCCCGGGCCGCCGATCTGGATCAGCAGCGTGCCGGCCGGCAGGTCGTGCTTGTGCGTGTGCTGCGCGCTGATGTTGCCGAGGCCGCCCGCGATCATGATCGGCTTGTGATAGCCGCGCACGGTGCCCGCAACGTTCTGCTCATACGTGCGGAAGTAGCCGCCAAGGTTCGGGCGGCCGAATTCGTTGTTGAACGCGGCGCCGCCGAGCGGGCCGTCGATCATGATCTGCAGCGGCGAGGCGATGCGGTCCGGGCGGCCATAGGCGCCCTGCGTGTCGGCGGGATTGCGCAGCGCGAGCGGCACGGCCGCGTCGCGCGCGTCTTCCCATGCTTCGCGCGCATCGGGCAGATCTAGGTTCGAGACCGTGAAGCCCGTGAGACCCGCCTTCGGACGCGCGCCGCGGCCCGTCGCGCCTTCGTCGCGGATTTCGCCGCCCGAGCCCGTTGCCGCGCCGGCGAACGGCGAGATCGCCGTGGGGTGGTTGTGCGTCTCCACCTTCATCAGCGTGTGCGTGAGTTCGGTGTGGCGGCCGTACTGCTCGCCCGGCGTGCCGTCGGC
Organism: Paraburkholderia acidiphila; assembly: GCF_009789655.1. Taxonomy (GTDB): domain Bacteria; phylum Pseudomonadota; class Gammaproteobacteria; order Burkholderiales; family Burkholderiaceae; genus Paraburkholderia; species Paraburkholderia acidiphila. Next base: position 1,611,299 of record NZ_CP046909.1, read on the forward strand.
GTTGGTCTTGCGCGGGAACCAGCGCTCCGCGACCGCGCCTTCCATGATTGACGAGTTGTCCGAGTACGCGACGATCGTGCCTTGCGGGCTGATCTTCTCGGTGTTGCGGATCATCGCGAAGAGCGACATATCCTGGTCCTGGCCGTCGATCGTCCAGCTCGCGTTGAAGATCTTGTGGCGGCAGTGCTCGCTGTTGGCCTGCGCGAACATCATCAACTCGACGTCGGTCGGGTTGCGCTCGAGCTTCTTGAAGTTCTCGACGAGGTAGTCGATCTCATCGTCGGCGAGCGCGAGGCCCAGTTCGCCGTTGGCCGTTTCGAGTGCCGCGCGGCCGTGGCCCAGTACGTCGACCGTCTGCATCGGACGGGCCGGCAGTTCGTCGAACAGGTGCAGCGCCGCGTCGCGCGAAGGCGTCACGCTTTCCGTCATGCGGTCGTGCAGCGCCGCGGCCACAGCCGCGTGCGCCTCTTCCGAAAGCGTCTTCTTGCCGCCGAGCAGGCCCGACTTGAGCATCACGGTGTACTCGACGCCGCGCTCGATGCGGCGCACTTGCTCGAGGCCGCAGTGATGCGCGATGTCCGTGGCTTTGCTCGCCCACGGCGACACGGTGCCGAAACGCGGCACGACGAGGAACGTGAGCGCGCTGCCACGCTCCTGCGGGGCCGCGAACGGCGCGCCGTAGTGCATCAGCGCCTCGATCTTCGCGCTGTCTTCAGCGGAGAGCGGCGTGGCCGAGTTGACGAAATGCAGATACTGGCCGTGCACGCCGACGATGTTGGCGTCGATACGCTGAAGCGTCTCGAGCAGGCGGGTCTGACGGAAGTCGGAAAGGGCCGAAGCGCCGGGGAAACACGAGAAGTGGGCCATGGACTGGGGCGTTGCGTCGAGGTTGCGTCAGAGTTGCGTCGCGGCTTCGCCTCGCGCGAAACACGTCGCAAGGTGGCGATGCGTCGCGCGGGGATGGCGACGGTCAGGCGAAGGGAGACCGCGATTATAACCCGGAAGGCTTGTCCTGACCGCCCCGGCGGCCGTGCCGTGGACGGCTCGGCGGGCACACCGCACCGTATTTCGGGACAGTCACGGCGGACGACAACGCAAACGGTACGCGAAAAGCGCTGAATTCGCGATATGCCGGGCGCATCGATGCCTGCGCCTCAACGTGCCCGAGGCTTGCCCCGCAAGGTGCCTGCGCCCCCGCGAGACGCGTGTGGCACCCCGGCCTCGCGCATGGCGATGCGCACGCTTTCGCTGCTATGATTGCGCGTTTCGTCTGATCGGCGCACCCGGGCATCGCTTCGGCGCGCCGCACGCCCCACCTTCGCAGGACGCCCTCATCTTGGCGCGTCACCTGCCTGCAGATCGTATCGTCATGGATGTCATCGTCATCGGCGGCGGAATCGCCGGCATCGCCACCGCCTGGCAGCTGCGCGCGGCCGGGCATCGCGTCTGCGTGATCGAACGCCACGCCACCGTTGCGCAAGGCGCGACCTACGGCCATAGCGGCATTGCGCTGCCCACGCCGCTCGACGTCTGGTTCGGCCCCACCTTCCTGCGCAACGGCCGGCAATCGTCCGGCGGCGTGATCAGCAAGACCGGCTGGCGCGGCCAGGCGCATGGCTTCGTCAAGCGCCTCGCCACGCTGCACGGCTCCGAGGCGTTCGCCGGGCGCTATGCGCTCCTGCGCCCGCTCATCGAGTCCGCGCAAGCCGCGCTCGCCGACGTCGACGCGCGCTTCCAGCTCGACTACGAGCAGCGCGACGGCCTGCTCTATCTCGTCCGCGGCAACGACGAATGGTCGCTCACCCAGCCGGCCCTCGAACTGCTGCGCCGCTTCGAGACGCCCCATCACGCACTTTCGCCCGCGGAATGCGTGGCTTTCGACCACACCATCCCCGCCGATCCGCCGTTCGCGGGCGGCGTGCACTTCGAGACTGGCCGGGTCGCCAACTGCCCGCTCTTCGTGAAGCTGCTCAAGCAGGTGCTCGACGCCCAGGGCGGCGTGCAGTTCGAAACGAGCCGCGAAGTCAGTGCGATCCGCCTGGAAGACCGGCGCGCAGCGGTCGAACTCGCGCCGGCTGCGCATGAAGCGGGCCGCTCGCGCGACGTCGAGGTGATCTCGGGTGATGCAATCGTGGTCGCCGCAGGCGCGCAAACGCCGCGGCTGCTCGCGCCGCTCGGCATCAAGATGCCGTTCTATCCGCTGCGCATGCACACGCTCAATTCGCCGGTGGCGCGCGAGGAATGCGTGCCGCAGACGACGATCGTCGACGCAGGCAAGCGCATCGCCATCGCGCGCATGAATCACCGGCTGCGCATCTCGGGCTCCGCCGTGCTGCTGCGCGCGCAGGAAGTGGACGACGCCCTGCCCGAGGCGCTGACCGAGGATGCGCTCGCCCTGCTCGGCGAAGCGTCGCGCGACTGGGCGCCGGGCGCCGCGCGCATTTCGGCCGCGCTTGCGTGGGAAGGCATGAAGCTGCTTTCCGCCGACGGCCTGCCGGCGGTCGGCAACGTGGGCCATCCGCGCCTGTTCGTCAACGCGGGCCACGGACCGGCCGGCTGGGCGCTTTCGCTCGGCTCCGCGCGTCTCGTCGCCCAGCAGATCTCCAACACCGCGCCGGACCTGCCGCCCGATACCATCAAGGCGCTCTGGCCGGGCCGCGATTAAGCGGCGCGCGCGGCGTTGCCTTGCCGTCGCGCCGATCCGCCACGCTCGAGAGGCGTGCCTTCTGAAGGCGTGCTCGGGTATCGTTGCGATGTCGCTTCTCAGGACCGCATCGCCATGACGCACGCTCCCCACTCCTGCGGCACCGGGCAACCGGTGCTCGTCAATCCGCACGATCGTGCGGTCCCACTTCTTAGCGTCGAAGCGCTACGCGAGGCCGAAGTCGCCGCACAGGCCGCTTTGCCTGCTCACACGCTCATGGCGCGCGCAGGCGCGGCCGCCGCGCACTTCCTGAGCGAGCAACTCGCGCATGCGCCCTCGTGGGCGAGCGACAAGCCAGTGTGGTTCGCCGCGGGGCCCGGCAACAACGGCGGCGACGCGCTCGTCGTCGCCGCTGAGCTGCATCGCGCGGGCGTCGCCGTGGAAGTCTGCATGCCAGTCGAGGTCAAGCCCGACGACGCGCACTGGGCGCTCGCCGAGGCACGCGCGGCGGGCGTGCCCATCGTCTCGTCCGCGCCCGCTTCATTCGACGCTTACGGCTGGCTCGTCGACGGCATGTTCGGCATTGGTCTTGCGCGCGGGCTCGAAGGCGTGTTCGCCGAACTCGCCGCCAAACTCTCGGCACGCGCGCGCAGTCATGGCCATGTGCTCTCGCTCGACGTGCCGAGCGGCCTCGACAGCGACACGGGCAACGTCGTCGGCAGCGGGGCCGCCGTGCGCGCCACACATACCGTGACGTTCATCGCCGCCAAGCCTGGCCTGTACACAGGTGTCGGGCGCGACTACGCGGGCGCCGTCACGCTCGCGCCGATCGGCATCGACACTGAAGACACGCCGGGCGCCGCGCGCCTGAACGCACCGTCGCTCTTCGCCGCCGCGCTGCCCGCACGCGACTTCGCGACCCACAAGGGCACGTTCGGCACGCTCGCCGTCGTGGGCGGCGACACGGGCATGTGCGGCGCGCCGATTCTCGCCGCGCGCGCCGCACTGCTCACCGGCGCGGGCAAGGTTCACGTGGGCTTTCTCGGCAGCGACGCGCCGCCCTACGACGCCCCGCACCCCGAACTCATGCTGCATGCGGCGGCCCGGCTCGCGCTCGACGCGATGGACGCCGTGGCGGCAGGATGCGGCATGGGCGGCAGCGCGTCCGCACGGCAGCTGGTGGACGCCATCCTGCGCCTTCGGTCCCCCGTGCTGCTTGACGCCGACGCGCTCAACCTCATTGCGCGCGACGAGGCGCTCGCAGCACATGTTGCGCAGTCAGCCGACGCGCGCGGAGCGCCTTGCGTGCTCACGCCGCACCCACTCGAAGCAGCGCGTCTGCTTGGCTGTGACACAGCCGCAGTACAGCGCGACCGTGTGGCCGCAGCGCGATCCCTCGCCACCCGCTATGCGGCGGTTGCGGTGCTCAAGGGCAGCGGCACCGTGATTGCCGCCCCCGACGGCCGTGTCGCCGTCAATCCCACCGGCAACGCCGGCCTCGCCACGGGCGGCACCGGCGACGTGCTCGGCGGCATGATCGGCGCGCTGCTCGCCCAGCGCCTGCCGCCCTACGAGGCGGCGCTCGCGGGCGTCTACCTGCACGGCCTCGCCGCCGACACTCTGTGCGCGCAAGGCGAAGGCCCCGCTGGCCTCACCGCTGGCGAACTCGCGCCAGTCGTGCGCAAGCTCATGAACCGGCTCTTTTACCCGCCGGGCTGCGCAGCCTGAACACAACCTGAGCGCAACCTGAAGCCGCACGCCGCCCCTTCGCCCGCGCGGCACACCGCTTGCTTCGCTGCGCCCTTTGACCCGCCTCTCGCGCGCATTGCCGCCGCACGCGCCAGAACGCTGCGCAGTGTCGCGTGAGGCCGCTATACTGATCCTCCGCACGCCGTCTCTCACCGGAGGCGGCCCGTGCTTTCTCCGCGGCGCGCGAAGCGCGTTCGGCCTGACCGGCGAACCGCACCTGCCGCCCTCCTATTCGTGATCCCTCGCTAGACGAACATGACGAATCCGCTCCCCGCCTGGTCCGCGCTACAGACGCATTACGAACAGATCCGCGACGAAAATCTGCGCGACTGGTTCGCTCCCGCCAACGACCCTGCGCCGACGCGCGCCGAACGCTTCACGTTCGCCGGCGCCGGCCTCGGCGCCGACTTGTCGAAGAACCGCATCACCGACGCCACGCTGAAGCTGCTCGTGCAGCTGGCTCGCGAGGCCGGCGTGGAAGCGCGCCGCGATGCGATGTTCAAGGGCGAAGTCGTCAACCCGACCGAAGGCCGCGCGGCCCTGCACACCGCCTTGCGCGCCACCGAGGCCGACGCCCCGTTCCACGCGCAGATCCTCGCCGAGCGCGCAAAGATGGCGAAATTCGCCGACGCCGTGCGCAGCGGCGCATGGACCGGCTACACCGGCAAGCGCATTCGGCATGTCGTGAACATCGGCATCGGCGGCTCGGACCTCGGGCCGAAGATGGTCGTGCACGCGCTCAAGCATCTCGAACTGCCCGAGATCACCTCGCACTTCGTTTCGAACGTCGACGGCGCGGACCTGTGGCGCACGATCGAAAACATCGACCCGGAAGAGACGCTTGCGATCATCGTTTCGAAAACGTTCACGACGCTCGAAACCATGACCAACGCGCTGTCGATGCGCGACTGGTTCGTCAAGCACGGTTGCCCGGAAGGCGAACTCGCGAAGCACTTCGTGGGCGTCTCGGCCAATCCGGCCGAAGTCGTGAAGTTCGGCATCGCGAAGGAAAACGTATTCGAGATGTGGGACTGGGTCGGGGGCCGCTATTCGCTGTGGTCGGCCGTGGGTCTCTCGATCATGATCGCCATCGGGCCGCAGCAGTTCGACGAATTGCTCGCCGGCGCGCACGACATGGACAAGCACTTCCGCGAAGCGCCGCTCGAGAAGAACCTGCCCGTGCTGCTCGGCATGATCGGCGTCTGGTATCGCAACTTCTTCGGCTCGCAGAGCTATCTCGTCGCGCCCTATTCCGAAGCGCTGCACTTCCTGCCCTCATACCTGCAGCAGCTCGAGATGGAGAGCAACGGCAAGCAGGCGCGCCTCGACGGCAAGTTTGTCGATTACGCGACCTCGGCGATCACCTGGGGCGAGCCCGGCACGAACGGCCAGCATGCGTTCTTCCAGATGCTGCACCAGGGCACGACGATCGTGCCGATCGACTTCATCGCCGTGCTCACGCCCGAGCATCCGCTGTCCGACCATCATCCGAAGCTGCTCGCGAACTGCTTTGCACAGAGCGAAGCGCTGATGCTCGGCCGCACCGAGGATGAAGCGCGCAAGATCGCGGGCCCGGACAAGCCCGAACTCGTGCCGCACATCATGTTCCCCGGCAACCGGCCGACCACCACGCTGCTCGTCGACGCGCTGACCGCGCGCTCGCTCGGCGCGATCATCGCGCTGTATGAGCACAAGGTGCTCGTGCAGGCTTGCGTGTGGGATATCAATCCGTTCGATCAGTGGGGCGTGGAACTCGGCAAGATCCTCGGCAAGGTGGTCGAAGCCGACCTGAACGCAGCAAGCGGCAACGTGAAGCCGCACGATTCGTCCACGGCCGCGCTAATCGCGCGCGCCCGTGCGGCGCTCAAGCGTTAAATTGCGGAAATTCGGCGTGCGCGTGGACTGCGCACGCCGCTTATCAGCTTATTTGTCGGCTTGCTGGTTGTCCGCGCACTAACGCCCGGCTTCGACATTGCTCGCGTTGCGCGAAGGCGCTCCGCCATGCGGCGCGTTCGCCACGCGACGCCCCGCTTCTATCGTGATGATCGCGTCGCACCGCTGCGCAAGATCGACATCGTGGGTGACGAGCACGAGCGTCGCCCCGTTGGCGCGGTTGAGTTCGAACATCAGGTCGATAACGGCGTGGCCCGTGGCGGCGTCGAGGCTGCCGGTGGGCTCGTCGGCAAACAGCACGGCCGGGCGTGTCACGAAGGCACGGGCGAGCGCCACGCGCTGCTGCTCGCCGCCCGAGAGCAGCTTCGGATAGTGGCCAGTGCGCTCGGCAAGACCCACGCGCTCGAGCAGCGCGCGCGCGCGGGCGAAGGCATCGCGCGTCGACATGCCGCCCTGCAGTTCGAGCGGCAGCGCCACGTTTTCCAAAGCGGTGAGATGCGGCATCAACTGGAACGACTGGAATACGAAGCCCACAGAACCGTTGCGCAGTGCCGCGCGCTGGTCTTCGGCCATGCCGGTAAGCTCATGACCGAGCAGGCGCACCGATCCCGCGCTCGCGCTGTCGAGGCCGGCCAGCAGGCCGAGCAGCGTCGACTTGCCGGAACCGGACGCGCCGACGATCGCGACGCTCCCGCCCGCCTGCACGGCGAGGTCGATGCCGTCGAGGATCGTCAGTTCGCCCGTGGCGTCGGTCACCCGCTTGCTCAAACCCCGTACTTCGATGACTGGATCGCTATTCATTCGCACATGATGACGCACAGGTTAGCCGTGAACCAGAAGCGCGCCGCGCGGCGCGCCGCCCTCTCTCGCGCCGGGTCCCGCTTCAGCGCGTTTGCATCCGCTTTTGCCTCGATCGCCGCCTTGACCGCCGCTGCCATGCTTGGCGCGTCGTTTGGCATGACCAGCGCCGCTCTCGCAGCCACGCCCGCGCCCACCGCCAACGCGGCGACGAACCCCGCCGCCACGGCGAAACCCAATATTGTCGTGCTCGGCGACAGCCTTTCCGCCGAATACGGCCTGCCGCGCGACACAGGCTGGGTGGCCTTGCTGCGCGAGCGCCTGGCGAGCGAGCGGATCGATTATAACGTTGCGAATGCGAGCATCAGCGGGGACACGACCAGCGGCGGACTCACCCGCCTGCCGCTCGTCATGCAGCGCATCCAGCCCTCGATCGTGATCGTCGAGCTGGGCGCGAACGACGCACTGCGCGGCGTGCCGCTCACGACCACCGAGAGCAATCTGCGCGCCATCGTCGCGCAGATCCGCAAGGGCGGTGCTAAACCCGTGCTCATCGGCATGTACGTGCCGCCCAACTATGGGCCCGACTACACGCGCGACTTCCACGCGATCTACGAGCGGCTTGCGAAAGAACTGAACGTGCCGCTCGTGCCCTTTCTGCTCGCCGGGCTCGCCGACAAGCCCGAGCTCTTCCAGTCCGACCAGATCCATCCCACCCAGCAGGCACAGCCATTGCTACTTGGCAATGTGTGGCCAACGCTCAAGCCGCTGCTCGGCAACGGCGGGCGGCGCTGAGGCGGCAGCCGGGCAAACGTGCGGACAGTGCGGACGCCCTCACCGGACGACCTTGTCCTTGGGCCCCGCCCTTCACGCGCTCAAGCCGCTCACGCCGCTCAGGTGGCGTGGCGGCGAACGACTGCCTCTCGCCATTGGCCACGTTTTGCGTCAGACACGCGAGCCCGAGCGGCTTCGCCGTCTGAACCCGACCGACCCCGACTGGAGGGAAGAAGCGTGAAATATTTACCTCTCATTGTCGTAACGGCAGCACTTGCTGCCTGCGCCAATCAGCCAATGCCGAGCGGAGCGCAGTCCGTCGGCACCAGCCAGCAACCGCCTGCGACGGTTGCGCAATGCATCGCGCAAAAATGGGCCGACAAGTCGCAGCAGCAAGTCGTCTCGCAGTCCGTGCTCGCCAACGGCCAGGCTGTCGACGTCTACGTCCCTGGCCAGCAGCCGCCTAACGGCGCAGCGGCAACGGTGCGCCCGGCGTGGAGCGCCAGCGCGAAGACGTGGGTCGGCTTCCGCTCCGGCGGCGGCGCGGGTGGAGACGCCACCGGCGCCACCGGCGACATCAACGCCTGCCTCTGATTTCGCGCTCGCCAGAACGCAAAAGCCCCGCGAAGTTTCGCGGGGCTTTTTTCTGTGGCGCTGGACGGCGGCTGCCTAATACTCGGGTCGTGCTTACTGACCGCTGTCGCCGTCGCCTGACTGGCTGGCCGAACCGAGCGAGCCGTAGAGCTTGACCTTCGAGCGCTCGCGCAGTGCGTCGAGATACGACTGCACCTGCGACTGCCCGCCCACCTGGGCAAGCTGCTGCTGCGCGGCGGCCAGACGCGGGCCGTCAGCGGCCGGGCCATTCGTCACGCTGTTCACGCGGTAGATCGCGTAGCCATCTTTGCCGAGGTCCACGCCGACATAGGCGGGCAGCTTCTGCGCATCGGCCTTGAAGACTGCGGAGAGCGCGCTGGGCGGCAGACCCTGAGCGTCGTTACGCGAGACCTTGAGCGCCGACGAGAAACCATCGGTCGACTTCGACTTCTGCAGGTCCGCGAGCTTGGCCTCGCCGTCCTTGCGCGCCATGTCGGCGGCCTGCTGCGCGACCACCTTCTGGCGCACGGCATCCTTGACCGCGGCGAACGCGGGCACGGCGGCCGGCTGGTAGTTCGTCACGTGCGCCGAGATCAGCGTGTTGTTGCCGACGTCGATTGCCTGGGTGTTGTTGTGCTGATTCACCGAGTCGCTCGCGAATACCGCGTCGAGGAACTTCTGGTTGTTCAGCGGGCTATCCGGCGGCAGCGTTGCATTGGGCTTCGGCGTAACCGTGGCCGTCTGGATCGTCAGCTTGTACTTGTCCGCGGCCGGCTGCAGGCTCTTGGCCTGCTCGTAGACCAGCGACGTGAAGCCGTCGCTCGCTTCGGCGAGCACCTTCGCGGCCTGCTGGGCCTTCACGTCGTTCGCGATCTGCGCCTTCACGTCGTCGAACGGCTTCGTGACCGCCGGCTTCAGGTCGGTGACCTTGACGATGTGATAGCCGAAGTCCGACTGGATCACGTCGCTGATCTCGTCTTTCTTGAGCTTGAAGACCGCGTCGTCGAACGCCTGGCCGCCCGCGATCATGCCGGGGCCGAAGTAACCAAGGTCGCCGCCCTTCGAGGCCGAACCCGGGTCCTGCGACTCCTTCTGTGCGATCTGCGCGAACTGATCCGGATGCGCCTTGACTTCGGCGAGGATCGATTCGGCTTTTTGCTTCGCAGCGTTGCGCACGTCGGCGCTCGCGTCCTTCGGCACCGTGATCAGGATGTGGCTCGCGCGCACTTCTTCCTGCGTGCGGTAGTGCGCGATGTTGTCGTCGTAGTACTTCTTGAGATCGGCGTCGCTCGGCTGCACGCCGGCAGCCACCGTGGCCGCGGAGAGCACGAGATACTGGATCTGCGCGGTGGCCGGGGTGGCGAATGCGTTCTTGTTCTCGTCGTAGTACGCCTGCAGTTGCGCGTCGGTCGGCGTGACCTTGGGCGCGTAGTCGGTCGCGTGGAACGCCAGGCCCTGCACTTCGCGTTGCTGCTCCGAGAGACCGGTGAGCTGCTGCGCGAGCGCCTTCGGCGTGAACGCGCTGCTGATGATCGACGCCGGCAGCTGCTGCATGGCGAGGCTATAGCGCACGCGCTCGTCGTACTGCTCGGGCGTCATGCCTTGCATGGCGAGCAGTTGCTTGTACTGGTCGAGATTGATCGAACCGTCGGGATTCTTGAGCGACGAGATCACCGGGTCGGCGAGCAGCGCGCGGCGCACGGCGTCGTCCGAGGCGGTGAGGTGCAGGCGCTGCGTTTCGTCCACGAGCACGCGCTGCTGGATCAATCCGTCGAGGATGTCCTTGCGATGCTGGGGCGTGTCGAACATGCTCGCATCGAATTGCGCGCCGAGGACCTGGCGGGCCTGGTCGAGCTGCTGGCGCGCCGCGTTGTCGTATTCGACACGCGTGATCTTGTGGCCGTTGACGCTTGCGACGTTCGCGCTTTCATCGAAGAAGCCGCGGAAACCTTGAATACCGACGAAGCCCAGCCCTGGCAGGATGACCAGGAGCAGCATGAACATCATCAGGCGTTTGTGATTGCGGAAAAAGTCGAGCATGCGTGACCAGACGTTGAGGGCGCCAAAAAATGGAACGCCCGATATTACAACAGCGGCCAACAAAAAAGGCGAACCGGAGTTCGCCTTCTTGTCGAGATATCCTTGGCGGAGCGGACGGGACTCGAACCCGCGACCCCCGGCGTGACAGGCCGGTATTCTAACCAACTGAACTACCGCTCCATGCGGTTTTGCGCGAGGTCCCAGAACTGAAGCTGTGGTGGGTGCTGAGAGGCTCGAACTCCCGACCTACGCCTTGTAAGGGCGCCGCTCTACCAACTGAGCTAAGCACCCAGCTTCATGCTTTCCTGCGCTGTTTCCGGTACTGCCACTTCTGCTGCGCCACCTTCTCAGGTAGCGAGCCCGCTAGTTTAGCGCATCCTTCAGCGCTTTGCCAGGCCTAAATTTGGGCACCTTTGCCGCCTTGATCTTGATCGCGTCGCCAGTGCGCGGATTGCGGCCCGTGCGCGCCGTGCGCTTGCCGACGGCAAACGTGCCGAAGCCGACCAGCGTGACCGAGCCGCCCTTCTTGAGCGTCCCTTTGACGCCGCCGATCACGGCGTCGAGTGCGCGTCCCGCAGCCGCTTTCGAAATGTCGGCTTGTTGCGCGATATGGTCGATCAGTTCCGTTTTATTCATTCCAGCCCCCGAGAATGTGTTTGGGCAATCGTAAGAAGGTCAACTTATTGGTTAGACGTCCCCGGCATAGCGCGGGGACCGCTCATTTAACGGGGCCGAAAGGGCCGTGTCAAGCGGGGTTCAGCCTGATTCGGCGGGCGATTCGAGGGAATATTCGAGGGATTATTCGAACAAGTGGGAAATCGCAAAAAAGACCGCTGGTTGTCACCACAACGTCATGAACTGTGACGCGCAAAAAAAAGCCCGCGGACCATGCCGCGGGCTTTTTGGGGCTAAGGCGCTGCGCTGGAGCGCTTACCGAAGGCTTAGTGCTTGACGACTTCCGTCGCACCGGCATCCTTCGATTCGGCCACCGGCGCCTTGGCGTTCTCGGCCTTCACTTCTTCTTCCGGCAGCGGCTGCGGCGCACGTTCGAGCGCGAGTTCGAGCACCTTGTCGATCCAGCGGACCGGCACGATTTCGATCGCGTTCTTCACGTTGTCCGGGATCTCGGTGAGATCCTTGACGTTCTCTTCCGGAATCAGCACGAGCTTGATGCCGCCGCGATGCGCTGCGAGGAGCTTCTCCTTCAGGCCGCCGATCGGCAGCACTTCGCCGCGCAGCGTGATTTCACCCGTCATCGCGACATCGGCGCGCACCGGAATGCCCGTGAGCACGGACACCAGCGCCGTCGTCATCGCACCGCCCGCGGACGGACCGTCCTTCGGCGTCGCGCCTTCAGGCACGTGGATGTGGATGTCCTGCTTCTCGAACGCTTCGTCCTTGATGCCAAGGCGACGCGAACGCGAGCGCACCACCGAGCGCGCCGCTTCGACCGATTCCTTCATGACGTCGCCGAGCGAACCCGTGCGGATCACATTGCCCTTGCCGGGCATGACCGCCGCTTCGATCGTCAGCAGATCGCCACCGACTTCCGTCCACGCGAGCCCCGTGACCTGACCGATCTGGTTTTCCTTCGCAGCCAGACCGAAGTCGTACTTGCGCACGCCGAGGAAAGTGTCGAGGTTAGCGCTGTCTACCGTGACGGCCTTGTCGGCCTTCTTCAGCAACAGCATCTTCACGACCTTGCGGCAGATCTTCGAGACTTCGCGCTCGAGCGAACGCACGCCCGCTTCACGCGTGTAGTAGCGAATGATGTCGCGGATCGCGCCTTCGGTCACTTCGATCTCGCCAGGCTTCAGCCCGTTGTTCTTCTTCTGCTTGGGCAGGAGATAACGCTGGGCGATGCTGACCTTCTCGTCTTCCGTGTAGCCCGACAGGCGGATGACTTCCATCCGGTCGAGCAGCGGCGGCGGAATGTTCAGCGAGTTCGACGTGGCGACGAACATCACATCGGAGAGATCGAAATCGACTTCGATGTAGTGGTCGGCGAACGTGTGGTTCTGTTCCGGATCGAGCACTTCGAGCAGCGCTGACGACGGATCGCCGCGGAAATCCATGCCCATCTTGTCGACTTCGTCGAGCAGGAAGAGCGGATTGCGCACGCCGACCTTGGTCAGGCTCTGCAGGATCTTGCCCGGCATCGAACCGATGTACGTACGACGGTGGCCGCGGATTTCGGCTTCGTCACGCACGCCGCCCAGCGCCATGCGCACGAACTTGCGATTCGTTGCGCGCGCAATCGACTGACCAAGCGACGTCTTGCCGACGCCCGGAGGCCCGACGAGGCAGAGAATAGGCGCCTTGACCTTGTCCACGCGCTGTTGCACCGCGAGATACTCGAGAATGCGTTCCTTCACCTTCTCGAGACCGAAGTGGTCTTCGTCGAGCACGGCTTCGGCGTTCGAGAGGTCGTTGTTGACCTTGCTCTTCTTGCGCCACGGCAGGCCGATCAGCGTGTCGATGTAGTTGCGCACGACGGTTGCTTCCGCCGACATCGGCGACATCAGCTTGAGCTTCTTGAGTTCGGCGTCGGCCTTCTTCTTGGCTTCCTTGGGCATGCGCGCGGCCGTGATGCGCTTCTCGAGTTCTTCGAGATCGGCACCCTCTTCGCCTTCGCCCAGTTCCTTCTGGATCGCCTTGACCTGTTCGTTCAGGTAGTACTCGCGCTGGCTCTTTTCCATCTGGCGCTTCACGCGGCCGCGAATACGCTTCTCCACCTGGAGAATGTCGATTTCGGCTTCGAGTTGCGCGAGCAGATGCTCCAGACGCTCCACGACCGGGAACATCTCGAGGATGTGCTGCTTCTGGTCGAGCTTGAGCGGCAGATGCGCAGCGATGGTGTCAGCAAGACGCCCGGCTTCGTCGATGCCCGACAGCGAGGTCAGGATCTCCGGCGGGATCTTCTTGTTGAGCTTCACGTACTGGTCGAACTGCGAGACGATCGCGCGGCGCAGCGCTTCGGTTTCGGCGCTGTCGGCGTGGTCCGGTTCGAGCGGCATGACTTCGCACGAGAACTGCGTTTCCTGCTCTTCGATGGAAAGCGTCTTCGCGCGCTGCAAGCCTTCCACGAGCACCTTCACGGTGCCGTCGGGCAGCTTGAGCATTTGCAGGATGTTGGCGACACACCCTACTTCATACATGTCTTTTTCGGTCGGCTCGTCCTTAGCGGCGGTTTTCTGGGCGACGAGCATGATGTGCTTGCCGCCTTCCATTGCCGCTTCGAGGGCCTTGATCGATTTCGGTCGGCCCACGAAAAGGGGAATCACCATATGCGGGAAGACTACGACGTCTCGCAGCGGCAGCAGCGGGAGCGTGGTGCGTTCCGGCGGGAGGAGTTGGGTTCCTGACATTTCATTTCCCCATGAGTGGAATCAATTGTTCGGTAAGTGAGGCCTGCACAACCGATTGCAAGCCTCGCGCGTGTGGGAAAAGTTCAGTGACTCCAAAATAGTGCGCCATCGACCTCAAGATAAACGAAAAAGCCGTTCATCCCATTGTATGAACGGCCTTTTTCCGGAACTCTTTAGCCGATCACCACCATCAGTTCGACCCTGCAACCTTCGGCGCGTCTTCGTAGATCAACAGCGGTTTACCATCGCCGTCGATCACGTTGTCGTCAATGATGACCTTGCTCACGCCCTTCATGGCCGGCAGCTCGTACATCACGTCGAGCAATGCCTGTTCCAGGATCGAGCGCAGGCCACGCGCGCCGGTCTTGCGGCGGATCGCCTTGCGGGCGACGGCCTGCAGTGCGGCCGGACGAATTTCCAGCTCCACGCGCTCCATGTTGAAGAGCTTGTGATACTGCTTGACTAGCGCATTCTTCGGCTCGACCAGAATCTTCATGAGCGCGGCTTCGTCGAGCTTGCCGAGCGTGGCGACCACCGGCAGACGGCCGATCAGTTCGGGGATCAGGCCGAACTTGATCAGGTCTTCCGGCTCGGTTTCACGCAGCACTTCACCGGTATCGCGCTCCTGCTTGCTCTTCACGCTCGCGCCGAAACCAATGCCGGTCTTTTCGGTGCGGTCGGTGATGACCTTTTCCAGGCCGTCGAACGCGCCGCCGCAAATGAACAGGATATTGGTCGTGTCGACCTGGATGAAATCCTGGTTCGGATGCTTGCGGCCGCCCTGCGGCGGCACCGAAGCCATCGTGCCTTCGACGAGCTTGAGCAGCGCCTGCTGCACGCCTTCGCCCGACACGTCGCGCGTGATCGACGGGTTGTCCGACTTGCGGCTGATCTTGTCGATTTCGTCGATATAGACGATGCCGCGCTGGGCCTTGTCGACCTCGTAATTGCAGTTCTGCAGTAGCTTCTGAATGATGTTCTCGACGTCTTCGCCCACATAACCGGCTTCGGTCAGCGTGGTGGCGTCGGCGATCACGAACGGCACGTTCAGAAGGCGCGCGAGCGTCTGCGCGAGCAGCGTCTTGCCCGAGCCCGTGGGGCCGATCAAGAGGATGTTGCTCTTGGAGAGTTCGACGTCGTCCTTCTTGTCGAGATGCTTCAGACGCTTGTAGTGGTTGTACACCGCCACTGCGAGGATCTTCTTCGCGCGCTCCTGCCCGATCACGTACTGGTCGAGGATGTCGCGGATCTCCTGCGGGCTCGGCAGGTCCGAGCGCGACAGCGCCGCGTCGACGCCCGCACCGGCGGCTTCGTCGCGAATGATTTCGTTGCACAGGTCGATGCATTCATCGCAGATGAACACCGACGGACCAGCGATGAGCTTTTTCACCTCATGCTGGCTCTTGCCGCAAAACGAGCAA
Source organism: Paraburkholderia acidiphila (assembly GCF_009789655.1). Classification (GTDB taxonomy): domain Bacteria; phylum Pseudomonadota; class Gammaproteobacteria; order Burkholderiales; family Burkholderiaceae; genus Paraburkholderia; species Paraburkholderia acidiphila. Next base: position 1,626,580 of record NZ_CP046909.1, read on the forward strand.
TACAACAGCTTCTCGCTGTTAGAACCTTTCTTGTCCGCCATGGATAAATGAGCCTCCGGACACTCTGTTACATGATACGCCGTTTCCCCCGGCCAGGCCGGAGGGTGCGTGAACCGCTTGCTGTGACGGCGTTGGGGGCCGCAGGCCGCGAAGCGCGTTTGCCGATTATTCCACAAGGTCTGCGCGGCGTCGGCTATCCCCTTTTGTACGGGGGCCGAGCTATTCCTTCAGGGCTTCGTTTGCGCGCCGCCCTTCGCAGGGTCGGACGCGCAAAACCGCCCGCGCAGCTTAAGGACGCTTGTGCAGAACCTGGTCGACGAGACCGTATGCCTGTGCGTCGTCACCCGACATGAAATTGTCGCGATCCGTGTCGCGCGCGATGCGCTCGACCGGCTGACCCGTATGGTGCGCGAGCAACTGGTTCAGGCGCTCCTTCAGGTACAGGATTTCGCGAGCCTGGATTTCGATGTCCGAAGCCTGGCCGCGCGCGCCGCCGAGCGGCTGGTGAATCATCACGCGCGAATTCGGCAGCGCGAAACGCTTGCCCTTGGCGCCCGAAGCCAGCAGGAACGCGCCCATGCTGGCCGCGAGGCCCATGCAAAGGGTCGAAACGTCCGGCTTGATGAACTGCATCGTGTCGTAAATCGCCATGCCGGCCGACACCGAACCGCCCGGGCTGTTGATGTACAGGCTGATGTCCTTGTCCGGATTTTCGCTTTCGAGGAACAGCAGCTGGGCGACCACGAGGTTCGCCGTCTGGTCGTTCACTTCGCCGACCAGGAACACCACGCGCTCCTTGAGCAGGCGCGAGTAGATGTCGTAGGAACGTTCGCCGCGGCCGCTCGTTTCGACGACGATCGGCACGAGGCCGAGCGCCTGCGGGTCGAAGTCCCGCGACGAGTGGGAGGTCAACGTATCCAGCGATTGAGCGCGAATGGTCATGCGGTGCATCCTTGTCTGGAAAAGTTCTTCTGATATACCGGTATGGCGACGGACCCCGGTTAAATCAACCACACGGGCAGCATGGCTAAAACCTGCGGATACAAAAACGGCGTGCTGGCCGTCGGTCGCTCCGACAGCCGGCACGCCGTAGCGGGCAGATTTAAGCCTGCGCCGTCGCGCTTGCCAGTTCTTCGAAGCTAACTTGCTTGTCCGTCACCTTGGCCTTGCCGAGCACGAAGTCCACGACGTTCGATTCGACGACGTAGGCTTCCATTTCGGCCAGACGCTGCTGGTTGGAATAATACCAGCGCACGACCTCCTTCGGGTCCTCATAGCTTTTCGCGAATTCGTCGACTTCAGCACGGATTTGCTCCGGCTTTGCCTCGAGGCCGTTGGCCTTCACGAGTTCGGCGAGCACGAGGCCGAGCTTCACGCGGCGTTCGGCTTGTTCCTTGAACATTTCGGCCGGAATCGGCGCGTCCTTGGCGTTGGGCACGCCACGCTGCGCGAGGTCGGCGCGCGCCATTTCGACGAGGCGTTCCTGATCCTGCTCAACGAGTGCGTTCGGCACGTCGAGTTCCGAGATCTTCAGGAGCGCGTCCATCACCTGGTTCTTGACGATCGACTGCGTGCGGCGCTTCGCTTCGCGCTCGAGGTTGTCCTTGATTTCGGCGCGCATCTTCACGAGGTCGCCGTCGGCGATGCCGAGCGACTTCGCGAATTCAGCGTCGATTTCCGGCAGGTGCGGCCACTCGATCTGCTGCATCGTGATCGTGAACTTCGCCGTCTTGCCGGCGACGTCCTTGCCGTGATAGTCCTCGGGGAACGCGAGGTCGAATTCGCGCGACTCGCCCTTCTTCAGGCCGATCGCGGCCTTTTCGAATTCCGGCAGCATGCGGCCTTCGCCCAGCACGAATGCGAAGCCCTCAGCGGTGCCGCCCTGGAACGCGACGTCGTCGATCTTGCCGACGAAGTCGACCGTCACGCGGTCGCCTTCCTTCGCTTCGGTGTCGGCGCCGCCGTCACCGTGCTCGCCCGCTTCGCCGCGAGCGTGGAAGTGCACGCGCTGCTTGCGCAGGATGTCGAGCGTGCGGTCGATTTCGGCTTCGGTGATGGTCGTGGTCGTGCGCTCGATTTCGGCCGTCGCGACGTCGCCGAGCTTCACTTCCGGGTAGACCTCGAAGGTCGCGTCGAATGCGTAGTCGCCTTCGGCGGCTTCCGACTTCGGTGCGAAGCTCGGCTGGCCGGCAACGCGCAGGTTCTCAGCGCGGCTGATGTCGAAGAATTCCTTGCCGACCTTGTCGCTCAGGACTTCTGCTTCGACCTGGCCCGAATACTGCTGCGTGACCATCTTGAGCGGCACCTTGCCCGGGCGGAAGCCCGGCATGCGCACGTTCTTTGCGAGTTTACGGATGCGCGAATCGATTTCTTTCTGCACGGCGTCCTTCGGCAGGGAAATCGTCACGCGGCGTTCGAGCTTGCCGAGGTTTTCAACAACGTTAGCCATGGCTTCAATCGTCCTAAAATTGTTCGAGCGAATCAGTAATCTGTGGTCTTTGCGTGCCGCGGCCCGCTGGGGCCCGCCGGGATCAACCGGGGTCCAGCAACCCGCTTTGGCGCTGAATGCAGGCGCATCGTGCGCCTGCTCAACAGCGCCGAAACGGGCGGCTTGCGGTGCGGTTCCGTCAAAAGAGCCAAGTATTTTAGCAAACTATTTCCCGCTGCCAGCGGAATTGCCGTTTGAGTGTGCTATGCGCCTGTTTTTGACCCACTTTCGGCCTGCTTTTGCATCGCTACGCGCCTGAAATGCGCCGCGATCCGCGCTATCGCAACGCCGTTATCCAGCGCACCCGGCGAGGCTGTTAAGCTTACGCTCGCGCCGGACGCCCCGCCGGCCGCAGCCGCTCCCAACACAATTCTTCCAGCAGAGACACCATGCCGAATTCGTCGACTGACGCTCCCGTAATCGTCATTGCTCCTGATTCATTCAAAGGCTCGCTCAGCGCGGACGGGGTCGCCGCCGCGATCGCCGAGGGCATCCGCCGCGTGCGCGCCGACGCCGACATCCGCATCCGCCCGATGGCCGACGGCGGCGAAGGCACGCTCGACGCGATGCTGTCGATGGGCGGCGAGCGCCGCGTCATCACCGTTGAAGGGGCAGCGGGCCCGAAGCGCGACGCCGCGCTCGGCCTGCTGGGCGACGGCAGCGCGATCGTCGAAACCGCCGAGATCGTCGGCATCACGGACCCGGTGGGCATGGGCGTGCCGGTGGAGGCGCGCAGCACGCGCGGCATGGGCGAAGCGATCCGTGCGCTGCTCGACGAAGGCGTGCGGCGCTTTTACGTGGCGCTCGGCGGCAGCAGCACCAACGACGCCGGCGCCGGCTTGCTCGCAGGCCTCGGCCTGCAGCTCTTCGACGCCGCCGGCAAGCCGCTCGAACCCACGCCGCAAGCGCTCGCGCAAGTCGCGCGCGTGGATGTGTCCGGGCTCGACGCGCGGCTTCGCGAGGTGTCGTTCGTCGGCATGTCGGACGTGGACAATCCGCTCACTGGCGAGCACGGCGCGACTGCCGTGTTCGGCCCGCAAAAAGGCGTGACGCCCGACCAGGTCGCGCAGATCGACGCGGCGCTCGGCCGTTTCGCCGATCTGCTCGAAGCGGCGCTCGGTCGCCGCGTGCGCGACGAAGCGGGCTCCGGCGCGGCCGGCGGCCTCGGTTTCGCGCTACGCATGCTCGGCGCGAGCTTCGAGCCCGGCGCCGAAGTCGTTGCGCGCACCATCGGTCTGGACGAAGCACTCGATCGCGCCGACTGGCTCATCACCGGCGAAGGCCGCTCGGACGTGCAGACGCTGCACGGCAAGGCACCGTTCATCGCCTGCCGCCACGCCGTGGCCGTGGGCGTGCCCGCCACGCTGCTCTCGGGCGCCGTGGACGCGGCCGCCCTGCCGCGCCTCGCGGAGCATTTCAGCGGCTGCTTCTCGCCGGCTCCAGGTCCCATCACGCTCGAAACCGCGATTCGCGACGCCGCACGCCTGCTTGCCAACGAAGCGGAGCAACTCGCCCGCCTCAAATACGCTGCGCGTACATCCATCTAGGCAGATTCGTCGGGGCGCACCGCCCCGGCCTGGTCGCCGGAACCCGGGATTCGCAGTCCGATTCGTTGCGTGCGCGCGCCACACATTCCGCAGTAAGCGATTAATAGATTCGTGCACCGCACCCGACGTGTTGCGCAAGGGTTCGGATGCGTTGACCCGCGCGCAAGATGGGGCAACAATCATGGAATCGCGACACGATCGCGCCCTTCCCAAGCGACCAGACCAGGACTCCCATGAAGGCAAGCAAAGCCGGACTCGAACAATTCCTCACCTATCGGCTGCATGTCCTGAACAAACTCTCCGAACGGGGTGCCAGCGAACGCTACCAAGCGAAGCTCGGCATCACACTTCCGGAGGCTCGGCTCATTGCAGCTGTGGGGGCGTTCGGCCCGTTTTCCGTGATGGAGCTTGCGCGTCACGCGAATCTCGACAAGAGCCAGGCAAGCCGTGCAGCCGAGGCGCTGATGCGCCGCGGCCTCATGCAACGCGACACGAGCGAGGAAGACGGACGCCTCGTGCTCGTTTCGCTCACAACCGATGGACGCGCGCTGTATCGCAAGGTCATGCCCATCGCGCGCAAGTGGAATGTCGACCTCTTCGCGAGCCTCGACGACAAGGAGCGCGACGCGCTCGCGCGTGCGCTCGACAAGGTGATCGAAGCGATGCAGACCGAACTGTAAGGCGGTACGCGCAAGCAGAGGCAATAAGCGAAACAGATGGCGGACGGGATCGGGCAACGTCCAGGCCGCCATCGCGAGTGCAGCGTGAGTATCGCGCTGACTTCGCACAAACAAAAAGGCCACGTACCTGACGGTACATGGCCTTTTTACTTTGGTGCGTGAGGCCGGACTCGAACCGGCACACCCTTGCGGGCGTCAGGACCTAAACCTGGTGCGTCTACCAATTTCGCCACTCACGCGAATTCTTTGCGCTTCTGTTCTTGCGCCCGGCAGGACCGCTGCGCTTCACTACAAAAAACGCGTGCGATACAACCCTGTGCGACATGCCGACTGATCGAGTCCTCGTGAGACGCCGGGCGGCGTTGTCCACGTCGCCCGCAATCCAGCCTGCTTTCTGACTACGCCCGCCGGCGGCAATGCTTCATTATGTGCCGGCTGCGCGCCTCCAGCTAAGCGTCAGAAAGCGCAAGCGCGAGATTCTAACCGATTGCCTGGCGCTTGTCTGCATCCTGAAACCAGTGCTCGACGGATCCTGACGGCGCATCGCCCAGCACGCTGGCCAGCCCCGCCGGGCCGGCCAGAAGCCGCGCCGATGCTAGAATCGCGGCTCCATCGTCGCGCCGCGCTCTGCCCGCCGCGCGAACCGCTTCGCCCCACACCTCCGAACGCCGTGAACTTCGACGAATACTGCCTGCAAAAGGCGGCGCCCCCTGGTTCGAGCACTTACTATGCGCTGCGTCAGGCCCGCGCCGCGCGCCAACCGCTCTTGACCGCACTCTTCGCGCTGCGCCGCGAACTCGAGGAAACCGCGAAAGAAACGAGCGATCCCACCGTTGGCCGCACGAAGCTCGCCTGGTGGCAAAAGGAACTGGCCGCGCTCGCCGCGGGCAATCCCGCGCATCCGGTCACTCAGGCGCTCGCCGCGCATCTCGACGATCCGAAGGCCGTCTATCCTGGTTTGCAGGCGCTGCTCGCTGGCTTCGAGATGGATTTCGAGCAGGCGCGCTATCTCGATCTGCCGAATCTGCGCCGCTATATGGAAGGCGTGGGCGGCACGTTCGCCTCGCTCGTGGCGCAACTCAGCGCGCGCACGCCCGAGGACCGCCAGGACGCCTCACGCTGGGCCGCACCGCTTGGCAACGCGCTCATGCTCGCCCAGTTCGTGCCGGAGATCGGCAACGACGCGCGCCATGGCCGCATCTACGTGCCTATCGACGAATTGCAGCGCTACAACGTCACCGCCGCCGATCTCATCAACCGGCGCTATAGCGCGGAGTTCACGGAACTCATGCAGTTCCAGACCTCGCGTGCGCGCGAAGCGGTACACGCCGCGCTCAACGCGATTCCCGCCTCGGCGCGCCGCGACCAGCGCACCTTGCGTGCGCTTGCAGCGCTCGAACTCGCGCTGCTCGACGAAGTCGAGCGCGAAGGCTACCAGGTGTTGCATCAGCAGATCGTGCTCACGCCCGTGCGCAAGCTGTGGATCGCCTGGCGCGCGGCGCGGCGCGGCTAAAGCTCGCGCCTGCTCACGCTTGCATCAGGCGCGCAGCAGTGGCAGCGGCTCGAAGCCTTGCTGCAGCACGGCCCGCGCGTCGAGCCCCCACCAGGGGCCCAGCACGGTCGCATAGATCTGCCTGAAGTCGACGCCCACCGGCAGATTGCCGTTGCCGTCGAGCTGCGCGAGTTGCGGCGCCTGACCATAAAGGCCGCCCGCTACCCGCCCGCCCGCGACGAAGTGCGCCGAAGCCGTACCGTGATCGGTGCCGCGGCTTTGGTTCTCGCGCACACGCCGCCCGAATTCCGCATACGTCACGATCAGCGTGCGATCCCAACGCCCGAGTTCCACGAGCGCCGAGCGCATCGCCTCCATGCCCGAGGCGAACTGGCGCAGCAAGTCGGCGTGACGCTGCGGCTGGTTCTGGTGCGTGTCGAAGCCGTTCAGCGTCAGACGAATCGCCGCGACGCCGCGCCCCGCCACCGGCGCGCCCTGCGCGGTGTCGCTCGATGCGAGCGCCTGCATGGCCGTCTTGATCGAAGCGCCGAACGCCCCTGAAGGAAACGCCGTCTTCAACGCGTAATTGCCTGGGCGTGGCCGCAGGGCGTCGGCGGCATGGACGATGTCGTTCTCGACATCGAGGATATGCGCGAGCGCGGGGTTGCGCTCCTTGAGCGAGACCGGCGTGACGAGGCGCGAAGCGCGCGCGAACTGCGCCGGATTCACGAGCGCGATGGCACGCGCGCCGTTCGAGAGCGGCCCCATCTCGGCGCTGCCGAGCACGAGCGCGTCGGCGGCGAATCCGGGCGGCACCGGCTCGCTTGCGAACGCGCGCGTGAGCCAGCCTTCGCGCAAATACTCATTGGCGCGCGAAGCCGTGTCCCAGATCTCGATCGAACGAAAGTGCGAAAGATTCGGTTGCGCGTAGCTCACGCCCTGCACGATCGCAAGCTCGTGCGCGCGCCACATCGGCATGAGCGGCGCGAGCGCCGGATGCAGCGCCGTGCGCTCGTCCAGCTGGATCGCCTGCGCGCGCGGCACGCCGATGCTTTGCCGGTAGCTGTAATAGAGCGGATCGGCAAAAGGCACGACCGTGTTGAGGCCGTCGTTGCCGCCCTTGAGTTCGACGAGAATCAGCAGGTTCTCATAGCCGCTGGCAAGGCCGGGGCGCACGGGCATCGCCCCTTGTGCGCGCGCGACGCGAGGCAACCCTAGCGCAGAACCCGCCATCGCGGCGGCGGCCGTCGCACCGGCTGCAAGAAAGTCGCGTCGCTTCATGGCTTGCCTCGCTTGTCAGTGCGGCGGCGCACATTGCCGCCGGGGATTCGGCCGTTCATATCCATACTTCACTTCAACTGATACACCGGATCCATCAGCAGTGCCTGGAGATAGGAACCCGCACTGCTGCCAACTGCAATCGCATCGACTGGCGCGAGCGGCAGGACTGCATGCTGCATCTGCAACTGCGCTGAAAGGCCGGGCGAGGCATCGGCAGCGAGACCGTAACGCGAGAGCCAGCCGTCCAGATCGAAGCGCATACCGCCTTGCAGCCCATCGCGGCGCATCACGTTCACCGTGTTTTGCATGCTTTGCGGCACGCTTGCCGCAACCTTCTCGGGTACAGCCGAGGCATGCGGCCGCCCTGCTTCCGTCGCACGAAACAGCTGCTCGACGAACTGCTTGCGTGCGAGCAGTGTCGAGCTGTTGATCCACGACGCCCCGCCGGGCCACCCTTTCACGTTCGGCGGGTAAAACAGATTCTCGCCCAGCGCGGCCGAGCGGCGCGCAAACGGCAGCGTGTCGCCATACGCCACATCGAACCGCCGCATTGTCCCGACGATGAATTCCACCGGCGAACTCACGAGCACGCCACGGTTGCGCTCATCCCAGAACGCGGGCGTCGCGAGCAGTGCGCGAAGCGCCACGCCTACGTCATAACCACTCGCCCGAAAACGATCGGCAACGCGCGTGAGCTGTGCCTCGTCGGCTGTTGCGGAGATGAACTCGCGCCACAGCTTGCCCGACACATATCGGGCAGTTTGCGGCTGCGCGAGCAGGATGTCGAGCACCTGATCGCCGTCGAACGCACCGCTGCGTCCCAGCACGGTCTTTTCGCCAGCGTCGTGCAAGTCGGGGCGCCAGACGAACGCCTGGGTGTCGGGATCGAGACTCCAGCCCGTGTACGCACGCGCCGCTTCGGCGACGTCGCGCTGCGAGTACTGCCCTTCGCCCAGCGTGAACAATTCCATCACTTCGCGCGCGAAATTCTCGTTGGGACGGCCCTTGCGATTGCTCGCGCCGTCGAGGTAGAGCAGCATCGCGGGGTCTTTTGCGACGGCGTGCAGCATGCTCGCAAAACTCCCCAGCGCGTCGCGCCGCAAGAGTACGTTTTGCGCGGACATCAACTGCGGTTCGCCAACCTTGTCCTGCCCCGAGGTGAAGTGGTTGTGCCAGAAGAGCGTCATGCGCTCGGTCAACGGCGAAGGCGTGACGAGCATCTCGCGCAGCCACCACGCGCGCAATTCGTCGTAGCGGGCACCGCGCTGGCGCTGCGCTTCCTGGCGCTCTTGCGGGGTCCACGCGTTGCGCTGCGCCCGGCTCGGCGGCACTTCAGCGCTCCATGCGGGCAGTGGCGTCAGCGCCTCGCTGCGCGCGTTGCCGACGATCCGCGCGACAGCCTGCTCTCGCGTGAGCCCCACGTAAGGCGCGACTTCATTCTCGCGCGGCGCGAAACCTGTGCGTGCGAGAAGATGGCGGGCGTCGTCGGCGTCGAGCAGCGCATCCGCTTCGTCGTTCGACGCCTCTGCGCCCGCGATGGACTGCTCGCTTTGCCTCGGCCGTCTTGAGTCGCTCATGATGAATGGGCGCACGACGAAACCGCCGGCGCAGTCAATGAATGTACCGGCTTAACGGATGTGACGAAACGGATGTTGACGACGCAATTGCTACGGTTTTTTTCAGCACGATTGCATGCCGATAAAATCGTGAAAGGCGCGAGAAAGGCGTGAACGAGGGGCGAATTGAATATTGCGTAAACGTTATCGCTGCGCCGCGGCGTTGACGCGCGCAGAAAGCGGTATTAGCGCTTGTACAGTTCGCGCACGGCGTCTTCGATATGCTGACGCAAGAGGCGCCGTTCTTCGGGCGTCATATGGCCGTCGCGACGACGCTGATCGAGGTCGGGGGGAACGGCGGCACGCTGGTTGATGTCAGATGCTGGACGCGGAACCGGATCGCTGCGCACGCGCCGCATCGACGGTTTGCCACCCGGAGAGCGAGCAAAGGACTGCGAGTTGTCGTAGCGGTCTGCTGAGGGCTGGGCCCGGGCCGGCACCGACTCCAGTGCAGCCGCCACGCCACCGGCAAGCGCCAGTGCAAGCATGGTGTGGCGCATTGTCGGCCTGACCCCTCCCATCGTTTTTTTCCCTTCTTGACGCGGCAAACGGCTACCTCGAATACATGTGCGAACCCGGCTCGGCGCGGGCATGAATTTTAAAGTCGAATGAAGTATCTACCGAACAGCCGCTTTACGTAAAGAAGTCTATCTGTCAGTGCTTGCCGTCGTGGCACAGCACGGGTAAATTTTGTAACTGACTGTAACCTGATAATTGGTGCAAACTCGCATCAGTATCCAATCGCGCTAAGATGCCAGGCATGGAAACCAAAAACCCGTCCAAAATTCTCGTTGTCGATGACGATCCCCGACTTCGTGACCTGCTGCGCCGCTACCTCGGCGAGCAGGGCTTCAACGTCTACGTGGCCGAAAACGCCCCCGCCATGAACAAGCTGTGGGTGCGCGAGCGCTTCGATCTGCTGGTGCTCGACCTCATGCTGCCAGGCGAAGACGGCCTGTCGATCTGCCGCCGTCTGCGCGGCAGCAACGACCGCACGCCCATCATCATGCTCACCGCCAAGGGCGAGGACGTGGATCGCATCGTCGGCCTCGAAATGGGCGCCGACGACTATCTGCCCAAGCCCTTCAACCCGCGCGAACTTGTCGCACGCATTCATGCGGTGTTGCGCCGCCAGGCGCCGTCCGAACTGCCGGGCGCACCCTCGGAAACCACCGAGGTGTTCGAGTTCGGCGAATTCGCGTTGAATCTCGCCACGCGCACGCTCACCAAGGCGGGCCAGGAAATTCCGCTCACCACGGGCGAATTCTCGGTGCTCAAGGTGTTCGCACGTCATCCGCGCCAGCCGCTCTCGCGTGAAAAGCTCATGGAGCTTGCGCGCGGCCGTGAATACGAAGTGTTCGACCGTAGCCTCGACGTGCAGATCTCGCGCCTGCGCAAGCTCATCGAACCCGATCCGGGCAGCCCGCGTTTCATTCAAACGGTTTGGGGCCTCGGCTACGTGTTCATTCCCGACGGCGCCGCCTGATCCTGGATGGTGTCTCGTTGTCTGCACTGCCTCTGTTGAAACGGGAAGGGTCCATGCGGATTGACCGGCGTTTGCTCACGCTCGCGTTCGGCGATCTGTTCTGGCGCACCTTCCTGCTGATCGCCCTTCTCATTGCGGTGAGTCTCGCCGCGTGGTTCCAGAGCTTTCGCGTGATCGAGCGGGAGCCGCGCGCGCAGCGCGTGGCGCTTCAGCTCGTCGCGATCGTGAAGCTCACGCGCACGGCGCTGCTCTACTCCGATCCCGATCTGCGCCGCGCGCTGCTGCAGGATCTCGAGAGCAACGAGGGCGTGCGCGTGTATCCGCGCGAAACCACGGACAAGTACAAGCTCCAGCCCGACGAGTCGCTCAATCGCCTGATCGAGCATGACATTCGCGGGCGTCTTGGCGACGACACGATCATCGCGCAGTCCGTGAACGACATTCCGGGCGTGTGGATCAGCTTCAAGATCGACGACGACGATTACTGGGTCGCGCTCGACCGCGACCAACTCGACAACGTCACAGGCCTGCAATGGGTCGGATGGGGCATCTCCGCGCTCGCGCTATCGCTCTTCGGGGCGGCCTTCATCACGAGCCTCGTGAACCGGCCATTCGCACGTCTGGCCATGTCGGCGCGCATGCTGGGCTCCGGGCAGCCGCCCGCGCCCTTGCCCGAGAGCGGCATGGGCGTCGCCGCCGAAACGAATCGCTCGTTCAACCAGATGGTGCGCGACCTCGAACAGCTGGAGGCCGACCGCGCGCTGATGCTCGCCGGCATCTCGCATGATTTGCGCACGCCGCTCGCTCGCCTGCGGCTCGAAACGGAGATGAGTCCGTCCGACCAGGCGACCAAGGACGCCATGATCGACGACATCGAGCAGATGGACATGATCATCGGCCGCTTCCTCGACTACGCGCGCCCTGCCCAGCGCATGCCCGAGCGCGTCGATCTCTCGGTCATTGCCGGCGAGATGGCCGCGCGCATGGCGAGCGAAGACGGCGTGCGCCTCATCACGCGGCTCGCGCCTTCGGCGATGATCGAAGCCGACGATACCGACATGCGCCGCGTGGTGGGCAATCTCATCGAAAACGCTCGCAAGTACGGCGCGAGCGAAACCGACGGCATTCCCCACATCATGCTCGAAACGCGCGTCTCGCATTCGCGCGTCGAACTCTCGGTGGTCGACGAAGGCCCGGGCATTCCCGAGGATCAGCTGCCGCTCGTCACGCGGCCGTTCTACCGCGTCGACACGGCTCGCACACAGGCGAACGGCACCGGCCTCGGCATGGCCATCGTGCAGCGCCTCGTGGGCCGCTATCGCGGCGCGCTGCGCCTGCGCAACCGGCTGCCGGGCCCCGGCCTCGAAGTGACGATCGAGTTCCCGCTCGCCAAGGGCGCCTGAGCTTCTCTACCCTCGCTTGACCGAAGTCCGGCGGCGGCGCACCCTCGCATCACGCGCCGCCCGCTCCTGCGACAATCGTTTTCATCGGCATGCCGCGATGCGCTTTGCGCGCGGCGTCAAAGCGGGCCGCGCGCCCGCCTCTCGTCTGAGGAGCTCCGCCATGAAAACCGTCGGCGACAAACTCGCAGCCTTCACCGTCACCGCCGCGAAGCCCGGCTTCAACCATCCCGTGGAGAACGGCGAATCGGCGTTCATCGAGATCACCGAACAGACCTTCGCCAACAAGTGGAAGGTCATCTACTTCTACCCCAAGGATTTCACGCTCGTCTGCCCCACCGAGATCATCGCGTTCGCAAGGCTCATCAAGGAATTCGATGACCGCGAAACGGTCATCATGGGCGGCAGTTGCGACAACGAATATGTGAAGCTCGCATGGCGGCGCGAGGACAAGACGCTCGATCGCCTCAATCACTATTCATTCGGCGACGTGAAGGGCGAGCTCATCGATCAGCTCGGCATCCGCGACAAGGAAGCCGGCGTGGCGCTGCGCGCCACGTTCATCGTCGACCCCGACAACACGATCCAGCATGTCACGGTGAATAACCTGAACGTCGGGCGCAGCGCCGAAGAAGTGCTGCGCGTGCTCGACGGGCTGCAGACCGGCGAGTTGTGCCCCGACGGGCGTGTAGTGGGCGGCGAGACGCTCTAGCGCATCACGTCTGGCTCGCCGCGGCGCGCGTGGGCAGGCGGTTGCGTATCGCCGTTTCGAGCGGCCGCTTCCATTCGAGCACGCGTTTTTCCAGCACTTGCCACGACAGATGGGCGAGCAGCACGGCCAGCGCGAACTGCAGCACGAGCGCGAGAACGGGCTGCGCCGCCTCGGGCACGTGGAGCCGCGCGTAGAGCCCCGGCGCCACCCCAAGGCGCGACGGTACGAGGTTGTGAAACAGATAGAAGCCGTAGCTGATCGTGCCGAGATACGCGAGCGGCCGCATTTCCAGCGCGGCGACAAGCACGCTGTCCTGGCGACGCACGAGCCACAGAAACAGTGCGCCGAGCGAGAGCGCGAGTCCGACGTCGAGGAAGCCCGGCTGCATCGTCGCGCCCGTCACGCTTTCGGCGCACCCGGCACATTCGGCGCGCGCCAGCGCGAAGCCGGCGATCGCCGCACACGCCCCGATGAACCACACCGCAGTCAACGCCCCGGCACGCAACGGCGCGCGAGCACCGCCAATCGCCAGTGCACCGCCGAGCGCGAGCATGGCGAAATTCCACGGCGAAAACGCGTAGATGAGCGGCGCGATCGCCCCCTCCTCGTAAAGCGCGAGATGCGCGAACGCAGCCGCCGCGACGACCACCGCACAAAACGCGAGATGGCGCGACGCGCGCACGAACAGCAGCGCGAACGGCGCAACGAGATAGAACTGTTGCTCGACCGCGAGGCTCCAGAAATGCGAGACAGTGCCGGGCCAGCCATCGTGCACCACGCCGATCCAGTAATTGGAGAGGAATACGAAATGCCACGCGAGCCCGAGATCGACATCGCGCTGATAGAAGCTCGCATGCGCAATGGTGAGCGCAATGAGCAGCAGGTAGTACACGGGAAAAATACGCAGCGTGCGCTTCATGAAGAAAACATACAGCAGCGCGGCGGTGCGAGCGCCGTGCTGCTCGATGCGAACCCGATTACGATGCAGTTCTCCGATGATCAGATAGCCGCTGATCAAAAAGAACAGCCAGACGCCGATCTTGCCCGCATCGATCGCGTTGACGTGGGCCTTGTGCGAGAGGAACACGAGCACGACTGCAAGCGCCCGCAGGCCGTCGAGGCCCTTCACGCGTTTTTCAACTCCCGCCATTGCCCTCCCCACTTCCGGATAGCGGTTCAGTATGGGACGAAAAAAACGGAAATTAATCGACAAGAAAGCAACGGCGATGATTGCAGCTGCAATCATCGCCGTCAGTTGGGGAGCAGGCACGCGCCCTGCTCGCGCCGTTCAGCGCTTCAAAACAAGGGTTGAATGAAAGATCACGCGCGCAGCAGCAGGACCGCCGCCTGCGCTTCGATCCCTTCGCTGCGGCCGAGATAGCCGAGCTTTTCATTCGTCTTCGCCTTCACATTCACGCGCTCGACCGGCAGGTTCAGGTCTTCGGCGATCGTCTTGCGCATCGATTCGATATGCGGCGCGAGCTTGGGCGCCTGCGCGATCACCGTGGTATCGACGTTCATGAGCGAAAAGCCCGCTTCCTGCACGCGGCGCAGACATTCGCGCAGCAGCACACGGCTGTTGGCGCCGTAGAACTGCTTGTCGGTGTCCGGGAAATGGCGGCCGATGTCGCCGAGCGCGGCGGCGCCGAACAATGCGTCGGTGATGGCGTGCAGCAGCACGTCGGCGTCCGAGTGGCCGAGCAGGCCGCGATCGTAGGGGATCGTCACGCCGCCGAGCACGAGCGGGCGGCCGGGCACCAGCGCGTGCACGTCGTAGCCTTGTCCGATTCTGATGTCCATGTTGTGCGGTTCCAGAGGTTTCAGGTAAAGGGATTGCGGTGCGCTTAGTCTGCGGGCCGGCTGAGGATCGCTTCGGCGAGTGCGAAGTCTTCGGGGTACGTCACCTTGAAGTTGCGCAGGCTGCCCTGCACGAGACGCGGCGCGTGACCGAGCCATTCGATCGCGCTCGCTTCGTCGGTGAGATCGTGCCCGTCCTGCTGCGCGCGCTCGATGGCCGTGCGCAACATGCCGATGCGGAACATCTGCGGCGTCTGGGCCTGCCAGAGGCCGTCGCGCGATTCGGTGCGCGCAATGTGCACACCGGGCGCCGCGGGGTCCTTCGGCGCAACGCGCTTGAGCGTATCCGCCACCGGCAGCGCCATGATGCCGCCCACGGGGTCGTCCTTGAGCGACTCGACGAGCGTGCGGATCAGCGCGGGCGTGATGCCGGGGCGCGCCGCGTCGTGCACGAGCACCCAGTCGTCGTCGGTTGCGCCGAATTCGGCGAGCGCGGCCAGGCCGTTGTAGACCGAGGCCTGGCGCGAGGCGCCGCCGCAGCGCCTCACGGCAAAGCGCAAGCCGCCGAAGCGCCGGGCGTCGAAGTGATTATCGTCGGGAGAAATCACCACGAGCGTCTGCGAGAATTCGTTGCAGGCGTCGAAAGCGGCGAGCGTATAGTGCAGGAGGTCGCGTCCGGCAACGATTCGATATTGTTTCGGCATGGCCGAGCCCGAACGGCTGCCGGTGCCGGCGCACGGAATCAGGGCAAAAAGGCGTGAAGTCACGGTGTGGCGAGCCGCATGAGTCAAAGTAAAGGACGGATTTTATAATAGGTCCCTTACCCGCACGCCGCACGCCCGCAAAACGTCGGCGAAACGTCGTCGAAACGCGCCGGATTCACTTGAAGACCCGAAACCGGCCCCTATATTGTGGCGTTGCACTCCGCCCGAACTGAACTGGCCACCATACCGACACACGCGTCGGCCACCTTGTTGCCTATGTCCGATATCGCCGCTTCCTCGCAATCTCCGTCCCCCGTCGCCGTCGTCAAGCCGGGGCAGCGCTACGCGTTCGACGGCACGCACGGCTCGTCCGACGCGCTGCTGATCGCCCGCTACCGCGAGGCCGCGCGCGTCGGCGCGCGCCAGGCGCCGCTGCTGGCCGTGATTTGCGCCAGCGCCGTGGATGCCCAGCGGCTCGCCCAGGAGATTCCGTTCTTCGCGCCCGAGGCGCGCGTGCGCCTCCTGCCCGACTGGGAAACGCTGCCGTACGACACGTTCTCGCCGCACCAGGACCTCGTTTCGGAGCGTCTGGCCACGCTCCACGATCTCGGCGAAGGCCGCTGCGACATACTGATCGTGCCGGCCACGACGGCGCTCTACCGCATGCCGCCCGCCTCGTTTCTCGCCGCCTATACGTTCTCGTTCTCCCAGGGCGAGCGCCTCGACGAAGCGAAGCTCAAGTCGCAGCTCACGCTCGCGGGCTACGAGCATGTGAGCCAGGTGGTACGCCCGGGCGAGTACTGCGTGCGCGGTTCGCTGATCGACCTCTTTCCGATGGGCTCGCCGCTGCCCTACCGTATCGACCTCTTCGACGACCAGGTCGACTCGATCCGCGCGTTCGACCCGGACAGCCAGCGCAGCCTCTATCCCGTGAAAGACGTGCGCCTGTTGCCGGGCCGCGAGTTTCCGTTCGACGAGGCCTCGCGCACCGCGTTTCGCAGCCGCTGGCGCGAGGTGTTCGAGGGTGACCCGAGCCGCGCGACGATCTACAAGGACATGGGCAATGGCGTGCCGTCGGCGGGCATCGAATACTACCTGCCGCTCTTTTTCGAAGAGACGGCTACGCTCTTCCACTATCTGCCGGAAAACGCCCAGCTGGTGTTTTCGGGCGACCTCGACGCGTCGATCCGCCGCTTCACGAACGACACGAAGCAGCGCTACAACTTCCTCTCGCACGATCGCGAGCGGCCGATCCTGGAGCCGCAGCGCCTCTTCCTGACCGACGAGGACTTCTTCGCGTTCGCGAAGCCCTTCGCGCGCCTCGTGCTGCCCGCCGCGAGCGCGGGCGGCTGGGCCACGGCGCTGCCGAACCTCGCGATCGACCGCCACGCCGACGACCCGCTCGCCTCGCTGCGCACGTATCTCGGCACGACGAAGAACCGCGTGCTGTTCGCGGTGGAATCGGCGGGCCGGCGCGAAACCATCGCGCAACTGCTCGCCGACAACCACCTTCGCCCCACGGGCGCAGACAGCTTCGAAGACTGGCTCACCGGCGACGTGCGCTTCGCGCTGGGCGTCGCGCCGCTCTCCACGGGCTTTTCGCTGCCGGGCGAAGAGCTTGCGGTCATCACCGAGACCGAGCTTTACGGGCCGCTTGCGCGCCGTGCGGGACGCCGCCGCCAGGAACAGGCGAGCAACGTCGATTCGATGGTGCGCGACCTCTCCGAGCTCAAGGTGGGCGATCCGGTGGTCCATGCGCAGCACGGCATCGGCCGCTATCACGGTCTGGTGACGATGGACCTCGGCGAAGGCGACACCGAATTCCTGCACCTCGAATACGCGAACGGCAGCAAGCTCTACGTGCCGGTCTCGCAGTTGCACGTCATTTCACGCTACAGCGGCGCCGATCCGGATAGCGCGCCGCTTCATGCGCTCGGCTCGGGCCAGTGGGAAAAGGCGCGCCGCAAGGCCGCGCAGCAGATCCGCGACACCGCGGCCGAACTCCTGAATCTCTACGCGCGGCGCGCCGCGCGCGAGGGTCACGCGTTCGCGCTCGAACCGCGCGACTACGTGAAGTTCGCGGAAAGCTTCGGCTTCGAGGAAACGCCTGACCAGGCTGCCGCGATCGCCGCCGTGATCGGCGACATGACGAGCGGCAAGCCGATGGACCGCCTCGTGTGCGGCGACGTGGGCTTCGGCAAGACCGAAGTCGCGTTGCGCGCGGCGTTCATCGCCGTGATGGGCGGCAAGCAGGTGGCGATACTCTCGCCCACCACGCTGCTCGCCGAGCAGCACACGCAGACCTTCACGGACCGCTTTTCCGAGTGGCCCGTGCGCATTGCCGAATTGTCGCGCTTCAAGTCCGCGAAGGAAGTGAGCAGCGCAATCCAGCAGATCAACGACGGCAGCGTCGATATCGTGATCGGCACGCACAAGCTGCTGTCGTCCGATGTGCAGTTCAAGCGCCTCGGGCTCGTCATCATCGACGAGGAACACCGCTTCGGCGTGCGCCAGAAGGAGGCGCTCAAGGCGCTGCGCGCGGAAGTGGACGTGCTCACGCTGACCGCCACGCCGATTCCGCGTACGCTCGGCATGGCGCTCGAAGGCCTGCGCGACTTCTCCGTGATCGCGACCGCGCCGCAGAAACGGCTCGCCATCAAGACCTTCGTGCGCCGCGAGGAAGACAGCGTGATTCGCGAGGCCATGCTGCGCGAACTCAAGCGCGGTGGCCAGGTGTACTTCCTGCACAACGAAGTCGAGACCATCGAGAACCGCCGCGCGATGCTCGAAGCGCTGGTGCCCGAAGCGCGCATCGCGGTGGCGCACGGCCAGATGCACGAGCGCGAACTCGAAGCCGTGATGCGCGACTTCGTGGCGCAGCGCGCGAACGTGCTGCTCTGTACCACGATCATCGAGACCGGCATCGACGTGCCGACCGCGAACACGATCCTGATCCACCGCTCCGACAAGTTCGGTCTGGCGCAGTTGCACCAGTTGCGCGGCCGTGTCGGGCGTTCGCACCACCAGGCGTACGCGTATCTGCTCGTGCACGATCCGCAAGGGCTCACCAAACAGGCGCAACGGCGGCTGGAAGCCATCCAGCAGATGGAGGAACTCGGCTCGGGCTTCTATCTGGCGATGCACGACCTCGAAATTCGCGGCACGGGCGAAGTGCTCGGCGACAAGCAGTCGGGCGAGATCCAGGAGATCGGCTTCCAGCTTTACACGGACATGCTCAACGACGCCGTGAAGGCGCTCAAGGACGGCCGCGAGCCCGATCTCAACGCGCCGCTGGCGGCGACCACCGAGATCAACCTGCACGCGCCCGCGATCCTGCCCGCCGACTATTGCGGCGACGTGCAGGAGCGCCTGTCGCTCTACAAGCGCCTCGCGAATTGCGAGCATGACGATTCGATCGACGGCATCCAGGAAGAACTGATCGACCGCTTCGGCAAGATGCCGGCGCAGGCGCACGCGTTGATCGAAACGCATCGTCTGCGACTGGCGGCGAAGCCGCTCGGCATCACGAAGATCGATGCGGGCGAAGCGGTCATTGGCCTGCAGTTCGTGCCGAATCCGCCCGTGGACGCCATGCGCATCATCGAGATGGTGCAGAAGCACAAGCACATCAAGCTCGCGGGTCAGGACAAGCTGCGCATCGAAACGCGCAGCCCCGACCTCGCGGTGCGCGTGGCTACCGTGAAGGAGACGTTGCGCGCGCTCGGCGCGCCCAATCGCGCTGGCGCGTCGCGCTGAACGACCTTACCGTATCCTCGGACGCCCGCGCGGTTTGTCTTCCGCGCGGGCGTTTTCACATCATGTTGCAGCGCGCCATGCGCATCGCAAACACCTGAAACGTGGGCCGCCGGACTGCCCGCGGCTTTGGCTTGCCGCATTCTTTTTGGGTAAGATGAAGCATACAAGCAAGCTGGAGTCCACTATGTCCCTCGCCGCTGAAACAGCGCAGTCGTCTACGCCTTCCGCCTCCCTTCCCGCCTCGCTCCCCTGGGTCACCCGCCTCGTTTCGATGGATACGGTCAGCCGCCATCCGAATCTCGGCCTGATCGAGACCGTGCGCGACGATCTGCGCGCGCGCGGCATCGAATCGACGCTCACCTATGGCCGCGACGGCAAATGGGCCAACCTGTTCGCCACGATCCCCGCGCATGACGGCGAAACGAACGGCGGCATCGTGCTCTCCGGCCACACCGACGTGGTGCCCGTGGACGGCCAGAAGTGGGACAGCGACCCGTTCAAGCCCGAGATCCGCGACGGCCTGCTCTATGGCCGCGGCACTTGCGACATGAAGGGTTTTATCGGCGCGGCGCTCACACTCGTGCCCGAGATCCAGCAGATGAAACTCGCCAAGCCCCTGCACTTCGCGCTCTCGTTCGACGAGGAAGTGGGCTGCGTGGGCGCGCCGCTCATGATCGAAGAACTCGTCAAGCGCGGTGTGAAGCCCGAAGGCTGCATCGTGGGCGAACCCACGAGCATGCGCCCCATCGTGGCGCACAAGGGCATCAACGCGTACCAGTGCTGCGTGCGCGGCCAGGCCGCGCATTCGTCGCTCACGCCGCGCGGGCTGAACGCCATCGAATACGCCGCGCGTCTCATCTGTTACATCCGCGATATGGCCGACGAATTCCGCGCGAACGGCCCGTTCGACGAGCTTTACGACGTGCCGTTCACGACCGCGCAGACCAGCACGATCGAAGGCGGCAATGCCATCAACACGGTGCCGGCCGAATGCCGTTTCGCGTTCGAATTCCGTAATCTGCCGACGCTCAACCCCGACACGATCTTCGCGCGCATCGAACAATACGCGCGCGAAACGCTCGTGCCGAAGATGCAGCGCGAGCACGCGGTCGGCGCGATCGAGTTCACGAAGATCGCGGCAGCCCCCGGCCTCGACGCCACGGAACAGGCCGCGATCACGCAACTCGTGCGCGCGCTCACCGCCGACGACGCACGCCGCAAGGTGGCCTACGGCACCGAGGCGGGCCTCTTTTCTCGTGCAGGGATTCCGAGCGTGGTGTGCGGGCCCGGCGACATCCAGCAGGCGCACAAGCCGAACGAATACGTTTCGCTCGAACAGCTCGCGGCGTGCGAAGGTTTCCTGCGCAAGCTCGTGCACGGCATGTCCGTCGAAGCCCTGACGCAATAACCACGCTGGACGCGCGCCATCATGTCCACCGCCTCGCCGCTTCCTGCCAGCCACACGATAGACGGTGAGGCGATCCCCACCCTCGACGAGATCGCTTCGCAGCATTTCGCGCTCGCGCCGTGGGTGCTGCGCACGCCCGTGTTCGACCGCCACGATCTGTCCACGCTCGAAGCCACGCTCGTGAACTTCAAGTTCGAGCTGCTGCAGTCGGGCGGCAGCTTCAAGGTGCGCAGCGCGTTCACCCATCTGCTCGCGCTCGATGCCGCGCAACGCAGCGCCGGCGTCACGTGCGTTTCGGGCGGCAATCACGCCATTGCGGTTGCGTATGCGGCAATGCGCCTGGGCATCAGCGCGAAAGTCGTGCTCTTGCGGACAGCGAGCGCGGCGCGCGTCGCGCAATGCAAGCGCTTTGGCGCGGAAATCGTCGTGGCGGACAACAGCAGCGAGGCGTTCGAGATCGTGCGCCGGATCGAGACCGACGAGGGACGCTATTTCGTGCATCCGTTCAACGGCTATCGCACGGTGCTCGGCACGGCTACGCTAGGCTATGAATGGGCCACCCAGGCGCCCGATCTCGATGCGGTCGTCGTACCCATCGGCGGCGGCGGGCTCGCTGCGGGCGTCGCTACGGCCTTGCGGCTCGCGAACCCGCGCGTGCGCGTGTATGGCGTCGAGCCCGAAGGCTCGGACGTGATGAGTCGCAGCTTCGCCGCGAACCACACGGTGCGCCTGTCCCACATGCACTCGATCGCCGACTCGCTCATGGCGTCGTATGCGGAGCAATACTCCTATACGTTGTGCCGCCGTCATCTCGAGCGCGTCGTCACGGTCTCCGACGACGCGCTGCGCAGCGCGATGCGCGTGCTCTTCGAGCAACTGAAGCTCGCCGTGGAGCCCGCTTGCGCCGCAGCCACCGCGGGACTGCTCGGGCCGCTGCGCGACACATTGCAAGGCAAGCGCATAGGCGTGCTGCTGGGTGGCACCAACACCGATCCCGCGACCTTTCACGAGCAGATCTCACTCGCGCACTGAAGCAAATGGCGGCCCAAACGCGGGGCAAAGTCAGCGCGGTGGGCACGCCGCGTGCGTCCGCCAAAACCTTGTCGTCAGCCCCAACAAAACGTCAGGGAATGTCAAATTGCTACCGCGATACGGATGCGTTCGCTATGATTGCGCCAATACGTCGTATTGACCCCAGCCCCGCGCCGCGCCATTCAGGGAGAGCCCGCTCATGAGCATCGTCCAGGAGTTCAAGGAATTCGCCGTCAAAGGCAACGTGATGGATCTCGCCGTCGGTGTGATTATCGGCGGCGCGTTCTCGAGCATTGTCAACTCGGTCGTGAAAGACCTCATCATGCCGGTCATCGGCGTGATCACGGGCGGCCTCGACTTCTCGAACATGTTCGTGCGGCTCGGACACATTCCGGCCAGCTATAAAGGCAACCCCGAGTCGTACAAGGATCTGCAGACCGCGGGCGTAGCCGTGTTCGGCTATGGCTCGTTCATCACCGCGGTGATCAACTTCGTCATCCTCGCGTTCATCATCTTTTTGATGGTGAAGTTCATCAACAAGCTGCGCAAGCCGGAAGAAGCCGCCGCGCCGGCCGAACCGCCGCCCACGCCCGAAGACGTGCTGCTGCTGCGTGACATTCGCGATTCGCTGAAGAACAATCCGCGCTGAGCCTCGCGAGAGTCCAGACCAAAGCCCGCGCCGCAGCGCGGGCTTTTTTGTGTCTGGGTCAAGCGCGAGTCAGGGAGCGGACGCGGCGGAACCGGGCGCGGCCGCCGCACTGCGCGCGGCCGCGGCCTCTTCGATCAGTCGTTCGAGCTGCTCGAAGTTGACGGGTTTCGTCAGATGCGCGGTGAAGCCCGCTTCAACGCTGCGGCGCACGTCGTCGTCAGTGCCAAAGCCAGTGAGCGCGACGGCGGGCGCCGTTGATTGCGCACGAAACGCGCGGATGAAGTCGATGCCCGAGCCATCCGGCAGGCCGATGTCGCTCACCACGAGGTCGAAGGCCATGCTGGCCGTGAGCGCGAGTGCGCCGGCCACGCTGCCCGCCACCGCCACCTCGTGGCCGCCCGAGCGCATTAGCTGCGACATGACCTCTGCGGTGTCCTCGTGATCCTCGATCAGCAGGATGTTCATCGCGCCCACCCGATGCGGACCGCGATGCTCGGCGATCGCTGCGGCACCCTCGCCCCGCGCGGCGCTCGGCAGCACGATCGTGAAGGTCGCGCCGCAATGCGCGCCCGGGCTTCTCGCGCTCACGCTCCCGCCGTGCGCCTCGGTCAGCGCCCGCGTGACCGCGAGGCCTAAACCGAGCCCGCCGAACTGACGCGTGAGATTGTGGCTGCCCTGTTCGAAGGCATGAAAGAGCTTGCCGATCTGTTCGGGCGCGATGCCGATGCCCGTGTCCTCGACCTCGATCGCAACGTGCATGCGCTCGTCGCGCGTGCGCACGTAAATGTGGCCGCCGTCGGGCGTGAACTTCGCGGCGTTGCGCACCAGGTTCCAGAGCATCTGCTGCAGGCGCGCGCGGTCGCCGCGCACATAGTGCTGCTGGGCGCGCAGGTCGACGTGCACGTCCTGTTGCTTGATCTGGATTTCACTAAGGAAGAGCTCGAGCACGGCCTCGATCACCTCGTGCACGTCGACCGTGTCGAGCGCGAGGCTCAGCTTGCCATTGGCCACGCGCGTGAGGTCGAGCAGGTCGTCGATCAGACGCGCCTCGAGCTCGATATTGCGGCGGATCATCAGCACGCCCGAGCGCGCCGCATCCGGCAGGCCCGCGATCTGCTCCAGCAGCCGCGTGCCCGCGAGCACCGGCGTGAGCGGCGTGCGCAACTCGTGCGAGAGCATGGCGAGGAAGCGGTCTTTCGCGCGGTTGGCTTCTTCGGCGGTCTGGCGCGCGGCCTGCGCCGTGGCAAGCAGGCGCTCGCGTTCCTCGGTCGCTTCGCGTTGCGCGTCGATATCGGTGCAACTACCGAACCATTTGTTCACGCCGCCGCGCGGGTCGCGCATCGCAACGATTCGGACATCGAACCATCGATAGACGCCATCGTGGCGGCGAATGCGCAACTCATGGCGATAGTCGGTGGCGCCACTGCCCACGGCCTCGAGCCAGGTGTGGCGAATCTCTTCGCGATCGTCGGCATGCACGGCGTCGAGCCAGGCGAGACCGTGGGACTGGGCCGCCTCGAGCCCCGTGTAGTCGAGCCACTGCTTTGAGACAAAATCGCAGTTGCCGTCCGCGCCACAGGTAAGCACGAGGTGCGGCAACGCTTCGGAGAGCGTACGGTAGTGTTCTTCGCGATCGCGCAGCAGCAGCGCTTCATCGGAGGCGCGCTGCAGCGCCACCTGCGAGAGCACGCGCGCGACGGCTTCCGGCAGATAGTCGAGATAGTCGCCCGACTTCGGCACCACGTCCGAGACGCCCGCGCGCAACGCGGCAATCACGCGGGATTCGTCGGTGAAGCCCGTCACGAGGATCGCCGGCACACGCACGTCGTCGGCACGCAGGCGGCGGAAGAAGTCGAGACCGGTTTCCGCGCCGTCGAGCTGATAGTCGAGCACGAGCACATCGGGCGTCTGCACGGCGAGCAACGCGCGCGCCTCCCCGACGCCCGTGCAGGTGTCCACGCGCGCACCGGCGCGCAGAAGCGATTTGCGGGCGAGGCGCAGGATGCCTTCGTCGTCGTCGACGACTAGCACGCGCGCGCCGTCCAGCATCGTGGGTTCCTCAGTCATGCGCGAAACGTCCCTTCGGGCACGCGTCGGGCTTGTCGCCGCTCTTGCCGCCTTCTTTCATTGCCAATGCGTGATGATTCCATGCGCAATGCCTGCGCGATCCGTTACTGGGCGCCTGCCGGCCGCGCGTGGACGAAGCGATGCCCCGGCGGCAGCTTGACGACCTGGAGAAAGAAGCCGAGTCGACGCACGGCTTCGATGAAAGCGTCATATTCGACCGGTTTCGTGATGTACACGTTGCAGCCGAGTTCATAGCAGCGCTCGATCTCGCGAGGGTCGTCGGTGGTCGTGAGCACGATCACCGGCACCGACGCCGTAGCGGGTTCCGCTTTCAGGCGCCGCAGCACCTCGAAGCCGTCCACGCGCGGCATGCGCAAGTCGAGCAGCACGACGAAATTGCTGAGCGCGTCGCGCGACGCCCAGTTCGCCGCCGCGGCCGGATTGTCGCCCGGCGTGCCGAAAAAGTAATCGAGCGCGTCCTGGCCGTCGCGAAAGCGCAGGAAACTGTTCGAGATCCCCGAACGCCGCAGGTTGCGCTCGACCAGCGTGGCATGCCCGTCGTCGTCTTCGATCAGCACGATGCTGACCTGTTCCCCGTTCGTCATCTCGACTCTCCTGCGTACTGCATGAACTTTTCAAAGCTTGTTGAAAGCTTGCTGCCCGGCGCGCCCTGCGTGCCCGGATGCCCGCTATGTGGAACGCAACGGCTGATCCGGCAGCGCGACGAAAAACGTCGAGCCCGCGCCCTCGGTCGATTCCACCCAGATGCGCCCGCCATGCCGCTCCACAATGCGCCTGGCGAGCGCGAGGCCCGTGCCCTGCCCGGGCGATTCGCCGCCGTGCAGCCGCTGAAACGCGCGGAACAGCTTGGGCAGATAAGCTTGCGCGATGCCAACGCCATTGTCGCGCACAAAATAAGTCCGCGTACGCTCGAGAGGCTCCGCGGTCTCTGTTTTTCGCGATTCTTTTTCCGCGCTTTTGCCAGCTTCGCCGCCGGATTCGCTGCCGGACTCGCGCCCCGCAGCGAGCGCACCGATCTCGACCCGGCCCGGCCGCGCGGGATCGAGATGGTGCAACGCATTCTCGATGAGGTTGCCGAATATCTGCTCGATGGCTGCCGGATCGCCCCAGGCGGGCGGCAGCTCGCCCACCTCGATGCGCGCGGCCTGCGCGCGTTCGTCGCCGAGGCCCCCCAGCACGCGCTCGACGAGCCGAGCCACGTTCACGCGCTGCCAGCGGTATTCGAGGCGCCCGGCACGCGACAGGCGCAACAGCGCTTCGATGATGGCCGCCGCGCGCGCCACCGCCTGCCGCAGAAAATGCAGCGACTCGTCGACGTCGCCGTCGAGCACCTCGGCCATCTCGCGATGCTCGTGTTCGGGCAACGCCGCCGCTTCGACCTGGGCGCGCAAGTCGTCGCACGACACCTGCAGCTCCTTCGAAAAGCCCTGCAGGTTCACGAGCGGCGAGCGCAAATCGTGCGACACGCTGTAGATGAACATCTCGTTGTCCTGACTCTCCTGGCGCAGATGTTCGTTGGCGCTCGCGAGGTCCGCGGCGCGCGCCTGGAGCTGCGCCTTCAGCGCGGTCTGCTCGCGCTCGGCCACGCGCAGCCTCGCGCTCGTCTGATGGAGCACCGCATCGAGTGCGGCGATTTCGTCGTTGCCCGTGAGCGGCGGCGCGAGCGGCGTGCCCTCCCCGAGGCGCTCGGCGTTTGCGCCAAGCGCGGCAAGGCGCACGCCCACGTTGCGCGCGAACGCCATGGCCGTGAACGCCCAGATCAGCATCGAGCCCACCACGGCGAAGATCAGCGCGTCCTGCTGGCGCTCGCGCGTCTCGCGCAGCATGGCCGCGCGGGCCTCGTCGAGCCGCGTCTCCTCGGCAATGAAGTCACCGAGCACTTCGCGCACCGTCTCGATCTCCGGAGGCATGCCGTTGCCCGCCACGCGCGCGAACGATGTGCTGTGGCCCATGCGCAGTGCATCGGCAATTTCGCCGGCCTCCTTGCGCCACGCATAGGCGGCGTCGCGCATATGCTGGACTCGCGCGAGTTGGGGAGGATTGTCGGCGACCATGCGCGCGAGCAGCGTGATGCGGTCGGCGAACTCGGTCCACACGGCGTGGCGATCGATGAATGAAGGATCTTCGAGCACGATGCCCGTGCGCACGCGCGCGGCTTCGCGCAGCAGAGGGTCGACGAGACTGTTCGCTTGCCAAAGGATCTGCTGCGTGTTTTCCGCGCGTTTGGCCGCGAGCGCGGCCTTCCCCTGAGTGTCGAACACGACGCCGAGCAGCGCCAGTTCGACGACGCTCGGAATCGCGATCAGCAGGAGCCCCTTGGCGAAGAGTTTCATGTTGGTCTGCTTCAGTGGCGGGTCTGGGCGGCGCGCCGTGCTTTTCGCCTTGTTTTTGCAGTGCGTCCCGCACTGCTTTTTGCAACGCTGCTTTTTGCAACACGGCTTGTTCCAGCATCGCGCCGCGTGTGCCCGCGCGGCGCCAGTCGGCGCTCGGGGCGCCCGATGGCAACCGCGGCCACCGGAACCGCAACATTATCTGCGCGATTTTTCAGGATGACAATGTGTGTGACATCACACACCTTGCGTCGTGGAAAACCCGTTTTTTTGCGGCAATTCGCCACACCGAGCGCACGCACAGGTCTATTATTGAGACGGAGACAAGCGAGAGAGCGCCGGGATATCTACATGAGCGCGACGTGCGATCCGGCATGGCGTTTGCGAACGCAATGAGGGTTTTGAACGAGGGGCAACAGCCGGGCCGCGCAGGTCCGGATCGCTTCAGGCGCTGTGCGCCGCTAGAGCGGACCGTCCCCATCTCTATCCTCGTGAACGCAGCAAATCCGTGTGCTATAAAGGATCGACGTGCGGCGCACCAGTCCGGGAGTGGTCGCATGGGAACGCTGCGTGTACTGCAATCCACCTTTTTCAGGCGAATTTTTATGTCCTTCCCGAAAAAGCGCAAACGCGTCAAGGCAGACGGCGATGAGTCATTTCTCGCCGTGCTGAGTCACTTCAAACCGTTCGGCCAACTCGATACCAAGATTGCGCGCGCGCGTGCGCAGGACGAGCCTGTGCTCTATGCGCATATCCTGCCGGGGCTCGATGTGCTCCTGTGCAGTGTGCGCGGTGCGCAGCCGCCGTATCCGGGCACGAGTGAACTGCGTAAGCGCTGCATCGAATCGATCGCTCACGCGCTCGAGCAGCCGATCGAAGGCCTCGAGAACGGCGGTTACTGGTATGAGGCGGACGGCTTCGGCTTTCTTGTCTTCGCGAGTCGCGCACGCGGCCGGGTCCTGCCCGAGTTCGGCGCGGCACGTCCGACCATGACCACCCGGCGCGTGACGCGCCGCCAGGACGCTGCCGGCGACACGGCGCCGCGCTCGTTGCGCTAGTCGTTGTCCGGGTTCCCGCTTTCAACGAAGTTCACTGCACCGCTGCGCCGGGTCGGCTAGCCCGGCGCAGCGGTTTTTCCGCGTCCGCTTCCCGTATCAGCTTCCTTTGTAGAGCGGCTCCTGCCCTTGCGTCGGCGTGACAGTCGAGGCCGGCGACGGCGCGTTGCCCGTTGCCGGCGTCGCTTTCGCGGCCCCTTCACCCTTCTTGCCCTTGTCCGTCGCGGCAGCCGCGCTCGCCCCCGCGCCTGCGCTTCCCAGGTCGGGCAATGGCCGCGCGCGCATTTTCTGCCCCGGTGGCGGCGCCACGGGATGTTGACGCATCTGCGCGAACAGCGCGTCGCACGGCAGCGGCTTGTTGTTGCTCGGCGCGATGAGCGGAATCAGCGCGGCAAACGGGTTGATGAGCCCCAGTCCGATCATCGCGCCGCCACGCAGCGCGAGCGCCGTCGCATCCACGCCCACGTGCGGATTCTTGAAGGTGCCCTTCACATAGAGCGGCGAGCGCAGCGTGAATATGCGAAAGCCCTTCGTATGCGGATGGACCTTCATGTTCATCGATTCGTCGCGCAGGTCGATCGGGCCGTCGATGTTGATGACGGCGTCGTCGGTGTCGAGCGCGAACACGCGCGGATCGAGCACGCCGTCGGTGGCGACGAAGTCGGCCGCCGCGCAGTTGATGTTCACGTCGCGCGAGCCAAACAGCTTTTCGTAAACCACGTTCGCCACGTTCAGGCCCGCCGCCTCCATCAGCAACCGGCTGATCGTGCCCTGCGTGACGAGCAGCTTCACCTCGCCGTTCGAGGTCGCGGCGAGCGCCGCCGGCGAGTTGCCGGTCGCAGTGAGCGAAGCATCGCCGTTGATCTCGCCGAGCGCCGACTGCATCGTCTTGAAGTTCGGGAAGAGCTGCTTGAGCTTCAGGTGGCGCGCCTCCAGCGTGCCGCGCGCCTTGAGCGGCGCGCCGCTGCCGTCGAGTGAAACGCGCGTGCCGAGCGTGCCGCCCGCCACACCGAACTGCAGCGGATCGAGTGTAAGCACGCCGTTCGTCAGGACGATGTGCGTGTAGAGGTCCTGAACCGGCAAACTGCCCTGCTTGATGATGCGCCGGCCCGTGAACTTGACGTCGGCGTCGATGGCGCTCCAGCGGTCGGTGCGGAACGGCTCGACCGGGATCACGCGGTCGGCCGGCTGCTTGACGGTATCGCCGCGCTTTGCCTTGCTCGCCGAGCTGTCTGCGCCGATGATCGGCGCGAGGTCCGAGAACTTCAGCAGGTTCGAAACCAGTTCTCCTGTGAGGAGCGGTCGCGGCGTGCGCTGCTGGTAGACCACTGTGCCGTTCAGATCGCTGCCGCCCACGCGGCCCGTGAAGTTTTCATAGCGGAACACGCTCGCGCCGCGCTTGAAATTTCCCACGAAGTGGCCTTCCGTGGCATACGGCGGCGTTTCGGGCAGCGTCACGCCGGTCAGGTCGTACAGATGCGCCAGACTTTGGCCCTGCAGCCACAGGCGCACGTCGACGGCGGCCAGGTGCATCGGGTCGGTGAGCGTGCCGACCAGCGCGATGTGCAGGTCGCCCGCGCGCACGTCGGCCTGGATCGGGAACGGGCGCTTCGCGTTCTGCAGCGCGAGCACGCCGCCGAGTTTGCCCTCGCCCGACAGCGCGGTCTTGCCATACGTGCCCTTGATCGTCCAGCCGATCGCGTAGAACGGCTCGTCTGTGGGCGGCTGCGCGGGCGCGGCGTTCGAGCCCACGATTGCGCCGCTGGCGGCGCTGGCGCTGCTGGCGGCGAGCGGCTGCGAACCTGCCGCAGGCGTGCTCGTCGCGCCCGCTTCGGCCGCTTCGGCCGCTGCGTCCGCCTCGCCAGTGGTGCTGGCCGCGCTGGCGGCCGCCGCCTCCGACGCTTGCTGCTTATTCACCTGCTGCGTGAGCCGGTTCGCGCCCGCACGCCCTATGACCTGAGCGGAGCCCTGGCGCGATGCCGCTTCCTGCTCCTCCATCACCTTGCCGATCGGGATGCCGTGTCCGAGCAGGCTCACCGCGATCTTCACGTCGGTTTTCGTCTGCTGATCGCTCACGTCGATATTGCCGCTCGAGAACGCGATGTCGTGCAGTTCGAGCCGCCACGTCGACGGCCCGCTCGACGCGGGCAGCTTGAAGGTCCAGTTGTTGCGCCCGTCGGCAAGCCGCTCGACGTCGATGGACGGATTCACCAGATTGATCGCCGGAATCACGATGTCGTGTGCCAGAAGCGGCAACACGGCCACCTCGAAGTCGATTTCGTCGAGCGTGGCGAAGTGCGGGGACTTCGACCAGTCGGGATTGGCGACCTCGATCTGCGTGGCGGAAAAACGCGGCCACGGCACCCACGCGCGCCAGCCCGTTTCGCCGGGCGGCCTCTGCCAGCCCACCTTGAGATCGCCCTCGATCGCGAACGGCCGCCCGATGGCCTCGGTGACCTTTTCGTTGACGTAGGGTTTGGCGTGGTTCCAGTCGAACGTCAGGATGAAGACGACGAGCACCGCAATCAACACGACGACAACCGCCACGAGCCATGCGATGATCCTGGCGAGCGTACGGCCAAGGCTAAAGGGCTTGGGCTGCGGTGACGTCATGCGTACTCCACGTTATGCGTTGTTGTAGGCCTGCCATGTTGCAATACCGCAAGAGCAGTCAGCGTGCCCGGTTACATACTGTTTCGCACGACTCGACGTACCCGCTATGTTTGCAATCTTTCGATGCTCAAACACAATCCGACTCCCCCAATCCATGCCGATGGCGCGCCGCTCGTCGAGGCCAGCCAGATCGCCCGGCGCGACGCGCAACGCGGCCAGTGGCTGCTGCATCCTACCGATTTCGCGCTGCGGGCGGGCGAGCGCGCGGTGCTGACGGGCCCGTCCGGCTCCGGCAAGAGCGTGTTCCTGCGGGCACTCGCGCTGCTCGACCCGCTCGACGGCGGCGACGTGCGCTGGCATGGCAAACCGGTCACGCGCGCGCGCATTGTTCACTACCGGCGGCATATTGCGTACCTGCGGCAGCGGCCCGCGCTGCTGGACGGCAGCGTCGAGGACAACCTGCGCTACCCCTATACGCTGGCGGCCTACCGCGACGTGCGATTCGACGCGGCGCGCGCAAGCACCCTCTTCGCCGCCATCGGCCGGTCCAGCGACTTCCTCGGGCGCGACACCTCCGAGCTTTCGGGCGGCGAAGCGCAGATCGTGGCGCTCGTGCGGGTCCTCCAGCTCGATCCCGAAGCGCTCCTGCTCGACGAGCCGACTGCTTCTCTCGACCCCGAATCGGCGCGCGCCGTCGAGGCGCTGGTAGCCGGCTGGTTCGAGGAGGCGCGCACCGTGCGCGCCACGGTCTGGATTTCGCATGATCCCGCGCAGGCGCAGCGCGTAGGCGAGCGGCATTTGACGATGCGCGCCGGCGTGCTCGAAGAACCCGCCACGCGCGCGGCGTTCACCCAGGGAGCCGCGCAATGAGCCCCGGCGTGCTGCAGAACCTCGGCATTGGCGACGTCGCCATGGCGGCGCTGCTCGTGTTCGTCAACGGCGCGGTCTCCGTGCTGCTCAAGCTCGACCTCGAGCGCAAGCTGGCGTGGGCGGCGGTGCGCACCGTCGTGCAACTGCTCGCGATCGGTTACGTGCTCGGCTGGGTGTTCGCCTTCAACCGCTGGTACGTCGTGCTGCCGCTCATGGCGCTCATGACGCTGATCGCCGGCTTCGCCGGGGCGCAGCGCGGCGCACGCACCTATGGCGGGCAACGCGCGGACAGCATCGTGTCGATCTGGGTAAGCGCGTGGCTCGTGGCGGCGGTCGGGCTTTTCGTGGTGATCCGCATCCGGCCGTGGTACGAGCCGCAGTATGCGATTCCGATCCTCGGCATGATTCTCGGCAATACGCTCACGGGCGTATCGCTCGGCGTGGAGCGCATGATGCAGGAACTGACCGCGCGGCGCGACCGTGTGGAGAGCGCGCTCGCGCTCGGCGCGACACGCTGGGAGGCCGCGCAGGCGAGCGCCCGCGAAGCCGTGCGCGCCGGCATGATTCCGACGCTCAACCAGATGGCCGTGGTTGGCGTGGTGAGCCTGCCCGGCATGATGACGGGCCAGGTGCTCGCGGGGCAATCGCCGCTGCAAGCCGTGCGCTACCAGATCGTGATCATGTTCCTGATCGCGGCTTCGTCGGCGCTCGGCACGGTGGGCGCGGTGCTGCTCGCGTACCGGCGCCTCTTCTCGCCGGAACACCGCTTTCTCGTAGCACGCCTGATCGAGCGCAAGGCACGCGTTTAAGCGTGCGCGGCCGGCGTGCGCTACGTTTTGCGCGCTACACCGGCCAGCCCGCTCATGACACGCCTTAGCGCTGCGCCGAGATCGTGATCTGGGTGCCGTCGCTGAGCTTGAGCGTCTTCGCGGTGCCATTGGTGGGCATCGTGAGGTGCGCGACCTCGCTATGCGCAACCACTGCAGGACACGTGAGCGATGCGCCGTTGCTCGATACCGTCTGCGTGCCGTGCGGCGCCTGGGCGCGGAAGCTCACCTGCACGGTGGCCGTGCCGTTACTCGCGACGATTGGCGCGAGGCGCACCTGGGTCTGCCTGACCATCGCGCCGTTCGCGTCGAGCGGCAACGCGGCGTAGTCCGGGCAGCCTTGCGGCGTCGCGACCGCGCCGCCTGGCGGCGTGGTGCGCCACGTGAAGTCGTCGGTATCGCCCGAGCGCAGCGTGCGGGTCTCCTGAGCGTCGCCGAACGCCTTCGACGCCACCCGTACCGTGTAGCGGATCGGCCCGTCGGTTGCGGCCTTCGAGGTGACCGTAATCGGCGTGGCCGCGAGCGCGGGCAGCGCAATGACGCAGGAAACGGCGAGGACAAACTGGACGAGCGCCGCGCGGCGGCGGCGAGTATGGCGGGAGCTGCGGCAAGGCATGCGTCACCTCCTGGCGGGAACGGCCGCGCCCGTGGGCAATGGCGGCGTACGCAACGAACGCGGCAAGCCGCGAAAGGCCGGGTACGACGCACCGCTTGCGTGCGGCGGATGGTCGGTTACCAGTCTAGCGCGCTGCGCGCTGCCTTGCGCCGAGCGCATGCATCGAACGGACCAGGTTTTATCCTGCTTGTCATCGCGGGCAATTTGCTTGCCGTACGACCGCGCGCGGTCAAGCGACGGGCTTCATCCACATTGACGACCCGTTGTGCATACGCGGCGCGCAAAACGGCCTCGCGCTCACGGCGCCGCTACTTGCCGGCTGCTTCGAGACCCAGCGTCAGTTCCGCTGTCAGCTTCTGGCGCACGCGGCCATAGGCCGCCCAGGGATCGGCGTGCTCGATCTGGGTGAGCCGCGCGTCGATGGTCGCAAGCGTCCATTGCGCGCCACCCGTCGTCGACGCCAGTTCGTCCCAATCGATCGGCACGGACACGCCCATGCCCGGCCGCGCCCGCACGCCGTATGCGAGCGCCGTGCTCGCGCCGCGCGCATTGCGCAGATAGTCGATGAAGATCTTCTTCTTGCGGTGCTCGGGGCCCATGGTCGCCGTGATCTGCGTGGGCCAGACCGCGGCCAGATGCTGGGCAACCGCGCGAGCGAACGCCTTCGCATCCTCCCAGCCCGCGGCCGGCGTGAGCGGCACGACAATGTGCAGCCCCCTGCCGCCGCTCGTTTTGCAAAACGATTCGAGCTTGAGTTCCGCAAGCAATGCGCGCGTGGATTGCGCCACCTCGATCACGCGATCCCAGCCCAGCGCCGGATCGGGGTCGAGGTCGAAGAGAACCCGATCGGGCCGCTCGATGTCGTGAACGCTGGCGTTCCAGGTGTGCAACTCGATGACGTCCATCTGCGCAGCGCTGACCAGCGCGCGCGCCGTATCGATCGTCAGCAGCGGCGGATGGCCCGGGTCGAGCCCTTCGTGTTCGGTGAGTTCGGGCAGCGGCGCACGTGCGCTGTGGCGTTGAAAGAACATTTCGCCGCTCAAGCCGCGCGGTGCGCGCACGAGCGATACGGGGCGATCGCGCAGATGAGGCAGGATCCAGGGCGCCGCGCGCTCGTAGTAGCGCACGAGTTCGAGTTTGTGCGTGCCGCTGTCCGCATCGATGACGCGCCTCGTACTCGTGATGCGTATACCGTCGATTTCGGTTTCGGCCGCGTCGTCGCGCCGGCGCCGGGTGGTTCGAGGCAAGCGGTGCACGGACGCGGCAGGCGTGGCCGGCGCGGCGGCGTCCGATGTCCTGGCCCGCTCGCCGCGCGGCGTTCGGGCAGATGTCCTGGATGGGGCGTTGCGGGCGTCCTGCATACCGGTTCCCCTGGCGCCTTGGCGCACATGACGCGTCGCGCGACGCGAGTCGCGACACGTTCGGTTGACGGCACGCGGCGGCCGCCCCCCGTCGGACCGCCGCACGTGCTTTCATTGTGCCTCGAATGGGCGCTTTCGTCGCCGCAAGGTGACCGCAAGCGTGCGCGATAAACGGGGCAGCATCCGCCGGGAGCAGAAACGCGACGAAAGTGGCACGCGACCGCAGCGATCGGCGGGAAGTTACAATGACGGGCTTTGTCGCGTATTGCAGGGCGCCACTCAGGCGCTTGCGCGCGCGGCTGCGCCCTTTTCCATCGATTCCATCCGATCAATCCGACGACGCCGTGCGTCGGCTTTGCCCGTCCTGCCATGAACCTCGTCATCCAGAGTCCCGCCCCGCTCGACACCGTCCATCACAAGCCGCTCCTCGGCCTCGCCCGCGGCAGCCGCCTCACGCCGATCGACGCTCACGCGCTGCGCATCGAGCACGCCGAGCCGGCCCAGCGCGCCGATCTCGAGGTCTACTGCGGCACACACCAGCTCGACTACGCGTTCGTCGAAGCAGGCCGCACGCTGGCCGATTTCGGCCTCGTGGCGATGGACATGGACTCGACGCTCATCACGATCGAATGCATCGACGAAATCGCGGACTTCTGCGGCCTGAAGGCCGAGGTGGCGGCGATTACCGAAGCCTCGATGCGCGGCGAGATCAAGGACTTCAACGAAAGCCTCACGCGCCGCGTGGCGCTCCTCAAGGGGCTCGACGCAAGCGCGCTGGAACGCGTGTATGAGGAACGCCTGCAGCTTTCGCCGGGTGCCGAAAAGATGCTCGCGGGCGCGAAAGCCGCGGGCCTGAAAACGCTGCTCGTTTCCGGCGGCTTCACGTTCTTCACCGAGCGCCTGAAGGCGCGCCTCGGGCTCGACTACACGCGCGCGAACACGCTCGAAATCGTCGACGGCAAGCTCACGGGCCGCGTGATTGGCGAGATCGTCAACGCCGATGTGAAGGCACGCACGCTCGCCGAAACCTGTGCGCAGATCGGCATCGAGCCAGGCCGCGCCATCGCGATGGGCGACGGCTCGAACGACCTCAAGATGATGGGCGTGGCGGGTTTGTCGGTTGCGTTCCGCGCGAAGCCGGTGGTGCGCGAGGCTGCGAGCGTCGCGTTCAACTTCGTCGGGCTCGACGGCTTGCTGCGTCTGTTCTGATCCGGCTTTCGCGGCGCCTGGATAAGCCAACGGCCGCTCGTGTCCTCGTGGACGCGAGCGGCCGTTGTTGTTTCGCGCGGATTATTCAGGCGTGCTTGCTTTTTCTGCAAGCCTTGCGAGCGCGCGCTCGATATCAGCGCGCAGATCGGCCTCTTCTTCGAGACCGATGTAGAAGCGCACCAGCGTGCCGCGATGCGGCCAGCTCGCCGCCGTGCGCATCGAACCGACGTCGTACGGCATCGCGAGACTATGTGCCCCGCCCCAGCTCCAGCCCAACGCGAAGAGCTCGAGCGACTCGCAGAACGTGTCGATCTGCGCCGCACTGTAGCGCTCGTCGAACACGACCGAGAAAAGGCCGCCCGCGCCCGTGAAGTCGCGCTTGTAGAACTCGTGGCCCGGGCAGTCTTCGAACGCCGGGTGCAGCATCGCCGCGATTTCGGAGCGCGTCTTGAGCCAGCGTGCGAGCGCGAGCGCGGTGCGGTCGTGCGCCTCGAAACGCGCCTTCATGCTCGGCAGCGCACGCAGCACGAGCGAGCAATCGTCGACTGAGACACCGATGCCAAGCCGCATGCGCGCGGCCTTGAGCTTGAGATAAAGATCGCGGTCGGCGGTGATGGTCGCACCCATCAGCACGTCGCTGCCACCCGACTGATACTTGGTGAGCGCCTGCACCGAAATGTCGATGCCGTGCTCGAACGGCTTGAAGGCGAGGCCTGCCGACCACGTGTTGTCGATGGCCGTCACCACGTTGCGCGCCCGCGCCGCCGCGGTAATCGCGCGCACGTCGGGCACTTCCATCGTCACCGAACCCGGCGCTTCCAGCCAGATCAGCTTCGTGTTCGGCTGGATCAGTTCGGCGATGCCCGCACCGATCATCGGATCGTAATAGCGCACCGTGAGGCCGAAATCACGTGCGAGCCAGTCGCCATGATCGCGGTTCGGCGAATAGACGTTGTCGGGGATCAGCACGTCGTCGCCCGACTTCAGCAGTCCGAAGTAGACGTTCGAGATGGCCGAGAGGCCCGAGGGTTGCAGCAGCGCATGCGTGCCGCCTTCGATCTCGGCGATGCGCTTTTGCAGCATGGCCGAAGTGGGCGTGGCGTGCAGGCCGTAACGCCATTGCGCGTCGTTGCGCCAGTCGAGAGCGCGCACCGAAGCGAGGTCGGGAAACACCACGGTCGAAGCCCGCGTGACCGGCGCGGCAAACGATTCGAAGCCGGGCGTGAGGTCGTCTTGCGGGTGGATGATGCGCGTCTGCAACGCGCGGCTGGAGTCGGATTGGGTCATGTCGGTGCGAATTCGGTTGAGGCGCGAGGACGTTGCGGCGCGTGGCTTGCGCGAGTGGCGCGCACAACGCCGCAAAGCGAAGAGTAACACCCGTAGCGGCGCTTATTGCCCGATGACGAGATTGCTCACGCCGCTCACGGCATGAACGCCGTTTGGCGTCGATGCGGGCGTCGCTGCGGGTGCGCTCGCCGCGCCGGTCGAAACGGCCGGAGCCGCGCCCCCCGCCGCGATCGGCTTCAGGTCGAAGGGGACCGGGTGAGAGTCGTCCGGATCCATACGGTCGCCCGAAAGCGAGCCGTCTTCGGCGAACGTGCCCACCCAGTTGCCGGTGATATGCGTGCCGTCGTTCGAGTCCTCGGCTTCGAGCGTGGCGTCCGCGCGGTCGCCGGCGATCAGGTTCACTTCGCCCGTATCCGTGAACTGATATTCGCCATGCACGCCGGTCGGGTCGTCGTCGCCGGCTTTCGCGCCAAGGCGCATGACGATCTGACGCGTGCCGAGGGTGCCGACGTATTGCGGCAGCTTCGCGAACTCGGGGTTCGGCTTGAGCGTGGATTTGACCGGCGGCGGCGCGGCTGCATCCTGCGCACGCGCCGCGAACGGCAACGCCAGGACCATGGCCGCCGCCGCGGCGGCAACGATCCAGCCGCGCGCCTTGATGGCGCTGCCCCGTCGGACGGCCGTTTGCAGCGGCCGCTGTGCCTGCGTGTTTACTTCCATCTGAATCCTTCCTTCACTTGCACAGCTGGCGGGGCGCGGCGCGTATCAGATGCGCTCGAAGATGGCCGCAATACCCTGGCCGCCGCCGATGCACATCGTCACGAGCGCGTAGCGCCCCCCGATCCGCTGCAGTTCATAAAGCGCCTTCACGGTAATGAGCGCGCCGGTCGCGCCGATCGGGTGACCGAGCGAGATGCCTGAACCGTTCGGATTGACCTTGGCCGGGTCGAGCCCGAGTTCCTGCGAAACGGCGCAGGCCTGCGCCGCGAAGGCCTCGTTGGCCTCGATCACGTCGAGGTCGCTGACCTTGAGGCCGGCGCGCTCGAGTGCCTTCTGCGTGGCCGGCACCGGGCCGATGCCCATGTACGCCGGATCGACGCCCGCATGCGCGTACGAGACGAGGCGCGCGAGCGGCTTCACGCCGCGCGCACGCGCGGCGTCGGCGCTCATCAGCAGCACGGCGGCCGCCGCGTCGTTGATGCCCGACGCGTTGCCCGCTGTGACCGTGCCGTTCTCTTTCGCGAACACCGGCTTGAGCTTCGAGAAGTCCTCAAGCGTCGCGCCGTGGCGCACGTGCTCGTCGGCGTCGAACAGCACTTCGCCCTTCTTCGACTTGATCGAGACGGGCAGGATCTGATCCTTGAAGCGGCCTTCGGCGAGCGCGCGTTCCGCACGGCGGTGCGATTCGAGCGCAAGCGCATCCTGCGCCTCGCGCGTGATACCGAACTTCTTCGCGACGTTTTCCGCCGTCACGCCCATGTGGATCGTCTGGAACG
Source organism: Paraburkholderia acidiphila (assembly GCF_009789655.1). GTDB lineage: Bacteria > Pseudomonadota > Gammaproteobacteria > Burkholderiales > Burkholderiaceae > Paraburkholderia > Paraburkholderia acidiphila. The sequence continues at coordinate 1,664,380 of NZ_CP046909.1, forward strand.
GGTCGTGCAGCGCGCCGATCATCATGTCGACGAGTTGCGTGTCGCCCATGCGCTGGCCAAAGCGCGCGGCCGGCATCGAATATGGCGCGCGGCTCATGTTTTCCGCGCCGCCGCCGATCGCGATGTCGGCGTCGCCGAGCAGAATGGTTTGCGCCGCCGACACGATCGCCTGCAGGCCCGAGCCGCACAGGCGGTTCACGGTCAGCGCCGGCGCGTGCTGCGCGACGCCGCCGTTGATTGCGGCCACGCGCGCGAGGTACATGTCCTTGGGCTCGGTGTGCACGACATTGCCGAACACCACGTGGCCGACTGCGTCGCCTTCCACGTTCGCGCGCGAAAGCACTTCACGCACCACGCGTGCGCCGAGATCCGTCGGAGAGAAGTCCTTCAGGCTGCCGCCGAAGTCGCCGATTGCCGTGCGCACACCGCTTGCCACCACTACTTCGCGTTCCATAGTCTCGCTCCTTGATTTGCTGATTGGATGAATCTTGTTATTGGTGCGTTATTGGCGCGTTTCGCCCGGAGGCCGATCGGCGAGCAGGCGCTCGACGTCCTCGCGATACGGGATGGGAGCCACAGCGCCAAATCCCAGAGTCGAAAGCGCGGCGGCCGCATTGGCATAGCGCGCAGCCGCGAACGGATCGTCGCCGGCCGCGAGGCGTGCGACGAATGCGCCGCCAAAACAGTCGCCCGCGCCCGTGGCGTCGACGGCTGCGACCACGTGGCCCGGCACGACGCGCCGTTCGTCCGGCGTCGCGACGTAGGCGCCGTCCTTGCCCAGCTTCAGCGCAACCACGCGAGCACCGCGCGCGAGCAGGTAATCGACGATCGCGTCGCGGTCTTCGAGACCCGTGAGCACCGCCACGTCGTCCCAGCTAGGCAGGCAGATATCGGTGAGGCGCAGCACCTCGTTCATCACGGCACGCGCCCGCGCAAGCGGCCACAGTTTCAGACGGAGATTGGTGTCGAAGCTCACGCGTACGCCGTTGGCGCGCGCGTGCTCGACGGCGGCGAGCGCCGCGTCGCAGGCGCTGTCGCTGATCGCCACGCTGATGCCGGAAAGATGCAGCACGCGCGCAGCCGCAATGGCGTCGAGCGGCAGATCGCGCGGCGTGTAACGGCTGGCGGCCGACCCTTTACGCAGATAGTCGAAGGCATGGCCGTTCGGGCCATGCGAGACGAAGTAGACGCCGGTGGGCGCCGTAGCGTCCACGCGCACCGTCGACGTATCGACGCCTTCGCGCGCCCACAGGTCGGTCAGGAGGCGTCCGAAATGATCGTCGCCGACGGCCGAGACGAAACCCGTGCGCGCGCCCTGGCGAGCCGCCGCGATGGCGAAGTTCGACGTGTCGCCGCCAAAGCCTTGTAAATACTCGGGGCGGTCTTTCGACGCCTGGTTGAACTCGACCATGGCCTCGCCATAAGCGAGGACTTGCGGGGCGACGCTCGTCATGCCGGTCAGACCTCACCCCACAGATCGTGGCCGTCCGCGCCGGTGATCTTCACCGAAACGAAGTCGCCGACCTTGTAGCGCTTCGACGCCTTGGTCGCGGGCGCGACATAGACCACGCCGTCGATCTCGGGCGCATCCGCCGCGGTGCGGCCAATGCCGCCGTCGACGTTGATCTCGTCGATCAGCACCTTGAGCGTCTTGCCGACCTTGCGCTGAATACGCTTGGCCGAGACCTCCTCCGCCACTTCCATGAAGCGCGCGCGGCGCGCCTCGCGCACCTCGTCGGGCAGCGCGCCGTCGAGTTCGTTCGCCGTTGCGCCTTCAACCGGCGAATAAGCGAAACAGCCCACGCGGTCGAGTTCGGCCTCGCGAATAAAGTCGAGCAGCGTTTCGAATTGCTCTTCCGTTTCGCCAGGGAAGCCCGCAATAAACGTGCTGCGGATCGTGAGATCGGGGCACATCTCGCGCCAGGCCTTCACGCGCTCCATGACCTTTTCCGCGTTCGCGGGGCGCTTCATGCGCTTGAGGACTTCAGGATGCGCGTGCTGGAACGGCACGTCGAGGTACGGCAGCACGTGGCCCTTGAACGGACCTTCGGCCATCATCGGAATGACTTCGTCCACGCTCGGATACGGATAGACGTAGTGCAGGCGCACCCAGGCGCCGTATTGCGCAGCCAGTTCGCCGAGCGCGGCAACGAGGTCGGTCATGCGCGTCTTGATCGGCTTGCCGTTCCAGAAACCGGTGCGGTACTTCACGTCCACGCCGTAAGCGCTCGTGTCCTGCGAGATCACGAGCAGTTCCTTCACGCCGGACTTGAAGAGGTTTTCCGCTTCGAGCATGACCTCGGCGACCGGTCGCGACACGAGGTCGCCGCGCATCGACGGGATGATGCAGAACGTGCAGCGGTGATTGCAGCCTTCGGAGATCTTCAGGTAGGCGTAGTGGCGCGGCGTGAGCTTGATGCCGGCGGCCGGCACGAGATCGACGAACGGATCGTGCGGCTTGGGCAGGTGGCTGTGCACGGCCTGCATGACCTCGCCCACCGCGTGCGGGCCGGTCACGGCGAGCACCTTAGGATGCACTTCTTCGATCAGGTTCGAGCCGCTCGCGCTCGCCTTCTTGCCGAGACACCCGGTCACGATCACCTTGCCGTTCTCGGAAAGCGCTTCGCCGATGGCGTCGAGGCTCTCCTGCACCGCTTCGTCGATGAAGCCGCACGTGTTGACGACGACGAGGTCCGCGCCGTCGTAAGACCCCGAGATTTCGTAACCCTCGGCGCGCAGTTGGGTAATGATCTGCTCGGAGTCGACAAGCGCCTTCGGGCACCCGAGGGAAACCATCCCGACGCGCGGAGCAGGATTGCGGGAGGTCGTTGATTCAACAGGGTTTTTCACGTGTACATCCAGATGTGGGGCGCAGGGCATTCGTTGCGCCGCGCGAGGGTCAAGCCAATCTGCCATTTTACCCGTTTGGCGTATCGTGCGGCGCAGCATGGTGGTGCGCGCCCGCAAGCGCCGGGGTCGGAGGGAATATGGACAGGATCAAGCTTCGTTCAGCTATCGCTCGCCTGTCAGCCGTGCATCGGGATAATTTTCGCCCGATGCGCACGGCGCACGATCAAGCCCATCCTTTTACCGGCTGCGCGGAGAGCGAGAATATGAAAAAGACAACGGACCCGTTTCAGGCCGATTCGCCGAAACCGGTGCGCCCGATGAAAGCCGGAGCGGCGCGTGGTGCGCGCGGCAAACCCACTGCCGCCGCGCTCGCGCGTGCCAGTGCCGGACTTTCGCAAAGCGCCTTCGCGGTGCTCCTGGGCGTTTCTGCACGTACGCTGCAGGACTGGGAACAAGGCCGGCGCCAGCCGACCGGCGCCGCACAAACCCTGTTGCGCGTGGCCGTGGCGCACCCTGAAGCCTTGCGCGCGCTGCAAAGCGCCTGAAGAGGCGTCCCCGCAAGGCGTCGCGCTCGAGAGACAACGCGTCGCCACGGCGCGCCGCGCCTTGCCAGCGCGCGCCACCCGCCGTGTGCGCCGCGCCGCTTACTTCTTCTCTTGCTCGCCGTCCTCGGGCGCGCCCTGTGCCGGCGCCGCCGCGCCGCCCGGCGTCACGGGCTTGAACGGGAAGCTGCTGAACATGTTCTTGGCCTGGTTCTGCATCTGCTCCTGCATCTGCACGAACATGTTCTTCGACTGCTCGATATAGCTCGTCATCATGCCCTGCATCATCGGCGCCTGCATGTTCATGAACTGCGACCAGACCTCGGGGTTCATCGCGTTGCCTTCGTAAAGGCTCTTCGACTGATCCGCGAGCTTGTTCTGGATGTCGATGAACGCCTGGATGTTCTTTTCCAGGTAGGTGCCCATCATGCCCTGCATCGCATGGCCATAGAAACGGATGATTTGCGACAGCATCGACGACGAGAACATCGGCAGACCGCCGCTTTCCTCTTCGAGAATGATCTGCAGCAGAATGCTGCGCGTCAGATCCTCGTTGGTCTTCGCGTCGATGACCTTGAACTCTTCCTGCTCCAGCACGAGTTGCTTCACGTCCGTCAACGTGATGTACGTGCTCGTCTCCGTGTCGTACAGCCGACGATTCGGATACTTCTTGATGAGACGTTCGGCGGTTTTCTTTGTAGTCGTCATGTGTCGCCCTTGTTAGCGCCAACGCGCGGCGGCCGTTGCCGTCGCGCGTTGGTCTAGCCCGGAAACGGCCTGCCCCGGTGAGCAAACAGGCCCGCTGCCGTCCTCGATCCCAGCTTCGCGCGCGCCCTGCAGGCGCGCTACGCTCGGGATCAGCCCATGTGCAACCCGCCATTCAGCGAGAAGTCAGCACCGGTTGCAAAGCCTGACTCGTCGGACGCGAGCCACGCCACAATCGACGCGATTTCCTCGGGCGCGCCGAGGCGGCGCACGGGAATCGTCGCGACGATCTTTTCCAGCACGTCGGGACGGATGGATTTCACCATGTCCGTGCCGATATAGCCCGGCGAAACGGTGTTGACCGTCACGCCCTTGGTCGCTACTTCCTGAGCCAACGCCATCGTGAAGCCGTGAATGCCAGCCTTGGCCGTCGAATAGTTGGTCTGGCCGAACTGACCCTTCTGGCCATTCACCGACGAGATATTGATGATGCGGCCCCAGCCGCGCTCGACCATGCCGTCGATCACCTGCTTCGTCACGTTGAAGAGGCTCGTGAGATTGGTGTCGATCACGGCCGTCCAGTCTTCGCGCGTCATCTTGCGGAACACCACGTCGCGCGTGATGCCGGCGTTGTTCACGAGCACGTCGATTTCGCCGACCTCGGCCTTGATCTTGTCGAACGCCTGACGCGTCGAATCCCAATCGCCCACGTTGCCTTCCGACGCGATGAAGTCGAAACCGAGCGCCTTCTGATCTTCCAGCCACTTCACGCGGCGCGGCGAATGCGGGCCGCAGCCGGCGATCACCGTGAAGCCTTGCTTCGCGAGGCGCTGGCAAATGCCGGTTCCGATGCCGCCCATCCCGCCCGTTACATACGCAATACGCTCTGACATAAACCACACTCCATTATCGTTTTCCTGGCGCGTCCTTCGACGGCCCTGGCCTCGCTCCTTCCCGCTGCCACCACCCGCGCCGCGCGTTGCTCGCGGCGCCAGGGCGCACTGCTTCGGCTAACAGCGCGCCCCGGCGGTCGCATCAAGCGCAATCAAGCGCGCTCGAGTGCGAGCGCCACGCCCATGCCGCCGCCGATGCACAGCGAGGCGAGGCCGCGCTTGGCGTCGCGCTTCTGCATTTCGTGCAGCAGCGTCACGAGAATCCGGCAGCCCGACGCGCCGATCGGGTGACCGATCGCAATCGCCCCGCCGTTCACGTTGATCTTCGACGTGTCCCAGCCCATCTGCTTGTTCACGGCCAGCGCCTGCGCCGCGAACGCCTCGTTGATCTCCATCAGATCGAGGTCGTTCACCGACCAGCCCGCGCGCTCCAGCGCACGCTTCGATGCCGGCACCGGACCCATGCCCATGATCTTCGGATCCACGCCGCCGCTGGCGTACGCCTTGATGCGCGCGAGCGGCGTCAGGCCCAGCGCCTCGGCCTTCTTCGCCGACATCACCACGACCGCTGCCGCGCCGTCGTTGAGGCCCGAGGCGTTCGCCGCCGTCACCGTGCCTTCCTTGTTGAACGCCGGCTTCAGACCCGCGAGCGATTCGGCCGTCACGCCGTGGCGCACGAATTCGTCGGTCGCGAACTGCAGCGGCTCGCCCTTGCGCTGCGGAATCGCCACCGGCACGATTTCCGCGTCGAAGCGGCCCGCCTTCTGCGCGGCCTCCGCCTTGTTCTGCGAGAGCGCCGCGAACGCGTCCTGTTCCTCGCGCGTGATGCCGTATTCCTTCGCGACGTTTTCCGCCGTCACGCCCATGTGGTACTGGTTGTACACGTCCCACAGGCCGTCGACGATCATGCTGTCGATGAGCTTCGCATCGCCCATGCGGAAGCCGTCGCGCGAGCCCGGCAGCACGTGCGGCGCGGCGCTCATGTTCTCCTGGCCGCCGGCCACGACGATGTCCGAGTCGCCCGCGATGATCGCGTTCGCGGCCAGCATCACGGCCTTCAGGCCCGAGCCGCACACCTTGTTGATCGTCATGGCGGGAACGGCCGTGGGCAGGCCCGCCTTGATCGATGCCTGGCGCGCCACGTTCTGGCCCGACCCGGCGGTCAGCACCTGACCCATGATCACGTCGCTCACCTGCTCAGGCTTCACGCCTGCGCGCTCGAGCGCGGCCTTGATGACGATCGCGCCCAGGTCAGGCGCCGCCACCTTCGCGAGCGAACCGCCGAATTTGCCCACTGCCGTACGTGCGGCCGAAACGATCACAATGTCAGTCATTTCCAGATCCTCCGGGCGGCTTGAAGGCGCGCCATGCGCCTCGCCCGTCAAGTTGTTAATCCGAATTCCGCAGCAAACGTATCGAGCGCTTGAATCGCTTCAATCGCTTCAATCGCGCTGCTGCACATAACGCCCCGGCGCCGGCTCGATCTCGGGGAATTCCGCCGAACCGGCTTGCGCACGCGGCTTCACCTTCTTGCCGCCGTACTGGTCGAGCCATTCGGCCCAGGTCGGCCACCAGCTGCCGGGTTTCTCCTCGGCGGCGGCCATCCACTCGTCGGCCTCTTCCGGCAGATGCTTTGCGTCGGCCTCGATGCTCCAGAAGCTGCGCTTGTTCTTCGACGCCGGGTTGATTACGCCCGCAATATGGCCCGACGCGCCAAGCACGAATTTCAGCGGACCGGACAGCAGCGGCACCGACGCGTAAGCCGTGCGCCAAGGCACGATGTGGTCCTCGCGCGAGCCGTAGATGAAGGTCGGCACGTCGACGCGCGACAGATCCACCTCTTCGCCGCACACCGTTAGCGCGCCGGGCTCACGCAGCTTGTTTTCCAGGTACGTATTGCGCAGGTACCACGCGTACATCGGCCCCGGCAGGCTCGTCGAGTCGCTGTTCCAGAACAGCAGGTCGAACGGCGCGGGCGTACGGCCCTTCAGGTAATTGTCGACGACGTAGTTCCAGACCAGATCGTTGGGCCGCAGGAACGAGAACGTGTTGGCGAACTCGACGCCGCGCATGAGGCCCGGCGTACCGCCATTCTTGCCGCCGATGGTCTGCTCGCGCATCTGCACGTGGGCTTCGTCGACGAACACGTCGAGCACGCCCGTGTCGCCGAAGTCGAGCATCGCGGTGAGCAGCGTCATGGACGCAGCCGGATGTTCGCCGCGCGCCGCCGCGACAGCCAGTGCCGTGGCGAGCAGCGTGCCGCCCACGCAGAAGCCGAGCGTGTTGATCTGCTCACGTTCGCTGATGCTGCGCGTCGTCTCGATGGCCGTGAGCACACCCTCTTCGATGTAGTCGTCCCAGGAGCGGTCCGCGATCGACGCGTCGCCGTTGTGCCACGAGACGAGGAACACCTGCTGCCCCTGCTCCAACGCATACGCGACGAGCGAGTTCTCGGGCTGCAGGTCGAGGATGTAGTACTTGTTGATGCACGGCGGCACGATCAGCAGCGGCCGCTCGCGCACGGTGGCCGTGCGCGGCTTGTACTGGATCAGCTGGAAGAGCGCGTTCTCGAACACGACCGAGCCTTCGGTGGTCGCGAGATTACGGCCCACCACGAAGCGCGATTCGTCGGTTTGCGAGATCTTGCCGCGCGACATGTCGCCGAGCAAATTCATGACACCCTGGCGCAGGCTCTCGCCGTGAGTCTCGAGCAAGGCGCTTTGCGCGTCGGGATTCAGCGCGAGGAAGTTACTGGGCGAGGCCGCCGCGGTCCACTGCTGCACGGCGAAGCGAATGCGCTCGCGCGTTTTCGGATCGGTATCGATCGCGTCGACGAGTTCATGCAGGTAGCGCGCGTTGAGCAGATACCACGCCGCCGTGAACGCATACGCGGGCGTGGCCTTCCAGGCGTCGGAGCTAAAGCGACGGTCCTTGAGTTCGGGCGCTTTGGGCGTGGTGTCGGTGGCCTGGCGCAGCAAGTCGAGCGCGTCGCGCGAATAGTCCGCTTGCAGATGCTGCAGCCGCGTGGGTTCGATCGACGCCGTGGGAAGCTTGAAACCTTCGAACGGGTTCGCACCGCTGAACGGATTGCCTGCGGCAAACGGATTTCCCGCAGCGAAGGGGTTGCCTGCGGCGAAGGGGTTGCCAGCAGCGAAGGGATTCCCTGCGGCGAACGGATTCCCTGCGGCGAACGGATTGCCCGCAGCAAAAGGATTGCCCGATGCGCCATTGCCCGCCGGCGGCCACCAGTTGGCCGCAAGTCCCGCGAAGGGAGCTTGCTGCGCCGCGCCGCCCGTTTGCTGCGCAGCATTCAGGGCGGTCTGCCAGGCGTTCGTCCACGCGTCGAGATATTGCTGCATGCCGGCTGCGTCGGGGGCGAAAGGCGGATTGCCGCGCGCTGCACCATCAGTTGGAGCGCCCGAGCCCGGGGCAGTCTTGGAACGTTGAGATGCCGTCATGCCTGCTTTTGACCGATGTGTCCCGAAGGACTGGTTGAGAGGCAGGTGGTACGCATACGGACGCCGTTGCGGCGCTCGTCACGACCTGTCCCGTGGGTGAAGGACATTCTTGCTCCCCATTGCAAAGCGTGTCAATGCTTGTGCCCGATTTTGCCGCGCTGCGATATTTTTTTAATTATCGTTTTCCCGATGTAATCAATTGTTTAACCGTCTCGACACATCGTTGTGCGGTCTGGCGCACAAAAATCCGCCGTGGCGGCAAGCGCTTGCAGTGCAATGCGACAAATGGGGAACCGATGCGCCGTGGGTGGCGCACAGCGCTCTGCGGGAATAGCTGCAGCGCAGCAAAAATCGCCCGGCTCGCGACGCGCCGCCGCGTTGCATCACGGCGGGGCGTCGCGGCAAAGTCAGGGATGGAGCCAGATCAGCGCGGCCATGCGGCCGGTCACGCGATCGCGCCGGTACGAGTAGAAGCGCTCGCGCAGCGTGACCGTGCACATGTCGCCGCCGCTCACGTGGCGCACGCCGAGCGTCTCGAGCCGCAACCGCGCCAGTGCAGCGAGATTCGCGAGGTATTTGCCGCTGGCCTCCGGGCGCGCGACGAAGGCCGCCGCCGTGGCCGCGCGGTGCGCATCGCGTCGTGCGGTATCGACGTGCTCCACATGGGTCATGAACGCGTCACGCACGTCTGCCCCAACCTCGAAGGCCGTGGGCCCGATCGCGGGACCGAGATACGCGTGGAGGTCGGAAGTCGCACAGCCCGCGAGCGCAGCGACGCGCTCTGCCGTGCGCTCGATAACGCCCGCGGCCAGCCCGCGCCAGCCTGCGTGCGCGGCGCCCACGGCGCGTCCCTCGCCATCGCACAGCAGGACGGGCATGCAGTCGGCCACCATCACCGTACAGGCGATACCGGGCTCGGCGGTCACGCTCGCATCGGCTTCGAGCGGAGCGCCCGTGTGCGCGGCTTCGAGCGCGTGCGCGGCGTCGACCACGACGGGACCGTGGATCTGCTTGAGCCACGCGGCGGGTACGCCCGCATGCGTGAGCAGCCGTTCGCGGTTCGCCTCGACGTGCGCGAGATCGTCGCCGGAGCCGCGGCCCAGGTTCAGGCCGCCGGGGAGATCGATGCCCTCGCCGTCCTGTGCACTTTGCCAACGCCCGAACGGCGGCTCACTCACCCCGCCGTTACGCGTGGTGAGCAGCGCGCGCACGCGCGGCGAAACCTGCCAGTCGGGATGCAGCACATCGTCGGATGTCAGTTCCGGGCAGGTCGTCATGCGTGCTTGTCCTCGTCTTGCGGATCGTCTTCTTCGTCGTCCTCGTAATCGTCTTCTTCACTGCCGATCACGTAGCCTTCGTCGGTGTAGGCGCTGTCGAAAATGTCATCATCGAAGCCGACTTCGTCATCGTCTTCCTTGCCGCCGAAGCCGAGCGCCTCGATCAGCGCGTCCAGGTCGTCGGGCACTTCGGCGCGCCATTGCATCGAACGGCCCGTGACCGGATGAACGAGACCGAGGCGCCAGGCGTGCAGCGCCTGTCGGGCAAAACCGTCGGGCAGCGCCGCGACCGAGCGCTTGCCGCGCGCGTGACCATACACGGGATCGCCCAGCAAAGGATGGCCGATATGCGCGCAGTGCACGCGAATCTGGTGTGTGCGCCCCGTTTCCAGATCGCAATGAATGGCGCTAATGGGCTGGTTGTGCCACAGCGTCTTGTCGATACGCCGGAAATGCGTGCGCGCGGGCTTGCCCGAAGCCCCCTTCATCACCGCCATGCGCGTGCGCTCGCGCGGGTCGCGGCCGATCGGCGCGTCGATGGTGCCTTCGTCAGCCATGTTGCCCCACACGAGCGCGAGGTAGCGGCGCTTGACCGTGCGTGCCTGCAACTGGCGCACGAGGTCGGTTTGCGCCTGAAGTGTGCGCGCGACGACCATCAGTCCGGACGTTTCCTTGTCGAGCCGATGGACGATACCGGCGCGCGGCAGCCCCGCCGCCGCTTCGCCATAGCGATGCAGGAGGCCGTTCAGAAGCGTGCCGCTCCAGTTGCCGGCCGCCGGATGCACGACGAGCCCGGCGGGCTTGTTGATGACGACGATGGCGTCGTCTTCATAAACGATGTCGAGCGGCACCGGCTCGGGCGTGAACGCAAGCTGCTCGGGCAAGAGATCCGGCACGAGTTCGATGATCGCGCCGAGCGGCACCGGCTGGCGCACCTTGGCCGGCTTGCCGTCCACGCGCACGCGCTGCTCCTCGATCCAGCCCTGCAAACGGCTGCGTGAAAATTCCGGAAATACTTTGGCAAGCACCTTGTCGAGGCGCTCGCCTGCGAGCTCATCAGGCACCTGAATCGTGCGCGGGGCCTCGTCGCCGCGCGCACGCAGGGCGCCACCGGCCCCCTCGCCTGCGAGCTCCTCATCGAACGCCTCACTGGCGGCTGCGTCATTGGGCGCATCGCCCAGGCTATAATCGCTGATGCTGTTTTGGGCGCCGGGAGCGCCGGCCCCCGGAATAACTGTACGGGTCATTGAGTCTGGGTCACCTGTGGACCTGAAGCTGGACTGGATAAATGCGAGCCTTGAACACGATTACGAAACTGGCCCAACACGCGGTGGCCCGAAACGCAATGCGCGCGGCGCGAGCAAACATGCTCGGCAAGATTGGCAACGTCGTTCGCCTTGCTGTTTGCGGCGCGGCGCTCGCCGTGGTCGCCGCCTGCCACGGCCTGCCGGAAAAGACCGACGAAACGGCTGCGTGGAACAACAACAAATTATATACGGAGGCCCAGGACGCGCTCTCCGGCGGCGACTGGGGCAAGTGCGCGAAATATTTTGAAGCACTTCAGGGCCGCGACCCGTTCGGCCACTTCGCCCAGCAGGCGCAGATCAACGTGGCCTACTGCAACTGGAAGGACAACGAGAACGACGCCGCCGACCAGGCGATCAACCGCTTCATCCAGCTGCACCCGGATCACCCGGACATCGCCTACGCGTACTACCTCAAGGGCATGATCCACTTCAACGACGACCTGGGTCTGTTCGGCCGCTTCTCGGGCCAGGACATGAGCGAGCGCGACCCGAAGTCGCTGCGCGAGTCGTATGACGCGTTCAAGATGGTGGTCGACAAGTATCCGCAGAGCAAGTACGCCCCGGACGCGGCCCAGCGCATGCGTTACATCGTGAACGCGCTCGCTTCGCACGAAGTGCATGCTGCCGACTACTACTACCGCCGCGGCGCCTATGTGGCGGCCATCAACCGCGCGCAGCTCGCGATCCAGGACTACAAGAGCGCGCCGGCGATCGAAGACGCGCTGCACATCATGATCCTGTCGTACCAGAAGCTCGATCAGCCGCAGCTCGCCGAAGACACGCGCCGCGTGCTCGCCGGCACCTTCCCGGACAGCCCGTACATCACCGGTCACGCGCGCCCCGGCAAGGAAGACAAGTCCTGGTGGCAGATCTGGTGATCGCCGCGCCTCGATGCTTGAGGCACGCAGGAAAGCAAAACGCCACGGCAAGCCGTGGCGTTTTTTTTTGGCTTCGCGGCAGCGCAGGCCTGGTGGCTGCACTGCGCGGGCGTCCTCAATCGCGCTCGAACAGCGCGATCGACTCCACGTGCGACGTGTGCGGGAACATGTTGACCACGCCCGCGCCCTTGAGCCGGTAACCCGCCTCGTTGACGAGCACGCCCGCATCGCGCGCCAGCGTCGCGGGGCTGCACGACACGTAGACGATGCGCTTGGGCAGCGGGCCATTGCCGCTCTGCGCGATTTCCGCGAGCGCCTGGGCGACGGCGAACGCGCCTTCGCGCGGCGGATCGACCAGAAACTTGTCGAAGTGGCCGAGCGCGCGCATGTCGTCCGCGGTAACTTCGAACAGGTTGCGGCACGCAAACGACGTATGCCCGTCCACGCCGTTGGCGCGCGCATTTTCGAGCGCCCGGGCCGTCAGCGTGTCGCTGCCTTCGATCCCCACCACTTCGCGCGCGAGACGCGCGAGCGGCAGCGTGAAGTTGCCGATGCCGCAGAAGAGATCGAGCACGCGGTCGCCCGGTTCCGGCGCGAGCAGGCGCAGCGCGCGGCCTACCAGCACGCGGTTGATCTGGTGATTGACCTGCGTGAAGTCCGTCGGCTTGAACGGCATGCGAATGCCGTACTCGGGCAGCGTGTAGTCCAGTTCCTTGTCGAGCGGATAGAACGGGAACACGGTGTCCGGGCCCTTCGGCTGCAGCCAGAACTGGACGTTGTGCTCGTCGGCGAACGCGCGCAGCAGATCTTCGTCGGCGGCCGTGAGCGGCTCGAGTATGCGCAGCACGAGCGCTGTCACGCTCGAACCCACAGCGAGTTCGATCTGCGGCATGCGATCGCAGATCGACAGCTGGGCCACGAGATGGCGCAGCGGCACGAGCATCGCGGAAACGTTCGGCGGCAGCACTTCGCAGCTCGTCATGTCGGCCACATAGCTGCTCTTCTTCTCGTGGAAGCCGACCAGCACGCCGCCCTTCTTCGGCACGTTGCGCACCGTGAGGCGCGCGCGATAGCGGTAGCCCCACGACGGGCCGTGAATCGGCCGGAACATCGTCTCCGAGCGCACCTTCGAGAGGTGCATGAGGTTGTCTTCGAGCACGCGCTGCTTGACGGCGATCTGCGCGCGCACGTCGAGATGCTGCATCGAACAGCCGCCGCAGATGCCGAAGTACGCGCACTGCGGCTTCGTGCGAATCGCGCTCTCGCGCAGCACGCTCACCACTTGCGCCTGCTCGAACGTAGGCTTCTTGCGGTAGCTCGAGTAGGTCACGCGCTCGCCCGGCAGCGCGCCCTCGACGAAGATCACCTTGCCGGGCTCGCCCGTCTCGGTGACGGTGCGGCCAACGCCGCGCGCCTCCATGTCGAGCGACTCGATCTCGAGAATGGGGGCATGAGCGACCGAGGCTTCGACGGCGGCGCGCTTTTCGGCGCGGCGCTCGCGCTTGCTGCGCTTTTTCGGGGGCGTGAACGGCATGGGCTCGGCCTGAACGGGCTCGGCTTGAGGGTCGGGGGCAGCTTGAGACACCAGCGGATTCCTGACTGACGATGAGTCAATTGTGGGCGAAGGCGAGATTGTAGTCGAAGTCGGCCCACGCGCTCCGTCGCAGCCGTTTTCGAACTTGTCCGATCGTGCGCGCTGCGCCCCATCACTACGATGATTCCTGACGCGTGATAAGTCCGACTCACGCGAAGGAATCGTCAACATGTCTGCCCTCGTCTTCCTGCAATCGTTCGCGCTGTTGCTTGTCGCACTCGGCGCCGCCACCGTCGCCGAACCGCTGGCTGCAAGGCGCGCGAGCACGCACCGCCGCCTATTGCTCGGCTTTGCCAGCCTCGCGGTCCCCATCGCGCTGTTCGCGCTGCTGCTGTTCGGTCTGCGCATCCTGTTCGACTGACGCTGCCCGATCAGCCGCTTTCAGAATCGTCCCATAGATTGACGCCGGTTGCGGCGGCAAGGATATCCAACCCTTCACTAACGGAACCGAAGTGAGCAAGCTACTTCTTTGTGCGCTCGTCGCAACGACGCTCGTGGGCCTCGCGGCATGCGGCCCGACCATCCAGCCCGATCAACTCGTCGCCTCCATCCAGCCCGGCATGACGCAGAGCGAAGTCTACAAGCGTATGGGGCCGCCCGATCGCGGCTACCAGACCAACGGCCTCGACTGTTTCCAGTACGACCTCGGCAAGTACGATCTCGGCAGCACCCGCAACGTCCCGTTCTCCGTGTATTTCGACCGCAGCGAACGCGTGGCCGGCACGACGCGCGCCGAGTGCCAGGGTCGCCGGATCTAAGGCCAATACGCCGGAGCGAGCGCCGGTACTGCCAGCCCGTCCAGTATTCGTCATACAACACCACAGGAGAAACCAGGCTAGGGTTAAGCATGCGGAAACCGCAGCCGCGCCATGCGAGGAGCGTGCGATGAGACTGGTCAGCTGGAATGTGCAGTGGGGGCGCGACGCTACTGGCGTGGTCGATCTCGCGCGCACGGTGAGCGAGGCGCGGCGCCTTGCCGATTTCGACGTGCTATGCCTGCAGGAAATTACGCGCGGGTTTCGGGCGCTGCCGGGTGGTCCTGGCGACGACCAGTTCGCCGAACTCCGCGCGCTGCTGCCGGGCTATACGGTCATCGAGGCAATCGGCGCCGACTTGCCCGCGCAGCACGACCCGCAAAGCGCCCGTCAAGGCACGGCGCCGATGCCGCGCCGCCAGTTCGGCAACGCGCTTGCCACGCGTTTGCCCGTCGCGCAGGTCTTTCGCCACGCTCTGCCATGGCCCGCCGACTCCACCGCGCCCTCAATGCAGCGTGTCGCGCTCGAAGCCGTGCTCGACGCGCCAGGCGGCGCGCTGCGCGTACTGACTACGCATCTGGAGTTCTACTCGTTACGCCAACGGCTTGCGCAAGTGGACGAGTTGCGGCGCCTGCAGCAGGAAGCGGCCGACCATGCGGCGCATCCCGCGCCCGCCGAAAACAACGTGGGCCCGTTCGCTCGCACCGCGCGCCCCGTATCGGCAATCGTGTGCGGCGACTTCAACAGCGCATGGAGCAGCGACGCGTACACGCGCATGCTCGAACCGCTTGCGGGCAGTCCCGCCTTCGTCGACGCGTGGATCGCACTCCATACCGGCGCGACGCCGCCGCCCACTGCCGGCGTGTACGACACGAAGCAATGGGCAGACGGCCCGCTCGCGTGCGACTTCGTCTTTGTCACGGAGGATTTGCGCCCACGCTTGCGAAGCTGCGAAATCGACGGCGCGACCCAGGCTTCGGATCATCAGCCGATCGTGCTCGAACTAGGCTAAGGGGTTGCCGGCAGGCTGCGCTCAGTTGGCGAACGCTTTGAGATACTCGCCCCAATGCGGTGCCGTTTCGGCGGCGAGCGACTGCTTCACGAACTCGATCTCATCCGCATATTCGCGCTCTGTGAAACCGCCGCGCATCATCTGAAACCGGCAATAGAGCAGATACGTGTTAACCACGTCGGTCTCGCAGTAGTTGCGAATCTCCTCGATGTGGCCTTCCTGAAACGCGCTCCACACCTGGCCGCCGTCCATGCCGAGCTTGCCCGGGAAACCGCAAAGCTTCGCGAGCGCGTCGAGCGGCGCATTCGCCCGCGGCTGGTACATCGCGAGCAGGTCCATCAGGTCGGTGTGGCGCGTGTGGTAGCGGCTGATGTAGTTGTTCCACTTGAACTCGCGATCCGCGTCGCCCATTTCCCAATAGCGCACTGCACGAATGCCGTGCACAAGCGCGCGATAGTGGAGCACCGGCAAGTCGAAGCCGCCGCCGTTCCACGACACGAGCTGCGGCGAATACTTCTCGATCGTGCGGTAGAACGAATCGATCAGGCGCGCTTCGCCGTCTTCGGGCGTGCCGAGCGAGCGCACGCGAAAGCCCTGCCCGTCACGAAACACGCACGAGATCGCGGCGATGCGCTGCAGATGATGCGGCAGAAAATCGCTACCGGTTTTCTCGCGGCGCGAAGCGAACGCGTGTTCGGCCACTTCGGTGTCGGTGAGCGTGGCGGGCAGATCTTCGAGGCGGCGAATGCCGTCGACATCGGGAATCGTCTCGATGTCGAATACGAGTACAGGAACTGTCATTCAGGTGGACTGCGAGGGTTTAGAGAACGGCGTCCTTGCGCACGCCGTTCGAAGCGAAAAAGCGCTTGAGGCGCACCAGCGCTTCCTGCTGGATCTGCCGCACGCGCTCGCGAGTGAGGCCCATCTCGTCGGCCAGTTCTTCGAGCGTGGCGGGTTCGATATGGTTCAGCCCGAAGCGCCGTTCGATGACATGGCGATGCTTATCGGATAAACGCCCGAGCCACGCGCGTGTAAGCGTTTCCAGCTCGCGGTGCTGCACTTCGGCGTCAGGCGACTGGCTCTGGTCGTCCGAAAGCAGGTCGAGCAGGCTACTGGCCGGGTCGAGGTCGAGCGGCGCGTCGAGCGAAGCCGTGTGTTCGTTGAGCGCGAGAATGTCGGTGACTTCATCGGTAGTCTTGCCGGTGAGATACGCGATGTCGTCGATGCTCGCGTCGCGCCGCTCCGAAGCCGAGTCGGCGTTTAGCGAATTCTTCTCCAGATGGCGCTTCGCGCGCAGCACCTGGTTGAGCTCGCGGATCACATGCACCGGCAAGCGCACGGTGCGCGCCTGATTCATGATGGCGCGCTCGATGCTCTGGCGGATCCACCAGGTCGCATACGTCGAGAAACGAAAGCCGCGCGTGGGATCGAACTTCTCGATCGCGTGCATGAGGCCGAGGTTGCCCTCCTCGATCAGGTCGAGCAGCGGCACGCCGCGATTGAGATAACCCTTGGCAATGCTGACGACGAGGCGCAGATTGCGCTCGATCATGACCTGACGCGCCTCGAACTCGCCGGCCTTGGCGAGGCGCGAGTAGCGCTGCTCCTCCTCGACCGTGAGGAGCGGCTTCACGCTGATCCGGTTCAGATAATGCTGAATGGTGTCGGCCGTGAGTTCGGCCTGCAGCATGGCGCGGAAATCGTCGGCGTCGGGCGCAGCTTCGGCCGTTTCGGCGCCCTCGCCCGAGCCGCCTTCGTCGGCTGCGGAATCGCGCTCTTCACGTTCCTCGCGCTCCTCGAATTCGCGGCCGCCGTCGAGGTCGGGCGATGCGTCGTCGTCGCCCGCCTGCGCGCCGTCCTCCACCGAAACCTGGGCGGCTTGGCTGTCAGACTCGGATTGCTGCAGACGGCGCTTCGATTTCGGCATGGTCGGCTCGCTTTTATTGCGGCGGCAAGTACTTCAGTGGGTCGACGGGCTTACCCTGACGGCGTACTTCGAAATGCAGCATCACCCGGTCCGAGTCGGTATTGCCCATTTCGGCGATCTTCTGACCTTTGGTGACCGCATCCCCTTCTTTTACCATCAAAGTCCGGTTGTGTGCATACGCGGTCAGAAACGTCGCGTCATGCTTGATGATAATGAGATTGCCGTAACCGCGCAGCCCATTTCCGGCATAAACCACGCGTCCATCGCCAGCGGCCTTGACAGGATCGCCTGGCGCACCGCCGATATTGATGCCCTTGTTCTTCGTATCGTCGAAGCCGTTGAGCACTGGACCACGCACCGGCCACGCGAGCGCGATGTTGCCGCCCGGCGCCGCAGCCATGTCACCGCCGCTTGCACCCGGCTGCGGCGGCACGGCAGCCGTGGGCGCCGATGCGTTCGCACCCGAGCCGTAGATCGGCGGCTGTGCAGGCGCGAGCGCTGCCGGTGCACCCGGTGCTGCGCCCACGCCCGGAACCGGCGCGGTCACAACACCCGGCGTGTACGCCGACGGATTCGCACCCGGCGGCACGACGCGCAACAACTGATCCACTTCAATCTGATTCGGATTGGTGAGATTGTTCCACGTCGCGATGTCGCGATAATTCTGGCCGTTTTCGAGCGCAATCCTATAGAGAGTATCGCCCGGCTTCACCCGGTAGTATCCCGGAGGCGGCGGCCCGAGCGGCACCGGCGGCTGCGCAGCCGCCGTGCCGAGCGGCGCGGTGCGGTCCACCACAGGTGCCTGATCGAGTCGCGTGGCGCATGCGGCCAGAAGGCAGAGTGCGACGACCGCGGTGCCGCGCTGGGCTGCGATCAGCGTGGCTGCGGGCAGGTCGACGTTCGGGCTGTTTCGGCGGTTTCTTTTGATCGCGCGCAACATACTCATCGGATTCAGATCACTCCAGATTTTAAGGGGACAAAGAAAACGCGATCCAGGCGTGACTCCCGCCACTGTGCCGGCCCCGTGCGCTCCACGAGCGTGAGGACCTGCGTCGCTTCGCCGGCGGCACCCTGCATGCCGGACACCGCCACGGGCGCCACGAGCTTCCCGCCGATGGCGAGTTGCTCGAGCAGCGCCTGCGGCACGTCGAAGCCGGCGGCGGCGATCACGATCGCGTCGAACGGCGCCGCCGACGGCAAACCGAGCCGTCCGTCGCCGTAGTGCAAGCGGATATTCGGGATACGCAGCGGACGAAGATTCGTCTTCGCGCGCTCGTATAACGGCTTGATGCGTTCAATGGAATACACGTCGCGCGCAATCTGGCTCAGCACGGCCGCCTGATAGCCGCAGCCGGTGCCGATTTCCAGCACGCGCTCCAGCACACGGCCCGCGCCCGCGAGTTCGAGCATGCGCGCGACCACGGAAGGCTTCGAGATAGTCTGGTGATGACCGATCGGCAACGCCGCATCTTCGTAGGCCTGGGTCGCCAGACCCGGGTCGATGAACATGTGGCGCGGCACGGCCGCGAGCGCCTGGAGCACGCGCGCATCGGCAATGCCGTTTGCACGCAGGCGTTCGACCATGCGTTCGCGTATGCGTTCCGAAGTCAGCGCATGCGCGCCGTTCAGTGCAACGCCGGGCGCCCCCGTGACGGCAACGGCAGGACGCGGCGCACTCGCACCGCCTGGCATTGCTGCGCGCGGCGCAGCCGAGTTGGCAGCAGGATGCGCGGGCTTGATCGAACTTGCCGGCTTTGCGCTCAGCGGCTTCGCATTGGCCGGCTTCGCAGGCGGCGCCTTGAACGGCGTGCTTGCCGTGGACTTCGCAACGGCCGGCGCGCCGAGCTTCGCGCCCGGCTTCGCGAGCGGACCGACGCCCGGTTTCGAGGCGCTGCTGTTGCCCGCGCCCGCGAGCGGCGTGCGTGCGTCGCCCGGGCGCGCGTCGCGCCGGCGCGGCTCGCGCACGAGATCCGCGAGCCCGAGCGGAAAACGCTTCGTGCGCTCGCCCGTCATGAAACGCTGCCGCCCTTGCGCGCCCAGTCGTGCGTCGCGGACAGCATCTGCGTATGGGTGAGATCGAGTTGCAGCGGCGTGATCGACACGTGGCCGTTCGACACCGCGTGGAAGTCCGTGCCCTCGCTCGCGTCGCGCGCGCTGCCCGACGGCCCGATCCAGTAGATCGGCTCGCCGCGCGGGTTGGTCTCGCGGATCACGGGCTGCGAAGGATGACGCTTGCCGAGGCGCGTGACGCGCCAATCGCCAAGCTCGTCGTACGGCAGGTTCGGGATATTGACGTTCAGCAGCGGATGGCCCGGCAACGGGTTCGCGAGGTAATGCGCCACGATCTCGGCTGCGACGCGCGCAGCGGAATCGAGATGCACCCAGTCCTTGTCGACGAGCGAAAACGCAATGGCCGGTATGCCGAACATGATGCCTTCGGTTGCCGCGGCCACCGTGCCCGAGTACAGCGTGTCCTCGCCCATGTTCTGGCCGTTGTTGATGCCGGAGACCACGAGGTCGGGCTGCTGGTCGAGCATGCCCGTGAGCGCGATGTGCACGGAGTCGGTGGGCGTGCCGTTCACGTAGTAGAAGCCGGTGCTCGCAGACCGCAACACCGACAGCGGGCGCCACAGCGTAAGCGAGTTCGATGCGGCGCTGCAGTTCTGCTCGGGCGCCATGACCGTGACTTCGCCGAGCGGCTTGAGCGCTTCGTAGAGCGCGGCCAGGCCGGGGGCGAGATAACCGTCGTCGTTGCTGAGTAGTATTCGCATCGAGCGATTGTAACCGAGGAAAGAAGGCACGCGAACGACAGCCCGACCCTTGCGGCAGCGCGCGTTGGAGCCTGCGTTGAACGTCGATAACCCCTGCCGATCCGCGACGCGTTCGCATTCGCGGTACGCGTGGAAAGACACTTGTCAGCGACACGAAATAAATCGCACGATCGTTCGCATCAGGCGAGATTGCCGTACACTGTCCCGCTGTAGCGAATCCATGACCGATGCACCTGAAAGCAACCGAACCGGATAAGACAGGAGACACGATGCGCGCAATCCGCTGCAACCAGTACGGGCCGCCCGACTCGCTCACGCTCGAAGACTCGCCCGACCTCGTGCCGGGCCCAGGGCAGGTCGTGATCGACGTGAAAGCCGCGGCCGTCAACTTCCCCGACGTGCTCATCATCGAGAACAAGTATCAGATGAAGCCGCCGCTGCCCTTCACGCCCGGCGCCGAGCTCGCAGGCGTAGTGCGTGCCGCGGGCGAAGGCGTGAAGCTCGCGCCGGGCACGCGCGTGGTGGCGTACGTGGGCACTGGCGCATTCGCCGAGCAGGCGCTTGCGGACGCATCGGCGTGCGTGGCGCTGCCTGAGCAAGCCGACTTCGCGACGGCCGCCGCCTTCACGCTTGCGTATGGCACGTCGCACCACGCCGTGGTCGACCGCGCCGCGCTGCGCGCAGGCGAAACGATGCTCGTGCTCGGCGCGGCGGGCGGCGTGGGGCTCGCCGCGGTGGAGATCGGCAAGGTGCTCGGCGCGCGCGTGATCGCGGCGGCCTCGAGTGAGGAGAAGCTCGAAGTCTGCCGCCGCTTCGGTGCGGACGCCACCATCAACTACAGCACCGAGGACTTGCGCGAGCGTGTCAAGGCGCTCACTGACGGCAAGGGTCCCGATGTGATCTATGACCCGGTGGGCGGCGAGTATGCGGAACCTGCTTTCCGCAGCATCGGCTGGCGCGGGCGCTATCTCGTGGTGGGCTTCGCGAATGGCGAGATTCCCAAACTGCCGCTCAACCTCGCGCTGCTCAAGGGCGCGAGCCTCGTCGGCGTGTTCTGGGGCGATTTCGCGCGCCGCGAGCCGCAGCACAATGCGGCGGCGTTCGCGCAAATGGTGGGTTGGATCGGCGAAGGCAAACTCAAACCGTACGTCTCGATGCGCTATAAGCTTGCCGACACAGCGCAGGCGCTCAAGGACATGGCTTCGCGCAAGGTGACGGGCAAGATCGTGATCGAGCCCTGAGCGTTGCCTGCAACGCGGCAAGCAAAACGAAAACGGCTCGCGATGTGCGAGCCGTTTTGCATGATGCCAGCGTTGCTAAACGATTTGTTGTTCGCGCAAGCGTGCGATGTGGTCCGCGTCGTAGCCCAACGCTTGCAGGACTTCATCGGTGTGCTCGCCCAGCGCGGGCCCGAGCCAGCGCGTGTCGCCGGGCGTTGCCGAGAGCTTGGGCGTGACTGACGGCAGCGCGATGTCCACGCCCTCGCCTTCCTTCTCGCCCGGCGCCTGCCAGCGGAACTGCTGGATCATCTGGCGCGCCGCGAACTGCGGATCCGCGAACATGTCGGCCACGCTGTAGATTCGGCCCACGGGCACGTCGGCGGCGTTGAGCACGTCGAGCGCTTCGTTGATGGTGCGCGTGGAAAGCCATGCCGCGATCGCGCCGTCGATCTCCGCCGTGCGCGGCACGCGGCCGTCGTTGTGCGCGAGCTGCGGATCGTTGGCGAGGTCCGCGCGCTCGATTGCCATCATCAAGCGCTTGAAAATCGGATCGCTGTTACCGCCGATCACGATGCTGCCGTCGCGGCACGGATACGTATTCGACGGCACGATGCCCGGCAGCGACGCGCCGGTGCGCTCGCGCACCATGCCGTACACACCGTACTCGGGCACGACGCTCTCCATCATGTTGAACACGGCCTCGTAGAGCGCGACATCGACGATCTGGCCTCTGCCGCCGTTCATGTTGCGGTGATGGAGCGCCATCATCGCGCCGATCACGCCGTGCAGCGCCGCGATCGAGTCGCCGATCGAAATGCCGATGCGCGGCGGCGGCAAGTCGGGGTAGCCCGTGATATGACGCAGACCGCCCATCGATTCGGCGATCGCGCCGAAGCCCGGACGGTCGCGGTACGGGCCGGTCTGGCCGTAGCCGGACAGGCGCACCATCACGAGACCGGGATTCTCCTTCGAGAGCACGTCGTAGCCGAGCCCGAGCTTTTCGAGCAGGCCGGGCCGGAAGTTCTCGATGACGATATCGGCCTCCTTCGCGAGGCGCCGCACGATCTCCTTGCCCTCTTCGGCTTTGAGATTCACCGTGACCGACTTCTTGTTGCGCGCCTGCACGGCCCACCAGAGCGACGTGCCGCCCGCTTCCGGGTAGAGCTTGCGCCATTTGCGCAGCGGGTCGCCGCCCTTGGGGTCTTCGATCTTGATGACCTCGGCGCCGAACTCGCCGAGAAAGCGCGCGGCGAAGGGACCGGCAATCAGCGTGCCGAGTTCGAGGACTTTCACGCCCGCGAGCGGCCCTGTGCCTTTGGCTGCGGATGCGTTTGGTTGCGATTCGGAGGAATCGGCGGCTGCGCTCATGGTGTCTCCTTTCATTCTGTCCGGCATGCGGTGCCAAGGCATGGCGAAACGCTACATCGAGCGCCGGTCGAGCATGGCCCGCGCAATGGTGCCGGCGTCGACGTATTCGAGCTCGCCGCCTACCGGCACGCCGCGCGCGAGCCGCGTGACGGCGAGTCCGCGCGCCTTGAGCGTCTGGCCAAGATAGTGGGCTGTCGCCTCGCCCTCGTTCGTGAAATTGGTTGCGAGCACCACTTCCTTGACGACGCCGTCCGACGCACGCTTCACAAGGCGGTCGAAATGGATCTCTTTCGGACCGATGCCATCGAGCGGACTCAGATGTCCCATCAGCACGAAATACAAACCGCGGTACGTCATGGTCTGTTCGAGCATGATCTGGTCGGCCGGCGTTTCGACCACGCACAGGAGCGTGGGGTCACGCTCCTCGTCCAGACACGTTTCGCAGACCTGAGCTTCGGTGAAGGTGTTGCACTTCTCGCAATGCTTCAGATTCTCGGTGGCGAACAGCAGCGCGTTGCCGAGCTTTTCGGCGCCGTCGCGGTCGTGTTGCATCAGGTGATACGCCATGCGTTGCGCAGACTTCGGCCCGACGCCGGGCAACACGCGCAGCGCCTCGACGAGAGCGGCGAGAGCGGAAGGTTGTTTCATGCGGATTCAGCGCGAGATGCGCGACGGGGTTTGAAGCGAATATGGCTTCTTGCTGCGACTTGCTGCCTGGTGCGGTTGACGCCTCGACGCCACCGCCTGCGCAGCCGTACCAGCCACGGCCACGCACGCGAGACGCGCGGGCGCCGGCCTGCCAGAAGCAGACGCGGCGCTCGCAACGTGCCTTAGAACGGCATCTTGAAGCCCGGCGGCAGCGGCAGACCGGCGGTCATGCCGCCCATCTTTTCCTGCGACGTGGCTTCGGCCTTGCGCACCGCGTCGTTGAACGCCGCGGCCACGAGGTCTTCGAGCATGTCCTTGTCGTCCGCGAGCAGGCTCGGATCGATCGACACGCGGCGCACGTCGTTGCGGCAGGTCATCGTGACCTTGACGAGACCGGCGCCAGCCTGACCTTCGACTTCGATCTGGGCAAGCTGCTCCTGCATCTTCTTCATGTTTTCCTGCATCTGCTGGGCTTGCTTCATGAGCCCTGCGAGTTGGCCTTTCAACATAGTCACTGCTCCTTCTGGATCGTAGTCGTTCGAATCGATGCGCTCAAAAGCGCGCGACGCTTGCCGCGCCACGCGGCGCAAATCAGTGGGCGGCCTGACTGCCGCCCGATGCGGCATCCGGCGCGACCGGCCGGATCGAGCCCGGCACGATGCTCGCGCCGAAGTCGCGAATCAGTTGCTGCACGAAAGGATCGGTGCCGATCTCGCGCTCGGCTTCGCGTTGACGCTGGGCGCGGTCCGCGGCGTCGAGCGCGGCCGCCGTACGGCGCGCGGGGCCGACTTCCACGCTCACTTCAACGGTCTTGCCAAGACGCTCGGCGAGCGCCGTCTTGAGCTTCGCGACCTGCGAAGCTTCGGCATACTGCGGCACCGGCACGCTCAGTTTGAGCAGCGTGCCTTCGAGCGCCGTCAGTTCGCTGTTGAAGGCGAGCTGGTACGAAATGCCCTTCAGCGTTAGCGTGGCGGCAAGCGCGGGCCAGTCGCCCGTAAAGCCGATCGGATCGAGCGGAATGCCCGGCGGCAGCTTGCTCACATCGACCACGGCCGGCGACGGCGTCGGCACCGATGCGGCGGCGCGCGGCGTGGGCGCGCTGTCGTAGGCAGACACGAAACCGTCGTCGGGCGGCGCGAAATACGCGTCGTCGGCGCCGAGCGGCACATAGTCGTCGGGCGGGATATCGTCCCACGGCGGCGCGCCCGAGGCGTCTTGCTGCGCATTGGCGTTGCTCGCCGGCTGGCGCGACTGGGCTTCCTGCGCGGCGGCGGCGCGGCGAGCCGGATCGGGCGTCGGCACCTTCACTTCCATACGCGGCGCAGCCTTCGGCGCGGGCGCCGGAGCGGCCGCGCTGGCGGCAGCAGCGGGAGCGCGGCCAGTGGCCACGCGCATGCCCTTGTTGCGCAGCACGTCGAGCGCAGCGCTCGCGCCACCGCGCGCGGACGCCACAGCGGCAGGTTCTTCACGCGCTTCGGTTTGCGGCGCAGGCGCAGCGGCCGCGCGTTGAGCGGCTGGCGTCTCTTCTGCCAGGGCGGGAGCATCCGCGGCCGGCTCGACCACTGCGGCAGCCGCATCTTGCGGCGCTGTGCTCGCGTTCGCTGCGGACTCGCCTTCGTCCTCCCAGGGAGGCACGACGCGCGCTTCGGCAGCCGGCTTGACGAGCGGCGCAGGCGCACTCGCTTGCGGTTCGACAACGGGCGCCTTCGCCGCAGCGGCCTCTACCGTCGACGGCACCACGGCTGCCGGCTTCGTCGCGACCGGCTGCGCAACGGCAGACGAGGCGCTACGCGCCGACGCCACAACTGGAGCGGCTGCACGCGCGCCCGTGCCCGCCACAGCGGGTTTCGAAGCCGGCGCACTGCCCACGTTGCCCGCGCTCACGGAAGGCTCGAACGCGAGCATGCGCAGCAGCGTCATCGTGAAGCCCGCGTATTCGTCGGGCGCGAGGCCGAGTTCGCTGCGGCCGAGCGTCGCGATCTGGTAGAAGAGCTGGACTTGTTCCGGGCTCAACGCCTCGCCAAAACGGCGGATGTCGTCGGCTTCGGGCCACTCGTCGAGCACCGACGAAGGCGCGAATTGCGCCCAGCCGATGCGGTGGAACAGACTCGCGAGATCCTGCAGCGCCGTGGAGAACGACAGGCTGCGCAGCGCCATTTCGTCCGCGATGGCGAGTACGTTTGCGCCGTCGCCGGACACGAGCGCGTCGATCAGCCGAATGAGATAGCTTTGATCGAGCGCGCCGAGCATGCCGCGCACTGCTTCTTCGGTGACCTGGTTGGCCGAATAGGCGATGGCCTGGTCGGTGAGCGAGAGTGCGTCGCGCATCGAGCCGTCGGCCGCGCGCGCGAGCAGGCGCAGCGCCTGCTGCTCGAACTCGACCTTCTCTTCACCGAGAATGTGCGTGAGATGCTCGACGATGTTGCCCGCCGGCATCTGCTTCAAATTGAATTGCAGACAGCGCGACAGCACCGTAACCGGAATCTTCTGCGGATCGGTCGTCGCGAGGATGAACTTCACATGCGGCGGCGGCTCTTCCAGCGTCTTCAACATCGCGTTGAAGGCGTGGTTCGTGAGCATGTGCACTTCGTCGATCATGTAGACCTTGAAGCGCGCATCGACCGGCGCATAGACCGCACGCTCGAGCAGCGCGGCCATCTCGTCCACGCCGCGGTTGCTCGCCGCATCCATCTCGACGTAATCGACAAAGCGCCCTTCGTCGATTTCCCGGCACGCACGGCACACGCCGCACGGCTTCGACGTCACGCCGGTCTCACAGTTGAGCGCCTTGGCGAAGATCCGCGACAGCGTCGTCTTGCCCACGCCGCGCGTGCCCGTGAAGAGATACGCGTGGTGCAGGCGGCCGCCGTCGAGTGCATGCGTGAGCGCGCGCACCACGTGCTCCTGTCCGACGAGCGAAGCGAAATCCTTCGGTCGCCACTTGCGTGCGAGAACTTGATAGGTCATCCGGAAATTGTATCAGCAACGCCCGCGCGTCCAGATGAATCGAAAGGCGGCCAATACGCATCCCGCGGCCGCCGCGCAATGGCGACAGCAGCGATTGCGGAGAGCCAAACAGCGGCGATGAAGGCTTGAAAAACACGACGAACGAAGCACCGCGTCGCGCACTCAATTGCGCGGCGTAAATGTCGTATTGGGGGAAAAACCGGAAGAAAAAGAGGAAGGTGACGAGCCTGACCCTCGGCACTGGCGGAAAACGGCTGTGGCTGCTTCGTTCCCGACCTGACCAGGTTGACCGCCCCTCCATGCGAGGAGGCCCGTCACGGCGCATTCTAACATCGGTCGCGCAGCAATGCGACTGCTGCAGTGCGAAAAAAACGTGCCGAGCCGCTCCGGACAATACTTGCGCGCCATGCAGCGCGCCCTCTTGCAACGGCCCGCACCGCCTCCAGATAGCGTGCAGGAGCACGAGTCGTCGCGCGAAAAGGCCCCGCGAAAATGCTCGCGCCGCCGCCGGAATATCCCGCCGAATGTGGGCTGCAGGACGGAAACCCTGCTTGCGGCATGAGTACTATCACCGTCGGCAACGCATAGGGATTTAGGCTACACTGGCGTCGGCAATTGGCTGGGCCACGTGGTTTTCGTGCGGATGGCGTGTGATTCGGACGTATGACTCGGGTTCGGTCTGGCCGCCCTGGCGGCCCCGGATGAATTTTCAGTTTTGGTGTATCGTGGCGAGCAATTTACTCAGCCTCGAATCGAAAGAGGTATTCATACAATGAGCGAACAAATCAAGCATATCAGCGACGCATCGTTCGAACAGGACGTCGTGAAATCCGACAAGCCCGTGCTGCTGGACTTCTGGGCCGAGTGGTGTGGTCCGTGCAAGATGATCGCGCCGATTCTCGATGAAGTCGCGAAGGATTATGGCGACCGCCTTCAGATCGCGAAGATCAACGTCGACGAGCACCAGTCGACGCCGGTGAAGTTCGGCGTGCGCGGCATCCCCACGCTGATCCTCTTCAAGAACGGCGCCGTCGCGGCGCAGAAGGTCGGCGCGCTCTCGAAGTCGCAGCTCACCGCGTTCCTGGACAGCCACCTGTAACTTCTTCGCTGGCCGCCTGCTGCCCGCCCGGGCGCATCGTCCGGCCAGCAACGGGTGAGCCGCGCAAAGGTGCGTGTTGTCACGCGACAACACGCACCATAAAAACACCTCGAAAGTTGCTGTCGGTCTTCACTGACGGTTTCTGGCGTGTGCTATGCTAGAATTCATAAAGCGTCTATCCGGCGCCCTTATAAAAGTTTCAAGCGAAGCTTCAAGCAAAGTTTCAACCAAAAGTCCTTGAGCGGTTCCGCTCGCTTCTTTTCCCCCATTCTTTTCGTCGCATCCTCCCCGACGGGTTCTCCGTATGCATCTTTCCGAGCTCAAGTCTCAGCACGTGTCCGAATTGATCGAGATGGCCAATGGCCTCGAGATCGAAAATGCGAACCGCCTGCGCAAGCAGGAACTCATGTTCGCCATTCTCAAAAAGCGCGCCAAGACGGGCGAAACGATCTTCGGCGACGGCACGCTCGAAGTGCTCCCCGACGGCTTCGGCTTCCTGCGCTCGCCGGAAACCTCGTATCTCGCCAGCACGGACGATATCTATATCAGCCCGTCGCAGATCCGCCGCTTCAACCTGCATACCGGCGACACGATCGAAGGTGAAGTGCGCACGCCGAAGGACGGCGAACGCTACTTCGCGCTTGTAAAGGTCGACAAGGTCAACGGCCAGGCGCCCGAAGCCTCGAAGCACAAGATCATGTTCGAGAATCTCACGCCGCTGCACCCGAACAAGGTGCTGCTGCTCGAGCGCGAGATGCGCGGTGAGGAGAACGTGACGGGCCGCATCATCGACATGATCGCGCCTATCGGCAAGGGTCAGCGCGGCCTGCTGGTCGCTTCGCCCAAGTCCGGTAAAACCGTGATGCTCCAGCACATCGCGCACGCCATCAAGCAGAACCACCCCGACGTGGTCCTGTTCGTGCTGCTGATCGACGAGCGTCCGGAAGAAGTGACCGAAATGCAGCGCTCGGTGGCGGGCGAAGTGATCGCCTCGACCTTCGACGAACCGGCTGCGCGCCACGTGCAGGTCGCCGAAATGGTGATCGAAAAGGCCAAGCGCCTCGTCGAAATGAAGCACGACGTCGTGATTCTGCTCGACTCGATCACGCGTCTCGCCCGCGCCTACAACACCGTCGTGCCCGCATCGGGCAAGGTGCTCACGGGCGGTGTGGACGCCAACGCGCTCCAGCGTCCGAAGCGCTTCTTCGGCGCCGCGCGCAATATCGAAGAAGGCGGCTCGCTCACCATCATCGGCACGGCGCTGATCGAAACCGGCAGCCGCATGGACGACGTGATCTACGAAGAGTTCAAGGGCACCGGCAACATGGAAGTGCACCTCGAGCGCCGTCTCGCGGAAAAGCGCGTCTACCCGTCGATCAACCTGAACAAGTCGGGCACGCGCCGCGAAGAGCTGCTGATCAAGCCGGACATCCTCCAGAAGATCTGGGTGCTGCGCAAGTTCATCCACGACATGGACGAAGTCGAGGCCATGGAATTCCTGCTCGACAAGATCCGTCAGACGAAGAACAACTCCGAGTTCTTCGACATGATGCGCCGCGGCGGCTAAAACCCTCGCCCGCTTGATTCAGCGCAAAACGCCCGCGAATTCGCGGGCGTTTTTCTTTTCCGGCATCGCATCGTTGCATGCCACAACCTGTACGTGAACGTTCACGTTGAACTATAATGCGCGGCATGTCCTGGTCGCCTCACGGCGAGAAAAGAGTGCCCCATGCCCAAGGATTCTCCCGCGCTGCTCACGGTGCGCGACGCCGCCGAGCGGCTCAACGTCACGCCGCGCACGCTTAAATATTACGAAGAGCGCGGGCTCGTCAGCCCCTCGCGCAGCGAAGGCCGCTACCGGCTCTACGACGAGCACGACCTCGAGCAGTTTTCGCGCATCCTGCGGCTGCGCGCGCTCGGCTTTTCGTTGCACGGCATCACCGAAATGCTCAAGCGGCCGCTCGAACAGGTTGGCGAAGGCCGCCGGCGCTATTCGCAGGAGTCGCTGCAGCACATCGCCGATGCGCTCGCGCAGCAGATCGCAACGCTGGACACGCGCGTTACGGACGTGCGCCGCGAGTTGAAGGAAGCGCAGACGGTACGCGCGGAGCTTGCCGATGACCTCGACTACCTGCAGCGGCGCCTGGCGGGCGAGCCCTCCGATCAGCTGATCGAGCAGCGCCTCGCCGCCACGCGGCGCCGCAAGGCGGCCGCGAGCGGCAAGGACAGCAAGTCGGCAGAGCCTTCTGGCAAAGCACGCGACGACCACGACCCGGCATGAGCACGGCCCAACCCCGCGAGCCGATCTTCAGCGCGGCGCGCCTGCGCGGCGACTTTTTCCCTTGGGTGCTCGCCCTCGCGACCGGCCTCGATTACTACGACAACGCGATCTTTTCGTTCTTCACGAGTCATATTGCGGGCGGTATCAACGCTTCGCCCGACGAGCTCGTCTGGTCGTCGAGCGCCTACGCCGTCTGTGCCGTGCTGGGCATCCTGCAGCAGCAATGGTGGGTGGAGCGCATGGGCTACCGGCGCTACGTGGCAAGCTGCCTGCTGCTCTATTCCGCCGGCGCGATCGCGGCCGCACTGTGCGAATCGTCGATCGAACTCGCCTTCGCGCGCGGATTTCAGGGCTATTTCATCGGCCCGATGATGGGCACCTGCCGCATCCTCATCCAGATCAGCTTCACGCCGCAGCAACGCCCGGTCGCGACGCGCGCGTTCCTCATTCTCATCGTGCTCTCCAGCGCGCTCGCACCGCTCGTGGGCGGCCAGTTCGTTGCGCATTTCGACTGGCGCGCCCTGTTCGCCTTTTCCGCGCCCGCAGGCGTGCTCTATGCCGTGCTGGCCCTGCTCGCGCTGCCCGATACCGGTCACGTGCTGCCCGAGGAGCGCGGCGAAGCGCACTTCTGGCCGTACATCATCTTCGCGTTCGCGCAGGGCGCGCTGCAAATCGCCATGCAGCAGGTGCGCTTCGAACTCTTCAGCGCGTCGCCGGAAATCATCCTGCTCACGCTCGTCGGCATCACCGCGCTCGCCTGGTTCGGCTGGCACCAGTGGCATCACCCCAAGCCGCTCATGCGGCTGCACGCGTTACGCGAGAAACCGTTCCAGGTGGGCCTGCTGCTCTACATGGCCTACTACTACCTGAGCACGGCGCTCAGCTACCTGGTCTCACGGCTGCTCGAAGGCGGATTCAACTACCCCGTCGAAAACGCCGGACGCCTCACCGGCGTCACGTCGCTCATCTCGGCCGGCGCACTCTTCTTCTATTTCCGCTACGCGAAGTTCATCACGCACAAGAAGTGGATCATCGTGCCCGGGTTCGTGCTCTCGGCGCTCATCTCGTTCTGGATGACGCGGCTCACGCCCGATGCGAGCGAAGCGTGGCTCATCCCGCCGCTGCTGCTGCGCGGCCTGCTGCTGCTCTTCATCGTGCTGCCCGTTGCGAATCTCACGTTCCGTATATTCGCGATCGAGGAATTCACACACGGTTACCGCTTGAAAAACGTCGTCAGGCAGTTGACGATATCGTTCGCCACCGCCACGGTTATCATCGTCGAGCAGCACCGGCTCGCGCTGCACCAAACGCGGCTCGCTGAATTCGTGAATCCGTTCAACCCGATGTTTCAGAGCACCTATGCTGCGCTAACGCATTCGTTCGAACTCATGGGCCGGTCCGCGAGCGAAGCGCATGGACTCGCGCTCGCGCAGGTGAGCCGGATGGTCGCGCAGCAGGCGAGCTTTCTGAGTTCGCTCGACGGGTTTTACTTCCTGATCGGCGTGGCGGTGTGCGGCGGCATCTTCGCCGCGTGGCAAAAGCAAATCGACTGAACGACATCCAGACGCACGGGAAAACACACCCAGCGATGCTTTCGAAACTCTCTCACTGGCTCGGCACGCGCCGCCGCGAAAAAGCGCTGCGCACCTACGCGATCGACGACGCGCTTTGGCAGGCTACGGTCAATGGGCTGCCATTCCTCAAGCACCTCGACGCCGCCGACCTCGCGCGCCTGCGCGAGCTGACGAGCCTCTTCATTGCGCAAAAAGAGTTCTCGACAGCGCACGATCTCGAACTGACCGACCCGATGACCGTGGCGATCGCCGTACAAGCGTCGCTGCCTGTGCTCAACCTTTCGCTCGACCTCTACAAGGGCTGGGTGGGCGTCGTCGTCTATCCGGGGGAGTTCGTGATCCGCAAAACCGTGGAGGACGAGGATGGCGTGGTCCACGAGGTCGAACACGACGCGAGCGGCGAGGCCTGGGAAGGCGGCCCCGTGATCCTCTCGTGGGAAGACGCGCAGATGACCGATGGCAGCGACGCGTACAACGTTGTGATCCACGAATTCGCGCACAAGATCGATATGCTCAACGGGGAGGCCGACGGTCATCCGCCCCTCTTTCGGCGCTGGCATGCGCCGCTCGACGCGCAGACGTGGGCCGACGTGTTCGACAACGCCTACGACCAGTTCTGCGACAAGGTGGACGCCGTGCCGGAGCGCCGCTGGGCGCGCTTCGAGCGCGATTCGCTGATCGATCCCTATGCCGCCGACCATCCGTCGGAGTTCTTTGCGGTGTGCAGCGAGGCGCTTTTCGTCAAGCCGAAGGCGTTCGAGGCGGAATATCCCGAGCTTTACCGGCTGCTTGCGCGCTATTACCGTCAGGACCCGGCACGCGTAGGCGCACTGGACGGCCAACCGGCCTGAAACCTGGCGCGCAGGACCATCTAAAATTCGCCAACCGGCTGATTATCTGGCATAATCGCCGTTTTTCGACCCTTGGGTAAGTGGCTCGCGCGAGCAAAGTCGGCAACATGGTGTTGTCCGCACGCGGGTTGGCTACCGCCAGATTTAAGGAATAACCATGAAACAAGGCATTCACCCGGATTACCGCGAAGTTCTGTTCATCGACGTTTCGAACGACTTCAAGTTCGTGACCCGCTCGACGATCCAGACGCGCGAAACCGCCGAATTCAACGGCAAGACCTACCCGCTCGCCAAGATCGAAGTGTCGTCGGAATCGCATCCGTTCTACACGGGCACGCAAAAGATCATGGACACGGCAGGCCGTGTCGAGAAGTTCAACAAGAAGTTCGGCGCGCGCGCCTCGGGCAAGGCCGGCAAGTAAGCACGACGCCGCACCGGCTCCTGGCCGGTTCCGCTTTGAATGTGCACAAAAGGGCAGCGTACGCTGCCCTTTTTTGTTGCCTGCGCCACCGTTGCGCCATCCGGGCAGCCAGGCGGGTGCGACTTACTGCCCCTTTTCAGATATTTCGTTGGATGAATACGCGGCTAACGCCGTGACGCGCGGTCGCCGGCCCGGCTAGAATGCCGGATTGCTCCGCGGCGCACGGCCGGGTGTACCGTCTGCCGCGCATGCCCGCTTGATCCGCGCGTGTGAGCCACCTGCTCAAGCACGCCCGGTTTACCCGTCTCCCTTCGTACTGCATGAAGCCAGCCATTCGACTGACCGCCTCCGCCACCAGCGCCCTGCCGCGCTGGCTGCTGCTGACCATCTGTATCGTCTTCGCGGCGTTCGGCCTCTTTGGCCGCGACCCGTGGAAGAACGAGGATGCGGCGGGCTTCGGCGTGATGTGGACGATGGCCGGCGGCACCTCGCACGACTGGCTGCTGCCGAACCTCGTCGGCAAGTACGTCACTGAAAACGGTCCGCTCGGCTACTGGCTGGGCGCCGCCTGCATTCGTCTGTTCGCACCGTGGGTCGACGCGAGCAACGCCTCGCGTATCGCCACGGGCGTGTTGTTCTGCCTCGCCTGCGCGTTCGTCTGGTACAGCGCGTATCTGCTGGGCCGGCGCCCCGAAGTCCAGCCGTTCAAGTACGCATTCGGCGGCGAGCCCGAGCCGCGCGACTACGGCCGCACCCTCGGTGACGGGGCCCTGCTCATTCTGCTCGCCTGTTTCGGTCTCGCCGAGCGCGGTCACGAAACCACGCCGCAGCTCATGCAGTTCGTGGGCATCGCCATGGTCGTGTACGGCATCGTGCGCGCGATCGACAAGCCGGTTCAGGGCGCCCTCTGGTGGGGCCTCGCGCTCGGCATCGTGATGCTGTCGAGCGGCCCCGTGCTCGTGGGCGCGCTCCTGATCGGCACGCTCGCCATGCTCGCCATCGCACCCGAAACGCGCTCACGCTGGCTGCTCGTCGCGGGCCTGCCCGTGGCGCTCGCGGTGTCGGCCTCGTGGCCGCTGCTGGCGCTGCACCTCTACCCCGACGACGCCGTCTGGTTTCTCAACCAGTGGGCGCACACCAACGTCAACGCCTTCGCGGGCCCGCCGGGCTACGTGCTGCGCTACGCAGCCAAGAACCTGCCGCTCTTCACCTGGCCGGCGTGGCCGCTTGCGATCTGGGCCTTCGTGAGCTGGGCCGGACTGCGTCGCAAACCGCACATCGCGATTCCGTTGTCGGTGATCGTGCCGCTGCTTATCCTCGTGATCGTGCAGAGCCACGAATCGAACCGGCTCTTCATGCTCGTGCTGCCCGCGCTTTCGGTGCTCGCGACCTTCGCGCTGCCCACGCTCAAGCGCGGCGCGATCAACGCGATCGACTGGTTCGCGGTGCTGAGCTTTACGATACTCGGCACCTTCGTGTGGCTCGTGTGGCTCGCGGGCATGACCGGCTTCCCCGCGCCGCTCGCGCGCAATCTCGCGCGCCTCGCGCCCGGGTTCGTACCTCAGTTCAAGATTCTCTCGTTCGTGTGCGCGGTGGCGGTTACCGTGTGCTGGATGGTGCTCGTGCAGTGGCGCGTGGCGCGTCATCCGAAGGTGCTGTGGCGCAGCGTCGTGCTCTCTAGCGGCGGCACCACGCTCATGTGGGTGCTGCTCATGACGCTCTGGCTGCCGGTTGTCAATTACAGCCGGACTTACAAGGACGTCGCCGAGCAGATCGCCGCGCACCTGCCCGCCGACTACCAGTGCATCTCGCCCGTGCGCCTCGGCGACGCGCAGATCGCCACCTTCGCGTACTTCGGCAAGATGCATTTCGCGTTCAACGAGGACTGCGACGTGATCCTGCGCCAGGACACGCAGGACTACAGCGAGCCGAGCCCGATGCCGGACTACGTGTGGAAGCTCGTGTGGGAAGGCCGCCGCGCGGCCGACCGCGACGAGCGCTTCCGCCTGTACGTGCGCATCGACCGCCCGACGCCGCCGCTCAAGAAGCATGTCTGGCGCAAGCGTCCGGACTGAGGCCGCGGTGACGACGACGCTCGTCGGCGACGTCCGGCGCATCGCCGCGTTGGCGTGGCCGGTGCTGGTTGGCCAGCTCGCGATTATCGCGTTCGGCGTGATCGACACCGCGATGGTCGGCCGCTACTCGGCGCTCGACCTCGCAGCGCTGGGCCTCGGCTCGTCGATCTACGTCTCGGTCTACATCGCCCTCACAGGCATTCTCAGCGCGCTGCAGCCCGTTGCGGCGCAGCTCTACGGCGCGCGCAAGGATACCGAGATCGGCCTCGAGGTGCGCCAGGCGTTCTGGCTCGCGCTCGTGCTGATGGCGATCGGCTTCACGATCCTCTATTTTCCCGGCCCGCTGCTCGACCTCGCGCGCGCGCCCGAGGCGCTGCGCGAACGCACCGTCGGCTATCTGCGGCTGCTTTCGTTCGGGCTGCCCGCGGCGCTGGCCTTTCGCATCTACGGCTCGCTCGCCAATGCCGTGGGGCGGCCGCGCCTCGTGATGTTCCTGCAAGTCGGCGCGCTCATGCTGAAGGTGCCGCTCAACACGTGGCTCATTTTCGGCGGACTCGGCGTGCCGGCGCTCGGCGGCCCGGGCTGCGCGCTCGCGAGCACGTCGATCAACTGGGCACTCGCGCTGTGCGCGGCCGTCGCGCTCACGCGCGTGGACGTATTCGCGCCGTTCGAAATCTTCAAGCACTTCTGCTGGCCCGAATGGAAGCGCCAGGCCGAACTGCTCAAGCTCGGCATTCCGATGGGGCTTTCGTACCTCATCGAAGTGACGTCGTACACGTTCATGGCGATCTTCATCGCGCGCATGGGCACGACCACGCTCGCCGGACATCAGATCGCCGGCAATATCGGCGCGGTGCTCTACATGACGCCGCTGTCGATCGGCGTGGCGACCTCGACGCTCGTCGCCCAGGCGCTGGGCGGCAATCGCCCGGCCGAGGCACGTACGCTCGCGCGGCACGGCGTGGCGACTGCTGTGGCGATTGCCTGCTGCTACGGCGCGATCGTGTTCGTGCTGCGCCCACTCATCATCGGCGGCTATACGCCGGACCCGGCCGTGGCGATTGCCGCCATGCCGCTCGTCGCCATCGTCACCTGCTATCACGTGTTCGACGCACTGCAGATCACGACGGCCTTCGCCTTGCGCGCCTACAAGGTCGCAGTCGTGCCGACCATCATCTATGCGATCGCGCTCTGGGGCGTGGGGCTGGGCGGCGGCTACGCGCTGGGCTTCGACGTGACCGGCACGATCCCCGCCTGGACGACGGGCGCGCGCGGCTTCTGGCTCGCCAACATGGCGAGCCTGTTGATTGCCGGTGCGGGACTCCTGCTCTATCTCTCCCGGGTGAGTACGCGATTTTTGCGCGCAGGCGCGTAGCCCGCTGTCGCAAAATGCGTTCGGCGGTTAGTTGCAAACATGACTCACCCCGCCTCGGCTCGTCGCGCCGACTCCACCGTCTGCGCCGCGTGATACGAGGAACGAACGAGCGGCCCGGCAACGACCTCGCTAAACCCCATCGCGAGGCCTGCCGCGCGTAACCCGGCAAATTCGTCAGGATGCACATAGCGCTTCACCGGTAAATGAAACTTCGACGGCGCGAGATACTGCCCGATCGTCAGCACTTCTACGCGATGCTCGCGCAGGTCACGCATGGTCGCGAGCAGCTCCTCGTCAGTTTCGCCCAGCCCCACCATCAGCCCCGACTTCGTGACGAGCGCACCGTTCGCCGCTTTGGCGCGCGCCAGCAGATCGAGCGAGCCGCGATAGTCCGCGCCCGGCCGCGCCGCGCGATAAAGCGACGGCACCGTCTCGATGTTGTGGTTGAACACGTCCGGCCACGCGAGCGAGAGCGCCTCGAGCGCACGCCCGATTCGGCCGCGAAAATCGGGCGTCAGCACCTCGACGCCGATCCCGGACACACGCTCACGCACCAGCGCGATACAGCGTGCGAAGTGGGCCGCGCCGCCGTCACGCAAGTCATCGCGATCGACCGATGTGATGACGACGTGACGCAAACCCAACGCAGCGACTGCCGCCGCCAGATGCGCGGGTTCATCCGCGTCGAGCGGCGCGGGTCGCCCGTGGGCGACGTCGCAGAACGGGCAGCGCCGCGTGCAAAGCCCGCCCATGATCATGAAAGTCGCGGTGCGTTGCGCAAAGCACTCGCCGATGTTCGGGCACATCGCTTCTTCGCATACCGAATGAAGCCGGTGTTCGCGCAATACGGCCGCCACGTCCGCCACCGTCTCGCTCATGAGCGGCCGTGCACGCAGCCAGGGCGGCTTCGGCAAGACCGCGCCGGGGCCGGTGGGCGGCACGATCTTCACCGGAATGCGCGCGAGTTTCTCACGGCTGCGTAACCCCTCCTGACCGAGCGCCGTGCTCGACACGTGAGACGGATGCGACGCTAAAGACGTGGCGGCCTCCATGCTCAGGCTCCTTCGTCGAAAAAGGCTTTGAGCAGGCGATTGACCTCCTGCGCGGCCTCCATCTGCACCATGTGCCCCTTGCCCTTGATCACCTCCGCGCGCACCTGCGAGGGCAACCCCTGCGCATGGCGCGCCGGAATGATCTGGTCGGCCTCGCCCCAGATCACGAGCGCGCGCGGCGCGAGCGAGGCGATACGCTCGCGGAACACGCGCCGTTGCGCGCCGCCCTCGAACGCCTGACCGGCGATCTTGCCGAGCGCAGCCTGCACACCTTCGAGTCGCTTGTACTTCACGAGGTCTTCGACGAGTTGACGCGTGACCAATGCGGGATCGGCGAACAGCTTCGTCACGTGCGGCTTGAGCGCGTTACGGTTCGCCGCCGCGACGAAGCCGTCGATATACGCGCCATCGACCTCGCTACCCAGGCCCGCGCTCGATATCAGCGCGAGTGAGGCCACGCGACCCGGCGCCTGCTCGGCCACCGCCATCGCCACCGCCCCGCCCAGCGAGTGCCCGACGAGATGCGCCCGGTCGATCTTCTGCGCGTCGAGGAAAGCGATCACGCTCTGCGCAAGCTCGTCGAGGCTGCCGCTCTCGAGCGCCTTGCCCGACTCGCCGTGCCCCGGCAGATCGAGTGCCCAGACGGTGCGCTCCGCCGCAAGATCCGTGTGGTTGAAGAGCCAGTTGTTGAGATCGCCGCCAAAGCCGTGAATCAGCACGACAGGCACGCCCTCGCCTTCGCCCTGCTTCAGGTAGCGCACGGTCCTGCCGTCGATTTGCGACTTTTCCGGCTGCGGCCCTGCGTCGGCGTCACCCGCCTGCGCTGGCACGAAGTCGCGCTGGAATTCGGCTACGGCGGCGTCGATATCGGCGTCGGCAGCTTCCGCGTCGGCTACCACGCCCAGCAGCGCGCCCACTGGCAGCGTGTCACCCTCCTGTGCGATCTGCCGCCGCAATACGCCCTCGAACGCGCACTCGACGCCCGACGCGATCTTGTCGGACTCCACATCGAGCAATTCATCGCCTTTGCTGACCTTGTCGCCGAGCGATTTGAGCCAGCCGTTCACCTGGCCCTGCTCCATCGACAGGCCCCACTTGGGCATCGTGATCATGTGAATCGGCATGACTTCAGCTCCTTGCTACGCGCGCGGCTTCGGCAATCTTGTCTGCCGAAGGGATGTAGAGGTCTTCCAGCGAAGCCGCGAACGGCACCGGCGTATGCGGCGCGGTCACCATGCCGACCGGGGCCTTCAGATCCTTGAACGCTTTCTGACCGACGAGCGCGGCGATATCGGTTGCGATCGAGCAGCGCGGGTTCGCTTCGTCTACCACCACGACGCGACCCGTGCGACGCGCGCTTTCGAGGATCGTTTCCTCGTCGAGCGGCGACGTGGTGCGCAGGTCGATCACATCCGCCTCGATGCCGTCTTTCGCCAGCTTCTGCGCAGCGTCGAGCGCGTAGTGCACCATGCGCCCATACGTGACGATCGTGACGTCGTCGCCATCGCGCACGATGTTGGCCTCGCCAAACGGAATCGAATAGGATTCCTCCGGAACGTCGCCTTCCATCGTGTAGAGCAGCTTGTGTTCGCAGAAAATCACGGGATCATTGTCGCGAATGGCTTCGATCATGAGGCCCTTGGCGTCATAAGGCGTCGCCGGGCACACGACCTTCAATCCCGGAATATGCGTGAAGAGCGAGGTGAGCATCTGCGAGTGCTGCGCCGCCGCGCGCAAGCCCGCGCCATACATGGTGCGGATCACGACCGGCGTGACCGCCTTGCCGCCGAACATATAGCGGAACTTCGCGGCCTGGTTGAAGATCTGGTCGAAACACACGCCCATGAAGTCGATGAACATCAGCTCCGCGACCGGCCGCATGCCACACGCCGCCGCGCCCACGGCCGTACCGATGAAGCCGCCTTCCGAGAGCGGCGTATCGAGCACGCGCCCCGGGAACTTGCCGTAAAGGCCCTTCGTCACGCCGAGCACGCCGCCCCACGCGTCCTGCTCGCCCGGCGCGCCCGCGCCGCCCGCATTGTCCTCGCCCATGACGATCACGCTCTCGTCGCGCCCCATCTCCTGGGCCAGCGCTTCGTTGATGGCCTGCGAATAGGTGATTTTCCGTGCCATTTCCGTCTCCTTGATCTGGAATCCTGATGACCTGAGTGCACAGCGGCTCAGGGATACGACACGTACACGTCGGTGAGCAGCGCTTCGGCTGGCGGCAACGGCGCGGCCTTGGCCTGCGCGACCGCATCGTCGATCAGCTGCTTCACTTCGGCGTCCACCTTGCGCAGATCGTCGCTGCTCGCGAGTTCGGCGCGCACCACACGCTCTTCGAAACGCTTCAGACAGTCCTTTTCTTCACGCAGCTTCTGCACTTCGCCAGGCGCGCGATAGGTTTGCGCGTCGCCTTCGAAATGGCCGAAATAGCGCGAGAGCTTCATCTCCACGAGCGTCGGGCCGCCGCCGTTGCGCGCTCGCGCGATGGCTTCGCCCAATGCCTCGTACACGGCGAAAAAGTCGAAACCGTCGACGATCACGCCCGGCATGCCGAAGCCGTTCGCGCGGTCGGCGATATTGTCGGCCGCAACCGACCACGTCGATGACGTCGCCTCGGCGTAGCCGTTGTTTTCCGCAACGAAGATCACCGGCAGGCGCCACACCGAGGCGAGATTCATCGACTCGAAGATCACGCCCTGGTTCGACGCGCCATCGCCAAAGAAGCACACGCCTACGCCACCCGTCTTCTTCTGCTTCGCGGCGAGCGCGGCGCCGCAGGTGAGCGGACCGCCCGCGCCCACAATGCCGTTCGCGCCCAGCATGCCCTTCGACAGATCGGCGATATGCATCGAGCCGCCCTTGCCGCGGCACGAGCCCGTGGCGCGGCCATAGATCTCGGCCATCATCTCGTGCACGTCCACGCCCTTGGCGATGCAGTGTCCGTGGCCGCGGTGCGTGGTGGCGACGTAATCGCTGTCGTTCAGGTGGCTCATCGTGCCGACCGCGGATGCCTCCTCGCCCGCGTACAGGTGCACGAAACCTGGAATCTCGCCGGTCGCGAACTCGACGTGCAGCCGTTCCTCGAACTCGCGGATCGTGCGCATCGAGCGATACGCGGTGAGCAACTGCTCCTTGTTTAACTGAAGTGACATGGTTGTCTCCTGGGTGTACTACGCTGTACCGCTCTGGATTAGCCTGCTGTGTGAATTGCCACTGCTCCTAGTGAAAAGTGAAACCGCCGTCGACGTTCACCGACTGGCCCGTAACGTTGTCCATGGTCGCGAAGAACAGGGCGAGCCGCCCCATGTCCTCGGGCGTTTGCGCGCGACCTTGCGGGATCAGCGTGAGTTGATGGCGCTGCCAGGATTCTTCGACGCTCTCGCCTTCGGTCTTCCATTCGTCGGAGAGCCGGTCCCACATATACGTCCGTACGATGCCGGGGCAGATCGCGTTCACGGTGATACCTTCGCGCGCGACCTCCTTGGCAAGCGCATTGGTGAAACCGACCACGGCGAATTTCGAGGCGCTGTAGTGCGCGAGATTCGGAAACCCTTCCTTGCCTGCGATCGAAGCAACGTTGATGATCCGGCCGCGCTTTTGCGTAACGAAGTGCGGCAACGCAGCCTTGCAGCCGAGAAACACGCCCTTTGCATTGACGTTCATGACGAAGTCCCAATCCCGCTCCGTTAATTCGGATACCGGACTAATTGAAATCACGCCCGCGCAGTTCACGAGAATATCGAGGCCACCGAGCTCGGAGATCGCCTGCGAGACCATTCCTTCGAGCTGGGCCGCCTGGGTGACGTCGACCTTGGCGAATGCCGCGCGTCTGCCGAGCGCGCGTATCTCATCGGTCGTGGCTGCCAGCGGTTCTTCGAGCAGATCGGCGAGCAGCACGTCCGCGCCGGCCTGCGCGAGCGTGAGCGCAATGCCGCGTCCGATGCCGCGCGCACCGCCGGTCACGATCGCGACCTGGCCTTTCAAGGGTGTGTCCATGCCGATGTCTCCTTGTTTATGAGTGGAGGAAGCAAGTCAGGTCTTCACGCGCGCGCGGCAGCCTCGCGCAGCAACTGATGCGACGCCGCGTAACGCAGCGTGCGCGCGACGTCGACGGTTAGCGGGCCGTGCCAGTCGAGCGTCACTTCATAGCGGTCGCCGCGCGCCGGTTCGATTTCGCGCTCGCCGTCGAACGCGAGCGTGCCGTGGCCCGCTTCGAGCGGCAGCGCCACGCCTACTTCGAGGCGCTGGCAGGTGCGCATCGTCAGACGCTCGACGCGGCCCGGCGCGATCGGCGCGAGCAACGGCACACCAGCGCCGCTGCTAACGGGCGCGCCCGGCTCAGCGAAAGTCATATGCAAACCGTGCGCCGCGTCGCGCCCGACCGGCGCCCATGCCCCGCCGATCGACGAGAGGCCGATGCCGTCGGGTGGTGCAAAAGTCAGAAAAAGTGATTCGATATCCGAACTTTCCGAGATCGCGCGCGCGCCGATGAATTGCTGACGCGCCACGCAAATGTCGACGAGCGCGATTTCCTCGCGCCCGCGCGACGGCCCTTCGACGCAACGCGCGACGAGCCGCTTGTTGCGCGAGAGCGCCGTTTCCGCGGGCACGGCGCCAGTCGCGACAAGCGCGCCCGCGAGGCCCGCGACGGTGGCCTCGCGCAGTTCGGGAAAAGCGTTGTTGGTGCCGGTCGAGAGCGCGAGCAGCGGCGTCGCGCCGCAATGCGCGGCAACGGCGCGATGAGTGCCGTCGCCGCCTAGCACCGCGATCAGCGCGACTTCCTCACGCACCATGTGTTCGACGCCCGCGTGCGTATCCGCGACGCTTTCGCTCACTGGCAAATCGACGAACAGGACTTCGGGCCAGGGCTCGTGCGCGGCAATCGCCGCGTGTGTCTCGATCGCTCGCAGCAGGAGCGCCGCTACGCCCGTGTTGTCGCGCAATGTGAGCACCCGCGCGACGCCGAGCGCGCCCAGGCCCGCGAGCAGGCGCACGACCATGTTCGCCTTCTCGGCGGTGGGAAAGACGGATGCATGCGAAGTGAGACGGCGGATGTCGCGGCCCGATGCGGGGTTCGCGATCACGCCTACGGTCACGGGCGTCGTCACGGGTCTTGTCTCCTGTTGGCGTCGCACTGTGAACTGCACGGCGCCGCCTTTTGCCCGCAGACTCTGCAAGCGTCGTGCCAATGACATCGATCACGCAATGTATCCGCGTAGAGGGCCCCACGACGGGGCTCTGCGGCAATCGCATGCCGTGGGACCGTGGCCGATTGCGTCGCATGCGGCGTCTCAGCCAACGTCTCGCGCACGCATTGCGCCCACGCGCACGGCCAGCCACTCGCGCGAATGAAAACGCGCACAGCCCCGCGTGGCCTGCCTGAGCCGCGGCTGCGCGACCGGCGCCGCATGCCGGAATGCGGGACACCGCCCACTGAGACGATCGTCTCAGCCGTCTCGCATGCTGCGCTGCGGTGTGATCGCGCGCAAAGGATGTGCTACAAAAGACTCCCGCCGAACGCTTTCCGGTCCGACGTAATCCGACGTTTTGCCGACGCTCCCCGCGAGCCACCGTCTGGAACCGCTCATGCCCTACGCCCTTGCGTCTACCCGGCACGCCGAGCGCGTGCGTGGCGCCGTAGAAGGCCGGCTGCCTGCGCCGTCCGATTCGCCGCGTCTCGCCTCGTCGTGGCAGCGCTCGTTCGAGCGCTATCAGCTGGACCCCGGCTCCGTGATCGGTCCGCGCGTGCTGAGCGCCGCCGAGCTGCGCGAGATCCGCGATCGCGAGGAGTCCTTCCTGCGCGCGTCGGGCCAATGCCTCACGCGACTGCACGATATGGTGCGCGAAGCCGATTACTGCGTGATGCTGACCGACGCGCACGGCGTGACCATCGACTATCGCCTCGACCGCGAGCGCCGCAACGACTTCAAGCACGCGGGACTCCATATCGGCTCGTGCTGGTCGGAGAGCGAGGAAGGCACCTGCGGCATCGCGAGCGTGCTCACCGATCTCGCGCCCATCACGGTGCACAAGACCGATCATTTCCGCGCCGCGTTCACCACGCTCACGTGCAGCGCCGCGCCGATCTTCGCGCCGGGCGGCGAGCTGATCGGCGTGCTCGACGCTTCGGCGGTGCAGTCGCCCGACAATCGCGAGAGTCAACGCATCGTCAACCAGCTCGTGCGACAGAGCGCCACGCTCATCGAAGACGGCTATTTTCTGCATCGCCTCGCGTCGTGCTGGATCCTCTTCGGTCACCAGAATCGCAACTACGTCGAAGCGCAGCCCGAACTGCTGATCGCTTTCGATGAAAACGGCAACGTGGTCGCCGCGAACCGGCGCGCGCGCGAATGCATGCCGTGCCTCGACGGGCCGCGTCATATCGA
Source organism: Paraburkholderia acidiphila (assembly GCF_009789655.1). GTDB lineage: Bacteria > Pseudomonadota > Gammaproteobacteria > Burkholderiales > Burkholderiaceae > Paraburkholderia > Paraburkholderia acidiphila. Next base: position 1,707,672 of record NZ_CP046909.1, read on the forward strand.
CGAGATTTTCGATTCGTCGCACGTGCAGTTGCGCGACATCGGGCGCATCGAAACCATCGCGGCGCTGCGGCTGCGCGCGAACGGCTCGATGCTGTATGCGCGCATTCGCGCGCCGCTCGGGACTGGCGGTTACGGCGGACACAGCGCACGTAGCGGCCACAGCGGCAGCGCGAGCGCGGCGCATGGCGCGATGCCGCTGCGGCGCGACGCCGCCGACGCGCACGAATACGATCGCAGCGCGCTCGGCCCCTTCCTGCGCAGCGCCGATGCGCGCGTGGCCGAGAACGCGCGCATCGCGCAACGCGTAGCGGGCAAGCGCCTGCCGATCCTGCTGCTCGGCGAGACGGGCGCGGGCAAGGAAGTGTTCGCACGCGCGATTCACGACGCCAGCGCGCGCCGCAATCGACCGTTCATCGCGGTGAACTGCGGGGCGCTGCCCGAGTCGCTGATCGAGAGCGAACTGTTCGGCTATGCGCCGGGCGCCTTCACGGGCGCGCGCCGCCACGGGTCGCGCGGCAAGATCGCGATGGCCGACGGCGGCACGCTCTTTCTCGACGAAATCGGCGACATGCCGCTCGCGCTGCAAACGCGCCTGTTGCGCGTGCTCGCCGAGGGCGAAGTCCTGCCGCTGGGCAGCGAGACACCGGTGCGCGTCGATATCGACGTGGTGTGCGCAACGCACCGGGACCTCGCGCAAATGGCGGGCGCCGGGACATTCCGCGACGATCTCTACTATCGGCTGAGCGGTGCGGTGCTCACGTTGCCGCCGCTGCGCGAGCGACGCGACATCGCGATGCTCATCGACACGGTATTCGCGGAGGAAGCGCAGGCCGCCGGCCGCCCGCTCGCGCTCGACGCGACGCTCGCGGCCCGGCTCGCGGCGTTCGCGTGGCCAGGGAACCTGCGGCAGTTGCGCAATGCGATGCGCTACGCATGCGCCGTATGCGACACCGTGCTGGTCGAAGCGCAGCACCTGAGCGCCGATCTCGCGGCGAGCCTGCCGCAACTCGCAACGGCCGCCGCGCCCGGCTCCCAGGCCGGTATGCCGCCAGCAATGCCGCTCTCCGACGAAGATGAGCACGCACGCATCGTGGCGGCGCTTACGGCCCACCGCTGGCGTCCGAACGCCGCCGCGCAGGCGCTAGGCATCTCGCGCGCGACGCTGTATCGGCGCATTGCGAAGCTCGGCATCGTCGGGCCGCATCGGACCTGAACCGGATTGCACTGACAGCCTGGCATTGCGCGTCGCCAAAATGCACAGAAGTATTAAATATTGTGCGGCGCGATTTACTTGCCACACCTCGACCGGTATAAATCGAGCGCTCGCGATTCACGAATACGCCATCTGGCCTATTCTTGTAGCGCAGCCCCCTCCGCTGGATGCGTCGTCCGTTCCCGGCTAACTGAAATGCCCTCAATGGAGTGATTGCCATGCTCAAGAAGCTGCTCATGCTGTTCCTCGCCATCGGCCTGTCGCTGTCCGCCGTGCTCGCCGCAGCCGTGGAAGTGAACACCGCCGATGAAACCGCGCTCGAATCGGTCAAGGGCATCGGCCCCGTGCACGCCAAGGCGATCATCGACGAGCGCACGAAGAACGGCCCGTTCAAGGACGCCGACGACCTCGTGAGCCGCGTCAAGGGCATTGGCCCGAAGTCGGTGCAGAACCTCGAGGCGGCAGGGCTCACGATCAACGGCTCGTCGGCGCCGCCGGCGGGCAAGACGGCTAGCGCCAAGGGCAGCAAGAGCGCCGCTGCAACGACCGCCGCCCCCGCTGCTACCACGGCCAATCCGATGACGGCACAGACGCCGGCGGCCGCGACCACGGCGCAAGCCGCCTCAGATACGGCGGGCAAGTCGAAGCACAAGAGCAAGAAGGACAAGGCAGCCGCGGCTGCGAGCGCGCCCGAAGCGGGCTCCGCTGCGGCGGCTCCTGCCTCGGCATCCGATACGAAGGCGAAAAAGCCCAAGAAGTCGAAGAAGGACAAGGCCGCGTCCGCTGCGGCCGCTTCCGGCGCGTGATCGCCGCCATCGTCCGGCGCGCACGTACCGTGCGCCGGACGCCGAATCGCGGCGCCGCCCTCGCGCGCGCCGTCCGACTTACCGGCCGCGTCCCCCGTCGCGGCCATCACTCAGAGAGATCGTCATGAGTCTGCTAGATACCCTCGGTTCCCTGCTCGGTTCGCAGTCGCAACAGCAAGGCGGCGGCCAGGCCCAGCTCATCGCCACGGCGATGGAGTTCGTCAACAATCAGCCCGGCGGCCTGAACGGCCTCATCGAGAAGTTCCAGCAAGGCGGCCTCGGCGACGTCGTGCAGTCGTGGGTCGGCAACGGCGAGAACCAGCCTGTTTCGGCGGATCAACTGCACAACGTGCTCGGCTCGGACGTCGTTTCGGGCCTCGCGCAGAAGGTCGGCATGCAGCCCGACCAGGTGAGCGGCCTGCTGGCCCAGGTGCTGCCGCACGTGGTCAACGCGGGCACACCGAATGGCGAAGTGCCGCAGGGCGGCCAGATCAACACCGAGAGCGTGCTCGGCACGCTTGGCGGGCTTGCTTCGCTGTTCGGCGGCGGCAACAAGCAAGCCTGATCGTTTCGTCACAGGCATGAAAAAAGGGCAGCGGATCACTCCGCTGCCCTTTTCGTTTCGGCGCGGCGCGCGCCTCACGGCACACGCCTGACCCGAGTTTCGCTACGCGCCTTAGTGCACCACGCGCTCGAACACGAACTTCCCGTCGTGCACGCCGACCGGAATCACATCCTTCGGTCCGAACTTGCCCGCGAGTATCAGCTTGGCAACCGGGTTCTCGATCTCCTGCTGAATCGCGCGCTTGAGCGGCCGCGCCCCGAACAGCGGGTCGTAACCGACCTTGGCGATCTGACCGAGCGCGTCGTCCGACACCATGAGTTCCATGTCGAGCTTCTCCAGACGCTCGCGCAGACGCTGCAACTGGATCTTCGCAATCGACTCGATATTCGTGCGATCGAGTGCATGGAACACCACGACCTCGTCGATCCGGTTCAGGAACTCGGGGCGGAACTGCTGCTTCACTTCGTTCCACACGGCGTCCTTCACCGCTTCCTGCGGCTCGCCGGCCATCGCCTGGATGAGATGCGAACCGAGGTTCGACGTCATCACGATCACCGTATTCTTGAAGTCGACGGTGCGGCCCTGGCCGTCGGTCATGCGGCCGTCGTCGAGCACCTGCAGCAGCACGTTGAACACGTCCGGGTGCGCCTTCTCGACTTCGTCGAGCAGGATCACGCTATACGGCTTGCGACGCACGGCTTCGGTGAGATAACCGCCCTCTTCGTAGCCCACGTATCCCGGCGGCGCGCCGATCAGCCGCGCGACGCTGTGCTTCTCCATGAACTCGCTCATGTCGATGCGGATGAGGTGATCCTCCGAATCGAACAGGAAGCCCGCCAGCGCCTTGCACAACTCGGTCTTGCCCACACCCGTCGGCCCGAGGAACAGGAACGAGCCATACGGCCGGTTCGGATCCGAAAGACCGGCACGCGAGCGGCGGATCGCATCGGCGACGGCGGTAATGGCCTCGTCCTGGCCCACCACGCGCTCGTGCAGCTTTTCTTCGATCTGGAGCAGCTTTTCACGTTCGCCCTGCATCATGCGCGACACGGGAATACCGGTCGAACGCGACACGACTTCCGCGATTTCCTCGGCGCCCACGAGCGTGCGCAGCAGGCGCAAACGCGTGGGATTGTTCTGCTCGTTCGCCTCGGCGAGCGTCACCTGCTTGAGCTGCGCCTCGAGTTCCGGCAGCTTGCCGTACTGCAGTTCCGCGACCTTCTCGAGCTTGCCTTCGCGCTGGAAGCGATTGATTTCCGCGCGCACGCGGTCGATCTCTTCCTTGATCTGCGCACCGCCCTGCACCGCGGCCTTCTCGGTGGTCCAGATCTCTTCGAGGTCCTTATATTCGAGGCTCAGGCGGTCGATCTCTTCCTCGATCAGCTGCAGGCGCTTTTGCGACGCTTCGTCCTTCTCCTTCTTGACGGCCTCGCGCTCGATCTTCAGCTGGATCAAGCGGCGATCGAGCTTGTCCATGGCTTCGGGCTTCGAATCGATTTCCATCTTGATCTTCGAAGCGGCTTCGTCGATCAGGTCGATGGCCTTGTCCGGCAGGAAGCGGTCGGTGATGTAGCGATGCGACAGTTCCGCCGCCGCGACGATCGCCGGGTCGGTGATTTCCACGCCGTGGTGCAGCTCATACTTCTCCTTCAGGCCGCGCAGGATCGCGATGGTCGCCTCGACCGACGGTTCATCCACGAGCACCTTCTGGAAACGGCGCTCGAGCGCGGCATCCTTTTCGATGTATTTGCGATATTCGTCGAGCGTCGTCGCGCCAATGCAATGCAGCTCGCCGCGCGACAGCGCCGGCTTGAGCATGTTGCCCGCATCCATCGCGCCTTCGGCCTTGCCCGCGCCGACCATCGTATGGATCTCGTCAATGAAAACGATGGTTTGACCTTCGTCCTTGGCGATGTCGTTGAGCACGGACTTCAGGCGCTCCTCGAACTCGCCTCGATACTTCGCGCCCGCGAGCAGCGCGGCCATGTCGAGCGAGAGCACGCGCTTGCCCTTGAGCGTTTCGGGCACTTCGCCGTTGACGATGCGTTGCGCGAGGCCTTCGACAATGGCCGTCTTGCCCACGCCCGGCTCGCCGATCAGCACCGGATTGTTCTTGGTGCGCCGTTGCAGGATCTGGATCGAGCGGCGGATTTCGTCGTCGCGGCCGATTACGGGGTCGAGCTTGCCCGAACGCGCGCGCTCGGTCAGGTCGACGGTGTACTTCTTGAGCGCTTCACGCTGGCTCTCGGCGTCCTGGCTGTGCACCTGCGCGCCGCCGCGCACCGCGACGATCGCGGCTTCGAGCGACTTGCGCGTCAACCCATGCTGGCGCGCGAGACGGCCGGCTTCGCCCTTGTCCTCGGACACGGCGAGCAGGAACATCTCGCTCGCGATATACGTGTCGTTGAGCTTTTGCGCTTCCTTGTCGGCCTGGTTGAGCAGGCCCGTGAGTTCGCGGCCGATCTGCACATTGCCGTCGGTGCCCTGCACCTGCGGCAAACGGTTGATGGCGTCGTTCAGTGCGTTCTGCAGCGCCTGCACCTGCACGCCCGCACGCGACATGAGCGAGCGCGCGGAGCCGTCCTGCTGCGCGACGAGCGCAGCCAGCAGGTGGACGGGTTCGATGTACTGGTTATCGTGGCCAACCGCGAGGCTTTGCGCGTCGGCGATGGCTTCCTGGAACTTGGTGGTGAGTTTGTCGATTCTCATTTAATGCGAGACCTCCAGATTTCTAGACTGTCACCAAATTTGAGGGGGGACACGCCGGTTTCAAGCGCTCTGGCGTCATTTTTTCCGATTTTTGGGATTCGAGCGCGTGCAGCGGCCGTCGGCGACCATTGCCGAGGTGCGAGAAAACGGGGGAAGAATAGGAGACGGCCGCGACCGTGCGAGGCACGGCGCCACAGCCAGGCGGCGCCGCTACGGAGCGAAGACCAGGTGCAAGAAGCCGGGACGCTGGCGCGCCCTCAATGCTCCCGCGAAGACGCGGGCCGAGCCGCTTGTGCACGCGGCATGAACTGGATCGGCGCGAGGCCGAGCAGCCCGGTCAACTCGCCCGCCGGTTGCGCCAGTTCGCCGATCGTATGACGGTCGAGTTCCGCGAGGAACGCATCGCGCGCCGCCGCCAGCGCGTGTTTGAGCCGGCACTGCGGCTCGATGACGCAGCTGCGCCGCTCGCCATGCTCGTCCGGAAAGCAGCCGACCAGCGAGAAATCGCTCTCGGTCTGACGAACGACCGCGCCAACGGTCAGATCGAGCGAAGCCGGCGCGAGCCGCAAGCCACCATTGCGCCCGCGAATGGTATCGACCCAGCCAAGCTCGCCAAGCCGCTGCACCACTTTCATCAGATGATTCTTGGACACGCCGTAGGCGTCCGAAATCTCCTGGATCGTGGCCAGGCTGTCGCGACGCAGCGCGAGATACAACATCACGCGTAACGAGTAGTCGGTGTAGTCGGTCAGTCTCATGGCGGGGGCAATGACAGCGCAGATGCGGGTGACAGAACCCATACAATAACATGCAGTTAGCATGCAGGTTTTGCCCGGACTGGGTATCATCGGCACTTCGCAGGTCAATTCGCAGTGCCTGGCAGCGGACCTGCGGCTCGCGGCCGCAGCGTACCGACGTGCTGCCGCGCCGCCGCCCGCTAAGCTCCACGCACTCCAGGTATCACCCAGGCCCCAAATGACTCGCCCCGACACCCGCCCCGCTGACACCCTGCACGCCCAGCCAACCGAAGAGAACATCCGCGCACTGGTCTACGCGTTCTACGACCGCGTGCGCGACGACGCCTTGCTCGGTCCGGTATTCGACGGCGTACTTGCCGGACGTTGGGACGAACACCTGCCGAAGATGTGCCGCTTCTGGTCGAGCCTCGTGCTCGGCAGCAAGAGCTACCGCGGCAATGTGCAGCAGGCGCACGATCCGGTGCCTGGCGTCGAACCGCAGCATTTCAGCCGCTGGCTCTATCTCTTTCTCGATACCGTTCAGGCACGCTACGAGCCCGCGGCGGCGGTGCAGTTCATGGAGCCCGCGCTGCGCATAGCGCAAAGCCTGCAATTGAGCCGCTTTGGCTGGGACTACACGATTCCGCCCGAGCAGCAGGCTATCCTGGACCGCGTAGCGCCGCGCAGGCGTCCCGCCGGGCACGGCCATGACTTGCCCACGCGCCCGAGCGGCGAGCCGTTTCCGGCCCGTTTCGTTGGCCGCCAGATGGATGTCGACGAGAACACGCCGGCCGAGTAGGCGCACCTGCTTCGAGCGAGAGGATGAACTAGGCGGTTAGTTGCGTTAGAGTGGCAAGGTGGCTGGGTAAAATCGGCCTCCCTGCCCGGGCGGACAACTGCCTAGCTGGATTCGCGCGAGGCATTTCCCGACGCCACACCCCAGCGCGCCAGCGCCGTATTGTCGCTCTCGCGTGCGTCGACCCAGCGCGCGCCCTGCTCCGTCTCTTCCTTCTTCCAGAACGGCGCCTCGGTCTTGAGGTAGTCCATCACGAACTCGCAGGACGCAAAGGCGTCGCCGCGATGCTTCGACGTCGTCGCGACCAGCACGATCTGATCGAGCGGCGCGAGCTTGCCCACCCTGTGCACGATCAGCACCTCGATGCCCGCCCAGCGCCGCTGCGCCGCCTCGACGATCGCCTCCAGCGCCTTCTCGGTCATGCCTGGATAGTGCTCGAGCTCGAGCGAGGCGATCGTGCTGCCGTCGTTCAGGTCGCGCACCGTGCCGACGAAGCACGCCACCGCGCCGATCGCCGGATTGCGCGCGCGCAGTTGCGCAACCTCCGTGGTCAGGTCGAAATCTTCCGTTTGTACGCGCACGGGCATCGTGAGTCTCCTGTCGCGCTCAGCCGCCCGTCACAGGCGGGAAAAACGCGACTTCGCAGCCCTCGGTGATGCGCGTGCGCGGGTCGGTCATCACGTGATTGCAGGCCATGCGCAGCGCGCGGCCCTCCGCCAGCGTCTCCGCCCACATGCCGCCGCGCGCACGCAGCCAGCCGCGCACGTCGCCGACCGTCACGATGCTCTCAGGCAATGTGACCGTCTCATCCGCAACGCCCAACGCCTCGCGCACGCTCGCAAAAAATTTCAGCTGGATCTTCATCGGTTAACGCTTTTCAGTACAGCAATTCGGTGAACGGAATGAAGCGCACGGTCTCGCCGGCGCTGATCGCATGATTGGGCGGATTGTCGATGAGGCCGTCGCCCCAGACCGTGGAGGTGAGCACGGCCGAACTCTGGTTCGAGAACAGGTCCAGACCGCCAGCCGGGTTCACACGCGCACGCAGGAATTCGTTGCGGCGGTCGCCCTTCGTCTGCGTGAAATCGGCGCGCAGCGAAAGCGCACGCGGGCTGACGTGGGTAGCGCCCGCGAGACGCAGCAGGAACGGGCGCACGAACAGCAGGAAGGTAACGAAGCTCGAAACCGGGTTGCCCGGCAGCCCGATGAAGAACGCCTCACCCGCTTGCGCCCGACGCACCGCGCCGAACGCGAGCGGCTTGCCAGGCTTCATGGCGATCTGCCAGAGATTGATGCGGCCTTCGGCCTCCACGGCGGGCCGTACGTGATCTTCCTCGCCAACCGAGACACCGCCGGACGTGAGGATGAGATCGTGCGCGGCAGCCGCCTCGCGCAGCGTCGCGCGTGTGACGTCGAGCTGGTCCGGCACGATGCCGTAGTCGGTGACCTCGCAGCCGAGGTTGCGCAAGAGGCCCGTGAGCGTGAAGCGATTCGAGTTGTAGATCGCGCCGGGCTTGAGCGGCTCGCCTGGCATCGTCAGCTCGTCACCGGTGAAGAACACCGCGACCTTCACGCGGCGCACGACGGTGAGCGCCGCACAGCCCACCGATGCCGCGAGCCCGAGCGCCGCCGGCGTGAGACGCGTGCCCGCCGGCAAGATGACCGTGTCCTTGCGGATGTCCGCGCCCTGCGCCGTGATCCATTCGCCGGCCTTCGGCGCGTGCAGGAAGGTGACCGCGCCATCCGCCGCCTCGGTCTGCTCCTGCATCACCACGGCGTCGGCGCCCGGGGGCACCGTCGCGCCCGTGAAAATACGCGCCGCCGTGCCCGCCGCCAGCGGCTGTGGCGCGTGGCCTGCGGGAATGCGCTGCGAAACCGGCAGATGGCGACTGCCTTGCGCGAGATCGGCCACGCGCACCGCGTAGCCGTCCATCGCGCTCGTATTCATCGGCGGCACGTCGAGCGGCGAGACGACGTCCGCGGCGAGCACGCGGTTCAGCGCGTCGAACGTCGAAATCGTTTCGGTGCCGCTAAGCGACTTCGCCGCCGCGAGCAGCGTGGCCAGGGCGTCGGCGGTGGAAAGCATCGGCGCGCGCGGCGCGGGCGCCGGCGCAGCGGAAGACGGGGACGTAGGCGTGGACATCGAGGTCGTCTCGGACTTGGCGGGCAGGCCGCCAGCAGCGGTTGGTCTGCCGTTATTGTAGCGGCGCGATGGCCACGCTGCGCCTTATGCCGTGGATATCCCTGGCGCGCCAGGCAGGCGAATGCGCTGGGTCGGCTGGCGTGTCGCCGCGGGCAGGTTCGAGCAACCCGCCGCCGGCCGGGAACTGAAGAGGTGCCGACACGCCGGAACCGGAAACAGATCCGGCCCCGGCTGCGTGGATCAACCCGCCGTATGAGCGGCGATATAGTCCTTCACACGCTTTGCATCGGCGGGCACGACTTCGAAGCGCTGCGGCAGCGCCTCCAGCCCTTCGAACGCTGCCGGACGCTCCGGCTCACGGTCGAGCGCCTCGCGAATCGTCTCGCCGAACTTCACCGGCTGCGCGGTTTCGAGCACGATCATCGGCACACCCGGCTGCAAGTGTTCGCGGGCGACCTTCACGCCGTCGGCGGTGTGGGTGTCGATCATCGTCTTGTAGCGCGAGTAAACATCGCGGATCGTCGCGATGCGATCGTCGTGGGTGCTGCGGCCCGACACGAAACCAAACTGCTGCACGCGCACGAAGTCGCCGCTCGCCACGAGATCGAAACCGCCCTTCTCCTCCACGTCTCGGAACAGTTGCGTGACGCGCGCCGGATCGCGGCCCAACAGGTCGTACACGAAGCGCTCGAAGTTCGACGCCTTCGAGATATCCATGCTCGGGCTGGTGGTGTGATACGTCTCGGCCGAGCCGCGCACGCGATAGATGCCGGTGCGGAAGAACTCGTCGAGCACGTCGTTCTCGTTGGTCGCGACCACGAGCTTTTCGATCGGCAGGCCCATCATGCGCGCGATATGGCCCGCGCACACATTGCCGAAGTTGCCCGAGGGCACCGTGAACGAAACGCGTTCGTCGTTCGACTGCGTCGCCGCGAAGTAACCGGCGAAGTAGTACACGACCTGGGCCACGACGCGCGCCCAGTTGATCGAGTTGACCGTGCCGATCTTTTGCTGCGCCTTGAACGCGTGATCGTTCGAAACGGCCTTGACGATGTCCTGGCAGTCGTCGAACACGCCTTCCACGGCGAGGTTGAAGATGTTCGGGTCTTGCAGGCTGAACATCTGCGCCGTCTGGAACGCGCTCATTTTCTTGTGCGGCGAGAGCATGAACACGCGCACGCCCTTCTTGCCGCGCATGGCGTATTCAGCGGCGCTGCCGGTGTCGCCCGAGGTCGCGCCGAGAATGTTCAGCTCCTGGCCGGCCTTCGCGAGCGCGTACTCGAACAGGTTGCCGAGCAGTTGCATCGCCATGTCCTTGAACGCGAGCGTCGGGCCGTTCGAGAGTTCGAGCAGCGACAGTTTCGCGCCGTTTTCCTCGCCGAGCGTGGTGAGCGGCGTGATCTTGCTCGCGTCTTCGCCGTGGCGCACGTTGCGGTATGTTTCGCCCGTGTAGGTGCAGCGCGTGATGTCGCGCAGGTCGTCGGCGGGAATGTCGCCGGCGAACTTCGAGAGGATCTCGAACGCGAGATCCGCGTACGAGAGGCCGCGCCAGCGCGCGAGTTCTTCCTTGCCGATCTGCGGATACCCGGCCGGCAAGTACAAGCCGCCGTCGCGCGCGAGACCGCCCAGCAGAATGTCGGAAAACGAATGATGCTCGCCGGCGCCCGCGCCGCGCGTGGATACGTAATTCATAGCCCTTGCCTTAGTTCAGTCCTTCCATACGCAGCTTCGTGACCGGCGACTTCACCGTCGCCAGCGTTTCGATCTGCGCGATCGCCGCGTTGACGTTCTTTTCGATCGTCTCGTGCGTGATCAGGATGATGTCGGTTTCCGCCTTGCCCTGTGCGTCGACCTGCTCTGCTTCCTTCTGCAGCAGCGCGTCGATCGAGATGCCGCTGTCGGCCAGGATGCGCGTGATGGCTGCCATCACGCCGGTCTGGTCGGCCACGCGCAGGCGCAGGTAGTAGCCGCTCGTGACTTCGTCGATCGGCAGGATCGGCGTGTTCGAGAGGCTGTCCGGCTGGAATGCCAGGTGCGGCACGCGGTGCTCGGGGTCGGCGGTGTGCAGGCGCGTGACATCGACGAGATCGGCGACCACGGCCGAGGCCGTCGGCTCAGCGCCCGCACCCTTGCCGTAGTAAAGCGTCGTCCCGACGGCGTCGCCATGCACGACCACGGCGTTCATCGCCCCTTCCACGTTCGCGAGCAGGCGCTTGGCCGGAATCAGCGTGGGATGCGTGCGCAGTTCGATGCCCTTTTCGGTGCGGCGCGCAATGCCGAGCAGCTTGATGCGATAGCCCAGTTCTTCCGCGTACTTGATGTCGATGGCGTCGAGCTTGCTGATGCCTTCCACATAAGCCTTGTCGAACTGCACGGGCACGCCGAACGCGATCGCGCTCATGATCGTGGCCTTGTGCGCGGCGTCCACGCCTTCGATGTCGAAGGTCGGATCGGCTTCGGCGTAACCCAGTTCCTGCGCGGCTTTCAGAGCGGTCGCGAAGTCGAGCCCGCGCTCGCGCATTTCCGAGAGGATGTAGTTCGTCGTGCCGTTGATGATGCCGGCAATGTACTGAATGCGGTTGGCCGTGAGCCCTTCGCGCAGCGCCTTGATGATGGGGATGCCGCCCGCCACCGCCGCTTCGAACGCGACCATCACGCCCTTGGCGCCCGCCGCTTCGAAAATCTCGGTGCCGTGCACCGCCAGCAACGCCTTGTTCGCGGTGACCACGTGCTTGCCGTTGGCAATCGCGCGCAGCACGAGATCCTTGGCGAGCGTCGTGCCGCCGATCATTTCGGCGATGATCGAAATCGAGGGATCGTCGACCACGGCGTTGAAGTCGGTCGTCAGGTCGACAGTGCCGGCTTCATTGCCGAGCGCCGCCGTGGCCTTGGCCGGGTTGCGCACGGCAATGCGCGCCACTTCGATGCCGCGGCCCGCGCGGCGTTTGATTTCTTCCTGGTTGCGGCGCAGTACCGTGAAGGTGCCGCTGCCCACCGTGCCGAAGCCCAAGAGACCTACTTTGATCGGTTCCATGCAGCGTGTGTTCGTCTAGATATGTGAAAGGGAATGCGTTTTCGCGTGTGGCTCGGTGATCACCCGGTGACCCGATCAGGTGCCGTGCCGCTGACGATAACCGTCGAGGAAGCGCGCAATGCGGTTGATCGAATCGGTCAGGTCGTCGACGTTCGGCAGGAACACCACGCGGAAGTGGTCCGGCTGCTTCCAGTTGAAGCCCGTGCCTTGCACGAGCAGCACACGCTCCTGCAGCAGCAGATCGAGGATGAACTGCTGATCGTTCTCGATCGGATAGAGCTTCGGGTCGAGGCGCGGGAACATGTAGAGCGCCGCCTCGGGTTTCACGCAGGTCACGCCCGGAATGGCCGTGAGCATGTTGTACGCGAGTTCGCGCTGACGATAGAGGCGACCGCCTGGCTGGATCAGCTCGTTGATGCTCTGGTAGCCGCCCAGCGCCGTCTGGATCGCGTACTGGCCCGGCACGTTCGCGCACAGGCGCATGGAGGCGAGAATGCCGAGGCCTTCCGTGTAGTCCTTCGAGCGGCGGCGGTTCTCGCCCGTCATGCCCGAGAGGAACATCCAGCCCGCGCGGTAGCCGCACGCGCGATAGCTTTTGGAGAGGCTGTTGAGCGTGACCGTGATCACGTCTTCCGAGAGCGAGCCGAGCGCCGTATGCGTCTTGCCGTCGTAGATGATCTTGTCGTAGACCTCGTCGGCGAACAGGATCAGGCCGTGCTCGCGCGCGATCGCAACGAGCCCGCGCAGCAGGTCGTCGGAATAGAGCGCGCCGGTCGGGTTGTTCGGGTTGATGACGACGATCGCGCGCGTATTCGGCGTGATCTTCGCGCGAATGTCGTCGAGGTCGGGCATCCACGCGTTCGACTCGTCGCAGACGTAGTGCACGGGCGTGCCGCCCGACAGGCTCACCGCCGCCGTCCAGAGCGGATAGTCGGGCGCGGGCAGCAGCACTTCGTCGCCGTCGTTCAGGAGCGCCTGCATGGCCATCACGATCAGTTCGGACGCGCCATTGCCGATGTAGATGTCGTCGAGTTCGACGCCCTTGATGCCCTTTTGCTGCGCGTAATGCATGATCGCCTTGCGCGCGGCGAACACCCCCTTCGAATCCGAATACCCCGAGGAGCCCGGCAGGTTCAGGATCATGTCCTGAATGACCTCGTCGGGCGCGTCGAAACCGAACGGCGCGAGATTGCCGATGTTCAGCTTGATGATGCGATGGCCTTCTTCTTCGAGGCGCTTCGCGTGCTCGAGCACCGGCCCGCGGATGTCGTAGCAAACGTTCTGCAGCTTGTTGGATTTGAGAATCGGTTTCACGGCGGGCTGTCGGTCAGAAAATCGGTCAAAGAATCAGTCAGAGCGTCAGAGACGAGTCAGACGCGGTAAAAGGGCTGGAACAGGCTGAAATGCCGTTGCCCGGCGGCGGATGGCGCCCTGGCGGACAAGACATACAAGGGAGCCGGAGGAGCGCCCCCGGCGGGACACAAGCCGCGCACGATTGCGGGGTAGCGCCAGGCGCACGCACAACGCCAAGCGCCCGTTGAGATTACCTCAGACCGCCCCGGCAGCTTGTGGCTGCCCTTGCCCGATGCGCGGATGGCGCGCTTAGCGGTCGCCGGCGCGATCTCCCCGCGCTCACCGCCGCAGTGGCGGCTAAAAAGTTATAATTTAGCGGATTTTGACCAACTTCCGCAATGCGCAATCGGCTAGAAGGCGGGTCGCGAAGCGGGTGACAACGGGCTATACGGCGCGGGCGACTCAGTGCGGGCGACAAGGCGGTTCGCGCCGCGGCTGGCGTCGGCACAGGATATGCGCCCCCTCGCTTGCGCACCCGGCCTGCCCTTATCCCGGAACCCCGTTTTGAAACTACACCAGGACTCCAGCGCCGCGCTGAACACCGTGACCGGTTACGGCGCCGACTACGTCGAAGTGAACCTCGAACGCCACACGGGCAGCATCATCGTGATGCCCGAATCGCCGGTCACGCCCTGGCCGGTGCACGCGTTCGACGCCCTCACGCCCGAACTCTTCGAGATGCTTCTGCCGCTGAACCCCGAGGTAGTGGTGTTCGGCAGCGGCGAGCGGCTGCGCTTTCCTCACCCTCGCCTGACCGCGGCGCTGGCCGCGAAGCGCATTGGCGTCGAGGCGATGGACTTCAAGGCCGCCTGCCGCACCTACAACATCCTCATGGCCGAAGGCCGTCGCGTGGCGGCCGCGCTTCTGATCGAAAGCTGACGCGCCTTAAGCTTGCCTTCAGGTCGCCGAACGGCGGCGTAGTACACTTGCGCGCCGCGTGCGAAGCGCGCGCGCCGGGCGTGGCATAGGTGCCGCGCGCGACCGGCGCGCATGCCCCGCATCCCGACCGCAACGACTGCAACAAGAACAGGCTGAAACCATGAACGATACGCCATCGAGGCTACCGCTCAACCGCAGCGCGATCCTGCTCCTGATCCTCGCCCTCGCCGTGATCTGGTTCCTGCCGCTCGGCTGGCGCCACCTGCTGCCGAGCGACGAAGGCCGCTACGCCGAAATGGCGCGCGAAATGCTCGCGACCGGCGACTGGATCACGCCGCGCTACAACGACTACAAGTACTTCGAGAAGCCCCCGCTGCAAACCTGGATGAACGCGCTCACGTTCGCGTGGTTCGGCATCGGCGAGTGGCAGGCGCGCCTCTACACGGCGCTCACCGGCTTCGCCGGCGTGCTGCTGATCGGCTTCACCGGCGCGCGCGTGTTCAACGCCGCCACGGGCTTCTTCGCCGCGGTCGTGCTCGCCTGCGCGCCGTACTGGAACCTGATGGGCCACTTCAACACGCTCGACATGGGCCTGTCGTTCTGGATGCAGCTCACGCTGTGCGCACTGCTGCTCGCGCAGCGCCCGAACCTGCCCAAAAACAACGCGCGCCTCTGGATGTGGGTGTGCTGGGGGGCCATGGCGATGGCGGTGCTCTCCAAGGGCCTCGTCGGCCTGATCCTGCCGGGCGCCGTGCTCGTGCTCTATACGGCGGTTTCGCGCGACTGGGCGCTCTGGAAGCGTCTGTATCTCGTGAGCGGCCTGATCGTGTTCTTCGCGATCGTTTCGCCGTGGTTCATCCTCGTGCAGCAGCGCAATCCCGAGTTCTTCAACTTCTTCTTCATCGTCCAGCAGTTCCAGCGCTACCTCACGCCCGCGCAGAACCGTCCCGGCCCGTTCTACTACTTCGTGCCGGTCATGCTGGTGGGCTTCCTGCCCTGGCTTTCGGTCAGCGTGCAGAGCGTGCGCCATGCGCTGCGTGCGCCGCGCCAGCCCAACGGCTTCTCGCCCGTCATGCTGATGCTTGTGTGGACGGTGTTCATCTTCCTGTTCTTCAGCGCCTCGCACTCGAAGCTGATCTCCTACGTCCTGCCGATTGCGCCGCCGGTTGCGCTCATCATCGGCATGTACCTGCCGGTCATGACGCGCACGCAGTGGAACAAGCACCTCGCGGGCTATGCGCTTTTCGCCGTCGTGCTGATGGGGGCCTCGTTCGTGCTCACCCGTCTTGGCGACGCGCGCAACCCTAACGCGCTCTATCGCGAGTTCCAGGTGTGGGTGTTCGCCGCGGCGGCTGTGGCCTTCGTCGTCACGATGGTCGGCCTGCGCCTGAACCGCGCGAAGCGCACGCCCGAAACCGGCGCGCGCGCGCCGGCGGTCGCGCTCGGCACGGCCTGGCTGCTGCTCGCGACCATCGCGGGCACGGGCCACGACGTGTTCGGCACGCTGAGTTCCGGCGCGCCGCTTGCGCCCGCGGTACGTGCCGCCATTGCGAAGCTGCCGCCCGACACGCCGTTCTACTCCGTGGGCGTGCTCGACCACACCATGCCCTTCTACGTGCGCCACGCGATGACGATGGTCGAAGTGACCGACGAGCTTGCCTTCGGCATCTCCGAGGAGCCGCAAAAATGGGTGCCGACCATCGCCGACTGGGAAGCGCGCTGGAAGGCCGACCGCTACGCGCTCGCGCTGATTCCGGTGAAGCGCTACGAAGAACTGGCTGCGCAGGGCCTGCCGATGCAGGTGATCGCCCGCGACGCACGGCGTGTGATCGTCCAGAAGCCGCAATCCTGAGCGCCTCCTGGCCCCGATTCACGCATGCGCGATAATCGGGCTGGCCGTGCAGCTGCGGCCAGCTCAAGCCGGCCTCCCTGTCCGCCCCCGATAACCCGTTGAAGCCCCCTTTCCGATGAATCCGATTTCCCTGATCTGCATCCTCGCCGGCGTCGGCCTGAACGCGTGCGCGCAACTGTTGCTGAAAGCGGGTGTCAATGCCGTTGGACACTTCGAATTCAGCCGTGCGAACATCTTGCCCATTGGCTTGAAGCTCGCGACGCAAGTGCCGATTCTCGGCGGCCTCACCTGCTACGTATTCAGCGTGGTCGTGTGGATTGTCGGGCTCTCGCGCGTGGACGTCTCGATTGCCTACCCGATGCTCTCGCTCGGCTACGTGGTCAACGCGTTCGCGGCGTGGTATCTGTTCGGCGAGGTCATGAGCGTGCAGCGGCTTGTCGGCATCGGCATCATCCTGATCGGCGTGTTTGTTCTCGCGCGCAGCTAAGCGGCCGCGGCGCGCACGATTCTGGCGCGCGCTGCGAGACCGCTTGCAGCACGGCATATCGCGCCCATATAAGCATTTCGTAAGATGCGCCGTGGCGGCCTTGCCGCCCGGCCCCACTTTCTGACGAGCAAAGAGCAAAGCACTCATGACCCAGTCATCTCCGCAGTCGACCGTCCCGTTCCTGCCGTTCGTGCGCCCCGAAATCGACGAAGAAACCATCCAGGGTGTCGCCGACGTGCTGCGCTCGGGCTGGATCACGACCGGCCCGCAGAACCAGGCGTTCGAGGCGGCGCTCTCCGAATACTGTGGCGGCCGTCCTGTGCGCACCTTCAATTCCGGCACGGCCACGCTCGAAATCGGGCTGCGCATCGCCGGCGTGGGGCCCGGCGACGAAGTCATCACCACGCCCGCCTCGTGGGTCGCGACCAGCAACGTCGTCTATGAAGTCGGTGCCACGCCCGTGTTCGCCGACATCGATCCCGTCACGCGCAACATCGACCTCGACAAGCTCGAAGCCGCCATCACGCCGAAGACGAAGGCCATCATCCCGGTCTTTCTCTCGGGCCTGCCCGTCGATATGGACCGCCTTTACGCGATCGCCCGCCAGCACAAGCTGCGCGTGATCGAGGACGCCGCGCAGGCGTTCGGCTCGAGCTGGAACGGCAAGCGCATCGGCGCGATCGGCGACATCGTTTCGTTCAGCTTCCACGCCAACAAGAACCTCACGTCGATCGAGGGTGGCGCGCTCGTCCTCAACGACGAAGCCGAGGCCGTGCTCGCGCAGAAGTACCGTCTGCAGGGCATCACGCGCACCGGCTTCGACGGCATGGACTGCGACGTGCTCGGCGGCAAGTACAATCTCACCGATGTCGCGGCGCGCGTCGGGCTCGGCCAGCTCAAGCATATCGAGCGCTTCACGCGCCAGCGCCGTGAGCTTGCACGGGCTTACTTCGCGGGTTTCGAGGGCGGCGCGGCGGTGAAGCTCGGCATGGGCCTGCCGCTCGCCGATTTTGCCAACAGCAACTGGCACATGTTCCAGATCACACTGCCGCTCGACAAACTCGCAATAGACCGTGCGGGTTTCATGGGTGAGCTGAAAGAGCGCGGCATTGGCTCGGGCGTGCATTACCCGGCCATCCACCTCTTCACGCTCTACCGCGAGCGCGGTTTCAAGGCGGGCATGTTCCCGCACGCGGAGCGCTTCGGCGCAAGCACGGTCACGCTGCCGCTCTTCACGCAGATGACCGAAGCCGATGTTGCGCGCGTGTGCGAGGCGGTCAACGAGATTAGCGCGAAGTTTGCAAAGTAGTTTGCAGAATCAGAAGTCGAAGTCCGCAGGCATACTCAGCAGGCAAGACACAGGGGAAACGCGGAAAGTCGGCGCAGTATTTGCGCCGCGATCGGCGCACGCAGTAAACCGAAGCATCCAATAACGGAATCGACGCACACATGAGTCAAACGGAACAAGGCACCTTGACCCCGGACACGCCGGAAGTCTCGGTCATCATTCCGGTCTACAACGAGGAAGCAGGCCTTCCCGCGCTGTTCGCGCGCCTGTATCCGGCGCTCGACCTGCTCGGCACCTCGTACGAAGTGATCTTCATCAACGACGGCAGCCGCGACCGTTCGGCC
Source organism: Paraburkholderia acidiphila (assembly GCF_009789655.1). GTDB lineage: Bacteria > Pseudomonadota > Gammaproteobacteria > Burkholderiales > Burkholderiaceae > Paraburkholderia > Paraburkholderia acidiphila. The sequence goes on from NZ_CP046909.1 coordinate 1,725,878, forward strand.
GCGATGCTCGCGGAGCAGTTCCGCGCGCGGCCCGATACCACGCGCGCGATCCTGCTCAACGGCAACTACGGCCAGCACATGGCGATTCTCGCGGGCTTCGAGCAGGCGCGCGGCGAGATCGTCATCACGCTCGACGCCGACCTGCAAAATCCGCCCGAGGAAATCGGCAAGCTCGTCGAGAAGATGCGCGAGGGCTACGACTACGTCGGCACCATCCGCAAGCAGCGTCAAGACAGCCTCTGGCGGCGCAAGGCTTCGCAGGCGATGAACCGTCTGCGCGAGCGCATCACGCGCATCAAGATGACCGACCAGGGCTGCATGCTGCGCGCGTACAACCGCCGCATCATCGACACGATCAACCGTTGCGGCGAAATCAACACCTTCATTCCGGCGCTCGCCTATACGTTCTCGCAGAACCCGGTCGAGGTCGAGGTCGCGCACGAGGAGCGCTTTGCCGGCGAATCGAAGTACTCGCTCTACAGCCTCATTCGCCTGAATTTCGACCTCGTGACGGGCTTCTCCGTCGTGCCGCTGCAGTGGCTGTCGTTCATAGGCGTGATCCTCTCGCTCGGCTCGGCCGGACTCTTCGTGCTGCTGCTGATTCGCCGCTTCATCATCGGCGCGGAAGTGCAAGGCGTGTTCACGCTGTTCGCCATTACGTTCTTCCTGCTCGGCGTGATCATCTTCGCGCTCGGTCTGCTTGGCGAGTACATCGGCCGCATCTACCAGCAGGTGCGCGCGCGTCCGCGCTACCTGATCCAGACGATTCTCGAGGAACGCAACGGCCGCGCCGTCGCCGAGACGCCGCGCCAGGATTTCGTGCAGGCCGCCGCGTTCGCGCAACCCGCGCCGACGGTGCCGCCCGCCAATGCGTCCACAAACCCGGCCAACGAAGGAGCTGGCCAATGAAGCCGCGTGCCGTTGTCTTCGCGTATCACAACGTGGGGGTGCGCTGTCTGCAGGTGCTGCTCGCGGGCGGCGTCGACGTGGCGCTCGTCGTCACGCATGAAGACAGCCCGACCGAAAACATCTGGTTCGGCAGCGTGAAGTCGGTGGCGCAGGAGCACGGCATCGAGGTCGTCACACCCGCCGACCCGAAGAGCGCCGAGCTGCGCGCGGCCGTTTCCGCGGCGCGGCCCGACTTCATCTTCTCGTTCTACTACCGGCACATGCTGCCGGTGGACCTGCTCGCCCTCGCCGGGCGCGGCGCATACAACGTGCACGGCTCGCTCCTGCCGAAGTACCGCGGCCGCGTGCCCACGAACTGGGCCGTGCTCAACGGCGAAACCGAAACGGGCGCCACGCTCCACGAAATGGCCGCGAAGCCCGACGCGGGCGCGATCGTCGCGCAAACCCCGGTGCCGATCCTCCCCGACGACACGGCCGCGCAGGTATTCGACAAGGTCACGGTCGCCGCCGAGCAGACACTCTGGCGCGTACTGCCCGCGCTGGTTGCGGGCGAGGCGCCGCATCTGCCGAACGATCTCACCAAAGGCAGCTACTACGGCGGACGCAAGCCGGAAGACGGCCGCGTCGATTTCGGACAGAGCGCGCAGCAGGTGTACAACCTCATTCGCGCCGTCGCGCCGCCCTATCCCGGCGCGTTCACGGACATCGGCAACGAGCGTTTCGTGATCGCCCGCGCGCGCCTCGTGCGGCCCGGCTCGCAAGATGCCGAAAGGGTCCGCCCCCTCGCCGGATTGCCCGTGGGCATCCACGTAAGCGATAATGCGCTTTTCGCCGTCTGCGGCGACGCACGCGCCATCGCGATCCACGAACTGCGGCATGCGCATGACGGTCAGGAGACCGTCATCAGCCCCGCCGCGTTCTCCGAACTCATTTCATCTGTCCCCCGTCCATGACCAAAAAAGTTCTGATCCTGGGTGTGAACGGCTTTATCGGCCACCACCTCTCCAAGCGCATCCTCGAATCCACGAACTGGGAAGTGTTCGGCATGGACATGCAGACGGATCGCCTCGGCGATCTCGTCAAGCATGAACGGATGCACTTCTTCGAAGGCGACATCACGATCAACAAGGAGTGGGTCGAGTATCACGTCAAGAAGTGCGACGTGATCCTGCCGCTCGTCGCCATCGCCACGCCCGCTACCTACGTGCAGCAGCCGCTGCGCGTGTTCGAGCTCGACTTCGAAGCGAACCTGCCGATCGTGCGTTCGGCCGTGAAGTACCGCAAGCACCTCGTCTTCCCGTCGACCTCCGAGGTCTACGGCATGTGCTCGGACGAGCAGTTCGACCCGGACGCCTCGGCGCTGACCTACGGCCCGATCAACAAGCCGCGCTGGATCTACGCGTGCTCGAAGCAGCTCATGGACCGCGTGATCTGGGGCTACGGCATGGAAGGCCTGAACTTCACGCTGTTCCGTCCGTTCAACTGGATCGGCCCGGGCCTCGACTCGATCTACACGCCGAAGGAAGGCTCGTCGCGTGTCGTGACGCAGTTCCTCGGCCATATCGTGCGCGGCGAGAACATCAGCCTCGTGGATGGCGGCGCGCAAAAGCGCGCGTTCACCGATATCGACGACGGTATCGAAGCGCTGATGAAGATCATCGAGAACAAGGACGGCGTCGCCACGGGCAAGATCTACAACATCGGCAACCCGACCAACAACTTCTCGGTGCGCGAACTCGCGCACAAGATGCTCGCGCTCGCCGCCGAATTCCCGGAGTACGCCGAGACGGCCAAGAAGGTGCAGCTCGTCGAAACGTCGTCGGGCGCGTACTACGGCGCGGGCTACCAGGACGTGCAGAACCGCGTGCCGAAGATCGACAACACGAAGCAGGAACTCGACTGGGCGCCGAAGTCGACCTTCGACGAAGCGCTGCGCAAGATCTTCGAAGCGTACCGCGGCCATGTGGCCGAAGCCCGTGCGCTCGTCGAGCAACACTAAGCGTTAGTTAGCCAGAGGACCTCGCCACTTGGCCCGCATCGTCCTGAAAATCGACGTCGACTCGCTTCGCGGCACGCGCGAAGGCGTGCCGAACCTCGCGCGCATCTTCGACCGCTACAAGGCGCGCGCCACGTTCCTGTTCAGCCTCGGCCCCGATCACACGGGCTGGGCGCTGCGCCGCGTGTTCCGGCCGGGCTTTCTCAAGAAGGTCTCGCGCACGTCCATAGTCGAGCATTACGGCGTGAAGCAGTTGATGTACGGCGTGCTGCTGCCGGGCCCCGACATCGGCGTGGAAGCCGCGGCTGAAATGCGCGCGATTCACGAAGCCGGCTTCGAGTGCGGCATCCATACGTGGGATCACGTGTACTGGCAGGACAACGTGCGCACGCGTGACGCGCAATGGACCGCGCGCCAGATGCAGAAGAGCCACGACCGCTTCACGCGCATCTTCGGCACGCCGCCTGTCACCCACGGCGCGGCGGGCTGGCAGATGAACGAGGCAGCCTTCGAGCAGATCGACACGTGGGGCATGAAGTACGCCTCGGACGGGCGAGGCCATTCGCCCTACCGACCGGTGGTGGCGGGCCGCACGTTGAACCACGTGCAGATGCCCACTACGCTGCCCACGCTCGATGAGGTTCTCGGGGTCGATGGCGTCGATACCGATACGGTCGCCGCGTGGATGCTCAAGCGCACCGAAAACAACCCGCACGACCAGGTCTTCACGCTGCACGCCGAACTCGAAGGCCAGAAGCTCGCGCCCATCTTCGAGCAGCTACTCTCGGGCTGGCGCGCGCAAGGCCACACGTTTGCCACGATGGGCGACTACCATGCGACGCTGGACCCGGATTCGCTGCCATCGTACCCTGTCACCTGGGGCGAGATCGCCGGCCGCTCCGGCCAGCTGATCGTTCAGCCCGACTGAATCCGCCGCCCGTGCGCCGCGGTGTCCCTGCCCGGATCCGCGCCCGCGCAAAGGCCCCCGCCGCGGGCGGCACGCCGTCCCGGCGAAACGGCGCCGCAGCCTCCAGACTCGAAGTGCTGCGGCAACGCCAGCCAATAACAAAGGGAGAGCCACGTGCCTGACGTGACCATCGCAGTCGACCATCCCGTTCCCGACTTCACCGCCCCCGCTACCGGCGGCGACTTCACGCTTTCGAGCCTGAAGGGCAGCAAGGTGGTGCTCTACTTCTATCCGAAGGACAACACGCCGGGCTGCACGACCGAGGGCCTGCAGTTCCGCGACCTCTATCCGAAGTTCAAGAAGGCCGGCGCGCAGATCGTGGGCGTGTCGCGCGACAGCGTGCGCTCGCACGATAACTTCAAGGCCAAGCTCGAATTGCCGTTTACCTTGGTATCGGATGCCGACGAAGCGCTGTGCACGCTCTTCGACGTCATCAAATTGAAGAAAATGTATGGCAAACAGGTACGGGGCATCGAACGCTCGACCTTCCTGATCGACGCTGCCGGCGTGCTACGCCAGGAGTGGCGCGGCATCAAGGTCCCGGGCCATGTCGAGGAAGTTCTGGAGGCTGTACAAGCGCTTTGAGGAGCGTTATATTGGGCTGCAATGAGTGCCTGTCCAACCCTTTTTACGTCGCGTTGCGGCGGTTTCGCAGCCGGTCATGGAATGACCGGAAATGCGCATCCGAGGCAACGGGACAACACCGAAGTGAAGCCGCTTGCCTCGTCATCCGGGGCGGCGGCTTTTTTGTTTGTTCCACGCTGTTCCCTCCCGTTTTTCTCCCCGTTCGCGCCGGCTTTGCGACCCGGCGCGCGCAAACGTCAAGGAGCTGATCGAAAACCAGGCGAACCGGCATTTTCTGACCTGAGCGCGCACCTTGCGCAGTAACGGCGGGCGCCTACCCGGCACCCGCACGCACCGCCCGAAAGCGCGCCTTACTGGGTAACCCCGCGACCACTCGACCCGAATATTTCGAGGGACACCATGCCTTTGCCTACTCCCCCCAGCAAGCTCGGCAACCTGCTGCCGCCGGATGAATACAAGACGCGTGCCCGCACGACGCGCAGCACACGCAAAGCCGCGAGCGAGAACGACGCGGCCGATGTTGCCGAATACGGCCCCGCGAGCGTCGCCGAGCCGATGACGCAGGCCGCCAACGCCGCGACCACGCTGCGCACGGTGCCGCTGCCGAGTGGCAGCGCCGAACTGGCCGCGCTCGAACCGGTCGCACCAGCGCCCGCGCGCAGCAAGCGCAACAACAAGCAAGTCACGGCCGCGCTGCTGCAGCCTCTCGAGGCACGCACCGGAGCCGACACGCCCGTTGCGCGCGACGGCAAACCCGCCTCGGCGAAAGCCTCCGGCGGCGCCGCTGCGCCCGCCACGCGCGCCGGCGCGAAGAAACGCGTGCATCCTGAAGAGAGCACCGAAGTCCAGAAGCTCTTCGTGCTCGACACGAACGTGCTCATGCACGACCCGACCTGCCTGTTCCGTTTCGAGGAACACGACGTCTATCTGCCGATGATGACGTTGGAAGAACTCGACAACCACAAGAAGGGCATGTCCGAAGTCGCGCGAAACGCTCGTCAGGTGAGCCGCACGCTCGACCAGTTGGTCGCCAACGCGGGCCCGATCTCCGAAGGCATTTCGCTTGGCCGCCTCGGCAGCCGCGAAGCGCTCGGACGCCTGTACTTCCAGACCACGCTCACGCATATCGATCCGGTCGACGGCCTGCCGCAGGGCAAGGCCGACAACCAGATCCTCGGCGTGGTGCGCGCGCTGCAGCGCGACCGGCCGGACCGCCTTGTCGTGCTGGTGTCGAAAGACATCAACATGCGCATCAAGGCCCACGCGCTCGGCCTGCCCGCGGAAGATTACTTCAACGACCAGGTTCTTGAAGACAAGGACCTGCTCTACTCGGGCGTGCGCGCGCTCCAGCAAGACTTCTGGTCGAAGCACGCAAAGGGCATGGAGTCCTGGCAGGACACCAAGACCGGCACGACGTACTACCGCGTGACGGGCCCCGAGTGCCTCTCGATGCTCGTGAACGAGTTCGTGTATCTCGAGCCGCAGAACGGCGAGCCGGCGTTCCACGCGATCGTGCGCGAGCTCAACGGCAAGACGGCGCTCCTGCAAACGCTGCGCGACTACGGCCACCACAAGAACAACGTGTGGGGCATTACGGCGCGTAACCGCGAGCAGAACTTCGCGCTGAACCTGCTGATGAACCCGGAGATCGACTTCGTCACGCTGCTCGGCCAGGCCGGCACCGGCAAGACGCTCGTCGCGCTCGCGGCGGGCCTCGCTCAAGTGCTCGACGAAAAGCGCTACAACGAGATCATCGTCACGCGCGCGACGGTGCCGGTTGGCGAGGACATCGGCTTCCTGCCGGGCACCGAGGAAGAAAAGATGCAGCCTTGGATGGGCGCCTTCGACGACAACCTCGAAGTCCTCCAGAAAACCGATGACGCCGCCGGGGAATGGGGTCGCGCTGCGACTCAGGAACTGATCCGCTCGCGCCTGAAAGTGAAGAGCATGAACTTCATGCGCGGCCGTACGTTCGTCGACAAGTATCTGATCATCGACGAGGCGCAGAACCTCACGCCCAAGCAGATGAAGACGCTCGTCACGCGTGCGGGTCCGGGCACGAAGATCGTGTGTCTCGGCAACATCGCGCAGATCGACACGCCTTACCTCACCGAAGGCAGTTCGGGCCTGACCTACGTGGTGGACCGCTTCAAGGGCTGGGCACACAGCGGCCACGTGACGCTCGCCCGCGGCGAACGCTCGCGGCTTGCCGATTACGCGTCCGATATCCTGTAATCCGTCCGCCGGCCGCCGCTTTTCGGGGGCGACTGTGCAAACGACGAGGACCGTATCCGGGGAACCGGATGCGGTCCTTTTTTATTGACCGGGCGTCCCCCAGGCGCAACAGTTGGCGTCCGAACTTCAAGTAAGTTGTGAAGAATCCTTGCGAAAGCCCTGACGGGCGGGCTACCATCCGCCCATGATCCGTTTTCCCAATGGCGCACGCGTCGCGCGCGCCATCTTCGCTTCATGCGCCGACTCTGGCTTCCGCTCCTGATCGCCGTCCTGCTTGCCGCGTGTTCCAGCGCGCCGCAAAAGGTATCGCGCAGCGGTTCGCCTTCCAGCGAGAACGCGTGGCGCACCCGGCCACCCGGCTTTCCCAACTTCGTCGATCACAGCGTGGGCCGCGAGGAAATCTCGATCCAGGCAATGGGGCTCGTCGGCATTCCGTATCGCTGGGGCGGCAATACGCCCGATAGCGGCTTCGATTGCAGCGGTCTCGTGAAATATGTGCTGGCGCGCTCGGCCTCGGTGGACTTGCCGCGCACTACGGCCGAGATGAGCACGCGCGGCGAAACGATCGAGCCCGGCGAAATCGCTGCCGGCGATCTCGTGTTCTTCAATACGACCGGGCGGCCGCATTCGCATGTCGGGATCTACGTGGGCAATCTGCGCTTCGTGAATGCGCCTTCGACGGGCGGCACGGTGCGGCTCGACTATCTGACCAATCCCTACTGGGCGAAGCGCTTCGACGGAATCCGCCGAATGGCGCCGCCCAAGCGCACGCCTTTCGAGACGCCGACGTGGGAAGCCTCAGCACCGCCTGAACGCTCGCCCGGCGTGAATGTCGCGCCGCCGGCCGCCGCCATGGCGAGCGTCGCGCCTGCCGCGAGCGCGCAGCCCGCGCCGCGCGCCGTTGCCGCGAGTCAGAACCGCATCGTCGCCGCGCCCGCACCAGCCTATGCGGCAACGCCGGCAACCGTACCGACGACCTCCACGGCCACCGCCCCGGCTGACGCATTCGAGCCACCACCGGCTTCGCTCGGCGCGGCGCAAACGCAGGCACGCGACGCGGGCGCGCTCGCGCCGGCAGTCGCGCCTGGCAACACCGCGCCCGCCTACGCCGCCAGTCCCGCCAGCAACACGCCGCGCGACGCCATCGACGCTGCTGCCGATGCCTTCGAGCCCCCGCCGCCCACCGCAAACGCAGCAGCACGCCAGGCGGGCCAGGTGGGCTCGGCGCCGAACCAGGCGGCGGCTCCTGCCGCCGGCAGCGTGCAGATCATGCGTGCCGCGACAGCCGGTTCAATGTTGCCCGCCCCAACCCAATCCAGCGACGATCCCATCGCGCGCTTTGCGAACAGCGGCGACTGAAAGACCACGCCACGGCACTGACGGGCACTTTGCCCCTGGCCGGACGGCGACGCAGGTTTTCGCCGCTCCGCGCCTCTGCTATCGTTTCGGGACCGTTTTACATACTTTCGCGCAGCGAGGCGACGATGGATCTTGGACTCAGCAAGAAGGTGGTACTCGTGACGGGCGGCAGCAAGGGCATTGGTCTTGCCTGCGCGCGCGCCTTTGCGCAGGAAGGCGCCCGCGTGGCGATCGTCTCGCGCGACCCCGCCAATCTCGCGCGCGCCCGCGAGCAGCTGGCGAGCGAGGGCCTGCACGTGCACCTCACGCGCGCCGACCTGCACGAAGCGCATAGCGCCGCGGACGTGGTCGAAGAAGTCTCCACGGCGGTCGGCCCTATCGATATCCTCATCAACAGCGCGGGCGCGGCACGCCGCTACGACCCAGAGACGCTCGATGCGGACGCCTTCCGCGCGACGATGGAGGCGAAGTATTTCCCCTACATCTACCCGCAGCAGGAAGTGCTGCGCCGCATGGTGCAGCGGATCAAGTCGGGCGAGAGCACGGAGCCTGGCGCCATCGTCAATATCATCGGCATGGGCGGAAAGTTCGCGAGCGATATCCATATCGCGGGAGGCGCGGCCAACGCGGCGTTGATGCTCGCCACCGTGGGCCTTGCGCACTATCACGCACGCTACGGCATCCGCATCAACGCAATCAACCCCGGCGCCACGCTCACGGAGCGGCTACAGGAGGTTGTTCAACTGGAAGCCCAACGCACGGGCGTCGGCGCGGACGAGGCATTGGCGAGCGGCGAATCGAAGGTGCCGCTCGGGCGCTACGCGAAGCCGGAGGAAATTGCCGATGTCGCGCTTTTCCTTGCCAGCCGGCGCGCGAGCTACGTCACGGGTGCGCTCATTCCAATGGATGGGGCGAGCACGCCGTTGATCTGAAGCGCTCGCCAGCGCGCCGGCGCGGCCAAAAGCACCGCGGCGCCCGAAGGCGCCGCAGGTTTTACATGAAGCGGTGACCGAGCCACCAGGCAGCCGCGGCCAGTGTGGCCGAGGCCGGTATGGTCAATACCCAGGCCCAGACAATGTTGCCCGCCACGCCCCAGCGCACAGCGCTGAGCTTCTGCGTCGCGCCAACGCCGACAATTGCGCCCGTGATCGTGTGCGTGGTGGAAACGGGTATGCCCATCCACGAAGCCGTGAAGAGCGTGAGTGCCCCGCCCGCCTCCGCGCAGAAACCGCCCACCGGCTTGAGCTTGGTGATCTTCTGACCCATCGTGCGCACGATGCGCCAGCCGCCGAACAGCGTGCCGAGACCCATCGACAGATAGCAGCCGCCAATGACCCAGATGGGCGGCGCGTCCGAGCCGATCGCCGAGTAGCCCGTTGCGATCAGCAGCATCCAGATAATGCCGATGGTCTTCTGCGCGTCGTTGCCGCCGTGGCCGAGGCTATAGAGGCTCGCGGAAATGAGTTGCAGGCGCCTGAAGCGCCGGTCGACCTTGCTTGGCGGTGTGCGGAAGTACAGCCACGACACCGTGAGCATAAAGAACGACCCCAGAATGAAACCGAGCAGCGGCGAGATGAAGATGAACGCCACGGTCTTCATGAGGCCGTCGAAATTGAGCGAGCCCCAACCCGACTTCGCGAGCGCCGCGCCCACGAGACCGCCGATCAGCGCATGCGAGGAACTCGACGGAATGCCGTAGTACCAGGTGAGCACGTTCCAGCCGATCGCACCCATCAGCGCGCCGAACACCACATAGTGGTCGACGATATCGGGGTCGATCGTGCCTTTGCCCACTGTCTGCGCCACCTTCAGGTGGAACACGAAATAGGCGATCACGTTGAACATGGCGGCAAACGCCACCGCCTGCTGCGGCTTCAGAACGCCCGTGGACACGACCGTGGCGATGGAATTCGCCGCGTCGTGAAAGCCGTTCATGAAGTCGAAGATGAGAGCGATGGCGACCAGCGTCGCGACCGCCCAGAGGGCGAGTTGTATCGATTGCATCGCAGTCCGCTCAGGCGTTCTCTAGCACGATGCCTTCGATGATGTTCGCGACATCCTCGCACTTGTCCGTGATCGCTTCGAGCAGTTCGTAGATGGCCTTCAGCTTGATCAGCGTCTTGACGTTGTCTTCCTCGCGGAACAGCTTCGAGATGGCGGAACGCAGCAGGCGGTCGGCGTCGGATTCGAGGCGATCGATGTCTTCGCAAGCCTTGAGGATCTCGCGCGCCTGCTTCATGTCGGAGAGGAGCCCCACCGCCAGTTGCACGCGCTCGGCCGTGGCCGTCACCACGTGCGCCAGCTGGCTCGCCTCGGCGGTCACCGCTTGCACGTCATAGAGCGAAATGGCCGTGGCGACGTCCTCCATGAGGTCGAGGCAGTCGTCCATCGTCGTGATCAGCTTGTGGATCTCGTCGCGGTCGAGCGGCGTGATGAAGGTCTTGTGCAGCAGGTCGATCGCCTCGTGTGTGAGCTTGTCGGCGGCCTTTTCGGCGGCCTGCACGTTCTGCTTGTGGACCTCGGCGTCAGCGAGGTTATCGATCAGAAGTTCGAGTTCGCGGCTCGCGGAAACGATGCATTTCGCATGCGCGTTGAAAATTTCGAAGAACTTGCCCTCGGTGGGCATGAATCGACCGAACATTGGTATCCCGGAAATTGGTCACGGATTGCCGTCAGAAAGCGGCAAATTGGGCGGCAAAATAAGCGACAAAGCCAACCGTCATAAAACGGCAACATTGTATCGTCAGGAGAGTGCCGCCGCATGGATCGACTAACGCCGCCGCGGCATTTGCGCCACTTTGGCGCAAGCCGCGCGAAGATTTGCGTTATTCGCCGTAGAAGGTCTGCGCCCCGGCAAAATTATCGAACTTCGTGTATTGACCGTGGAACGTGAGGCGAACAGGTCCGATCGGACCGTTACGCTGCTTGCCGATGATGATTTCGGCCGTGCCCTTGTCGGGGCTGTCGGGGTTGTAGACTTCGTCTCGATAGATGAACAGAATGACGTCCGCATCCTGTTCGATAGCGCCGGATTCGCGCAGGTCCGACATCACCGGCCGCTTGTTCGGGCGCTGTTCCAGACCGCGGTTCAGCTGCGACAGCGCGATCACGGGCACGTCCAGTTCCTTCGCGAGGCTCTTGAGCGAGCGCGAGATTTCCGAAATCTCGGTCGCGCGGTTTTCGCCCGACGACGAGCCGCTCATAAGCTGAAGGTAGTCGATGATGATGAGCCCGAGCTTGCCGCACTGGCGCGACAGACGCCGCGCGCGCGAGCGCAATTCCATCGGGTTCAGGCCGCCCGTTTCGTCGATGAAGATTTGCGCCTCGCTCATTTTCTGCACGGCGTGCGTGAGCTTCGGCCAATCCTCGTCGGTGAGGCGCCCCGTACGCATACGGTGCTGATCCAGACGTCCGACCGAGCCAAGCATACGCATGATGAGCTGCGTGCCCGGCATTTCCATGGAGAACACCGCCACCGGCAGACCGTACTCCACGGCCACGTACTCGCCGATATTCATCGAGAACGCGGTCTTACCCATCGACGGGCGCCCTGCCACGATGATCAGCTCGCCGCCGTGCATGCCCGATGTCATGCGGTCGAGGTCCATGAAGCCCGTGGGCGTCCCCGTCACGTCGCTCGGGTTGGCCGTGTGATAGAGCGTGTCGATGCGCTCTACGACCTGCGTGAGCAGCGGCCCGATTTCGAGGAAGCCCTGGGTGCCGCGCGCGCCGTCTTCGGCGATCGAGAACACCTTCGACTCGGCCTCGTCGAGCAGCTGGCGCACTTCCTTGCCCTGCGGGTTGAAGGCATCGGCGGAAATTTCGTCGGCGACGGAAACGAGGCGCCGCAGCACGGCGCGGTCTCGCACGATCTCCGCATAGCGGCGGATATTCGCGGCGCTCGGCGTGTTCTGCGCGAGCGCGTTCAGGTACGCGAGGCCGCCTACATCATCCGCTTTGCCCGAGGTGCCGAGCGCTTCGTACACCGTCACCACGTCGGCCGGGCGCGTGGCCGCGATCAGCCGGCCAATGTGCTCGAAGATGATGCGGTGATCGTAGCGGTAGAAGTCGCTTTGCGAGAGGAAGTCGGCAATCCGGTCCCACGCGGCGTTGTCCAGCAGCAGGCCGCCGAGCACCGATTGCTCGGCTTCGATCGAATGCGGCGGGACTTTCAGCGAGTCGAGTTGGGGATCTTTCGGAGCGTTCATGGAGGGCAATTATCGGACAAGGGGGTGCCTCGAACAAGCGTGAAAACTCGCAGCGAGCGTCCAGACAGCGCACAACAAAAAAGGCAGAAGCCCTGCGGCTCCTGCCCTTCCTGATCTTGCGTCAAACCGCGCGGCCCGCTTGGGGCCGCACGTGGGTACTTAGGCGTGCTCGCCCAGCACCGACACCGTGACGTCGACGAGGACGTCGGTGTGCAGCGCAACGTGCACCGGGTGGTCGCCCACCATCTTCAGCGGGCCTTCCGGCAGACGCACTTGCGCCTTTTCCACTGCGAAGCCTTGCTTCGTGAGTGCAACGGCGATGTCCGCGTTCGTGACCGAACCGAACAGACGGCCGTCGACGCCGGCCTTCTGGCCGATCTGAACGGTCAGGCCGTTCAGCTTTTCGCCTTCGGCTTGCGCAGCTGCCAGCTTTTCAGCGGCGGCCTTTTCGAGTTCAGCGCGGCGAACTTCGAATTCAGCGATTGCGTCCTTCGTTGCGCGGCGTGCCTTCTTGTTCGGGATCAGGAAGTTACGTGCGTAACCGTCCTTCACCTTCACGATGTCGCCGAGGTTACCCAGGTTGACGACTTTTTCCAGAAGAATGATCTGCATTCTATTGCTCCTTATCGCGTCGTCTTATTAGGCCTTGTGCTGGTCGGTGTACGGCATCAGCGCGAGGAAACGCGCGCGCTTGATAGCCGTGTCCAGCTGACGCTGATAGTGGGCCTTCGTACCCGTCAGACGAGCCGGCGTGATCTTGCCGTTTTCGCCGATGAAGTCCTTCAGCGTATCGAGGTCCTTGTAGTCGATCTGTTCGACGTTTGCAGCCGTGAAGCGGCAGAACTTCTTACGCTTGAAGAGCGGGTTTTGTTGCTGACGACGCTTGTCGAATTTCTTACCAGTCGGGCGGGGCATGATTAGTCCTTTCCTGTGCCTTGCATTTCGGTGATGTGAAACACCAGGGTTCGCGCATTGCGGTGCTTTTTCGCCAGAAAACCGGTGAAGAGCGCTTCCACGCCCAACTCGCAGCTTTCCACGAGACCGCAGGCCTTGCCGGCCGCCACCGCGGGCATCGTGAGTTCGACGAAGCGGGGAATGCCGGCTTCGACGACCTCCGTGCGGTGCTGCAACGTCACGCTTGCAATCGGAACGCCGGCGGGGGTATACCGCACCGGTTCGCGTTCGACGACGCTCGCCGTAAGCTGCAGCCTGTTCACGGGGCTAACTTAAACAAATAAGTCGGGCAAATGAGCTCGAATCCTGATGGCTTGTGTACTTAAGCCTGCGCTTCGGTCGGCTGGGCAGCCGCCTTCTTGGCTTCTTCGCGCTGCACTTCCTTCATCATCGGCGACGGGCCGGTTTCGGCCTTCTTCATCTTGACGATGAGGTGACGCAGAACAGCGTCGTTGAACTTGAACGCGTGTTCCAGTTCGTCGAGCGTGGTCTGGTCGCATTCGATGTTCATGCAGACGTAGTGAGCCTTCGCGAGTTTCTCGATCATGTAGGCCAGTTGACGACGGCCCCAGTCTTCGATGCGGTGGATCTGACCACCGTGCGAGGTGATCGTGCTCTTGTAGCGCTCGATCATGGCGGGCACTTGCTCGCTCTGATCGGGGTGCACGATAAAGACGATTTCGTAATGACGCATATTCACTCCTTGTGGATTAAAGCCACCCGGGCGTCGGAACCGGTGCGGCAAGTGAGAAGCCGAAGATTGTAGCGCGGATGGGCCACGCGCGCAAGGCAGATCGTGCCTCCGGGCGATGAATCGGGCGTGTTTTCAATGACTTGCGCGGCGAGGAGCGTCCTGGAGACGTCCTACCGCGCTCTTGGGAGACGAAAACCTAGCTGCCGGCCGCCTCGCTTGCGCCGCCCGCGAGACGGGCGTCGAGCGCCGCGCGCAGGCCGTCGAGCGCATCCGCGCCGGCGTCCGAAACCGCCCACCAGGTCATGCCCGCCGCCTGCCAGCGCAGGAGCGCGTAGCCCTCGCTCGAACTCGACGGCGCGCCGCCCGAGACAGCCGGCCCGCTCGCGCCCGGCGGGAATACATAGACGTCGATCACATGCTTTTGATAGTGATAGATGAGCACGGCGACGCGTTCACGCCCCACATAATCGAGGCGCCCACCCGCCAGCGCGAAGCCCTGCGGCGCCAGATCGAAAACGGGCGGCGCGTAGTCGATGCGGCCGTTGAACCACGGCTTCACGGTATGGCGATCGGTCGATATCACGTCGATATCCCGGCCCGACATCTGGGCGCGCACGTGGCTCGACACGAGATCGTCGACGAAAGCGGTCTCAGCGGCCGGTCGGCGCAGATGCAACGTGCCGATCACCGCCAGCGCGCAAAGGATCAGTACGGCGCAGCCGAACCACGCAAGCGTGGCCGCGCGCGGGCCCGCGCTCGTGGCCGGCACGCTCCAGCCACCACCGCCCTGCACGCCTGCGCCGCTCCCCGGCCACCCGTTGCGCAACCAGGCGCGCCAGCCACCCGAGCCGCGCACGGGAGCGGGCGATGGCGTTGCCTTCGCGGGCGCCACATCGGTCGCGGGCAATGCCGCGACGATACGCGCAGCGAGCCCAGCCGGCGCGCGGTGGTATGGCGCCGAGCGGATCATCTGAGAGATAGCCTGAGCGTCGTCGGCGACACGGCGGCACTGCTCGCAACCTGCGAGATGCTCGCGCACACGCCATTCGTCGGCGGCGGAGAGTTCGCGATCGACGCTGGCGTCGACCAGCGGGCGCGCTTCGTTACAGTTCATCTGGCGCCTCCGTCGTTCGGCCGTCAGTGCGGGAGCGCAACGGCGCTCCGCCGTCGGCGGCCGGCTCCTCGCGGAACCGACCGCCGCTCCCCCGGCCGGATGGTCTCCTGGCTTGATTGCTTCCCCCGACACCTGCCCTGTCGTCCGCGCAGCCGGGAGCGCGGACAACGGATTCGCTTGCGGGTTCGCTGGCTGCGCCACGCTCGCCGCGGTATGCCGCCAGCAGCGTCGCCAGACGCCTGCGGCCCCGTGCAAGCCGCGACATCACGGTGCCGACCGGCAAGTCGGCAATCGCCGCGATCTCGCGGTAGCCCAACTCTTCCAGCTCGCGCAGCACCAGCACTTCCCGATACTCCACCGGCAGGCGCCTCAGCGCGTCCTGCACATGGCGGGCGTCTTCGGCACGGATCGCGAGCGTCTCCGGATCGACGCCGCCGGTTTCCCAGCCTTCGAGCGGCGCGTCGTCGCGCAACTCGTCGAATGGCGCCACCTCTTCCGCCCCCGCGCGCCGCCGCCATTCGTCGTACCAGACGCGCCGCACGATTGCGAGCAGCCACGGGCGGGCCTCGTCGCCGCGAAACGCGTCGAAGAAGCGAAACGCACGCAGGAACGCCTCCTGGACGATATCTTCCGCGTCGCCCTGATTGCGCGAAAGCCAGCGCGCGAGGTTGTAGGCCGCATCGAGATGCGGCAGCGCCAGCGCCTGAAAGCGGCGGCTGCGTCCGGCCTCATCCTGTTCATACGCGGATTCGCCCACGTCGTCCCCTCGCGTCTTCGTCTGGCTTGCTTGCGCGACCGTGGCCGCTATACACGCACTACCGAAGCTCGGGCCAGTTTATTCCCGCGCTCTGTGCACGAAAACGAAAATAAATTCGAAATGCGTCATCACACACCGGCCCAATAGCCCGGACGCGCGTAGACCTCCTTGAGATAGTCGATGAAATAGCGCACGCGCGCCGGCACGTAGCGCTGCTGCGGATACACCGCGAGGATGTCGTAGTCCGGCAGCGCGTACTCGTCTAGCACGGTCTCGAGTTCGCCGCGCGCGAGTTGAGCGTCGATCTCCCAGGTCGAGCGCCAGCCGAGGCCGAGACTCTCGGTCACCCAGCGATGCAGCAGCTCGCCGTCGTTGCAATCGAGCGTGCCGCCCACGCGCACCGTCACGAGCTTGCCGCCGCGGCTGAAGTACCAGCCGCGGTTCTGGCCGCCCTGCAGGTTGAACGCGAGGCAATTGTGGTTCGGCAGGTCTTCGAGCGTTTTCGGGCGTCCGTGCTTGCGGAAGTACTCGGGCGTGCCGCACACCACGCGCCGGTTCGTGGCGAGCTTCACGGCGACGAAGTTCGGATCCACCGCGCCGCCAATGCGGATCGACAGGTCATAGCCCTCGCGCACCAGATCGACCACGCGGTCGGTGAGATTGAACGAGACCTGGAGTTCGGGCTTGTCGGCGAGAAACGCGGGCGCGAGCGGCGCGACATGCTTGCGCCCGAACGCGGCAGGCGCCGAGACGATCAGATGGCCGCTCACCACCTGGCGCCCGGCGGACAGCTCGTTTTCGGCCTGATCCCAGTCCGCGAGCAGGCCACGGCAGCGCTCGAGAAAGGCCGCGCCCTCCTCGCTCACCACGAGCCGCCGCGTCGAGCGGTAGATGAGCTTCACGCCCAGGCGCTTTTCCAGCGCGTCGATGCGCCGCCCGAGGATGACCGGCGAGACGCCTTCCTCGAGCGCCGCAGCGGCGAGGCTGCCCGCTTCCGCGACGCGCACGAAGGTTTCGATCTGCTTGAAGCGGTCCATTGCGTGTCTCCTCTCTCCCATGCCGCGCGCCGCAGGCGCCGGCGCGACTCTTGCCCGCGCCGGAAGCCCCGCCACACCAGCATTCCATACTTTTTGTTTCGGAATAAACGACCTGGACTGATCTTATCAAACCTTTCCTGTGCCCCTAAAGTGGGCCTCAACGCTTAGCCATTCCCCGCATACGAGACATTCAGGAGACATTCATGGCCAAAATGAGAGCCGTCGACGCCGCTGTTCTGGTGCTCGAAAAAGAAGGCATCGATACCGCTTTCGGCGTGCCGGGCGCCGCCATCAATCCGTTCTATTCGGCGATGAAGAAGGCCGGCGGCATCACGCACGTGCTGGCGCGCCACGTCGAAGGCGCCTCGCACATGGCCGAGGGCTATACGCGTGCCACGCCCGGCAACATCGGCGTGTGCATCGGCACCTCGGGCCCCGCAGGCACCGACATGATCACGGGCCTCTACTCGGCCCAGGCCGATTCGATTCCGATCCTCGCGATCACGGGCCAGGCGCCGCGCGCCCGCCTCTACAAGGAAGACTTCCAGGCCGTCGACATCGAGTCGATCGCCAAGCCCGTCACCAAGTGGGCCGTCACCGTGCGCGAGCCGGCGCTCGTGCCGCGCGTGTTCCAGCAGGCGTTCCATCTGATGCGCTCGGGCCGTCCGGGTCCGGTGCTGGTCGATCTGCCGATCGACGTGCAACTCGCCGAAATCGAATTCGACATCGACACGTACGAGCCGCTGCCGGTCTACAAGCCGAAGGCGACGCGCAAGCAGATCGAAGCCGCGCTCGAACTGCTCAACGCCAGCGAAAAGCCGCTGATCGTGTCGGGCGGCGGCGTGCTCAACGCGGCAGCCGAAGACCTGCTCGTCAAGTTCGCCGAAACCGTGGGCGTGCCGGTGATCCCGACGCTCATGTCGTGGGGCGCGATTGCCGACGACCACCCGCTCATGGCCGGCATGGTCGGTCTGCAGACCTCGCATCGCTACGGCAACGCGACGATGCTCGCCTCCGACTTCGTGCTCGGCATCGGCAACCGCTGGGCGAACCGTCATACGGGCAGCGTCGAGGTCTATACGAAGGGCCGCAAGTTCGTGCACGTCGATATCGAACCGACGCAGATCGGCCGCGTGTTCGGCCCGGATCTCGGCATCGTGTCGGACGCGAAGGCCGCGCTCGAACTCTTCGTCGAAATCGCGCAGGAATGGAAGGCCGCAGGCAAGCTGAAGGACCGCAGTGCGTGGGTGGCCGACTGCCAGCAACGCAAGCGCACGATGCTTCGCAAGACGCACTTCGAGAACACGCCGATCAAGCCGCAACGCGTGTACGAAGAGATGAACAAGGCGTTCGGCCGCGACACCTGCTACGTGAGCACGATCGGCCTGTCGCAGATCGCGGGCGCGCAGTTCCTGCATGTGTACAAGGCGCGCAACTGGATCAACTGCGGCCAGGCGGGCCCGCTCGGCTGGACGATTCCCGCGGCGCTCGGCGTGCGCGCAGCCGATCCGACGCGCCCCATCGTGGCGCTCTCGGGCGACTACGACTTCCAGTTCATGGTCGAAGAGCTGGCCGTGGGCGCACAGTTCAAGCTGCCGTACGTGCACGTGGTCGTGAACAACTCGTATCTGGGCCTGATTCGCCAGGCGCAGCGCGCCTTCGACATGGACTTCTGCGTGCAGCTCGCGTTCGAGAACATCAACGCACCTGAAGTGAACGGCTATGGCGTCGATCACGTCACGGTCGCCGAAGGTCTCGGCTGCAAGGCGCTGCGCGTGTTCAAGCCGGAAGAAATCGCACCGGCGCTCAAGCAGGCCCAGGCGCTCGCTGCCGAGCACAGCGTGCCGGTGGTCGTCGAAGTGATACTCGAGCGTGTGACCAACATCTCGATGGGCACCGAGATCGACGCGATCAACGAGTTCGAAGAACTGGCCGAAAAGCCCGAGCACGCGCCGACTGCCATCAGCGCGCTGAATGCCCTCGACTGAGCGGCACTCGACCACGCAACACCGCAGCACAGGCAGCGCGCACGGCTTCGGCGCGCTGCCAGCGTGATTGCCCGCCTGACTTCCTTTTTTTGACCGACCAGCGAGACCCCGCACCATGCCAAAATTCGCCGCGAACCTCACCATGCTGTTCAACGAAGTGCCCTTCCTCGACCGCTTTGCCGCGGCGGCGCAAGCGGGCTTCGACGCTGTGGAGTTCCTGTTCCCGTATCCGTACAAGGCCGCAGAACTGGCCGAGCGCCTCGAAGTCAACGGGCTGAAGCTCGTGCTGCACAATCTGCCTGCCGGCAACTGGGAAGCAGGCGAGCGCGGCATTGCGTGCCTGCCCGATCGCCGTGGCGAGTTCCAGGAAGGCGTGGGCCGCGCAATCGAGTACGCGAAGGCGCTGAAGGTGCCGCAGCTCAACTGCCTCGTCGGCATTCCGACGGCGGGCGTCGATCGCGAAACCGCGCTCGCCACGATCGTCGATAACCTTCGCTTTGCCGCTGGCGAGCTGAAGCGCGAAGGCATCCGCCTGCTGGCCGAGCCGTGCAACTCGTATGACATTCCCGGCTTCGCGCTAAACCGCTCGGCCGAAGCACTCGACGTCATCGAAAAGACTGGCTCGGACAACCTGTTCCTGCAGTACGACATCTATCACATGCAGCGCATGGAAGGCGAACTCGCCGCGACGATCAAGAAGCACTTCGCGAAGATCGCCCATATCCAGCTCGCCGACAATCCTGGCCGCAACGAGCCTGGCACGGGCGAAATCCACTACCCGTTCCTGTTCGATCTGCTCGACACGCTCGGCTACGAAGGTCACATCGGCTGCGAGTACAAGCCGCGCACGACGACTGTCGAAGGCCTCAGCTGGCTGCGCAGCGCGAAGCAGCGCACCGCCGAACTCGCCTGAGCGCGTAATCGGAGGCAACTACGCGCACGCAACCACTCGCGCGCAACGACGCACACGCACTGACGGACATTCAAGCATTCGCTTTAACGGAGACACAAGATGGCAAAGATTGGCTTTATCGGACTCGGCATCATGGGCGCGCACATGGCGCGCAACCTCATCAAGGGCGGCCACACGCTCGCCGTGAACGGCAAGTACCCGGTGCCCGACGACCTGCGCACGCAAACCGAAGTCGTCGCCGATTCGACGGCTGTTGCGAAGGTGTCGGACATCGTCATCGTGATGGTGCCGGACACGCCTGATGTCGCCAACGTCCTGTTCGCCGACGACGGCGTCGCCAAGGGTCTCTCGGCTGGCAAGCTCGTGATCGACATGAGCTCGATCTCGCCGCTCGAAACGCAACAGTTCGCCAAGCAGATCAACGCGCTCGGCTGCGACTATCTCGACGCACCGGTCTCGGGCGGCGAAGTCGGCGCACGCGAAGCCACGCTTTCGATCATGGTCGGCGGTCCGGAAAAGGCGTTCGATTTCGCAAAGCCCTTGTTCGAACTGATGGGCAAGAACATCTCGCTCGTCGGCGATAACGGCGCGGGCCAGACCACGAAGGTCGCCAACCAGATCATCGTCGCGCTGAACATCGAGGCCGTGGCCGAAGCACTACTGTTCGCAGCGCGTTCGGGCGCCGATCCCGAGCGCGTGCGCAAGGCCCTCATGGGCGGTTTCGCTTCGTCGCGCATTCTCGAAGTGCACGGCGAGCGCATGACCAAGCGCACGTTCAATCCGGGCTTCCGTATCGAATTGCACCAGAAGGACCTGAACCTCGCGATCGACGGCGCGCGCAAGCTCGGCATCGCGCTGCCGCACACCGCGAGCGCGCAGCAACTCTTCAGCGTGTGCGCCGCCAACGGCGGCAAGGCATGGGACCACTCGGCCATGATCCGCGCGCTCGAAATCATGGCGAACTTCGAGATCGCCGAACCGCAGGCGCAAGTGAAGGTGGCTTAAGTTTCAGCGGTTGCAGGACGGCGGTTCGCGCGGCGCAACGCGCGGACCGCCCGCAAAACCGGATCACGCATATCGGAACGTGCGCGATGACTACTGCGCACGTGCCTCCCGTGGGGCGCTTCGCGGCGGCGGCAACCGTCGCGAGGCAAATCGGTGCCGCTCTGGGCTGAGGGCGGCCAGTGGGGTCCGAAAGCGGCGCCCGGTGACGGCGGGGAAGCCTTGGTCGGTCAGACGTCGTCATCGGGTGTCCGCGTGTCGGATGCCCGTTTTTTCATTGACTCCGCTTCGCCCGTTCGATCTCAAGCGCCCCTAAGCGATTTCACCTTGAAAATGAAATCGACTTCGACCGATGCGCCCTTCGGCAATTGCAAAACACCGACCGAAGTTCGCGTGTGCACGCCCACCTCACCCAAGACCGAGTACAACGCATCGGATGCGCCATCGGCCACTTCGCTTTGCATCGTGAAGTCAGCGGCGCTACGCACGAATACGGTAATCCGTGGAACAGCCGAAATCGCGTCCAGCGAACCCAAAGCGCCCTTGGCAAGCGTCAGCGCCCGAACGGTGGACGTCGCGGCGGCTTGACGCGCTTCATCGAGTGAGACTGACTCGCCAACAATGCCAACAAAGCGAACCACGTCCCCAATCCGGGGAATTTGACCCGCAATGTAAGCGACATTCTCATCAACCAGCACGGGGGTGTACTTTCCTCCCGCCTTGATGGGTTCGCTCAGGTCAAATCCCAGTTCGATCGCTAACTTCCCTAGCCTTTCGTCTCTCGTCGTCACGTTTCTTGCCCCCTGGTCGCAGACTGCGATGTTACAACGCAAGGGTGTTCCTTCGAGCGAGGCCTTTGCGCCGCTGCAGTAAAAGCGCGGCAACGAGGCAAGAAGCAAAAAGGGCCTGGCGGATGGCTCCGCCAGGCCCTTGCGGCCTTGCACGTTGCCGCGCTCAGTACGTGTCGAACGCGTCCTGCAGCCCCGCCGTGTCGGTCATGCCCGCTGCGAGCGCGAGCAGCAACAGCACCCGCGCCTTGTACGGGCTAAGCGTGCCCGACGAAACGAAGCCGAGCGCGTCGTCCTTCGCCGCGCCGTTATGCATCACGTGACCCGAGCCGACGCGCGACGCACGTACGACAGCCACGCCCTTGGCGGCCGCTTCGGCCAGCGACTGCTGCAATCCGCCGTGAATCGAGCCGTTGCCCGTGCCGGCCACGACCAACCCATCCACACCGGCGGCCACGAGCGCTTCGACCGCCGCGCGCGACACGCCCGCGTAGCTCGTCACGATCTCGACCATCGGCCATTGACCCGCCGCCGTGAACGGCGCGTCGACCGTATGCGGGCGCAGCGCCCGGCGCTGGAATTCCACGCGCCCATCCTGCACCCACCCCAGCGCGCCGATCTCGGGCGACTGGAACGCATCCACCGCGTAAGTGCTGACCTTCGCGACGTCGCGTGCGCAATGAATGCGGTTATTGAACGCCACCAGCACGCCCTGCCCCGCCGCCGCCTCGCTCGCGGCGAGCGTGACGGCGTTGAGCAGATTGAGCGGGCCGTCGGCGGAAAGCGCCGTGGCGGGCCGCATGGCCGCCGTCAAGATGCACGGCTTCGCACTCTTCACCGTGAGATGCAACAGATACGCGGTTTCTTCGAGCGTATCCGTGCCGTGCGTAATCACCACGCCGTCGATCTCGTCGCTGGCCAGCAGGTCGTTCACTCGCTGCGCGAGCGTGGACCACAGCGCGAGCGACATGTCCTTGCTGTCGATGCTCGCGATCTGCTCGGCGTGGATCTGCGCGATGGCGTCGAGGCCCGGCACGGCGGCCAGCAGTTGCGCGACACCGATTACGCCGGCCTGGTAACCCGCCGTGTTCGCCGCGTCGGCAGCGGAGCCCGCGATGGTGCCGCCCGTCGCGAGCACGGCGATGCGCGGCAGCGCCTTGGGCGCCGCTGCGGAAGAGGAAGTGGATGTATTCATGGCGGCGATTTTAAGCGATCCGCGGCCCGCCGAGAAAATCCACTTTTCAGGTTGCTTCGCGCAACTGGCTCGCGATCTGCTGCTCGGTGAGCTGCGGTGCGAACATTTCGATGAGCCGGTACGCATACTGACGCAGGAACGCGCCCTTACGCAGGCCCACGCGCGTCGTGCTCGCTTCGAACAGATGTTCCGTGTCGAGCGCGACGAGCTCGCTGTCGCGCTTCGGGTCGTAGGCCATCGCCGCGACAATGCCGACCCCCATGCCGAGTTCGACATAGGTCTTGATCACGTCCGCGTCGATGGCGGTCAACACCACGTCGGGCACCACGCCCGCTTTCGCGAAGGCCTGGTCGATATGCGAGCGGCCCGTAAAGTCCTGGTCGTAGGTGATGATTGGATATTCGGCCACGTCTTCGAGCGTGAGATTTTCGCGGCCCACGAGCGGATGCGCCTTGGGCACCACGACCACGTGATGCCACGAGTAGCACGGGAACGTGACGATATCCGGGAAGCGGTCGAGCGCTTCGGTCGAGATGCCGATGTCGGCCTCGCCGTTGATGATCATCTGCGCGATCTGCTGCGGGTTGCCCTGGCGCAGCGCGAGGTGGACTTTCGGAAACACCTCGCGGAACTGGTGCACGACCTTCGGCAGCGCGTAACGCGCCTGCGTGTGGGTCGTCGCGACCACGAGGTGACCGCTGTCCTGATCGGCGAACTGGCGCGCCACGCGGCGCAGGTTCTCGGCGTCGAGCAGCATGCGCTCGATCAGCTGATGCACGGCCTTGCCGGGCTCCGTGAGGCCGGTCAAGCGCTTGCCGCGCCGAATGAAGATGTCCACGCCGAGCTCGTCTTCGAGATCCTTGATCTGCTTGGAGACGCCCGACTGCGACGTGTACAGCACGTTCGCCACTTCGGTCAGGTTCATGTTCTGCCGCACGGCTTCGCGCACGAAACGCAACTGCTGAAAATTCATGGTCTTCTCTCCGGGACTGCTGACCGATTATTCGTTTTTCGTCGATGTGAGCACTGTAACGCGCATTGCGCCGCTTTTTGAGCCGCGCAATCAAGCCGCGTACTTAAGCCGGAAACACGCGCAGCCCGCGAGGCACCGCCGTCACGCCCTGGCCCACCGCGAGCCCCAGCGCGCGCCACGACTCGCGGTCGAGTTCGGCTTCGAGCGCGCCGCCCGTGCGGCTTTCCAGCTCCACGCGCACCGAGCCGCCCAGCGTCACCACGCGGCGCACGTCGACGACAATGCCGTCGCGATGGTCGCTCGCTTCGCGGTGCAGCACGAGATCGTGCGGACGCACGTAGGCGAGCGCCGGTCCTTCGAAGCTGGCGTGCACCGAGATCGGCTGCGCCGCGCCTTCGGCCACGAAGCCGCGCGCATCCACTTTGCCGCGCAGGCGGTTCGCAGCGCCGAGAAACTCATAGACGAAAGCCGTCTGCGGATGATCATAGACGTCCTGCGGGCTGCCCACCTGCTCGACGTGCCCATGATTCATCACGACGATGCGATCGGCCACTTCGAGCGCTTCTTCCTGGTCGTGCGTGACGAAGATCGTCGAGATGTGCAGATCGTCGTGCAGACGGCGCAGCCACGAGCGCAATTCCTTGCGCACCTTGGCGTCGAGCGCGCCGAACGGCTCGTCGAGCAGCAGCACCTTCGGCTCAACGGCGAGCGCGCGCGCCAGCGCGATGCGCTGACGCTGCCCGCCCGACAGCTCGGACGGATAGCGCTGGGCGAGCCAGTCGAGCTGCACGAGCTTGAGCAGTTCATGCACCTTTTCGCGGATCACGGCCTCCGAGGGCCGCTCGCTGCGCGGCTTCACGCGCAGGCCGAACGCCACGTTCTCGAATACCGTCATATGGCGGAACAGCGCGTAATGCTGGAACACGAAGCCCACCTCGCGCTCGCGCGCGCCCACTTCGCCCACGTCCTGGCCTTGCAGCACGACCTGGCCCGCGTCGGCATATTCGAGGCCCGCGATCACGCGCAGGAGCGTGGTTTTGCCACAACCGGAAGGTCCGAGCAGCGCAACCAGTTCGCCCGGCGGAAAGTCGAGCGAGACGTTGTCGAGGGCGGTGAAGTCGCCGAAGCGCTTCTGCAGATTGCTGACGGTGATGCCCATGGTTACTGCTCCCCTACTTGAATCGGTTGGCGCACGGCGCGCGGCGCTGCGTGTTGTGTCGCGTGTTGTGAAGCGTGCTGCATGGCCGCCGGCTGGGGGCCGGCGTAAGCGGGAATGTCGTCTGCGCCGCGCAGTTCCGCCGAAAGGCGGCGTTCCGCGAGCAGCTTCAGGCCGAGCGTGACGAGCGCGAGCAACGCGAGCAGCGATGCCACGGCAAAGGCCGCCGCGAAGTTGTACTCGTTGTAGAGGATCTCGACGTGCAGCGGCATCGTGTCGGTCTGGCCGCGAATATGGCCCGACACCACCGAAACCGCACCGAACTCGCCCATCGCGCGCGCGTTGCAAAGAATCACGCCGTACAGCAAGCCCCAGCGGATATTGGGCAACGTCACGCGGCGGAACATCTGCCAGCCCGAGGCGCCCAGCACATGCGCGGCCTCTTCCTCATCGTTGCCTTGCGACTGCATCAGTGGAATCAGCTCGCGCGCGACGAACGGGAATGTCACGAAAATCGTGGCGAGCACAATGCCCGGCACCGCGAAGATGATCTGCACGTTATGGTCTTCGAGCCACGGCCCGAGCCAGCCCTGCGCGCCGAACAGCAGCACGTAGATAAGACCCGAGATCACGGGCGAAACGGAAAACGGCAGGTCGATCAGCGTGGTGAGCAGCGCCTTGCCGCGAAACTCGAACTTCGCGATCGCCCACGACGCCGCGAGACCGAACGCCAGGTTCAGCGGCACCGCGATCGCCGCGGTGATCAGCGTGAGCTTGATCGCGGAAAGCGCGTCGGGGTCGACGAGCGACGTGAAGTAGAAGCCAATGCCCTTCGAAAGCGCCTGCCAGAACACGGCGACGAGCGGCACCACGAGAAAGAGCGCGAGAAACGCGAGCGCGATGCCGGTCAGGAGCCAGCGCACCCACGGCGCTTCGGTAACCGGGTCGGGCCGGCGCGTGCTGCGTGGTTGCGGCAACGTGCTCATTGCGCACCTCCCGCAACGGTTGCGGACACAACGGCATGCGGCGCGCTGCCGGCCGTAACGCCGCGGCTCGTACGGCGCTGCAAATACCACTGCAGCGAATTGATGAGCAGCAGCATGACGAACGAGACGCACAGCATCATCACGGCCAGCGCCGTTGCGCCCGCGTAATCATACTGTTCGAGCTTCGTGATGATGAGCAGCGACGTGATTTCCGATTTCATCGGCACGTTGCCAGCGATGAAGATGACCGAACCGTACTCGCCCAGCGCGCGCGCGAACGCGAGCGCGAAGCCGGTGAGCAGCGCCGGCAGCACCGCAGGCAGCACGACGCGGCGGAACGTGAGCCAGCGCGAGGCGCCAAGACACGCCGCGGCCTCCTCCTGCTCGCGCTCGAAGTCTTCGAGCACCGGCTGCACCGTGCGCACGACGAACGGCAAGCCGATGAAGGTCAGCGCCACGAGCACGCCAAGCGGCGTGAACGCGATCTTCAGACCGAGCGGCTGCAGGAACTGGCCGATCCAGCCATTGCCCGCATACACGGCGGCGAGCGAAATGCCCGCTACCGACGTGGGCAGCGCGAACGGCAGATCGACGAGCGCGTCGATCACGCGTTTGAACGGGAACGGATAGCGCACGAGCACCCACGCGAGCAGGAAGCCGAACACCGCATTGATGAGCGCCCCGCCGAGCGCGGCGGTAAACGTGAGACGGTACGACGCGATCACGCGCGGCGACCACACGGCGCGTACGAACTGGTTCCAGTCGAGCGTCGCCGTCTTGAGGAAGGTGGCGGCCAGCGGAATGAGCACCACGAGGCTCAGGTAAGCCACCGTGATGCCGAGCGTCAAGCCGAAGCCCGGCAGCGCACTGGGCTTGCGCAATCGAAACGTTGTCATGCTCATCGTCCAGACATGGGTTGCGCGCTTGCCGGGTTCGCAGGCGGCGCCGAAAAGCGCGCCCGTGGGCGCGCTTCGTTGTTATGCGGTCGCGTCGTTTTCGACTGCTCACCGGTACAGCGGTACTGCGGTGTTGCGTGACTTACTGCGGCTGATAGATCGAATCGAACACGCCGCCATCCGCGAAATGCGTCTTCTGCGCGTTGGTCCAGCCGCCGAACGTGTCGTCGACCGTATAGAGCTTCAGCTTCGGAAACTTCGCCGTGAGCGCCGCCGGGACCTTGTCCGAACGCGGACGGTAGAAGTTCTTCGCGGCAATCTCCTGGCCCTCTTCGCTATAGAGGAACTGCAGGTAGGCCTCGGCCTCCTTGCGGGTGCCCTTCTTTTCGACGACCTTGTCCACCACCGCAACCGGCGGCTCAGCCAGAATGCTCACCGAAGGCACCACGATCTCGAACTTGTCCGGGCCGAATTCCTTCAGCGAAAGGAAGGCTTCGTTCTCCCATGCGATCAGCACATCGCCGATACCGCGCTGCACGAAGCTCGTCGTCGCGCCCCGGGCGCCCGAGTCGAGCACGCCCGCGTTCTTGTAGAGCTTCGAGACGAAGTCTTTGGCCTTCTGCTCGTTGCCGCCCGGCTGGTGCAGCGCATAGGCCCACGCGGCGAGATAGTTCCAGCGCGCGCCGCCCGAGGTCTTCGGATTGGGCGTGACGATCGACACGCCCGGCTTCGTCAGGTCGTCCCAGTCCTTGATGTGCTTCGGGTTGCCCTTGCGCACGAGAAACACGATGGTCGACGTGTACGGCGAGGCATTGTCGGGCAGGCGCTTTTGCCAGTCCTTCGCGACGATGCCCTTGTTGGCGAGCGCGTCAATGTCCCATGCCAGCGCAAGCGTCACGACGTCGGCCTGCAGGCCGTCGAGCACCGAGCGCGCCTGCGCGCCCGAGCCACCATGCGACTGCTTGATGGTCAGCGTTTCGCCCGTCTTCGCCTTCCACTGCTTGATGAAGGCCTCGTTGATGTCCTGGTACAGCTCGCGCGTCGGATCGTAGGAGACGTTGAGCAGCGACGTATCCGCGTGCGCGGCCACGGGCGCCATCGCCACCATCGCCGTGACGCCGACGAACGGCGCAACGCCGATAACCAGTTTTGCCGCCAGTGATTTCAGCCAGCCCGCGCGCCCCGTATGTGTCGTGCCCATCTATCTGTTCTCCGTTTTCGTGTGTGCTCGTTCGCGCTCATGTGTGATTTGCCGCTAACGATGGAGGCCAGTCTAGCGATCCGCTTACATTATTAAAAATGATGTTTTCTCATTTTTTAATACGCAAAAGTGGTAAAGACAGAGGAAGCCGCTGCTGAAGCGCGGTTTCGTCCGTACGAACACGGGAAAACGGCCTGATAGCAACGTTCAGTTGATGAACTTCAAGTAACACTTGAAAAGTGGCGAGTACTGTATAAAAATACAGTTACCTGTTCAAACATACAGTGGCGCCATGACCAAACTCACCGCACGACAGCAGCAGGTTTTCGATCTGGTTCGCCGGGCTATCGAGCGCACGGGCTTCCCGCCCACGCGCGCCGAGATCGCGGCGGAACTCGGCTTCAGCTCGGCCAACTCCGCGGAGGAGCATCTGCGCGCGCTGGCGCGCAAGGGCGTGATCGAACTGGCTGCAGGCGCCTCGCGCGGCATCCGCCTCATGCCGGGGCCCGACGACCTGCCGCACCAGTTCACGCTCCCGCACCCGAGCATCATGCAGCTCTCGCTGCCGCTCGTTGGCCGAGTCGCCGCGGGTAGCCCGATCCTCGCGCAGGAGCACATCTCGCAGAACTACATGTGCGACCCGGCGCTCTTCTCGAGCCGTCCCGACTACTTGCTGAAAGTGCGCGGCCTTTCCATGCGCGACGCCGGCATTCTCGACGGCGACCTCCTCGCCGTGCAGAAGAAGGCGGAAGCGAAAGACGGGCAAATCATCGTGGCGCGCCTTGGCGACGACGTCACCGTGAAGCGGCTGAAGCGCCGCTCGAATGGGCTCGAACTGATCGCCGAGAACCCCGACTACGACAATATTTTTGTCGAGGCTGGCAGCGCGGAATTCGCGCTGGAAGGCATCGCGGTTGGCCTGATCCGCCCCACCGAATTCTAAGCAATCCGTCTGCGCGCATTTTGCGCTGAATTTGCGCACTACCTGGAGAGAGTCATGGAACGCCTTGCCCGCTTGCTGCCCTTCCGTCAATTCGGCCGTCTTCGTCACCTTCGTGGAATCGCGTCGTGCGCAGTGCGCGAAATGCGCGATTCGGCTGGCGCACTCAGCGGCTCGCTCTTCGACGACTCGCCGGAGATGGTCGCGGCCAGCGCGGCCGACCTTCCGGCGCTGCCCTCGGCTCAGCCAGCGTTTGCGCGTGTATCGCTGAACAGCTCGCTCAATACCGAACAGCCCATGCGCCGCGCACCGGTGCGCGTCTACCAGGGGCCTTCGCGGCTCATCCTCGTCGGTACGGTTGACGCGGTCTGCCGGGCAATCGACCGCTGCATTGCCGAGCAGCACAGCGACCTGCCTGCGGCCCTCGCGAAGTAAGCCCGATTTACGCAGGTACGCGGCTCAAATGTGAGAAGAGGTTACGGTCGGGATCGTTTGGCCAGGTTTGCGGTCAACACCGTGTTTGAACGATTTACCCTATGCCGATGACGGAATCTCTCTCGACCCCACGTAAGACCCAAGGCTGGAAGAAGCCTGTTGCAATCACCGTTGCGCTCGCCATGATTGTTGGCGCGCTCGGCTACGCGTATGCGTCGCCCTATATCGCTGTGAAACACATGAAAGCCGCCGCCGACGCCCGCGACGCCGCCGCACTCAACGAGTACGTCGATTACCCTGCGTTGCGCTTGAGCCTCAAGCAGCAGGTCGGCGAGATGCTGCAGCGGCGCGTCGAAGGGCAGCACAGCAGCAATCCGCTGCTGATCCTCGGCGCCGTGATTGGTGCGGCCCTGATCAGTCCGCTCGTGGATGCCTACGCAACGCCGGAAGGCGTGGCTGCCCTGCTGAGCGGCATGCCGCCGACGGGCAAGCCCGGCGACCGCCCGCACGCGCCGCCGCCAGCGGAATCGAGCGAGTCACCGGCGGACGCCACACAATCGGCATCGCCCCCCGCTCCAGCGGCCCCGGGCAATCCCGCGACCGACGCTCGCCCGGTCACCACGGCCGGCTATCGCGGCCTGAACGAATTCGCGCTCACCTGGGACCGCGGCAATACAGGCGAGCACTATGCCGCCATCCTGCAGCGCCATGGGCTCTTCTCGTGGAAACTCTCAGCGGTCGAGCTGAGCGAAGGAAACGTCTCGAACTGAGACAGATCGGAAGTGAAAGTGGAAACAGGCCGGTTCTGTGCGAACCGGCCCACTCGAACGTGCTAGATCGCCTGGCTTGATCGCCTAAGCAGCGGCTTGCTGCCGTTTTTCCTCAGCCGCCGACGAACACGCCACGAGAATGCTGCACGACACGCGGTCGAGCAGCGGCGTGTTGCCCGCGCCCATCCACCAGCGCGAAAGCCCCGTGCGGCAGCGGTGACCCACCACCACGAGGTCGGCATTCAGTTCGTTGGCCAGATTCGCGATTTCGTCGATCGGATGCCCGAACGCGAAATGCCCCTGGGCACGCACGCCGCGCTCGGTCAGCCAGTCCACACCTTCCTGAAGGATTTCGCGCGCCGTTTCTTCGAAGCGGCCGCAGGCCACATCGGTCAGCAGGCCGGCGCTCTGCGCGATCGTCGAGCGCATGTCGACAACCGAGAGCAGATGCGTTTCCGCCTGTAGATCGAGCGCAAGATCGGCGCCGCAACGCAGTGCCTTGCGGCCTTCGCGCGAGCCGTCGTAACAGAGCAGAATTTTTTTGTAGCTCGCCATGATCGCTTCTCCCTGCCCGCGTGATTTGCAGGCTGTGCGATTCTCATGATGGTGCGCCGCAATTCCACACGCAAGGGCTGGAAAACGCCAGGTGGGCATCGAAAAGCGCCAGATACATCCTCCCCAGCGCACACGTCTTGTGCACGGACTGAAGCTTGCCGTGACATGCATTCGCCTCGTGCCACGTCGGACGGCTTCGAAACGGCGCCCGACCCGTCACGCAGCAATGCACTAAAATGGACCGCCTTGTTGCGCGCGATTTTTCGTTCCCTCTTGCGCTCGCTCTCGCGTGCGCTTTTTGCGTCAGTCGCGCGCGACGCCCGTTCGACTCACGTTCAACTGGTCCATGTCCGCACCCGCCATCGAATTCGAGCAGGTCATCAAACATTACGGAGACAGGACGGTCGTCAACGGCCTGTCGTTCAACGTCGTTCCGGGGGAGTGCTTCGGGCTGCTCGGCCCCAATGGCGCCGGGAAGACCACGACGCTGCGCATGCTGCTCGGCATCGTTTCGCCCGATGCGGGTCGCATCAGCCTGTGCGGCGAGCCCGTGCCGGCGCGCGCGCGTCATGCGCGTCAGCGCGTGGGGGTGGTGCCGCAGTTCGACAATCTCGACCCCGACTTCACCGTCCGCGAGAACCTGCTCGTGTTCGGCCGTTACTTCGGCTTGTCCGCGCGCGAAACGCGCGACCTCGTCGCGCCGCTGCTCGAATTCGCACGCCTCGAAAGCAAGGCCGATGCGCGAGTGGGCGAACTCTCGGGCGGCATGCGCCGTCGTCTCACACTGGCGCGCGCGCTCGTGAACGACCCCGACGTGCTCGTGATGGACGAGCCCACGACCGGGCTCGATCCACAAGCGCGGCATCTGATCTGGGAGCGGCTGCGCTCGCTGCTCGCGCGCGGCAAGACGATTCTCCTCACCACGCATTTCATGGAGGAGGCCGAACGACTTTGCAATCGCGTCTGCGTGATCGAGGAAGGCCGCAAGATCGCCGAGGGCGCGCCCAAGGCGCTGATCGAATCGGAGATCGGCTGCGATGTGATCGAGGTGTACGGCCCCGACCCGGTCTCGCTGCGCGACGAACTCGCGGCCGATGCGAAGCGCACGGAGATCAGCGGCGAGACGCTATTCTGCTATGTCGACGACCCCGCGCCCGTGCATGCGAAGCTGCGCCACCGCTCCGATTTACGCTACCTGCACCGGCCCGCGAATCTCGAAGACGTGTTCCTGCGGCTCACGGGCCGCGAGATGCAGGATTAATGCGGCAGGTTTTAATGCAGCAGGATTGACGGCGGTGTACGAATCGCCAAGGACACCATGCAAACACGCACCAACAACCCGACGCCCTCGCGCTCCGCCCACGCGCCCCTGCGCGAGCCGCGCGCCGCGCTGCCTTCGAACGCCACGAACTGGATCGCCGTGTGGCGGCGCAATTATCTGGTCTGGCGCAAGCTCGCCCTCGCCTCGATGTTCGGCAATCTCGCCGACCCGATGATTTATCTCTTCGGTCTTGGCTTCGGGCTCGGGCTGATGGTCGGGCACGTCGACGGCGTCTCGTACATCGCGTTTCTCGCGGCAGGCACGGTGTCGTCATCGGTGATGATGTCGGCGAGCTTCGAGTCGATGTATTCGGGCTTCTCGCGCATGCACGTGCAGCGCACATGGGAAGCGATCATGCACACGCCGCTCACGCTTGGCGACGTCGTGCTGGGCGAAGTGATGTGGGCCGCGAGCAAGTCGATGCTCTCGGGCGCGGCGATCATGGTGGTCGCCGGTTTGCTCGGCTATGCGAGTTTTCCTTCCATGCTGCTCGCGCTGCCCGTGATCGCGCTCGCGGGCCTCGCGTTCGCGAGTTGCGCGATGATCGTCACCGCGCTCGCGCCGTCCTACGACTTCTTCATGTTCTATCAAACGCTCGTGCTCACGCCCATGCTGCTGCTCTCCGGCGTGTTCTTCCCGATCGCGCAACTGCCCGCGGCCGCGCAGCACATCACGCTGATGCTGCCGCTCGCGCATGCCGTCGCGTTGATCCGCCCCGCCATGCTCGACCGGCCGGTCGACGAGGCCGGCCTGCATCTGCTGGTGCTCGCGATCTATGTGGTGGTGCCATTCGCGATCGCTTCGGTGCTGTTCCGCCGGCGCATGATGCGTTAAAGCACCTTAAAGCACGTTGAAGCCTCGCGAGGCACTCAGTCCTCGTCGTCTCCCCAGGGAATATCGACGTCCGAAATAAATGCGACCGTAGCGAACGGACCGCCTTCCTGGCGGCCGATCTTGCCGTCGGCACGATGCCATTCCACGCGAAACATCGTCGACTGGGT
The DNA here is from genome assembly GCF_009789655.1 of Paraburkholderia acidiphila. GTDB lineage: Bacteria > Pseudomonadota > Gammaproteobacteria > Burkholderiales > Burkholderiaceae > Paraburkholderia > Paraburkholderia acidiphila. The sequence continues at coordinate 1,758,813 of NZ_CP046909.1, forward strand.
CTGGGCGAGCAAACGCACCGTGCGGATCTCTTCCGGATCCGACTCCTCCACTGGGCCATCGAGCGAAACCAGCAGCGCCTGCGGCCAGAGACCGTCGGCCGGGTCGTAGATGCGATCGCCGTCGGGAATCGAGGTGTCCGCCTCGACACCGATGGTGGCCGAAGCCTCGACGATCATCTTGCCGAGCGCGCGCAGCACCGCCGTGGCGCGGGCCGAGTTGGCCTGGCGGATGGCGAGATCGCCGCGCGTGAGCGCCTGCTCGAGTTTCGGATTGGTTTTTTGCTTTGCCATGCTGGTTTTCGGGCCGCGGCCCGCTCCGTGGCGGACGGCGAACCGCCCGCGTATTACAGGAATGCCAACGCGGGACGCATGGCGCTTGCCGCGTCCCGGCGTCGCTAGAAGCCGAGAGCCACCGCCGCGAGCCCCGCGACGATACCAAAGAACACCACAGTCGTGCCCACGACGGCGAGCATGCGCGGCCGGAACGAGCCCGCCAGCATCGCGAACGACGGCACGCTCACGGGGGGCAGCGTCATCAGCAGCGCGCCCGCGGGCCCCACGCCCATGCCGAGCGCGAGCATCGCCTGGATGATGGGGACCTCGCCGGCCGTGGGGATCACGAACAGCATGCCGACCACCGCGAACGTGACGATCCAGCCAAGGCTGCTCGTGACTTCCGGGCCGATATGCGGGAACAGCCAGGCGCGCGCGGCACCCAGCAGCAGCACGAGCACGATGTACTCCGGCACGAGACGCACGGCCATGCGCGCGAAAATACGCGCCCAGCGCACGAAGACGTTGCCGCCTTCCGCCTGTTGCCGGGCGAGGAGCGCGAGGCGGTCGTCTGCAGCGCGCGACTCCTCGGGCGTGACGAGCCGGTTGCAGACCCAGCCAAGGCCGAACACCATCAGCAAACCCAGTGTGAGACGCAGCGCGCTCCACTGCCAGCCGAGCACGAAGCCCATGAACACGAGCGTGGCGGGGTTGAGCACGGAGTTACCGAGCCAGAACGCGATCGCTCCGCCCGCCGACGCATTGCGTGCGCGCAGGCCGACCACTACAGGCGCGGCGCAGCAGGTGCACATCATGCCTGGCACCGCGAGCAAGCCACCTGCCGCCACGCTGCCAAAGCCGCGCCGGCCGAGCACGCGCGCGACCCATTGCACGGGCAGGAGCGCTTGCACGCCGGAGCCGAGCAGCAGACCGAGCACCATGGCCTGCCAGATCGCCTTGCCGTAGGCGAAGGCGTAATCGAGCGCGGCCGAGAACGAGGGATCAGGGGCGGTGGACGCGCCGCCCATCAGGATCGATTTGCCGATGGAGTGTGTTTCCTCGGCGGTGAACGCGCGGTGATAGTACGGGAACCACTTCACGTAGAAGAGGCCGGCCACCGCCAGCAAGATAAAAATGGGCCAGCCGTAGGACGGCGGCGATTGCGCTGGACGTGCGCTCGTCATTGTGAAATTTCTCCGGGATTGAGCGTATGGGCGGCCAGTCGGGACGCCGTCACGCGAGGCGTGATGGCGCCCCGACTGGCGCATGCTGGATCGTAGTGTATGCCTTGCGAATCGCCAACGACTTTGCGGCGTTGGCGATTCGTGGCCCAAGGAGGGGCCGCGCTACGCCGGCTGTCCCTTTAAGGGGCGGGATTAGGCTGCTGCTCGTGCAGCGCGTCGATTTGTGCGAGCAATTCGGAGGTGAGCTTGACGTCGGCGCTCGCGATATTTTCCTTCAACTGATCGAGTGAGGTCGCGCCGATCAGATTGCTGGTGAGGAACGGCCGGCTATTGACGAAAGCGAGCGCGAACTGCGCGGGCGTGTAGCCATGCGCCCGGGCGAGTTCCACGTAACGCGTAGTCGCGGCCACCGATTCCGGCTTGCTGTAGCGCTTGAAACGCTCGAAGCGCGTGATGCGGGCGCCTTCCGGACGCGCCCCGCCCTCGTACTTGCCCGACAGCCAGCCAAACGCGAGCGGCGAATACGCGAGCAGGCCCACGCCTTCGCGGTGCGCGAATTCGGACAGGCCGCTTTCGAACGTGCGATTGAGCAGGCTGTACGGATTCTGGATGCTGACGATGCGCGGCAGCCCCAGCTTTTCGGAGGCGCGCAGGAACTGGGCAACGCCCCACGGCGTTTCGTTCGACACGCCGATATGGCGGACCTTGCCGGCCTTCACGAAGTCGGCGAGCACGCTGAGCGTTTCCTCGATCGGCACCGTGTACGCGTCGTCGAGATACGGATACATGTTGCGGCCGAACGTCATCGTGCTGCGGTCGGGCCAGTGCAGCTGATACAGATCAACGTAATCGGTCTGCAGGCGCTTCAGGCTGCCGTCGAGCGCCTCGGTCAGATTCTTGCGGTCGAACTGGTTCTGCGGCCCGCGAATGTGCTGCGGATTGTGCGGCTGGCGAGCCGGACCCGCAATTTTGGTGGCGAGCACGATGCGCTCGCGCGCCGCGCGGTGCTGCGCGAGCCACGTCCCGATGAAACGCTCGGTCTGCCCTTGCGTCTCCGGGCGCGGCGGCACGGGGTACATTTCAGCGGCGTCGATCAGCGTGACGCCCTGGTCGAGCGCGTAGTTGATCTGCTCGTGCGCCTCGCGCTCCGTGTTCTGCTCGCCCCACGTCATCGTGCCGAGCCCGATCAGGCTCACCTTGACGTCGGTATCGCCGAGTGTGCGGTATTCCATGGAAACGTTGTCCGTCAGTTCGGTTGGGGAAACGCTGAAGCTATCATGCCGCGGGAATTTTTTCAGGAAATGCTGAATGCGGCCGGATTTGGCCAGATGCGGCGCGGCCGGGCACGGCTCCGTACGCTGGCAGACGTGCCAGAATCCGCACATGAGCCTACGAGGAGGCACCGGCATGGAAAACCGACGCAGCTACGAATACATGGGTTTCGACATGACCGCCGGCGTGGACGGCGACCACGAAGCCGGCTTTTTTGTCTCGACGCAAATCATCCACAGTCTGACGGACGCCGAAAACGCCAACGTACCGATCGACGGCATTGCCGCCGGCCGCTTCCCGACTCAGGACAACGCCTTCGACGCGGCCTTCGACCGGATACGCGCGGCCATCGACCAACGGGTGCGCGCCGCCACCTGAGCGTCGCCTGAGACTACGCGGGCCTGAAAAGCAAAAAGCCGGACGTCGAAACGACATCCGGCTTTCAGGCCGCGGAGCGGCACGCGAACTTCAGTGCGGCTTACTGGCCAAAAAACACCGATTGCGGGCCCGTGGCCTTCGCGTGGCTGCCCGACTGCGAAGCCGAACCGGCGACGCCGCCGTATGCCGTTTGGGCGCCTTGTTCCTGGACGCGCTCGGCGGCCACGGTCTGGACGCTCTGGCCGCGCTGCGAAGCCGGCGCGCCGACGTTCGGGCGATAGAACGGTGCCGGGCCATAGCCGCTGGCGAACGCCGGAGCGGCAACAGAAGCGGTGGCTGCGACCAGCAGCGCTGCGATGAGTTTGGTCTTCATGGTGGACTCCAATATCAGGTTCAATGGCGGATCGGGAAGGCGCCGCGCCTGGGAGGTCAGTGCCCACGAGCTGCGTCAACGAAACTCAGTGTATACACCTACTATCGGAAAATAATCGCGATAATCCGAATTTACTATTCTCCATTCCACAACAATCGCGCCAGGCAATTCCGACGGGGCTGAGCGACGAACAGACCCTAAAAGGGCACTCAAAAATATTTGCGCAACGCAGCAAATCCCCGCGGGAATACATAACTTGAGTAGGGTTTTTGGCCCGAAAATGGCCATCAGGCGCGCTTCCTGCATGGGAATCCGGCAAATTGGCGCAGTGCGCAAAGGGTACGAAGAGTCAAGCCCGTATGCGTTAAAATGCAAGGTTGATCCACGCTAGAGCCGTTCTTCTCCGGTTTCCCATCGCCATGTCCGCCAACCGTCAAGCCAGCCCCCGCCGCGTTTCCGTCGCGCCGATGATGGACTGGACCGATCGCCACTGCCGCTCGCTGCATCGCTTCATCTCCCGGCACACGTGGCTGTATACGGAGATGGTGACGACGGGCGCCCTCCTCCACGGCGACGTGCCGCGCCATCTCGCGTTCACGCCGGCCGAAGCGCCGGTTGCGCTTCAGCTGGGCGGCAGCGAACCCGACGACCTCGCGCGCGCCGCGAAGCTCGGTGAACAGTGGGGATACGACGAAATCAACCTGAACTGCGGCTGCCCGTCCGAGCGCGTGCAGCGCGGTGCCTTCGGCGCGTGCCTGATGAACGAGCCGCAACTCGTGGCGGACTGCGTGAAGGCGATGCGCGACGTCGTCTCCGTGCCCGTGACGGTCAAGCACCGCATTGGCGTGGATACGGTCGAGGACTATGCGTTCGTACGCGACTTTGTCGGCACGATTGCCGAAGCGGGCTGCGACGTTTTCATCGTGCATGCGCGCAACGCGATCCTGAAGGGCTTGAGCCCGAAGGAAAACCGCGAGATCCCGCCGCTCAAGTACGACTACGCGTACCAGCTCAAGCGCGACTTCCCGCAGGTCGAAATCATCATCAACGGCGGCATCAAGACGCTCGACGAAGTCGAGCAGCACTTACAGCATGTCGATGGCGTGATGCTCGGCCGCGAGGCCTACCACAACCCGTATGTGCTCGCCGACGTCGATACGCGCTTCTATGGCGCAACCGACGCCGCGCTCACGCGCGAGGAAGTGGAGGCGAAGCTCATTGCGTACTGCGCGAGCGAAATCGCGCGCGGCACCTACCTGGGCGCGATCGTGCGTCACGCGCTGGGTCTCTATCGCGGCATGGCCGGTGCGCGCGGATGGCGCCGCATCCTCTCGGACAACCGCAAGCTCGCGAAGGCGGATCTCGCGATCTTCGACGAGGCACGTGAATATCTGCGCGTTGCGGATGAAATTCTTGAATAAAGGGCTAGGCAAGGCCGCTTTGGTGTGTATATAATCTTGCTTCTTGATTGACGCCGCTTGCGAAGCAGCGCTGATTGAGAAAAACAGCGGTGGCTGTAGCTCAGTTGGTAGAGTCCAGGATTGTGATTCCTGTTGTCGTGGGTTCGAGTCCCATCAGCCACCCCAAAGAATTCAGCAGTGAACAAATTAGCCCGCACTGGTTGCGGGCTTTTTTGCGTCCGAAATCAGCGCCTCCATCATGCAATCCAGCCAGCCGGTCGTCGACAACGTTCGGCACCTTGGCACGGGGAACCTGCAAGATGTCACCGAGGCACGAACAACGAGTAGTCCGGTGACGCAGCAACGACAACGTATTGCTGCCACCACAGCAAACACATGAGTCAGTCAAGGAGAGGGATGCCTCCTTGAACTACGCGCTCGGACGTGTACAATGCGCCCCGCATCAGCAGTGAGACCAAAGAAAATTTCGGGGAATGCACATTGCATCAATAGCGATGGCAAAAAAAAATACTGATATTGAATGTTTGCGGGCCGTCGCAATCATCCTGACCGTTCTTCAGCATCTGTACATCCTCCTCAGATGGAACCCGCATCCCTTCGGAGCAGCGGAGAACTATCTGCAATTCTGGGGCGGCGTTGATCTTTTCTTCTGCATCTCAGGCTTCGTGGTCAGCAAGTCCGTTATGGACTCTATCGATCTCGCACGCACTGAAGGGCGCCAATGGTTCGTCGTGAAGGCCTTCTGGGTGCGGCGTGTATATCGCCTGCTACCATCAGCGTGGCTATGGGCGTTTGTCATGGCGCACTTCGGCAGTCTGCACGACGTGGCTGCCCCGACCGTCGCCATCATGGCCAGCGTGGCGAATTTCGCCCAGTACTTCGGTATCAATATGGGCGGCACCACGGTTTACTGGAGCCTGTCGCTCGAAGAACAGTTTTATCTACTCTTCCCATTCTTCGTCATATTCGTGCCGGTCGCATGGCGCTATAAAGTCCTGCTTATCGCCATTGCCCTCCAGTTTCCCATGCGTCGGGAAATGGGCTCGATCTTCTGGCTGACTCGTCTCGATTCGATGATGTGGGGCGTCGTGATCTACCTCTTCTCGCGCACTCCGACATACCGCGTTTTCGAACCGCAATCTCTGAAGACCCGGACCAAGGCTTGGGGCGTTAGCCTGTTCTTTGTGTTTTTGCTGATTGCCGTCCCGGGTGCCCTTGATGTTGTTCGCTTCCACGTCGGATTAATGGCCGCAGTCTCAGCCGCTCTCGTGTATATCGCATCGTTCAACAGGTCTTACGTGTTTCCGTCCCGCGCGTTGCGCCCAATCATGGTCTGGATCGGTTCACGCTCCTACGCAATCTATCTTTGCCATCTGCCAGCCTATGTGATTACACACGAGTACTGGAGTCGCGCCGCATTGCGTACCGGTCTGACATTTCCGAACGGGACGTACACGCTCCGATATATCGTGACGGCGCTGGCTCTGATCGCATTGTTCGCGGAATTAAACTACCGACTTATCGAAGTCCCCCTCCGAAATCGAGGCAGCGCGGCTGCACGCCGGATCATCAGCGTTCCAGAGAGTGCAACGGCCTGACTTCCTGCTCATGAATTGTTCGTGACCGGCAAGGGCACCGGAGCCGCCGGTTCACAACAAGACGCCGGACACCTTCGCCTTGTACCAATTCTGTACGAGCAGCAGACTCTTCGCGCCACAAGCATGAAAAAAAGATGGATTGTTTCGTCGCTCGCGGTTTTTCTTGCGACGATCTATTTCACCGCAGTAGAAGCGACTGTCCCTGAAGAAGCCTTTACGTCATGCGCGCCGGCAATGCATGACGATCAGCCGCTGCCGTTTCTTTCGAACGACGACCTGGACCGGTGCATGCTCTCAAAAGGCTACGCATACGCGGGGACCGCTTTGGCAAATTCTTGTTCGGCCAGTCGCAGCGCCAGTTGCTATCACAAGGTCTTGTCTCGGCGCGACCTCTAGCATCGTCGGCCTCAGACCGCGACCATTGTCTCGTGTCTTCCAGTTTGCAGCGATCGCCCATTTCACATTAGTGCCACTTTCGGCATAAGAAGGCCCCCCGTTCACGAGGCGCGTGGTTGGTACTGTTTCGCAGACACATCGGCAGGACGTCAGCGAACGGAACTCCAACTCTGCCACCGCTTGCCGTCGCTCGCCGTTGAACTAAAGGGATTTATGTATCCAATCATGCGGCCTCATTCGACCCTGTACAATCGGCCACATCCCGCGGGCCTCCAGGCGAATATGCAGTTCGAGTCAATCCAAGATGGCGAAAAAAAATATCGATATTGAATGTTTGCGTGCCGTCGCCATCCTCCTCACGGCGCTCCAGCATCTGAACGTACTTTTTCGGTGGTCGCCCCATCCTTTGGGGAGAATCGAAGACTATCTGCACTTTTGGGGGGGTGTTGATCTTTTCTTTTGTATATCTGGCTACGTTGTCAGCAAGTCGTTAATAGAGTCGCTTGACGTTGCACGCGGAGAGGGACGAGAGTGGCTTGTCGTCAAGGCTTTCTGGACCCGCAGAGTCTACCGACTGTTGCCGTCCGCATGGCTATGGATGATCATCATGGGCGCCGGCACGTTCCTTTTCAATGAAACGGGGGCATTCGGCAATGTCCATGACACAATCAGCCGCAGCATTGCAATCGTGACGGGTGTCGCGAATTTCGCCACGTTTTTTGGCATCAACATGGGGCAAGGCTTCGTGTATTGGAGCCTGGCGCTCGAAGAACAGTTTTATCTTATCTTCCCGTTTTTCGTCGTCTTTGTCCCTATCGCGTGGCGCCACCGCGTTTTGCTACTTGCAATTGCGATACAGTTTCCGATGTATCGGAGCACGGGAACTATCTTTTGGGCAACGCGGCTGGACGCATTGCTATGGGGCATCGTCCTTTACCTCTTCTCTCGCACGCCTCAATATCGCATTTTCGAACCGCTCTCGCTAAAGAAGAGCTCGAAGGCCTGGGGCGTGAGCCTCTTCCTCATTTTCACCTTAGCCGCTATCCCCGGAGCGTTGGAGACGGTTCCTTTTCATGTGGGCATGATGGCGCTCGCCTCCGCCGCGCTCGTCTATGCAGCGTCGTTCAATAAGGCGTACGTACTTCCATCTCGCTGGCTGCGGCCCATTCTGACGTGGATCGGCTCGCGCTCGTATGCGATCTATTTGTGCCATCTTCCTGCGTATATGATCACGCACGAACTCTGGACCCGGTGGACGGAGCGCTTCGGCCTCTCGCATCCGAACGGCACATACACCATTCGCTACGCCATTACGGCGCTCGCATTAATAACTGCCCTTGCAGAACTGAACTACAGACTTGTTGAGGCTCCACTTCGCAAGCGCGGCATGAACGCCGCACGCCGCATTACATTGCAGCCCTCCGCAGCGTCAGACCAAATGACTGTCAGCCGGCCATAGTCACCTCCTTTCTCGGGTTCGTTCGCTTCCTCGGGAACGCTTACATTGCCAATCTCTGCACCGCCCGCCCCTCACCTCCGACCGCCTCGCACAGATACGGGATGACCAGCCGGAACCTGTCGTGCTCGAACTGTTGCGGGAGATCCACAGGCTGCGGGCGACCATCTCTCGCGCAAATCAGATCCTGAACTCTCCAGAAAAAGACGGACACGACGCCGTGCTGACAGCTTGCACAATCGTTCGCGCTTGCACTCGACGTTAGACCACGTCAGCCCGATGCAACACGAGCAGGACGCGTACGCCTACCCGAACCAACGGGTGGCATAATCTCCGCGCAGTTGAGGGATCCGAAATTCGCGGGCAACGCCAGCGGGTGCAGGCAGGATCCGTGAACAGTGAGTCAGGTAGGCCGTGTTCATGACACGGCCGCCGGCAGCCCGAATATCTCGGGTTAAGACGTTCGTTAAATGATGACAAGGTCGACATGACATTCGATGAAGCGGTAATGGAACTGCCGAAATTATTCGAGGGGAAAAAATTCTCGGAATGCGCAGAGTTGTCAAAAGCTTTGCTGAAGGTGCAACCTCATCATCCCCCAGCCTTGGTCCATTTGGCGTGCTCCCATGAGCAATTGGGCGACTTGCAGCAAGCTGGGAATGCATTTCGGATTTTGTCTCTGATTTTTCCGCATAACGAGCAGCTTGCAGAAAACGTCGTTCGCACGCTTCCAGCTGATCAGCATGTTCTATTTTCCAGCGAGCGCGAGGAGCGCAAAAATAGAATTGCCAAATTCCCGAAAAAGCCGTCGCTTGATCTGGTAGACAATCCAGCCGGGAAAATGTTTGTGCCCGTAATTCCGGATGGCGATATTATTGGACAAACGATTCGACAAGGCGGAATTTTCGATATAAATATTATTCAATGCGCTGAGCAATATATTCGACCGGGGACTACGGCCATTGATGTCGGGGCAAACTTCGGGCAAATGTCCCTGTTGTTTTCCAGAATGGTAGGTCCTTTTGGACAAGTGCTCTCGATCGAGGCTGACGACTATGTGGGCCATGTACTCGCGGAAAATATTCGCGTAAACGGCATTCAAAACATACGAATCGTAAATAAGGCCGTACATAACGAAACGGGAAATACGGTATTCTTTCCGGATCAGGATTTTGTACGTTTTTCGACATACGGATCTTATGGCATCGATCCACACGCCGCATCCGGCCGGGAAGTCACGACGGTAAAGATCGATGATCTGGGTATTGATGGTCCGGTCACGTTCATGAAGGTCGATGTGCAGGGCTGCGACCTCTTTGCCATGGAAGGAGCAAAAAATCTGATTCTGAAAAATAAAATGCCGATCATTTTCGAATATGAAGAGCAATTTCAGGCTGATTTTGGCACGTCATTCCAGGATTATGTGAATTTTGTGATTGGAATTGGATATGAATTTGTTAAAACGGTGGACAGTATCAATTATTTGATTGCACCGAAGGCGTCTTGATCCATGCCGCTGCCGAGGCTGTGCTGATCGACGGGCGCGTGCCGATGCACGCGCCGCGGACCGTCGCGACGAGGGTCCAGCGGAGCTTAATAATTAGATCCACATCGCCATTATACTGTATCGATATACAGTATAATGGCATCGGCGGGAACCGCTAAAATAGACTGCAGATCTCGGAATGAATCGTCGCAAACCCGCGCCAGAGCCGGAGCGATAAAGTGCGCTCCATTCCGGATTTGAAATCACAGGGCTTTGTTATCGTGGGTTCGAGTCCCGTCAGCCACCCCAAAGAATTCAGTAGTGGACCAAAAAGCCCGCAGTGTTTGCGGGCTTTTTCGCGTCTGTGCACGAGAGACACCCAGGAACGCCCTTGAGCTTCGAGGAATACTATAAGCGGCTGCAACTGCCGGAGACTGCGTCGCCGGCGGAGATCAAGCGCGCCTACCGTCAATTGCGCGCGAAGTACCACCCCGACCGCAACAAGGGGCACGAGGCGACGGTCGAGCCGGTGTTCAAGCGCATTCAGGAAGCCTTCGAGATTTTGAGCGGCAGGCGCATCGCGCCAACGGCCGGCACCACTGGCGCCGCAAGCTCGACCAGCAAAACCCGCGGTGCAGAAGCGCCACCGCGACAACGTCGCGCGGCGCCACCCATGCGCGGCGCCAACTGCCTCGTCGAGCTATTCGTACCGCTCGAAGTCGCGCTCGATGGCGGCGGCGTCCAAGCCCACTACCCTGTCAAAGGTCCGTGTCCGGCGTGCGAGCTAACCGATCGCGGTGCGCTTTGCGAGCAGTGCCAGGGTACGGGCGTGAAGGCATGGCGCAAGTCGCAAGTCGTCGAAATTCCTCGCGGGGCCTGGGACGGTCAGCGTCTGGTGGTGCCGGGTGGTGGCCATCCCGGCGTGAACGGCGGCCAGCCCGGAGACGCCACGTTCTCTGTTTCCATTGTTTGCGGCCCGGGCTTTACCCGTCACGGGCTCGACCTTGCCTGCGAACTGCAGACCGACTTCGTAACGGCCATGCTGGGTGGCAGCGTTCAGGCGAAGATACTCGGCCGCACGTACGAAGTGAAGATTCCGGCGAACGCGAATGCGCGCACGCCAATCCGTCTGCCCGGCCTCGGGCTCGCGGACCGCAACGGCACGCGCGGCACCCTCACGCTGCACCTGGTGCTCACGATGCCGGCCGCCGCCGCGCATCTGACCGGCGCGGAGCGCCAGCAGCTACGCGACATCTTCGTCGAAGCAGCGCGCCGAGCCAGCCAGTCGCCCGGCGCGGGCTCGCACGGCAAACGCTAGCTCGCTGGTGCGCCGCGCGCGTCGATCCACGCGCGCGCAGCTTCGAAGCCCGCCTCGGCCGCCGCGTGCTCGGTGGACCAGAGCCGCGTGATATGCACGAGCTGCCAGTCCTCTACGACCGTATCGTCCTTGAGCACGCGAAAATGCGCCTTCACGCCCGTGAGCACTTGCTCGACCGCGACTTCGATGTCGTAGTCCTTGTAGCGCTCCTGGTAGTCGCCCATGTCGATGCCCTTCGGCTCCATGATCGCCTCTCCGTCTTCTGCTGACGACTCATGCTAGCACTTCGCCCCTGCGCGACTCGCACGCGCGCTCCGCTTCACAGGCGCGCGATCGACACCTCCGTGGACTTCACCAGCGCGACCACTTCCGATCCAACTTTCAACTCGAGTTCGTCGACCGAGCGCGTGGTGATCACCGAGGTCACGATGCCGAACGCCGTGTCGACATCGACCTCGGAAACGACGGGTCCGCGAATGATCTCCTTGATCTTGCCGCGAAACTGGTTGCGCACGTTGATGGCGGTAATGCTCATAGGTTCGGCTCCGTATTTTCGAGTGTAAAAAGAGGATTCCTGATAAACGATTCAAGCCGCCGCGCCCGAATGCTGCCCGGCGGCTGACTGCGCGCCGTGGCCAAGCACCCGTTGCAGCACGCTCTCCTCGAGGGCGGCGAAGCGTGCGTCCACTCGCGCACGAGGACGCTCGAGCGGCACGCTTTGATCGAGCGCGATACGTCCCGCCTCGACGAGCAGAATACGGTCGCCCAGCGCGACGGCTTCGTGCACGTCATGCGTCACCAGCAGCGCGGTGAAGCGGTGCTCGCGCCACAAGCGCTCGATCAGCGAATGCATCTCGATGCGCGTGAGCGCGTCGAGCGCACCGAGCGGCTCGTCGAGCAGCAGCAGGCTCGGGCGATGCACCAGCGCGCGGGCGAGCGCCACGCGCTGCCGCTGGCCGCCCGAAAGACGCGCGGGCCACTCGTCGGCGCGCGCGAGCAGGCCCACTTCGTCGAGCACCGCGCGGGCGTCATCGCGCGCGCCGCGTCCGAGGCCGAGCATCACGTTCTGCAACACGGTCTTCCATGGCAGCAGGCGCGCGTCCTGAAACATGATGCGCGTATCGAGCGCTGCACCCTCTGCGCCTCGCCGCTGCACCTCGCCCTCGTCCGGCGTTTCGAGACCTGCGATCAGGCGCAACAGCGTGGACTTGCCGCATCCGCTGCGTCCGACGATCGAGACAAAACTGGCGCGCTCGATCGCAAGGTCAAAGCCGCTCAGCACGGCCCGCTCGCCGTAGCGTTTTCCCACACCGTGCAGTACAACGGCGGCGTCCGCGCCATGCGTATGCGTGCGCAATGCCACGTTTTCACGCAAGACTTGCGCCCCGCCATTGCGTCCGCGCGCCTGCTCGCGTTCGAAGCCGTCCCGCCCCGCACCGTAGTTCGGCGCCACCTGGCTCACGCTCATGCTTCGTTCTCCTGTTGATAAGCGGGGTGCCAGCGCAGCGCCACGCGCTCGATGGACTTCGCCAGCCAGTCTGCGAGCTTGCCGAGCGCCGCATAGAGCAGGATGCCGACCACCACCACGTCGGTTTGCAGGAATTCGCGCGCGTTCATCGTCATGTATCCGATGCCCGACTGCGCGGAGATCGTTTCGGCCACGATCAGCGTGACCCACATCAGGCCGAGCGCGAAGCGCACGCCGACAAGAATCGACGGCAACGCCCCCGGCAGTATCACTTCGCGATAGAGCGGGAAGCCCTTGAGCCCGTAGCTGCGCGCCATCTCGACGAGATTGGCGTCCACCGAGCGGATACCGTGAAACGTGTTCACGTACACGGGAAAAAACACGCCCAGCGCCACGAGAAATACCTTCGCCTCCTCGCCAATGCCGAACCACAGAATCACGAGCGGAATCATGGCGAGCGCCGGAATATTGCGGACCATCTGCACGGTCGAGTCGAGCGCCGTTTCCACGGGCTTGAACAGCCCGGTAGCGAGGCCAAGCACGAGCCCGATGCCGCCGCCGATCGCGAACCCCGAAAGCGCGCGCCAGGTGCTCACGCGCACGTCCGCCCACATCTCGCCCGACTCGATCAGCGACCAGGCGGCCCGCAGCACGGCGAGCGGCTCGGGCAGCACGCGCGTCGAGAGCGCGCCGCTTTTCGCGGCGACCTCCCAGATCACGAGCACCGCCAGCGGCAAGAGCCAGGGCGCGAGCCGCCGCCGGCTCGCCCGCACGAATGTCCGCACAGCGCGCAGTGCGCCGCCCGGACTAACGGAGCCGCGCGCGGGTGCGGCCCTTACCACAGATTCCGTCATCGTTGTGTCCTCCACGATCGCTGCCTATCTCCAGCGCCTCAGCTCTGGCTGACTTTCGGCAGGTAGTGATTGCCGACTACTTCGCCGAACGGCCCCGAAAGCGGACCGCCCGCACCCTTTGCCGTTCGCCCCGGCAGCAGCGGGAACACGAGTTCCGCAAATCTGTAGGATTCCTCCAGATGTGGATAGCCGGACAAGATGAACGTCTCGATGCCAAGCTCCGCGTATTCCTTCATGAGCGCAGCGACCTGCTCGGGATTGCCGACGAGCGCCGTGCCCGCGCCGCCACGCACAAGACCCACACCGGCCCACAGGTTCGGGTACACCTCGAGATCCTTGCGCGTGCCGCGCTTGCCGCCGTGCAGCGCGGCCATGCGGCGCTGGCCTTCCGAATCCATCTTCGCGAACGCGGCCTGGGCGCGCGCGACCGTCTCGTCGTCGAGGTGGCTGATGAGCTTGTCGGCTGCGGCCCATGCTTCCTCTTCGGTCTCGCGCACGATCACATGCAGGCGGATGCCGAAGCGGATCGTGCGCCCTTGTTCCGCCGCGCGCGCACGAATGTCGGCAATCTTGCTCGCGACGGCTGCGGGCGGTTCGCCCCACGTCAGATAGGTGTCGATGTGCGCGCCCGCCATCGCGTGCGCAGCCGGCGAAGAGCCGCCGAACCACAGCGGCGGATGCGGATGCTGTACCGGCGGATACAGCACCTTGCCGCCTACCGAGCGCAGATGCTGCCCTTCGAAGTCGATCGCCTCATTCGTGTGCGATGCCGCGAGCAGCTTGCGCCAGATGTGCAGGAACTCGTCGGTGATTTCGTAGCGCGTGTCGTGATCGACGAAGAGGCCATCGCCTTCCAGCTCGGCCGTATCGCCGCCCGTCACGACATTGATGAGCAGGCGGCCATTGGAAAGCCGGTCGAACGTCGCGGCCATGCGCGCGGAAAGCGCCGGCGACGAAAGACCCGGGCGGATCGCTACAAGGAACTTCAAGCGTCGCGTCGCGGCGATGAGGCTCGACGCCACGACCCAGGCGTCCTCGCACGAACGGCCCGTGGGCAGCAGCACGCCCTCGTAGCCGAGCGTATCGGCGGCGACGGCGATCTGCTGGAAGTACGCGAGATCGGCTGCGCGTGCGCCCTGGGTCGTACCCAGATAGCGGCTGTCACCGTGGGTCGGGATGAACCAGAAAACATTCATGCATTGCTCCTGCCTGGCTTTTAGACACGCGGCGCAGATTGCTGCGGACGCGCGCGGGTGCGCCGCGCTAAAGAACGCGCCGCTCATGGCTCGATTGAAAGGATTCGACAGCTGACGGAATGCGCCGGCGCGCTTTCAGGTGCACTCGCCGGTGCGCCTCGCGCAGCGCCCGGCGACGGCGGCGCCGTCTTCATGGGGAACCAGTCTAGGGACGGCCCTCGCCCTTTAGAACGATTTTTTTGAGCTTAGGTTTTCCACTTTCGTGCTTTGCCCGACGCTTTAGCATACGGCGCGCCTCGCGCGCACCGCGCGCCGATATAATGGCGCACGCACCCACAAAAACACCGGCACGCCGCGCGCGAGAACGCTCCATAGGGCTCATAGCGCGGCGAGGCCAAGCAAGCCCTCGCACGATTTCATGCAAAAACTGATTCTGCCGTTCGTATCCGGCTTTCTGGCGTCGCTCTTCTTTCGCGAGGCGACGCTCGCGCTCCTGCATGCCGCTCAGGTCACCGATGCGGCCGGATTTTCGACGGACCCGTTCCTGCCGCTCGGGCTGCCCGAGTTCCTCGTGAACGCGATCTGGAGCGCCATCTGGGCCATCTTGATGGCGTGGCTGCTGCGCGTGTCGCCTTCGCGCCCCGCGCCGTGGGTTCAGGCCTTCGTGTTCGGCGGCATCGTGCTCACCGCGGCGATGGTGTTCGTCGTCGACCCGTTGCGCGGCATCTGGCCGAGCGGCAACATGCTGCCGCGCCTCGCCACCGGCTTCGCCTCGAACGCAATGTGGGGCTGGGGCGCGCTCGTTTTCATGCGCGCGTTCATGAGCGAAACGCTCGAAGATTGACCCCGCCTGCGGGCCGTGCGCAATGCGCGGCCCGTGTTTCACCGCCGCGCTTTCCGCCCTCCTCTCCCGCTGCTCCCACGCTAACCCGCTCAACCAATGAGTTCGCGCAGCGGATGGTCCATCGCGCTCCAGGGACTCTCGAACATCCGCTCGACGTCTTCGCGGCGCACGTCCTCGATAGTCGCGAAGCGCCAGCGCGGATGATTGTCTTTGTCGATAATGCGTGCGCGTATGCCTTCCATCACGTCGCCGATCGCGAAGCTCGAGCGCGTGAGGTCGAGGTCGCGGCGCAGGCAGTCGGCCATCGTGCCTTCCGCGCGCGACACGACCTCGAGCGACACCGCCATCGAAAGCGGTGAACGCTCGCGCAAAACCTCCACCCTCTGCCCCGCCCACCCGGCTTGCGCGCCAACGCCGGTGCGCTGCGCGGCTTCGAGCGAAGCCAGCATGGCCGGCACATCGGCGAGCGAGAAATGCTGGTCGATCCAGCCGCGAGCCGTGGCCAGCGACGACCCTTCGGCGAGGCGCTGCAACTCGGGCGCAGGCAGCGCCGCCTGGCGGATGCGCGCGACCACTTCCGCGCCGCTCGCGAACGGCTCGCTCTCGAGCGCATCGAGCAGCGCGGGCCACGCGGCCTCGTCGAGCGACGCATCGGCGAGGCCCGCATAGACGGCGCTGGCCTGATCGAGCGTCTCGCCCGTCACGGCGAGATACCGGCCGATCGCGCCAGGCGTGCGCGCAAGGAACCAGCCCATGCCGACATCGGGAAAAAGGCCGATGCGCGTCTCCGGCATCGCCATGCGCGTGGTCGGCCCCACGAGCCGCAGCCCGCCCGTGCGATGCGCGCCCTGCGAGATGCCCATGCCGCCACCCATGACCACGCCGTTAAGCATCGCGATATACGGCTTCGGAAACGTGAAGATGGCGTGGTTCAGGCGATATTCGTCGGAGAAGAACGTATCGAGCGCTGCCTGCTCGCCCGCGCGGTACGACTCGTACAGAAAGCGAATGTCACCGCCTGCGCAGAAGGCGCGCGCGTGGCGCGTGCGCACGATCACGGCGAGGACGCCCGGGTCGTCGCGCCAGCGATCGAGCGCCGCGTGCACGGTGCGGACCATGGCAGTGGTGAGCGCATTGAGCGCCTGCGGGCGCTCGAGTTCGATATAGCCGATGCGGTTTGCTACGCGTGTGAGCACATGGGCTTCGGTATCGGCTGGGGTCGGGCTTGCGTTGGCTTCGTGTGACATGGCGATTGGCAAGGCGAAACGATGAGTGGCGTCTCTGAATCGGGTGAGGCGCAATCACAGACTTCTCGAGGCTATCACGTCGCCACGCGAGGCGCAGGCACGTTCGACGACGTAGCCGCAGCGGCTCGCGCGCCGAACCATGCATCGAGCGTAGCGTCGATCAACGGCCCGGGCGCGGTGTGCTGAAAGCCGGCGCGCGCGAGCGTAAGCAGCACCACGCCGTGCAGCGTGGCCCAAAGCGACTGCGCGATGACGGCGCGCTCGACAAGCGCCCCGCTCGCCGGTGCGAGCGCGGCCAGCGTGGCGGCAAAGAGCTGCGCGCCGCAAGCCAGAGCAACGGCCGCATCGGGCTCATCAACCGCGACGGGTGCGTCGTGCTGAAGGCGGGCGGCCGGCTCCCCACGCTCGGGAGGTTCCTTGCGCGCCATGAAGATCAGTTCGTAAGTCTGCGGATGGTCGCAGCCATAGGCCACGTAGGCGTGCGCCAGGGCGTGAAGCCGCTCGCGCGCGTCGGCGATCAGCGTGAGCGGTTCGAGTTGCGCGAGCAGTTGCGCGTAACCCTCTTGACCGAGCGCCTCGGCAATCTCGTCGCGACCGGCGAAATGCAGGTAGAGGGATGCGGGCGAATAGCCGATCGCGTCGGCAATCTTGCGCATCGACAGCGCGGCGAGGCCTTCGCGTATGACGATGCGGCGCGCCGCATCGAGAATGCGCTCGCGCTGGTCATGCGCGCGCGCTGCGCGCCTTGCAGGCCGGTCGCGACTGTTGCGCTCGACAATTCCCATGGTGACGCCTGGCGATAGCCGTAACCCAATTCCAGTGCGCCCAAGCGGGCGCGGCATGCATTACGAATCCAGCCGTCCAGGCGGAAAGTGACCGCTCTTGAGCAGCACTGGCGTGCCGTTGCTGAGTTCGAGATGGGCGCGCGCCACGGCCTCGATGCGCGGACGGCCGGCGTCGAACGCCTGCATCCACGCGTCGCGGTTCGCGGGCAGCGCGCCGAAATGGTCCTCGAGCGCCTCGACGGATATCGCGCACGGTACGCGTGTGCCGTCGACCAGGGCGGGAAAGACCACGGTCAGATTGGCGTCGCGATAAAGCGGCGCGTCGGCGGGAAAGCGGATGATCATGTCCAGCCCCAATGGCGAAAACCAGCAGAAAGCACTGGCGCCGGAGGACGACGCGGCGCACGGCGGTAACCGGCCATGTTACGCGCGAGGCGCGATGCCTGGCGCGAATCTGGCCAACTCAGTGGCCAACGCAGTGGCCAGTGCTGTCGCCGCCGAGCCACCAGCTTTCAGTGCGCCTGCATCTTCGAGAACAGGTTCAGCACGACCACGCCGGCCACGATGAGCCCGAGCCCGAGCACGGCCGGAAGATCGGGCACTTGCCGATACAGCGCCATCGCCACGAGCGTGATGAGCACGATGCCCACGCCCGACCACACCGCGTAGACGATGCCCACCGGCAAGCTGCGTAATGTGAGCGAGAGCCCATAGAACGCGATGCCATACCCCACCACGACGATCGCCGAGGGTACGAGCCGCGTAAAACCATCCGAAGCGCGCAGTGCAGAAGTGGCAATGACCTCCGCGACGATCGCGATGACGAGCCAGGTCCAGGCTGAGAGTGCGGGAAAGCGCATCGTGTCAGACCTTCGCGAGCGCGAGTTGCGCGTAGTCGACGTCGAGTTGCGCGCAGAGCGCTTCGACCACCAGTTCATGATCGGCGCGCTGCGGCAGACCCGAGACCGTGACCGAGCCGATCACGCCCACGCCCGCTACCGTGAGCGGGAACGAGCCGCCATGCGGCGCGAAATCGGTGATGGGCAAGCCGTGCTTCTCGGCGAGCGTCGTGCCGGTTTGCTGCATGCGCAAGCCGATCGCGTAGGAGCTGCGTCGAAAGTGTTCGACCACGCGCGACTTGCGGCGCACCCAGTCGGCGTTGTCGGGCGTGGCGCCATCGAGCGCGCAGAAGAAGAGTTGCTGGCCGAACGTGCGCACGTCGATGGCGACGGGCACCGCTCGAGCCCGCGCGAGTTCATGCAGATGCGAGCCGAGCTGCCAGGCGCGATCGGCGTCGAAACGGGGAAACACCAGCGCGTGCTCCTGCGCGGCTATCGATTGCAGATCGAGGGGAATGTCCATGAAAGAAGCGAGTGAGGCGCGTGCGCATGAAAACCACGGCGCAGTGTGAACGTCGCGAAGAGCGAGCACTGCGCCGACCGAGCCCCGATTCTATCCTGACGCACTCGCAAGCCATGCCACGTGGGCCGCGCAACCATTTTGCAAACGCATGGAAAGGCGCTCGTCATTTGTTGTTGCAACGCGGCGCGAACTGTCATATAATCTTTTCTTCGACGGACGCGGGGTGGAGCAGTCTGGCAGCTCGTCGGGCTCATAACCCGAAGGTCGTAGGTTCAAATCCTACCCCCGCAACCAGCAGAATTCGAAAGGGTTACAGGTCATCGGCCTGTAACCCTTTTTCCGTTTACGGCTTTCGCAAAGCGCAGCCTTCCTGCCAATTCCCTGCGAGCGCATGAGCGACGATCTGAGCGGTGATAAACTCGCATCACCCATCCCCCTATCGTGCCCATGAAATTCTGCTCGACTTGCGGTCAGGCGGTCAGCCTGCTCATTCCGCCCGGCGACAATCGCGAACGCTACGTCTGCTCACATTGCGGCACCATCCACTATCAGAATCCGCGCAACGTGGTCGGCACGGTTCCGGTCTGGGAAGACAAGGTGCTGTTGTGCCGCCGCGCCATCGAGCCGCGCTATGGCTACTGGACGCTGCCCGCCGGCTTCATGGAGATGGGCGAAACGACCGCCGAAGCCGCGGCGCGCGAAACGCTGGAAGAAGCCGGCGCGCGCGTCGAGGTACAGAATCTCTTTTCGCTCCTGAACGTGCCGCGCGTACACCAGGTGCATCTGTTCTATCTCGCGCGCCTGCTCGACATCGATATCGCAGCCGGTGAGGAAAGCCTCGAAGTGCGGCTCTTCGAAGAGCACGAGATTCCGTGGGACGACATTGCGTTCCCAACGGTCGGACAGACGCTGCGCTGTTTCTTCGCCGATCGCCAGTCCGGCAGCTTCGGGCTGCACACCGGCGACGTCCTGCGCTCGCTGCGCGACGGCTGATTGTTCTTCTGACTGCGCCCGCGACGATGGTCCCCTGGCTTTCGCCCGACGAACCGTTTCCCGCCGTCGAACGCGCGCTCGGTGCATCGAGCGGCGCGCCGGGTCTGCTCGCCGCCAGCGCGGACCTGCTGCCCTCGCGCCTCATCGACGCCTACCGGCGCGGCATTTTCCCGTGGTATTCCGACGGCCAGCCGGTGCTCTGGTGGAGCCCCGACCCGCGCATGATCCTGCGCCCCGACGAGTTCAAGGTCTCGCCGTCGTTGAAGAAAACGCTCAAGCGCGTGCTGCGCGAGGACGCGTGGGAAATTCGCGTCGACAACAATTTCGCCGCGGTGATGCGTGCGTGCGCGACTGCGCCACGGCACGGCCAGCGCGGCACGTGGATCACAGGCGACGTCATCGACGCCTACTCCACCCTGCACCGCATCGGCGACGCGCACAGCATCGAGGCCTGGCTCGGCGGCGAGCGCGTGGGCGGGCTCTACGGCGTGGCGCTCGGCACGATGTTCTTCGGCGAATCGATGTTCGCCTCCGTCACCGACGCCTCGAAGATCGCGCTCGCGGCGCTCGTTGCCCATCTGCGCCGGCACGGCGTCGAGTTGATCGATTGCCAGCAGAACACCGCGCATCTCGCCTCGCTCGGCGGGCGCGAAATCTCGCGCAAGGCATTCATCGCCCATGTGCGTACGCATGTGAACGCAGCGCCCATTCCGTGGAATTTCGACAAAGCCGTGCTCGCCGATCTGCTCGGCGGACGAGGCACGCCCGACGCGTTCCTGCCCGCTGCGTGAATGGCCGGCGCGCCGCAAATGAGTGGCATATGAGCCGCGCGATCGCTTGCGTGCGCGCTTGCCACAGCCCGCGCAATTCGATGGATACATGTTCGGCGTCAATGTTAGACTGAAGAGAGAACCCGTCGCCGCTTTCCCAGGCGCATTCACCGGCACGCCCCGTGCGGCGCGCCGCGTGATCTGGCAAGGCTTACGCGCGAGGCTGGGTGCGCCACGCGCGCGCCACGCGACGATCCGAACTGCTACGAGAGCTGCCAACGTGACGCATCCAAACGAGCTGCCGCTTTCACCGCTTTCCGCGCTGCAATTCTATGCAACGGCGCCCTACCCCTGCAGTTACCTGGAGGGGCGCATCGCGCGCTCGCAGGTGGCGACGCCCAGTCATCTCATCAATTCCGACGTCTACACCGATCTCGTGAAGGCCGGCTTCCGGCGCTCGGGCGTGTTCACCTATCGCCCCTACTGTGACGGTTGCCGCGCATGCGTACCGGTGCGCGTGCCGGTCGAGCGCTTCACGCCGAGCCGCACGCAGCGCCGCGCGTGGAAGCGCCACGGCGCGCTCATCGCGACCGTCGCGCCGCTGCACTACGACGAATCTCATTACGCGCTCTACATGCGCTATCAGTCCGCGCGCCACGCGGGCGGCGGCATGGACCGCGATAGCCGCGACCAGTACGAACAGTTCCTGCTGCAAAGCCGGATCAATTCACGCCTCGTCGAATTCCGCGAGCCGAACCCCGCGCACCCGGACGAACCCGGCGCGCTGTGCATGGTGAGCATGATCGACATCCTCGGCGACGGACTCTCCTCGGTCTACACGTTCTTCGACCCCGATACACAACACACGAGCTACGGCACGTACAACATCCTCTGGCAGATCGAGCAGGCCCGCAGCCTTCAGCTGCCTTACGTGTATCTCGGCTACTGGATCCGCGAGAGCCCGAAAATGGCCTATAAGGCGCGCTTCCAGCCGCTCGAGGGCCTCTTCGACGGCGCATGGGCCGCACTCACGCCCGAAGCCTGAACGCCCGGCGCGTCGCCCTGAGCCTGCGTTACCGCTAAAATAGCGGGTTCCCATTTTTCGGCGTTCGCGTCTTTCACCGTGTTCAGCACCCTTTATCCGTTCGTTCGCGACGTGCTCTTCCGCATGGACGCCGAAGACGTCCATCACCTCACCTTGCGCGCCATCGGCGCGGCGGGCCGCGCCGGCATGGCGGGCCTGCTCGCCCCGCGCGTGCCCGATTCGCCGCGCACCGTCATGGGCCTGACCTTCCGCAATCCCGTGGGGCTCGCCGCGGGCCTCGACAAGGAAGGCGCCGCGATCGACGGTTTCGCCGCGCTCGGCTTCGGCTTCATCGAGGTCGGCACGGTGACGCCGCGCCCGCAGCCGGGCAACCCGCGCCCGCGCATTTTCCGGCTGCCACAGGCGGGGGGCATCATCAACCGCATGGGGTTCAACAATCACGGCGTCGAGCAGTTCGTGAAGAACGTACAGGCCGCGCGTTATCGCGGCATTCTCGGCCTGAACATCGGCAAGAACGCCGACACGCCGATCGAGCGCGCCGCCGAGGACTATCTCTTCTGCCTCGAACGCGTTTATCCGTTCGCGAGCTACGTGACGATCAATATCTCGTCGCCGAACACGAAGAACCTGCGCCAGCTGCAGGGCGGCGGCGAACTCGACGCCCTCCTCGCCGCGCTCAAGGACAAGCAGCAGCGTCTGGCCGACATGCACGGCAAGCTCGTGCCGCTGGCCCTCAAGATCGCTCCCGATCTCGACGACGAGCAGGTCAAGGAAATCGCCGACACGCTGCTGCGCCACAAGATCGAAGGCGTGATCGCGACCAATACGACGCTCTCGCGCGCGGCCGTCGAAGGCATGCCCAATGCGAACGAAACGGGCGGCCTCTCGGGACGCCCGGTGTTCGACGCCTCGAACAACGTGATCCGCAAGCTGCGCGCCGAGCTGGGCGGCGACGTGCCGATCATCGGCGTGGGCGGCATTTTTTCGGGCGACGACGCGCGCGAGAAGATCGCGGCCGGCGCCGCGCTCGTGCAGATCTACACGGGCTTCATTTATCGCGGTCCGGCGCTCGTCGCCGAATGTGCGCGGGCGCTGGCCTCGGGCCGCGCCTGAAGCTATAGTGGCAGGCTAGTCATGGCGCATCGGAGGCGCTGTGCACTAGCACTAGAATCGCAGCAGCAGAACAAGAGGAAAACATGAAAGCCGGTTTGCTGAAAAAACTCCTTGCACTTGCAATCGTTGGCGCATCGTTCGTCGCAGCCAGCGCCCACGCCGACGACCTGCTCGATCAGGCCAAGGCGCGCGGCACGCTGCGCATCGGTCTCGAAGGCACGTTCCCCCCGTTCAACTCGAAGGCGCCCAGCGGCGAACTGGTCGGCTATGACGTCGACATCGCCAAGGCTGTGGCCGCGAAAATGGGCCTCAAACCCGAATTCGTCACGACCGAATGGAGCGGCATCATCGCGGGCCTGCAGGCAGGCAAGTTCGACGTGATCGTGAACCAGGTCGGCGTCACCGACCAGCGCAAGGCCGTGCTCGACTTCTCGCCGGCGTACACGTACTCGGCCGCGCAGCTCATTCAGCGCAAGGACGACACGCGTCAGTTCAAGACGCTCGAAGACCTGAAGGGCAAGAAGCTCGGCGTCGGTCTCGGCACGAACTACATGGACATGGCCAAGTCGGTGCCGGGCATCGACGTGAAGACTTATCCGGGCGCGCCCGAGTATCTGCGCGACCTCGCAGCGAACCGTCTCGACGCGGCGCTCAACGACCGCCTGATGCTGGCCTACCTGCTGAAGAACTCGCAGCTGCCGTTGCGCACGGGCGCGATCGTCGGCGCGGGCAACCCGTCGGCGATCCCGTTCAAGAAGGGCAATCCGAAGTTCGCCAAGGCGATCGACGACGCGATGACGCAGCTCGAAGCCGATGGCACCTTCACGAAGATCTCGGACAAGTGGTTCGGCATCGACGTGACCAAGCCGATCACGCAATGATCCTGAGGGACGCTCAGTCCGGCTGACGCGAAGGGCGGCATCGCACGATGCCGCCCTTCGCACATGTGCATCCATTGCAAAACGCGCCACTTCACCTCGTTACCTACGCCCATGCCCATCTATACGCTCATCATCCAGTCGCTGCCGGTGCTCGCACAGGGCGCGGTGCTGACGGTCAAGTTCGCCGTGCTTTCGATGATCTTCGGGCTCATCGGCGGCGCCGTGCTCGCGCTCATGGGCATCAGCTCGAACCGCCCGCTCGTGTTCATCGCGCGCGTGTACGTGAGCCTGATGCGCGGCACACCGCTGCTCGTGCAGATCTTCGTGATTTACTACGGATTGCCGAGCATCGGTATTTCGCTCGACCCGACGCCCGCGGGCGTGATCGCGCTTTCCGCGAACGTGGCGGCGTATCTCTCGGAGAGCATGCGTGGCGCGATCCTCGGCATTCATAGCGGACAGTGGCTCGCGGCTTACAGCCTTGGCCTCTCGCGCACCCAGACGCTGCGCTATGTGATCGCGCCGCAGGCGTTGCGCATTGCCGTGCCGAGTCTCTCGAACAGCCTCATCAGTCTCATCAAGGACACGTCGCTCGTTTCGGTTATCACCGTGACGGAGCTGCTGCGCAGCGCGCAGGAAATCATCGCCTCGACGTATCAGCCGCTGCCGCTCTATCTCGCTGCGGCCGCCATTTACTGGGTGCTCTGCCAGGTGCTCGAATGGGTGCAGCACTGGTACGAAAAACGCCTCGCGCTGCCCTCACGTCACTGATATCGCGCGCGTTTTCATACACGGCCCGCACATGCGGGCCGTTTCTTTTTCAGGTGGCTTCGTGCCGCTTTACTCGCAGGGGAAACGCAGTCCGAGCGCCGCGCGCGCGGCGTCGGCCATGGCGAGCATGCGGCGCGAGGTCTCGTGCGTCATCACCGGGCTTTCGAGCGCGCCTGCGCGCAGCAATTCGCAGAAGTGCGCGGTCTCGTAGTTAAGGCCGCCGCCCTCGAACGGCTCGTCGAGTTCGACGACGCGGCCATCCACATAACGCACCGTCGCACGTGCCGGATTCCACCAGTTCGCGTGGATCGTCACGTTGCCGAGCGGCCCTGCCAGCAGCGCGTCGCCATAGCCGTGCAGATCGAGCCCGCAGAAGAGCTGCGCAACGCCGTGCTCATGCTGGCAGTTCAGGCTCGCAAAGGTGTCCACGCCTGTCGAGCCGAGGCGCCCGACCGTCTGCACCTCACGTGGCGCGCCGAGCCAGTCGACGGCGAAAAACATCTCGTACACGCCGATGTCGAGCAGCGCCCCGCCCGCCTGCTCGAACGAAAGCGAAGGATGGTCGGCGGGTACGCTGGCCACTGAACAGCCCGCGCGCACGAGCCCGACCGGACCGATGGGATCGGCATCGAGTTGCGCGCGCAACTTTCGATAGAGGGGATAAAACGGCGGTTTCATCGCCTCCATGAAGAGGCGCTGAGCGCCGCGCGCGGCGGCGAGCACGCGTTCGAGTTGCGCGCCGTTCACGGTGGCGGGCTTTTCGCACAGCACGGGCAGCCCGGCTTCGAGCGCGGCAATCGCGTAGTGGGCGTGGCTGTCCTGCATCGTGGCGATATACACGGCGTCGATGCCGCTCGCGAAGAGCGCATCCACGCTCTCACATACCTTCGCGCCGCAGGTGGAGGCAAGCGCCCCGGCAGTCGCCGCGCGGCGCGACCAGACCGCTTCGACGCGCGCATGCGCTACGTGCGCGACGCCCTGCGCGAAGCGGTGCGCAATGCGGCCCGCGCCGACGATGCCCCAACGTATCGTTTGTGTTTCGCTCATGTGCTGCGTGCTCCGGCTGTGAGGTCGAGGGCGGCCGCGCGCGGGACCTAACTTACGTCACGCGAGGCGCACCCAAAGACACGCACGATACCGGTCCGCGCAGCGCGCCGCAATGCGCTCGCATCAATGCGCGCGCCGCAAGCGCACTGATGTGAGCGAATCGACGCTGCCAGCGGATTTAGCGCTGCTCCACCGCCTCGGGCGCGAGCGCGCGAGTGAGTTCGTCGGCGGTGTATTCGATCATCGCAAGCGCGGCCGCTTCGGCCTCTTTCGGCGCACGCCGCTCGATCGCTTCGACGATGCGCTCATGCGCCGCCACGACATTGTTCCAGCCGCCGTCACGCGTGTTGAGAATCGGATTCACGAGCGAGAGTGCGCCGCGAATGATCGCCGCCATCTGCTGATAAAACTGATTCCCGCTCGCCGCGAGGATGCGCGTGTGCAGCAGCGCGTCGGCAGTCTGGAAATTCGGATCGTCGGTGCTGGTCTGGCGCAGCACCTCGAATGCCTCGCGAATGCCGGCGATGTCGGCCGCGCTCGCGCGCGTGGCGGCCAGCGCGCACGCCGCCGGTTCGATCAGGCCGCGAAACTCGATCACATCGCGCAAAAACGTCTTGTCCGGTTTCGATCGAAAACGCCAGTTCACGACGTCCTCGTCGATCATGCGCCAGTCGCGCATGGGCCGGATGCGCGTGCCTATTTTCGGCCGCACGTCGAGCATGTGGCGCGCGAGCAGCATGGAAAGCGCTTCGCGCATGACCGTGCGGCTCACGTCGAATTCCTTTGACAGGATGTCCTGCGGAGGCAGGACTGCGCCGTAACGCTCCTCGACGATGCCTGAAATCAGCCCGTCCATCACCTTGCTGACGAGCGAGCGTTCCTTGTTCCCCAGTTCCATGACCCTACCCCCCCGATGTGGGCGTTATCGCCCATGTTTGCCGGATACTGCGCGGGCCCTCGTGCGTCGTCGAACTTAGGTGTTACGTTGCCATGCGTTTCGCATAATTCGCCAGCCAGGATATCTCCTGACATGAGGCTTGCGCGCATGCGCATTGTTCGTATGTACGCGTGTTACATCGGCCCTTGCGCTGCTGTTTTTGTAAGGCGATCGTATGGACCGCCCACTTACTTCAAACGACACGCTTTCAAATGGCTTTTGAATCCGCTTCCCATTCAATCGGCATTCCCTGGCTGTGCATATGCAGGGATGCCGGCGTGCATGTTTCTTTTGCGCACGCTTTTCGCGCGCTGACCCACGTCGTGCTTTTCAACGTTGCGCTCATTCAACGTTGTATCCGCCCGTACTCATCGTCGAAGCGCACGATGTCGTCCTCGCCCAGATAACCACCCGACTGCACCTCGATGATCTCCAGCGGCGTCTTGCCCGGATTCTCCAGCCGGTGCTTCACACCCAGCGGAATGTAGGTCGATTCGTTTTCCGAAAGCAGAAACACCTCCTCGCCGCGCGTGACACGCGCCGTGCCACGCACCACGGTCCAGTGCTCCGCGCGGTGATGATGCATCTGCAGCGACAGCCGCCCGCCCGGCTTCACGACGATGCGCTTGACCTGGAAGCGCTCGCCCTGATCGAGCGAGTCGTAGCAGCCCCACGGCCGCTCCACACGCCGGTGATGCTGCGCGACCGCGCTGCGCTCCTGCCTGAGCTTGCCGACGATCGCCTTCACGTCCTGCACGCGGTCCCGCGCCGCGACGAGGACGGCGTCGGCCGTTTCGACCACCACCACGCCGTGCACGCCCACGCACGCAACGAGGCGTCCGTCCGAGTGCGCGAACGTGTCGGTCACGTCCTCGAACATCACGCGGCCGCGCGCCACGTTGCCGCTCGCGTCCTTGTTCGACACCTGCCACACCGCGTCCCACGCGCCGACGTCGGACCAGCCAGCCACGAGCGGCACGACGACGCCGGCGAGCCGCGCGTCCGCGCCCAGCGACTCCATCACCGCGTAGTCGATCGAATCGGACGGGCACGCGGCGAGCGCCGTGGCGTCGAGATGCACGGTGCCGTCGGCGTCGAGCGCGGCCGCCTCGAACGCCGCCGTGCATTGCGCCGCGATGGCCGGCCGGCAATGCGCGATCGCGGCAAGCCAAACCGATGCGCGCACCACGAAAATGCCGCTATTCCAGAGGTAGTCGCCACTGGCCACGTAACTCGCCGCGAGTTCGGCGCCGGGCTTTTCCACGAAGCGCTCGATCACGCGCGCGCCGCTGGCGCCGAGCACCGCACCCGCGCCGATGTACCCGTAACCCGTTTCCGCGCGCTGCGGCGGCACGCCCAGCGTGACGATCGCGCCCCGCGCCGCGTAGCCCACCGCTTCTTCGAGCGCGGCGGCAAACGCCGCGCGATCGGCGATCAGGTGGTCGGCCGGCATGGCGATGAGCACCGGGTCGCTGTCGCACACGCCAGCGGCGCCGTCGCGGGCCAGCGCCGCTTCATGTCCGGCGCGCGCCGCGAGCGCCGCCACCGTGAGAGCCGGCGCTGTATTGCGCGCGACCGGTTCGAGCACGACGCGCGCGTGCATGCCGCTGCGGCCGAGCCGGTCGACGGTCATGAGCCGCAGTTCCTCGCTGCTCACGACAACAGGCGCGGCCTTGCGGATCGCCTCGCCCGCCTGGGCATACACGCCGTCGAGCCGCCGCACGGTGGCTTCGAGCAGCGACTCGCCGTCGAGCAGATCGATCAGCTGTTTCGGACAATGCTCGCGCGAGAGCGGCCAAAGCCGCGTGCCCGAGCCCCCGGCCAGCACCACGGGCTGAACGATGAGCGCGACTTCGGGTTCATTGGCTGCCGCGATCAAGCCGGCTGGCGTCACGAGCTGGTTCATGCAGTGAGCTCCCCGTTGAAATACGTCGGGTCACGTCGACGAACGCCGCGCCTGCCTGCCGGCGGGTTCGCCCGAAGCGTTTCGCGCCTCCCGGACCTCTCAGGCCTCACCCATTCATGAGACCTTTTCCGGACCTCATTGGAGCAAACCTGCGCATGCCAATCTGTACGCATACCCACACTGATCGCATGCGCCCGGGCAAGCGCGCGTCAACGCCGCTCACACGCGGGGTGTCAACGCCGAACTTTTTTTCGCCGGCTACGTCTGCGTTGCAACAGAACTGAATCAAAAACGCTTGTTTTTTGGGGCGCGGCACGCGTCGCCTCGAAGGCATGTTTCAACCAGGAGCCATTTCTGAACGCCCCCGTTGTCAGGCGAAATAATCCAATTGAATCATCGACTTGCACCTTTCAAAAGTAGGATGCGCGGCGCCTCGGTCCGCAAAGTCGCCGTACAAAACTGAAACAAAAATGCGGCGTTACGCCGCGCTGCCGCATGGCCGACTCTCGCTCAGCCGCTTGAATGCGTGCTTTCGCACCAACTGGCACACACCCTGCTAAAGAGAGATCGCCGCAAGAGCGCTGACACGGACGAACGATTCCGCTTCACATAGGCGCGAGCGAGCAGGACAGAACGGGGAACCGGAACAAGCGCAGAAACAAGCAGCGATAAGCAGCGACAAGCAGGAAACAGCACGAACAAGCGGGACTATGGGGCCGGCACGACGAACACAAAAGCCGCACGGGAAACGGCAAACAAAAACGCGTTCGGCGTACGGAATCAAAAAACAGGAGGCGGCTCGCGCCGCTTCGCACGAGGACCAGTCATGTTAACCCTTCAATCCGATCTTCACGGCAACCATTTGCTGGGCGCCCTCCCGTCGCATGAATGGCAGGCTCTCGCCCCGCACCTCGAACTCGTTCATTTGCGCACCGAGCAGTTGATCTGCGACTCCGGCCAGCGCATTCATCACGTGTACTTTCCGACCACGGCGATCGTCTCGCTGCTCTCGACGATGGAAGACGGCAGCTCGGTCGAAATCGCGGCGGTCGGCCGCGAAGGCATGACGGGCGTGCCCGTGCTCACCGGCGGCGAAACGATGCCGAACCGCGTGCAGGTGCAATGCGCGGGCTTCGCCTATCGCATGAGCGCGCAAGCCCTCAAACAGCAGTTCGCGCGCTCGGAGTTCCTGCGCCGTCTCATGTTGCTCTATATGCACGCGCTGCTCACGCAGGTCGCGCAGACCGCCGCATGCAATCGTCACCATTCGCTGAACAAGCAGTTGTGCCGCTGGCTTCTGATCGAAGTGGACCGCGTGGCTTCCAACGATCTCAACGTCACGCAGCAGCTGATCGCCGACATGCTCGGCGTGCGCCGCGAAGGCATTACCGAAGCGGCCGGCAAGCTGCACGACGAAGGCCTGATCCATCACAGCCGCGGCCATATCCGTGTGCTCGATCGCGAAGGTCTCGAAGCTCGCGCCTGCGAGTGCTACGGGCTCGTGCGACGCGAGTTCGACCGGCTGCTGCCGCGCCTGCACCAGGCGGAAACGGTCGAGTGATCGCGTAATCGTCGCGCGTGCCTGGCGCTTTGCGCCGCGAACCCGTTTGCGACTCGTCCCCGGACAAAGCGTGCCCGTAGCGGCACGCTTTTGCGTGCCTGTTCGCCTTGCGCGCAATTTCGGGGAATCGTTCATGCAAGTTCGAAGGCAACGATAACAGACAGGATAACGAAGCAATTGCGCATTTCCGCCTGGGCTGGAGAGCCGGGCGCGCGCCCTCTGCTCCTCAGCCTTGCGGGATTCAATGGGCCGAAGGCACGAGCGCCTGTGCAAGCGGCAAGACAGGCAGGTGCTCGCGTTCGCGCACGAACGGGTCGGTCGGCTCCTGAAGCTTCGGATCCGGGCTCGTGTCGGCGTTACGCAACTGCACGGGCGCACCATCGTTCTTCGCGACCTTGCGAGTGTCGCCGCAGGGATGATCCGTCAACGCGGCCGCCTCGCGGAAATCGTCTTCCTGACACATGATGTTGAACGCAATGTCCTTGCGGTCCATGCGCCATGCCACGGCCGCATTCAGGCGCTTGTTGCAGTCCATATCCTTGATGGTGCCCGCAGCCGTCGCGCCCACGCCCACCACCGACACCGCAGCCGAAATACTGCCCCAGCAGGTCTCGGTAACCGAAGCCGTCAAGGCCGGCGCGTAGACCGTGGGCGTCGTGCGCACATCGTAGGAACCGTGGTAGGTCACGTCCGACGCGCCGCCGCTCGGCAGCACGACGGTATTGGAAACGGTGCTCGTCTGGCTCGACGTGGACGTGGTCCCCGACGTCATCGTCGGCGTGGTTTGCGCCCACGCGGCCCCTGCAAACAGCAACACCCCGGCAACGGCGATTTTTTGTTTCAGCTTGCTCATTCTTCTCTCCGTGAACGGAGTGGGGGCAACGCCCCCCTCTCCGACGCGCTAGTGAACGGCTGACCCGTTCGGCTTACCAGTGCATACCGCCCGTGAGCGAACCCGAACCGCCTGCCGCGACGATGCCGACGCCGCCGTCCGCATTGGCCGTGCCGCTGCCGTTCGCCGTCGCGTTCGACGTGAAGCCCGAGCCGCCGTAGCTGCCGCTCGAACCGTCGAACGACGTGTTGATCACCGACGAGTTGAAGTTCTGCGAACCCGACTGCGTGGCGCTCGTGAAGCCGAGCGTCGACGAATTCTGGTTGGTGGTCGTCGTGCCGGTCTGACCGACGTAGCCGTTAGCCGTCTGGCCGTAGGTTTGCGAGTTGGCGTTTTGCGTCGTGTAGCTCGAACCGAACGTGAGGCTCGCGTTCGAGAACGACTGGTTGCCTTGCGACACGGTGGCGTCGATATGGCCCGGCACCGTCAGCGCCGAGGTGAAGCTGCCGTTGACCGACGACGTGGAGTTCGACGTGAGTGCCGAAGCGCCAAAGCCGACGCCCGCAGCGCCCACCGCCGACGTGGTGGAGGACGACGGCGCGCCCACGCCGCCAGCACCGCCTGCAAATGCGGCAGCCGAAGCGAAAGAGAGCATGGCGGCGAGCGAAATGGCCTGAATCTTCTTCATGATTGTGGTCTTCCTGATAAAACAGGGGAGCGTTGGATGAATGCGCGCGCACTCCCCCTGATAGCGCGGGCGCATTTAACACGATCTAATTGCAATGCTTATAAAATCATTGCATTTGCGACGCGCGAATATCCCCGCGAGCCAGCCCGATATCGGGAGGATCGTTTAAACTGGAATAACCAGATTAATAATCGCGCGCGGAACGCCTTTACATATCCGGATAAATCAGACGTTCATGCAGAAATGAAAATCCGGAAAACAGAAAGGAATGCCCCGCGAAATGAAATGCTCCCGGCGCACCCTATTGAATAGTAGTCCGATACAAGCTTCCCGCCACCTGCTGTTGTCATTATTTCCCCGTGTACCGCCTGACAAAAACCCTCGAGCCGCCGCGCATTGTCGCGCGACGCCCTTCCCCTGCCCGGCCTTTTCGACGTCTCTTTTAGCGAACCGTTTGCATAACGTCGCCGGACGGTGAATTTATAACTCAGACAGTAAGACTATTGCTACGCCATTCACACGTTTTGTGTGCGGTTCTCAACGTAGCGTATAGACATGTCCTTGAATATGGGGATTTTCTTTCAATAACAATTGAAAGGTGAATGAAGCATCAAATAGATGCGCAGACAACCGGATTCAGAAGATCGCTTTCTTTTAATGATTAATCGCGATGTTCGGTTCGGCAGGCCACGCAGGCCTGCCAGAAGAAAGAGCGGCAACGCACAGGCAAACGCCCCTTGAGCGTACCGCTCGCGCGAGAGCGCTCAGGCCTTGCGGTATTCGATGCGCTCAACGCCGGTTTCACCGCCAAGCAGGCAGAAGTCCGCGCCGCGCGCGGCGAACAGACCCACCGTCACCACGCCCGGCCATGCGTTGACATGCGCCTCGAGCGTGCGCGGATCGCTAATGCGCAGACCTTTCACGTCGAGGATCTCGTTGCCGTTGTCGGTGATAAACGGCGAACCGTCCTTTTGCACGCGCAGCACCGGCACGCCGCCGAGCGCCGTCACGCGGCGGCCAATGGCCGTGCGCGCCATCGGCACGACTTCGATGGGCAGCGGGAACTGGCCAAGCACGTCGACGCGCTTGCTCGCGTCCGCGATGCACACGAACACGTCCGACACCGAAGCGACGATCTTCTCGCGCGTGAGCGCGCCGCCGCCGCCCTTGATCATGGCGCCTGTGCCGTCGATTTCGTCGGCGCCGTCGACGTACACGGGCAGCGATTCGATCTCGTTGAGGTCGAAAATCTTGAAGCCGTGCGCTTCGAGGCGTGCAGTGGTCGCGACCGAGCTCGACACGGCGCCGCGGTAGCGGCCCTTGCTCGCCGCGAGGGCGTCAATGAAGCAGTTCGCGGTGGAGCCCGTGCCGACACCAATTACGGCGCCTTCCGGCACGTTGGCGTTGACATAGTCGGCGGCGGCCTGGCCGACCAGTTGCTTGAGTTCGTCTTGAGTCATGGGAGTACAGCCCGAGGAGGAGAAAAACGCGGAATACGCATAGTTTACCGGAGATGCGGGCACGGGCTGCCCGCATCTCGCAGGATCGCTCCGGGCGATCAGCGCGCGATCAGCAGATAGTCAGCAGACAATCAGCGCGCGGCCGAGCGTTGGCGCACCGCCTCGAACAGACACACGCCCGAAGCCACCGACACGTTCAGGCTCTCGACCGTGCCCGCCATCGGAATCTGCATGACGACATCGCAGGTTTCGCGCGTGAGGCGGCGCATGCCCTCGCCTTCGGCGCCCAGCACGAGCGCAACGGGGCCTTCGAGCTTCGTCTCGTAGAGGCTCGCGCTCGCGTCGCCAGCGGTGCCCACCACCCACACGCCCGCGTCCTTGAGTTCGCGCAGCGCGCGCGCCAGGTTCGTCACGGTGATGTACGGCACGGTGTCGGCAGCGCCGCTCGCCACCTTCGCGGCCGTGGCGTTCAGACCCACGGCGCGGTCGCGCGGGGCGATCACCGCGTGCGCGCCGGCCGCATCGGCCACGCGCAGGCACGCGCCGAGATTGTGCGGATCGGTCACACCGTCCAGTACGAGCAGCAGCGGCGAACCCTGGATGCCGTCGAGCAGCTCGGCGAGATTCTGCGCGAGCGCCAGATCGTGCACGCGTGCCACGACGCCCTGGTGGCGCTCCGTGTGCGCGAGACCCCAGAGGCGCGTTTCGTCGGCCGCGATCACGCGCACGCCCGCTTCCTTCGCGGTGTGCAGGAAGTCCTGCATGCGGCGGTCGCGGCGCGTCGGATCGTAGTAGACATCCTCGACCGTGGACGCGTCGTGCCGCAAGCGTGCGGTCACCGCATGAAACCCGTAAAGAACCTTGAGACGTGACATGACTGAGACAACCCCTGATGAACGTTTTGCGGCGCAGACAGCGCGCCGCCGACAACGATAGTCAGCCGGCCGCGTCGTGCGGTCCGGCATCGGCAAACCGCACGTCTATTTGGCAAAGACCTGGCGCGGCGTGCAAGTGAAAAAACCGGGCACGCGCGCGACGGCGCGGCCCGGATACATAACGGCGGCGGAGCGCATCGGGCGCCCCGCCTGGCGCTCAACGCTTCTTGCGCGGCGCCTGCTTCTTGGGCGTGGGCTTCACGGCCGAGCGCTTCTTCGCGGTCTTGGCGGCGCCGCGCGCCGCGCGCGCTTCCTTCACCGCCACGCTTTGCGCCGGCGCGGCCTTTTTCTGGCGCGCCATGTCGCCACCCGGCAACGCACGCACGCGAGGACCGCCTTCCATGCCGCCCTTGTCGACCGGCATCGGCCGGTTGCCGCCCGATTTCACGGGCGTATCGCGCACGAGGCGGAAGTCGATCTTGCGCGCGTCGAGATCCACACGGCTCACCTGCACGCGCACGCGGTCCGAGAGGCGATAGCGAATGCCGGTGCGCTCGCCACGCAGTTCGTTCTTGATCTCGTCGTACTGGAAGTAATCCGAGCCCAGTTCCGTCACGTGCACGAGACCTTCGATGAAGAGCGCGTCGAGTTGCACGAAAATGCCGAACGACGTCACGCCGCTCACCATCCCGCCATACTCTTCGCCGAGCTTGTCGCGCATGAAGTAGCACTTGAGCCAGGCTTCGACGTCGCGCGAAGCTTCGTCAGCACGGCGCTCGTTCGCCGAGCAGTGCAAGCCCAGCTCTTCCCAGATCGCCGTATTGGCGCCCCGGGCGCGCTTGCCGCGCTTCTCTTCGTCTTCGGCCTGCAGCGCGCGGGCGCGCGGCGAAAGCGCGGTGTTGAGTTCGACGCCCTCGGGCGCCTGCGGCTGATACTTCTTGCCCTGCAGGATCGCGTAGATCGCGCGGTGCGTGAGCAAGTCGGGATAGCGGCGAATCGGGCTCGTGAAGTGCGCGTAAGCCTCGTAGGCCAGCCCGAAGTGACCGATATTGTCCGGGCTGTACACAGCCTGCTGCATCGAGCGCAGCAGCATGGTCTGCAGCATCTGCGCGTCGGGCCGGTCGCGGATATGCGCCATCAGCGCGGCGTAGTCGCTCGCATGCGGCGTGTCGCCGCCGCCAAGCGACAGGCCCATGCCACGCAGGAACGTGCGCAGGTTCTCGAGCTTTTCGGCGGTCGGTCCGGCGTGCACGCGGTACAGGCCCGGGTGCTTGTGGCGCTTCATGAAATCCGCCGCGCACACGTTCGCCGCGAGCATGCACTCTTCGATCAGCTTGTGCGCGTCGTTGCGCTGGCGTGGCACGATCTGCTCGATCTTGCCTTGCGCATTGCACACGATATAGGTTTCGGTCGTATCGAAATCGATCGCGCCGCGCTTCTGGCGCGCGGCGAACAGCGACTTGTATACGCCATAGAGATTCTGCAGTTGCGGCAGCAGCGCCGCGCGACGCGTCGCCTCGGGGCCCTTGGTGTTGGTGAGCACCGCCGCGACTTCGGTATAGGTGAGCCGCGCCGCCGAGTGCATGACGCCCGGATAAAACTGGTACGCCTTGATCTCGCCGCGCGCGGTGATCACCATGTCGCACACGAGCACGCAGCGATCGACGTGCGGATTGAGCGAACAGAGCCCGTTCGAGAGCTTCTCGGGCAGCATCGGAATCACGCGGCGCGGGAAGTACACCGACGTGCTGCGCTCGATGGCGTCCACGTCGAGACCGCTGCCGGGCAAGACGTAGTGCGAGACGTCGGCGATGGCGACGATCAGGCGGAAGCCCTCGCCCTTGCCAACCTGCATCGGCTCGCAGTACACGGCGTCGTCGAAGTCGCGCGCGTCTTCGCCGTCGATGGTGACGAGCGGCACGTCGCGCAGGTCCACGCGATAGCGGATGTCCGAGGGACGCACGGCGTCGGGCAGCTTCGCGGCTTCGTCCAGCGCGGGCTTGCTGAACTCGTGCGGCACGCCGTACTTGCGCACGGCAATTTCGATCTCCATGCCCGGATCGTCGATATCGCCGAGCACTTCCATCACGCGGCCGAGCGGCTGCGAGTGGCGGCTGGGGAAGTCGGTGAGTTCGACGACCACGACCTGGCCGACCTTGGCCTTCTTCGGATTCTGCGTGACGAGAATGTCGTGGCCGATGCGCTTGTCTTCCGGCGCGACGATCAGCGCGCCGTTCTCGTTGAGCAGGCGCCCAATCACACTGCGGTTTGCGCGGTCGGTGACTTCCACGATATGCCCTTCCGGGCGCCCGCGCCGGTCATAGCCGACAATGCGCGCGAGCACGCGGTCGTTGTGCATGACCTTCTGCATTTCGCCTTGCGGCAGGAACAGATCGTCCTGGCCGTCGTCGCGCACGAGGAAGCCGTAGCCGTCGCGATGCCCCTGCACGCGCCCGGCAACGAAATTCGAAGGATGCGCGAGCTGGTAGTGGCCGCGCGAATCGAGCCGGATCTGCCCGTCGCGCTCCATGGCGGCGAGGCGCCTGAAGAACCCTTCACGCTCCTGGCGCTTGATGGCGAGCGCCTCGGCGATATCGTTCGCGGTGCAAGGCGAGTCGCTGGTCCGCAGCACGCCAAGGATCTCTTCGCGGCTGGGAATCGGGTACGGATATTTGCTCAAGGGCTTGTCGATGGTTGTTCTCGTTGCGTGGACGTCGGATTTTGCGCGGCCCGAATGTGCAGTA
This sequence comes from Paraburkholderia acidiphila, assembly GCF_009789655.1. GTDB lineage: Bacteria > Pseudomonadota > Gammaproteobacteria > Burkholderiales > Burkholderiaceae > Paraburkholderia > Paraburkholderia acidiphila. The sequence goes on from NZ_CP046909.1 coordinate 1,795,347, forward strand.
CATGCGAGCGGCGCCCCGTCTTCGAGTGCTGCAATCTGCCGGCCCGTACGTGGACTGCCTGACCGCTCGCGCTGCGTGCGCCACGCTGCACGCAGCACCTGAACCCCGTACTTGTGCCGGCGGAACTTCTGCGAGGCATTCTAACACCCGCATCGCACCCTACGAGCCGTGGGAGCGGCCTCACAGCGCGATCAGACGGCCACTCCACGCGCCCGGCAACGCTCATGCAGCCGCTTGCGCAGCCGCGCTCGATTGCCCCTCACAAAACGCTTGACAGGTATTCTGGGCCCGCTATAATTTTGGTCTTTGCTGCACAACACGTTGAACAGCAAACGACACCTTGCCCAGGTGGCGGAATTGGTAGACGCACCAGGTTCAGGTCCTGGCGGTGGCAACACTGTGGAGGTTCGAGTCCTCTCTTGGGCACCAGATTCAAAAGGCCGGCTTCATGCCGGCCTTTTTCATTTCCAGCACGGCAGCAAGTACAACTGCCCTGCTATCGCGCAAATCGAAGCAGCCGCGTTCCCGAGATGAAGTTTTTTGAAAAGATCTATTGACAGTCGCGCTGAATCACGTCATAATTTTCTTCTAGCTTGAAGACGTGCCCAGGTGGCGGAATTGGTAGACGCACTAGGTTCAGGTCCTAGCGGTGGCAACACTGTGGAGGTTCGAGTCCTCTCCTGGGCACCACGTCTCATCATGCAGAACTAGCAGCACACAGGATTCATCAAAAAAGCCCGCAAATTGCGGGCTTTTTTGTTTTTGGCTTCCACTTTCCTGCTGCGAACGCCGTGGGCAGCTCCCATCGATGTATTTCATGGTATACATTGCCGGACGCCGTGGATAAGCCGATTGAGGAATACAGAATGGAATTCGTAGTCGTCGCTGCGATCATCGCGGTCAGCTTTGGCGCCGCCGCGACCTGGCTGCTCGCCACCCGGCTGCCCGAGCGCTGGCTCGACAAGAGCGCCAGCGAGGGCCGGTATGCCGGTCTCGGGCTAGAAAACGAGCGGGCCGCCAAAGCGGACCCGCGGCGCGAACAGGCCCGTATCGATACACGGCGCGTACGGCGCTCGCGCGCGCGAGCGAGGCTCCAGGGCGCAGCACGCGTGATGCGGGCGTTGCGCGCCGCGACCGCTCGCCACGATCACGATCGCACCGCTCGCCCGTAGCGCTCAGGGGCGCAAGCAAACGCGCTCATTCGTGCGAGCCCAGCGGCGAAGGGATGAACGCCGAATCGGCAATCTTCGCCTCCTCACCCGACTGAAAGATCCAGCGCCGGCGCATGGGCTGCAAGATCACCTTCGCGCTCACACCCGCCATCATCGCGACGCAAGCGACCATATCGAACACCATGTTCCAGCCACCGTGGATCGCGAGCAGCGTGGCGACAGGCACGAGCAGCGCCGCGGTCCCCTTCGCGGTGTAGAGCGTGCCGGCGTTGCCGGCTGCGTATTTCGCGCCGAACGTGTCGGCGCAGGTCGCCGGAAAGTTCGAGAAGATGTCGCCGTAGAACAGGAACACGAGCCCCGAGAACAGCACGAAGAGATACGGGTCGTGGCCGAACGCCCGCAAGCCCAGCAGCGCGAGTCCCTCGCCGAGAAACGTGATGAACATCGTATTCTCGCGGCCAATGCGATCCGAAATGAGCCCGCACAGCGGCCGTGTAAAGCCGTTGCACAGATTGTTGATCGAGAGCGTCATGGTGAGCAGCGGCAGCGTCGTCGCCACGAGCGTAATCGGCATCGAGGCGAAACCGTAACTCTTCGCGATCGGGCCAATCTGCGCGGTCGCGATGATGCCGCCCGCCGCCACGCACACGAACATCGCGTACATCACCCAGAATACGGGCGCGCGTACCATCTGCTTCGTCGTGTAGTCGGTTTTCGTCGCCACGATGCGCTTCATGCCGGCCGCGTGTGCCGGCGGCTTCGGCCGCACCATCACGAGTGCGAGCGCCATGATGCAGGCGCCCTGAAGGAGTCCGAAGAACACGAACGCCTGCTGATAGCCTGACTGCTGGATCATGTTCGAGATCGGAATGACCGTGAGCGCCGCGCCCGCGCCGAAGCCCGCCGCTGTCATGCCGGCAGCGAGGCCGCGGCGGTCGGGGAACCATTTGAGCGCGGTGCCTACGCACGTGCCGTACACGCAGCCCGCACCGATGCCCGAGATGACCGCGGCGACGTAAAGCACCGGCAGCACGGGCGCCCACGCGTTGAGCACCCAACCGAGCGCCACACAGCACGCACCGCCCATCACCACAGGGCGCGGGCCGAAGCGGTCGACCAGCCAGCCCTCCACGGGCACGAGCCAGGTTTCCGTCACGATGAAAATGGAGAAGGCGAGCTGAATCGCCGCTTGTCCCCAGTGATGCCGTGCGTCCATCGGCACGACGAAGAGCGTCCACGCGTACTGCAGGTTCGCCACGAGCCCCATGCAGAGAATGCCCGCGACGAGCTGCACCCAGCGGTTGTGCCGCCGGGCTGTGTAGCTGCCTTCGATACGATCGGTATGTACCACGTTGTCTGTCTCCGTCCGTTGTGATTGCCCGCGGGATTTCCCGCATCGCCTCTATCCCGCGTTACAGCCAGCGCGGCAGGCGTTTGCCCGCCGCGCCCTGACGTTAAACATCAAGCCGCTTCGAGTTGCCGCAGCAAGGCATCGACACTGCCCTTCGCATCGCCGAACAGCATTCGTGTGTTGTCCTTATAGAAAAGCGGATTGTCCACGCCCGCATAACCCGTCGCCATGCTGCGCTTGGAGACGACCACCGTGCGCGCCTTCCACACCTCCAGCACCGGCATGCCGGCAATCGGGCTGCCCGCGTCTTCCTGCGCGCCCGGATTGACGATATCGTTCGCGCCGATCACGAGGACGACGTCGGTGCTCGTGAAGTCTTCGTTGATCTCGTCCATTTCGAGCACGATGTCGTACGGCACTTTCGCTTCCGCGAGCAGCACGTTCATGTGACCCGGCAAGCGTCCAGCAACCGGATGAATGCCGAAACGCACACGTATGCCGAGCGCACGCAGCCGCCGCGTGATCTCGCTGATGGTGCCCTGCGCCTGCGCGACCGCCATGCCGTAGCCTGGCACGATCACGACCTCCTGAGCGTCGCGCAGGAGCGACCCCACTTCGTCCACCGTGGTCGCTACGACCTCACCCTCCGGCGTTGCGCTGGCCGTGGCGCTAACGGCGCCAAAGCCGCCGAGAATCACCGAAACGAAGCTGCGATTCATCGCGCGGCACATGATGTAGCTGAGAATCGCACCGCTCGATCCAACCAGCGCACCCGTCGTCACCAGCAGATCGTTATCGAGCATGAAGCCTGTTGCCGCTGCCGCCCAGCCCGAATAGCTGTTGAGCATCGAGACCACCACGGGCATATCCGCGCCGCCGATCGCCATCACGAGATGCACGCCGAGCGCCGCCGCCAGCACGCACATCACGATGAGCGCATACAGCGCGTCGCCACCATCGGGCGCACTGACGAAGCGATACCCGATCGCGATGCACGCGCCCAGCACCACCGCGTTGAGCAGATGCCGCGCGGGCAGCACGAGCGGCTTGCCGCTCACCGTGCCCTGCAACTTCAGGAACGCGACGATCGAGCCGCTGAACGTGACCGTGCCGATGAACGCGCCGACATAGATCTCGGTGTCGTGAATCGCGCGCTCGACGCCGCTCATCGCGGCCTGAGGCGAGAGGAAGTTCGCGAAGGCGATCAGTGTGGCCGCAAGGCCGACGAAGCTGTGCAGCACAGCGACGAGTTGCGGCATCTGCGTCATCTCCACGCGGCGCGCGAGAAGCGCGCCGATCCCGCCACCTACCAGCGCGGCAATGAGCGCGATTTGCAGGCCCGCGCCGCCCGTGACGAGCAGCGTGGCGAGCACCGCGATCACCATGCCGGACACGCCGTACAGGTTGCCGCGCCGCGCACTCGCGGGATGACTGAGCCCGCGCAGGCTGAGGATGAAGAGCGTCGCCGCGCCGAGCCACGCCATGTTGCCGATTCCGTTGAGCATGACGTCTCCTCAGGTCCGTTGGAACATCTTCAGCATGCGCTGGGTGACGAGAAAGCCGCCCGCGATGTTGATGGTCGCGACGACGAGCGCAATGCCTGCCAGCACGGTCACGATCGTGCTGGCGTTGCCCGGATGCAGCAATGCGCCGATCACGATAATCCCGCTGATCGCATTCGTTACGCTCATGAGCGGCGTATGCAGCGAGGGCGTGACGTTCCAGACCACCTGATAGCCGACGAACACGGCCAGCACGAACACCGTGAAGTGCGCGACGAACGCCGGCGGCGCGACGGCGCCAAGTGCGAGCAGGAGCAACGCGGCGACAACGAGCGCGGCGAGCGACCAGACGCCATTGCGGCGAGCGACTTGCGCGCTCTCTTCTTTCGCGTGGCCAGCCGAAGCGGCACCGGGCTTCGTCTGCGCAGACGCTTGCGGCGCGGCGCTGACCTGCACCGGCGGCGCAGGCCAGCACACCTCGCCGCGCTGCATGACCGTGGTGCCGCGCTGCACGACGTCGTCCATTTCGAGTTCGAGCTCGCCGTTTTTCGCGGGCGTGAGATCCGTCAGCAGATGGCGGATGTTGGTCGCGTAGAGCTGGCTCGACTGATTCGCCATGCGGCTTGGCAGATCCGTGTAGCCGATCACTGTCACACCGTTCGCATTCACCACCTCGCCCGGGCGCGTGAGTTCGCAGTTTCCGCCCTGCTCGGCCGCCATGTCGACGATCACGCTCCCGGCGCGCATGCACGCCACCGTCTTCGCGTCGATCAGGCGCGGCGCCGGTTTGCCCGGAATGAGCGCCGTCGTGACGATGATGTCTACCTCGCGCGCCTGGGCCTCGAAAAGCGCCATCTCCGCTTCGATGAACTTCGCGCTCATCTGTTTGGCGTAGCCGCCCGAGCCGCCGCCCTCCTCCTCGATGTCGATGCTCAGGAACTCCGCACCCATGCTCTCGACCTGCTGGCCAACTTCCGGACGCGTATCGAACGCGCGCACGATTGCGCCAAGCCCGCGCGCCGCGCCGATCGCGGCAAGCCCGGCCACCCCCGCGCCGATCACGAGCACCTTGGCGGGCGGCATCTTGCCTGCCGCCGTGATCTGCCCCGTGAAAACCCGGCCGAAGTGCTGGGCCGCCTCGACCACCGCGCGATAGCCGGCCATGTTCGCCATCGAGCTCAACGCGTCGAGCTTCTGCGCGCGCGAGATGCGCGGCACGCAATCCATCGCGAGCACCGTTAGCTCGCGCGCTGACAACTGCTCGAGCAGCGCCGCGTTTTGCGCGGGCCAGATGAAACCGATTAGCGTCGCGCCAGGTTTGAGACGCTGCACCTCTTCGCCTGAAGGCGGCCGCACCTTGATAACCATGTCCGCGCCGCTCAAGAGCGCTTGCGCATCGTCCACGATGCGCGCGCCCGCTGCGCGATAGGCGTCGTCCGGGTAAGACGCGTTCACACCCGCCGACGTTTCGACCTCCACGGCATAACCGAGTTTGATTAGTTGTGCCACACTTTCAGGCGTCGCCGCTACGCGTCGCTCGCCTTCATATGTTTCGCGGGGGACCGCAATCGTCATCGCCATGATGCGCCTCCGTGCTTCATGACAGAGCGCACTGCGGCGAAAACAAACGGAATCGGCGGCGCGCCAGTGCATCTGGCGCGCCGAAAGCGTAGCCACGACTTCATGAAACGTCTCCTACTGATGTTGGAATACTTTGTGTGCCGCGGCTCGATGAGGGCTTTGCCCTATGCCACGCCCAGGCTGGGCGAATTGCCGCTCTTGAGAAAAGCGATCGCCGCCTCGCGCGCACCGGCAATGGCGGCGGCCTCGCTTTCGAATACGGTTTCGTCAACCACCCATTGACGGGGGAAAACAGCGGCGGCCGGTACTTCGGCGGCGGCCTCGACGGCGTGAATGGCGGCGAACGCCGCCCAGCCGCCGTTGTGGATCATCTGACGGGCCGAGAGTTCGACCTCGAAATGTCCGAGTCTTTCGGTGTGCATCGAAGAGCTCCCGAGGTTTCAGGATTGCTGGGCCTGTGCTTCGAGTTCGGTGATGCGTTTCTTGAGCGCGCGCTCTTCCTGGAAGCGCGCCGTTTCGTCGCGAATCACGGCGACGATGCCGTTGAGTTCGCCCTGCGGCGAGTGCAGCAGCGCCACGGTGAAGGCGATCGAAAGCGCCTTGCCCGCCTTGTCCACGGCCGGCACGCGCAGCACGTCGTTGCCATAGCGCGTCTGGCCGGTGGCCATCGTCTTGTGATAGCCCTCCCAGTGACGCCCGCGCAGCCGCTCGGGAATGATCACGTCGAGCGTCTTGCCGAGCGCTTCTTCCTGCGTATACCCGAACATGCGCGTAGCCGCCGGATTCCAGTACGTGATATCGCCGGCTGCGTCGGAAATGACGATGGCGTCGCCAATGGCGTTTGCGAGTTGCTCGAAATCAATGGCGGATTGCATGGCGATGACTATGTGGGGTGACTCGTTTGTCGTCGTCGCGCGGCACGCATTGCCCATGCCGCGCGGCGTCCTGCCTGCCAGTCTGGTATTGCGATGCTGCGCGGGTGCGGCGCTGGCCGCGCCCGCCTTCTCCATACTGCTTTCAGCCTGGGGAACGCAACGCGGATCTCAAACCGCGCGCGTCTCATGCAGCGCCGCGATCTGCTGCGGCGTGTAGCCGAGGTCGGCCAGCACCTCGTCGGTATGCTCGCCGAGCAGCGGCGAACCCGTGATCTCCGGCTTCAGGTCCGAGAACTTGATCGGGCTGCCCACCGTGAGGTACGAGCCGCGCTCCTTGTGCGGCACTTCGACGATAGTACCGCTTGCGCGCAGCGAAGCGTCATCGGCAATTTCCTTCATGCTGAGCACCGGGGCGCACGGAATGTCGAACTTGCGCAGAATGTCGACCGCTTCGTACTTGGTCTTGTCGGCAAGCCAGGCTTCGATCGTCGCGAAGATGTCGAAGATATGCGGCTGGCGCGCCTGTGCCGTGTTGTAGTTCGGGTCGTTGATCCACTCCGGCTTGCCGAGCGCGCGGCAGATCGGCTCCCACGCGTGGCCCTGCACCGTGAAATAGATGTAGGCGTTCGGATCCGTTTCCCAGCCCTTGCACTTGAGCACCCAGCCCGGCTGGCCGCCGCCGCCCGCGTTGCCGCCGCGCGGCACCACGTCGCTGAACGAGCCGTGCGGGTACTGCGGATATTCCTCGAGGTAGCCCACGCGGTCCAGACGCTGCTGGTCGCGCAGTTTCACGCGGCACAGGTTGATCACGCTGTCCTGCATCGACACGGCCACCTTCTGGCCCTTGCCGGTCTTGTCGCGGCCGATCAGCGCCGTGAGAATGCCGATGGCGAGGTGCATGCCCGTGTTGCTGTCGCCGAGCGCCGCTGCGCTGACCGTGGGCGGGCCGTCCCAGAAGCCCGTCGTCGAGGCCGCGCCGCCCGCGCACTGCGCGACGTTCTCATAGACCTTCAGGTCGTCGTAGTGGTGGCCTTCGCTGAAGCCCTTCACCGAAGCGACGATCATCTTCGGGTTCAGTTCCTTGATGCGTTCCCACGTGAAGCCCATGCGGTCCAGCGCGCCGGGGCCGAAGTTCTCGACCATCACGTCCGATTCGCGAATCAGCTTTTCCAGCACTTCCTTGCCTTCGGGCTTCTTCGTGTCGAGCGTGAGCGAACGCTTGTTGCTGTTGAGCATCGTGAAATACAGCGCGTCTGCGCCGGGAATATCGCGCAATTGCGAACGCGTCACGTCGCCTGAACCCGGGCGCTCCACCTTGATCACGTCCGCGCCGAACCACGCGAGCATCTGCGTGCAGGCGGGGCCGGCCTGTACGTGCGTGAAGTCGATGATCTTGATACCGTCGAGGGGTTTGCTCATTTCTCGTATCTCCTGGTCTGTCTGATCTACCTGATCGATGGGGGCTTATTTCTTCATGGCCGCGCTTTGCGGATTCAGATTCGTGAGGCGGCCGCTTTCGGTCCCGGCCGATTCGTCGATGACGGCGTTGATCAACGTGGGCTTGCCCGACGCGATCGCCTCGAGCAGCGCGCCCGTGAGTTCTTCGGGCGTGGTCGCCTGATGGCCGATGCCGCCGAAGGCCTCGATCATCTTGTCGTAGCGCGCGTTCTTCACGAACACCGTGGGCGCGACGTCGCAGCCGCCGGTCGGATTGACGTCCGTGCCGCGATACACGCCGTTGTTGTTGAACACGATGGTGCAGACCGGCAGGTTGTAGCGGCAGATCGTTTCGAGTTCCATGCCCGAGAAGCCGAACGCGCTGTCACCCTCGATCGCCACGACCTGCGTGCCGCTCGTCACGGCCGCGCCGATCGCGAAGCCCATGCCGATGCCCATGATTCCCCACGTGCCCGAGTCGAAGCGCTTGCGCGGCTGGTACATGTCGATGATGCTGCGCGCGTAGTCGAGCGTGTTCGCGCCTTCGTTGACCACGTTGATGTCGGGGCGCGTCTTGAGCACGTCGCGAATGGCGCGCAGCGCGCTGTGGAAGTTCATCGGCGACGGACTCTTCGCGAGCGTCGCGGCCATCTTTTCCAGGTTCTTGTTCTTGCGCTCGGCAACCGCTGCGAGCCACTCTGCCGGCGGCTTCGGGAAGTCGTTGCCGATGCCTGCGACGAGCGCTTCCACGCATGAACCGATGTCGCCGATCACGGGTGCTTCGATCGCGACGTTGCTATCGATTTCCGTGGGGGCAATGTCGATCTGCACGAACTTTTTCGGTCCGGCTGCTGCGCCCCAGGTCTTGCCCTTGCCATGCGAGAGCAGCCAGTTCAGGCGCGCGCCGATCAGCACCACGGCGTCCGCCTCGGCCAGCACGAACGAGCGCGCGGCCGATGCCGATTGCTCGTGCGTATCGGGCAGCAGGCCCTTGGCCATCGACATCGGCAGATACGGAATGCCGCTCTTTTCGACCAGTTCGCGGATCTGCGCGTCGGCCTGGGCGTAGGCGGCGCCCTTGCCGAGCAGGATCAGCGGACGCTTCGCATTCCTGATCACGTCGAGAGCGCGTTGCACCGCATCCGGTGCGGGAATCTGGCGCGGCGCCGCATCGACGACCTTGATGAGCGACTGTTGCCCCTTCACGGCGTCGATAGTCTGTGCGAGCAGCTTGGCCGGCAGGTCGAGATACACGCCGCCGGGGCGGCCCGAGACCGCGGCGCGAATCGCACGCGCGATGCCCACGCCGATGTCCTCCGCGTGCAGCACACGGTACGCAGCCTTGGCATAAGGCTTCGCGGCGTTGAGCTGATCCATCTCTTCGTAGTCGCCCTGCTGGAGGTCGACGATCTCGCGCTCGCTCGACCCGCTGATGAGGATCATCGGGAAGCAGTTCGTTGTCGCGTTGGCCAGTGCCGTGAGGCCGTTCAGGAAGCCCGGCGCGGAAACGGTCAGGCAGATGCCCGGCTTCTTCGTCATGTAGCCCGCGACAGCTGCGGCGTTACCGGCGTTCTGCTCATGCCGGAAGCCGATGAAGCGCATGCCCTCGGCCTGCGCGAGGCGGGCGAGATCGGTAATCGGAATACCGACGAGACCGAAGATCGTGTCGATATCGTTGAGTTTCAGCGCGTCGATGACGAGATGAAAACCGTCGGTCGTTTGCTGCGCTTCGGACACAGGGTTCTGCTGTGCCTCGTTGATGCCTGCTTCTGCCATGACGTCTCCTCTTTGGCGGGGCGTAGTGTGATTCGTGATATACAATATTCCACACACAATATTCCACACACAATATTAGTCAAGACGTTTTTTTACCGATGCCACCTTTGCTGCACTGCGTCGCACCGCGCTACCCCGATGGCGGCTCAGGCGATCGCTCGCGAAGCGGCAAACTTTGATGCGGCACACCACGGGCAAGTCCTTTCAATCGGCCCAAACGTCCCAACGAATTTGATACGGACTCCATACATTTCTTTCAGCATCGCGGCGCTCATTCAGACGATCAGCGTATCGATGCCGCTTGCTCATGCGTCGTGCCGATACATATCGGCGGCCCGACACGCCGCGCCCTGCGCGTCAGTCCAGAAAATCGCAGTTGGCTTCCACGAACAGCGCGAGTTCTATCGAGTGCTGCCGCACGAGCTGCTCGACGCGTTCGGTGTCGCGCGCCTCGAGCGCTTCGATAATGCGCATGTGCTCCACGATCGAGCGCGACGCGCGATCGCTCTGCGCGATCGTCATGCGCCGGATCGCGCGCACATGCATGAAGATGTTCTTGATGGTGTCGACGATGATGGGCGACTTCGAAAGCTCCACCAGCGACTGGTGGAACATGATGTTCGCCTCCGAGTACTCTTCTATATGGTCCGAGGGCGTCGAATCGCCGAAGGTCGCGAACATGCGCCGCAGGCCTGCAATATCGTCGTCCGAAGCGCGCTGCGTGGCCAGACGCGCGGCGATGCTTTCGAGCGCGGCCCACATATAGATCATCTCCACGATCTCCTTGCGCGTCTTGCGCAAGATGTAAACACCGCGTCGGGGCACCGTGCGCAGAAACCCCTCCTGCTCCAGTAGCGTCATCGCTTCGCGCACGGGCGTACGGCTCACGCCCAGCTTCTCGGTCAAATCCTTCTCATCCAGACGGATCTCGTCTCGCGAGCGGTAGATGTCGGTTTCGGCAATGGCCTGCTTGAGCTTCGCGTAAGCCTGATCGCGCAGCGAAGCGGTCGCGTTGATCGGCTCCAGCGTCAGGGTGACTGCAGGCATCCCTGCGATGAGTTCTCTTTCGGCGGACATCGGTCGTTTGTCTCCAACGTTCTGTTTAGCCGGCACTTCTGGGGAATTTCATATTTCCAATACAATATATCAGTAACACGCTCGTGGCTAAGCGGGGTTTACGCGTAACCGGTGCACGTCTCTCACGATTCGCGGGCTTACCCGCAATCCATACAGTTCTGCTTATATTTTTCTAAAAAAACTTTAACTATCGTTTATTCATTGAGGCTTCTACTCTTGCTTCACGTTACTCGACATGAGGAGACAGCCATGAGCCACCTGGACACCCGCCACGATCATCAGTTGGACGCGCAACTGTGCGCATTCAATTCGGCCTTTGCCGAACTGGGCCTGCGTTTTCGCTGGGATGCGCGCACGCTGTATTCGCTCGCCTCGATCGCCGGTGAACATGCGCGCGTCGCCGCTTATATCGAGACGAATCACCCGCATCTGCTGAAGGCGTACAGCATGGAGTTTCTGTGCGAGGCGATCCTTGCTCGCAAGAACGCACAAGCGCCGGGCGAGTGGCCACTGGCGGCGCCCACGCCCCGTGGTTCACAGCAATGGGGTATGGCCGCTGCCATGGAGCAGGATTGGCGCGAAGGCGGCTTGCCCGCGCTGGCAGGCGCATGACGCGTGCACGCGAATGCACGAGCCGGAGATAAACGAAACCCGTCTGGATTCGTCGCGCACTGCTGCGCTATCCAGACGGGTTCGCTATTGAAGGACGACTAAGGGGAACCGGGCAGGCCCACGCGCTCAGGCGCTGCTCCGGGCCTCGGCCTCTTCTTCCTGCAGCTTGCGCCACAGAATCTTGCCGCTGCCCGATTTCGGCAGCGAGTCGACGAATTGCACGATGCGAGGCGCTTTGTACGCCGCCATGTTGTCGTGCGCCCAGGCGATGATGTCGTCTTCGTTGACGCTGCCGACCTGCTTCGGATCGAGCACGACGACTGCCTTTACGGTCTCGCCGCGGCGCACGTCCTGCGTGCCGATGATGCACACCTCGTTGATCGCGGGGTGCCGGTACATCAGCGCTTCGACCTCGGCCGGCCAGACCTTGTAGCCCGACGCGTTGATCATGCGCTTGAGGCGATCGGTCATGAAGTAATAGCCTTCCTCGTCGCGCCGCACGAGGTCGCCCGTGCGCAGGAAGCGCTTGCCGTCGCGTTCGACGAACGCTTCGCTGGTCGCCTTGGGGTTGCGCCAGTAGCCCTGCATCACTTGCGGCGCGTGCATGATCAGTTCGCCCGATTCGCCGGGCGGCACCTCTTCCAGCGTAATCGGATCGACCACACGCGAGTCGACATCGAACACCGGAATGCCGAGACACTGCGGCTTGGGACGCTGCGGCGGATTGATATGGGTGCCCGCCATGGTTTCCGACATGCCATAGCCTTCGACGAAGTCGAGCCCGGTCAGATCCTTCAGCTTCTTCACCACCGCGTCGGGCATCGTCGCGCCGCCGCCGCGCATCCAGGCAAGGCTGGACAGGTCGTACTCGTGAATGCGCGGGTTCGAAATGAAGTCCACCACCATCGTCGAGATCGCCTGCCAGCCGTTGATGCGGTAGTGCTCGATCGCACGCGCCGCGGCGTCGCGATCCCAGCGCGGCAGCAGCACCACGGTCGAGCCGTTGTAGATCGGGCTGTTCATGCCGCCCTGCATGCCTGTTACGTGAAAGAGCGGCAACACGGAAAGTTGTACGGCATCCTGATTACTGCCGAACCAGTTGCAACCGCCCACGGCCGTCGCCATCACGCTGCGATGCGTATGCACGCAGCCTTTGGGCTTGCCCGTGGTGCCCGAGGTGTACGGCATCACGCAGAGGTCGTCGGGGCCGGCGGTAAGCGCTCCGGGCACGCAATGCGCTTCGAGCACGTCGGACCAGTGCGCGACGCCCGGACCGCTCACGGCGCGCGGCGCGCTCACGAATTCGGGCGGCGGCGAAAACGGCTCGCGCTTCAGATAGTCGCTATACGTCGCAACGAGTAGATGCTTCAGGCCATCGCCCTCGCCTTCGCGCACGAGCGGCGCAATACGCGGGTAGAGATCCTGCGCGACGAAAGCCGTCGTCGCGCCGCTGTCTTCCACGTAGTGCGCGAGCTCCTCGGTGAGGTTCATCGGATTGACCGGCACGACCACGGCGTTGGCACGCAGGATGCCGTAGTAAGCGATGACCCACTGCGGGCTGTTCTGCATGTAGAGCAGAACGCGGTCGCCAGCCTTCACGCCGCACGCTTGCTGCAGATAGCCGGCCACGCGCTCAGCCTCGTCCTTGAACTGCGCGAACGTGACGGGCGTGTCGTAGAAGACGATGAACGGTTTGTCGGGATAGCGCGCCGCCGAGACCTCTGCGTTATAGAAGAGGTTCGTCTGCGGAATGCTCAGATGCGGCGAAAGCTGCGCGGGCCAATGTGGCGATGGCGAAGATGGCGAGTTGACGGCAAGCGTCGGGGCAGACGTGGACATGGCAAGCTCCGTCGGGCAAGACTAAGGAAGAACGCGGCCGCCAGCCGCTGGCAGCGGCCTGACGCCACGTACCATGTGAAATCAGACGATGCTCGCGCCGCCGTCGACGGCGAGATACTGGCCCGTCATATGCCGCGACGCCTGGCTCGCAAGAAACACCACGGCGCCCTTGAGATCGTCGTCGTCGCCTAGACGGTGCAGTGGCGTATGGTCGATCACCACCTGCCCCAGCTTGTCGAGCAAACCCGCCGACATTTTCGAGGGAAAGAAGCCAGGGCAAATCGCATTCACGTTGATGTTGTACTTGCCCCATTCGGCGGCCAACGCGCGCGTGAAATTGATGGCCGCCGCCTTCGAGGTGTTGTACGCGATGGTCTGCATGGGCCCGAGCGAGCCCTTCAGGCCGGCGATCGAAGCCACGTTGATGATCTTGCCGCGCTGCCGCGGGATCATGCTGCGCTTGCCCACTTCACGCGCGAGGAAGAACGGCGCGTTCACGTTCAGGTTCATGACCTTGTGCCACGCCTCGTCAGGATAGTCCTCCGCGGGAGCGCCCCACGTGGCGCCCGCATTGTTCACGAGAATGTCGATCTGCCCGCAGGCCGCCAGCGTTTCGTCCACGAGCGGTTTCACCGCTTCGGCGCGCTGCAGATCGCTCACGATCGTGGTCGCCTTGACGCCGAGTTCCTGCAAATGGCTCGCCGCCTCGGCGAGTTCGTCGGCCTTGCGCGCCGTGATCACCACATGGCAGCCCATCTCGCCTAGCGCCTGCGCCATCTGCAAACCCAGCCCGCGCGAGCCGCCGGTGATGAGTGCGACCTGACCACCCAGCTCGAACATTTCCCTGACCCGCATGCTTTCGTCTCCTTGATGTCTGTCGACCGGCCGAAGTTCCGCATTGCGGAACGCGATGAGATGCCGACGATTCTAACGGCGCCCTCCCGTCACGAAAATAGGGAAAAGCACGACCGTTCATTAAATAACATTTGTGCTTTTGCGGCCGGCCGTATGCGGGTTGGGTCGTCTCAAAACGAAACACGCCGCCGGATACTTGCGCGCGCAATCGTTGCTATCGCGCGACAGCCAGCGTTTTCAGCCTTTTATCAAGGGTCTATCATCGCCTCCGGCCAATACCCACTGGCCCGGCGTACAACAATACGGCCCCGGCACCCCGGCGGTCGGACGAACTTACAACACGCAACAGAAGAAAAAGGATCCCACCGTGAGACACACCCAGATCGCATCGGCCATCGGCGGCCTCGCCCTCGCCCTGGCTTGCCAGCACAGCTTCGCGCAAAGCTCGGTCACGCTGTACGGCATTGTCGACACCAGCATCCGTTACCTCACGAACGCTAACTCGCACAACGACAACGAGTTGCAGATGACGCAAGGTCCGATCACCGGCAGCCGTTGGGGCCTGAAGGGTTCCGAGGACCTGGGCGGCGGCCTTTCAGCCGTCTTCCGCCTCGAAAACGGGTTCAACCTCTGGAACGGCCAACTGGCGCAGTCGAATACGCTGTTCAACCGGATGGCGTACGTTGGGATCTCGAGCAACAAGTACGGCACGGTCACGATGGGCCGCCAGAACACGCCACTGTTCGATCAGCTCGGTAACACCTTCGACCCGCTGACCGTCGGCAACTTCGACCAGGACGGCTGGCTGCCGGGCGCGCTCGGCTACGGTCTGCGTGAGAACAACTCGGTCAAGTACGACGGCAAATTCGGCGGCCTCGAGGTCGAAGGCATGTACAGCTTCGGCGGCGTGGCGGGCAGCGTCGGCGCGAACAACATGTACGGCTTCACGGCCACCTACGCGGCCGGTCCGGTCCAGCTGCTCGCAGGCTACCAGCAGAACAGCGACTTGGAGAACAACAAGTACCGCGTGGCCAACCTCGGCGCGGTCTACGCGCTCGGTCCGGTTCACCTGTACGGCGGCTGGCTGTGGGGCCAGGACAACACGGGCATGGTGGACCAGTTCATGGCGGCCGCGAACTCGCCCGCCGCGAACTTCCCGCGGACGGTGACGAAAACCAACCGCATCGACAACGGCCTCTATGCCGGTGCAACGTGGCAGGTGAGCTCCCCGCTGCAACTGACCGCAGCGTACTACTACGACCACGCCAAGAACGGCCTGAACGAAGACGGCGCGACGCTGAGCACCGGTGTGCGCTACTCGGCCGTGCTGCTGGCCGAATACTCACTGTCCAAGCGCACCGAAGTGTATGGCACGGTCGACTTCATGCGCGGCACCGGCTCGGCAACCGCCGACTTCCCGGGTCGCAACAATCAGACCGGCGTCGCAGTCGGCTTCCGCAACATCTTCTGATAGCGGATCGCAGCACCGGGTCGGATGACCGCCACAACGGCGGCGCAGCGCTTCGAGCGCCGCGCCGCCGTTTTTCATTGTCAAACGCCGACAGCGCCAGCCCGCGCGATATCTCAGATTCGTCTGATTCCCCTGCAGCATGGCGTCGATAGAATTTTTCTGTCTCCCAGAAACGTTCGACGTCAGCCCGCCCCATGTCCCAGTCCGCCCAACCAGACCTTCTCGAAGCCTTCGAGGCCCACGCGCGCGCGCCCGAAGATACCGATCTGCTCATGCAGATCTGTGAAACGCTGGTCAAGGCGCGGCGCGACGAGCAGATGCTGCCCTGGGCCGACAAAGGACTCGCGCTCGATCCCAAGCACAGCGGGTTCATCCACGCGCGAGGCCGCGCGTTGCGCCTGCGCGGGCGCCACGCCGAGGCGGCCGCCAACTGGCTCGCACATCAGTCGTTGCCGTGGAGCCCGCTTTTCTGCGAAGCGCGGATCGGACGCGACCTTTACCTGAGCGGCGAAACGCAGCGCGCCATCGAATACCTCGAAACCGCATTGAGCCGCTATCCGGCCGACCTTTCAAGGGACGCGCTAAGGGCGCGCAAGTGGCTGGCCGAAGCGTTGCTGAGCCAGGGCGACACGCGCGGGTTCACACACTGGCTCGAGCGCAATCGCGGCGACAGCGGCAACTATCGTTACGCCGAGGTGCCGATGTGGAACGGCCAACGCGACCTGCGCGGCGAGCGCGTGCTCGTGACGCACCAGATGGGCTTTGGCGACCAGTTCCTGTTGTTCGCATCCGTGCGCCAATGGCGTGAGGCGGGCGCCGAAATCCTGCTCACGTGCGACCACCCCATACACGCCCCCGTGCAAGCTTCCTTGCCTGGGTGCACCGTGCTTGGCACCGCGCGCCCGCTCGCGGTGAGCGCACCCTTGCCGCTTGATGCACTGGATACGATCAAGGCGTTCGCGCCGACGCTGCAAGCCACACTGCTCCATCTCCCGCTGCTCGCAGCCGTTGATTCGCCGCGGCCGCAACCCTATTTCGACGCTTATCTGCGCGCGCCCGCGGCAGCGCGCGAACGCGCGTCCACGTGGTCGCAAGCGCTGCGTGCGCGCGCGCCTGGCAAGCGGCTCATCGGCCTCTTTTGGGACTGCGCACAACAGCACGCCACGGAGATCAGCAGCAAGGACCGCTGCTGGGCCGGCTTGCGCAGCGTACCGCTCGCGCAAATCGAGCGCCTCACTACCCACCCCGCGCTCACGCAAGAGGTCCAGTTCGTCAGCCTGCACCATCCCATAGCCGAGCTGGCGAACGGCACGCCGCGTGGCGCCGTCAGCCACTACGGGCCCGGCATCGCGAGCTTTGCCGACACGGCGGCCTGCATCGAGCAGCTCGACGCCGTGCTGAGCGTGGACGCCGTCGCCGCAAACCTGAGCGCAATGCTGGGCAAACCCACCGCCGTGCTCGCCAACCCGACCGGCGAATGGCGCTGGGGGCAAACGGGCGCACGCACGCCGTGGATGAGCGCAGCGACGGTCCTGCGTCAGACGCAAATGGGCGAATGGCACGACGTCGTTTCGTGCGCCATCGGCTGGTTGCTTCGCGGCTAGACCACGCGATAGCCATCGCGCGAGGCTTCAAAGCAAACGAGCGGGCAAATGCCCGCTCGTTTGCTTTTGTTTCGACATCCAATTACGCACTCGCGCATTTCATTGCCTGCATTTTAATTACATTTAAATTACGAATAAAACAAAAAGCTTTCGCCAATAGCCGATCTTCCCAGGGATTACTACGGGTTACAGTCAAGAAGCATGCAAATGTTTAACGCCGGGCGTACACTGCTCGCGCGCGGCCCGTTACGGGGGGGCCGTTCCAAGCGAGACAACTAAGCCACACAACGCAATGCCGGCACGTGCATGAGATCGCGGTAAGCGCTAAAGCGCGAATTGCGATCTTCAGGAGACATGGCATTGCCCTGGTTTCACAGGAGAAGAATCAACATGAGCTGGACGCGTGAACAGAAGAACGTCACGATCGCGGCGTACCTCGGATGGACGCTCGATGCATTCGATTTCTTTCTGATGGTTTTCGTTCTGAAAGACATCGCCACCGAATTCAACACCAAAATCCCGGCAGTGGCTTTTGCCATTACGCTGACACTGGCCATGCGCCCGCTCGGCGCGCTGATATTCGGCCGACTCGCCGATAAATACGGCCGCCGTCCCACGCTGATGATCAACATCGCGTGCTATTCCCTGCTCGAACTGCTCACGGGCTTCTCGCCCAACCTCACCACATTCATTGTCCTGCGCGCGCTCTTTGGCGTCGCGATGGGCGGCGAATGGGGCGTCGGTTCCGCGCTCACCATGGAAACCATTCCGCCCAAGTCGCGCGGCATCGTTTCCGGTCTGCTGCAGGCGGGTTATCCGAGCGGCTATCTGCTCGCCTCGATCGTGTTCGGCGTCCTGTATCAGCACATCGGCTGGCGCGGCATGTTCTTCGTCGGCGTGCTGCCTGCGCTGCTCGTGGTCTATGTGCGTATGCACGTGCCCGAGTCGCCGGCCTTCAAGGAGATGGAAAAGCGCGCGCGTCCGAGCCTCATCAGCACGCTCAAGCACAACTGGAAGCTTTCGCTCTACGCCATCGTCCTGATGACGGCGTTCAACTTCTTCTCGCACGGCACGCAGGATCTGTATCCGACCTTCCTGCGCGAACAGCATCACTTCGATCCGCACACGGTTTCGATCATCACCATCGTGCTCAATATCGGCGCGATCGTGGGCGGTCTCTTCTTCGGGCAGGTTTCCGAGAAGATCGGGCGCCGCAAGGCAATCTTCATCGCCGCGCTGATCGCGCTGCCTGTGCTGCCGCTGTGGGCCTTCTCGCAAGGCCCCGTGCTGCTCGCGCTCGGCGCGTTCCTCATGCAGATTTCGGTGCAAGGCGCCTGGGGCGTGATCCCGGTGCACCTCAACGAGATTTCGCCTGACGAAGTGCGTGCGACCTTCCCCGGCCTCGTCTATCAGCTCGGTAATCTGTTCGCTTCGGTGAATGCCACGCTGCAGGCGTCGCTTGCCGAAACGCACAACCAGGACTACTCGATGGCCATGGCGATCGTCGCCGGCACGGTCGCCATCGTGATTGCGGTGCTGATCCCGTTCAGCCGCGAACGTCGAGGCATCGACATGACGCAGACCGCGAAAGAGGTGTCGGGCGTCTGACGTGCGGGCGGCCCCGTAACGCCGCACCGCAACACAATAAAAGGCCGTGCCGGGTTCGCCCGCACGGCCTTTTTGCTGTTTTAGACGATTGCCGGACGTTCGCACTCGCACACCGGGTAAGACCCCCTGGCCGCTCGGCGCGTGGCGTTGCATGATGAAAGCGAACACGCATTGGCGGTCGGTCGACATACCGCCCGGAGATCCACCATGAGCGAAACGCCCCAGCCCGATCCGGCAAGCCCCGTGGCGGCTTGCGCACAGGCAGCGGCCGCGCCTCGGGCGGCCCCGGCCCCACCCAATACCGACGGCATCTGGTACGCCTCGTACCCTCCTGGCGTCCCACACGAAATTGGCGCAAGCCAGTACGCCTCGCTCACGCGCTTCTTCGACGACTGCACAGCGCGCTTTGGCGAACGCGTCGCCTACGTGAGCGCGGGCTCGCCGATGACCTACGCCGCGCTTGCCCGCAAGGCCACGGCGTTCGCGTCCTGGCTGCAAGGCGCAGGCGTGCAGCCGGGCGAGCGCGTCGCGATCATGCTGCCCAATACCTTGCAGTATCCGGTCGCCCTCTTCGGGGCACTCAAGGCGGGGGCCGTGATCGTCAACGTCAACCCGCTCTACACCGTGCGCGAGCTTGCGCACCAATTGCAGGACAGCGGCGCGCAGACCATCGTCGTGTTCGAGAATTTCGCGGCCACGCTCGAAGCGGCGCTGCCCGGCACGCAGGTGCAGCGCATCGTCGTGACGGCGCTTGGCGATTTGCTCGGCGAGGGCGTGAACCTCAAGGGCCGCTTCATCAACCTCATGCTGCGCTACGTGAAGAAGATGGTGCCGCCCTACCACCTGCCCCAGGCAGTGCGTCTTCTCGATGCACTCGCACAAGGCGCGCGTGCGCCCCACGCCCCGGTGGCGACCCGCGCCGACGATCTCGCGTTCCTCCAGTACACGGGCGGCACCACGGGCGTCGCGAAGGGTGCGATGCTCACGCACGGCAACGTGCTCGCGAACGTGCAGCAGGCGAAGGCGTGGGTCGGCAACCAGCTCGACGCCAAGGCCGAGACGGTGCTCACGCCGTTGCCGCTTTATCACATCTATTCGCTCACGATCAACGCGCTGATCTTCCTCGCGCTCGGCGGCCGCAACATCCTGATCGCCAATCCGCGCGACGTG
Source organism: Paraburkholderia acidiphila (assembly GCF_009789655.1). Lineage (GTDB taxonomy): Bacteria > Pseudomonadota > Gammaproteobacteria > Burkholderiales > Burkholderiaceae > Paraburkholderia > Paraburkholderia acidiphila. The sequence continues at coordinate 1,815,277 of NZ_CP046909.1, forward strand.
AAACGCGTCGTGAAGGTGTTGCGGCACGAGACGTTCAGTTGCATCAGCGCGGTCAACACGCTCTATAGCGCCCTGCTCGATAACGCGCAGTTCCGCCAGCGCGACTTCTCGGGCCTCAAGCTCGCGATGGCGGGCGGCATGGCCATGCAGAAAGCCGTCGCGGACCGGTTCCGGGCCGTGACGGGCAAGTCAATCGTGGAAGGCTATGGGCTCACCGAATGCTCGCCGATCGTTTCGATGAATCCCGTCGATGTCGAGCGTGCGCACGCGAGCGAGGCGCATCCGGAAGGCTCGATCGGCCTGCCCGCGCCTTCCACGCAAGTACGCTTTCGCAAGGACGACGGCACGTGGGCCGGCATCGGCGAAGCTGGCGAACTGTGTGTGAAGGGCCCGCAAGTGATGAGGGGCTACTGGAATCGCCCGGACGAAACGGCGAAGGTGTTCGCCGATGGATGGCTCACGACCGGCGACATCGGCGTGATGGATGCGCGCGGCTATATCCGCCTCGTCGATCGCAAGAAGGACATGATTCTCGTGTCGGGATTCAATGTGTATCCGAACGAGATCGAGGACGTGCTGGCGATGCACCCCGGCGTGCGCGAGGTGGCGGCGATCGGCGTGCCCGATCCGGTGCAGGGCGAGCGCGTGAAGGTGTTCGTCGTGAAGCGCGACCCCACCCTCACCGAAGACGCGCTGATCCAGTTTTGCCGCCAGCAGCTCACGGGTTACAAGGTGCCGCGCCTTGTGGAGTTCCGCGAATCCCTGCCGCAATCGACCATAGGCAAGATCCTGCGCCGCCAGTTGCGCGACGAGGAAATCGCGAAAAACGCGAAGCAACCGCAGGCATGAGACGTTGATGCAAGAACGCTAAGGCTTGCTAATCAGCGTTGCGAAACTTCACTCCGCGCGCGCTTGCGAGACGCTCGAGCACGAAGCGGTCCGACGGGCGCAATGCGCCGATCAAGGCCGCGCCCGGCTCGAGCCGCCGCGCAATGCGCGCGTGCCACAGGTTACCGATGTCGTCATCGGTCATTGCGCCGCCATGATCGGCTAAAGCCCACGCAACGCATCCCGCGTACGCCGCTTTTTGCGCGAGCACGCGGCCGCGCGCGAGCGCCGGGTCGAACACCACACCATCAGCCAGATGCAACGCCGCGCTCGCACCAGGCGCGCGTGCGCCCAATGCCACCCGCAGCGCATGCGTCTGCCATGCCGCACCCAACGCCACGGCACCCGCATCGCAGAGAAAAGCCCGCCTGTCCATCGAGTCCTCCGTGCGCCTTCCTGCCGCTTGCTACGCAGTCCTGACGTGAATCGCTCACGTATAGCCGCGTTGCGCACGCCAGGCCGCGGGCCACACGCCCTGTTTGCCCGGCGAGAGCACGCCCTGCGGATCGAGCGCGTCCTTCACGGTTTGCGCGAGGCGCAGCAGCGCGCCGTCGTTAAACGCATACTGCGCCGCGGCGTAATCCATGTAGAGCAGATGCGAGCGGTATACGCCGTAGCCGGCCGCGCCGGCGTCGCTCATCAGCGCGCGTAGCAGATCGCCCGCGCGCGCCGCGTCGTCACGGCGCTCGCGCGCAAAGATCGCCGCGAACACGTGATGCAGATAGCGCCCCGCCGCGGTGAAACCGCCGTAGTAATCGAAACCGTACTCCGCCGCGCGCGCCTTGACGAGCGCGTACTGGCGCAGCGCGTCGCGGCCGTCGGCGGGACACAGCGGCGAGAAGTCCACGTGCGCACCCTCGCCGCCGCGCCAGTCGAGCATGCGAAACGCGCTCATCGCCGGAATGCCGGCGAGATTGCGGTCAGCACCGCCTTGCGGTTCTTCGCCTTCGGCATAGCGCCGCGCAAAGAAACGCACGCCGGGTACGCCAGCGAACGCACGCTCGACAATGCGCCGTTCCATGTCGATTACCTCGGGCGCGCCATAAAGCGCGTAGTGCAAATTCCAGCGGCCCACGCCCAGATCGCGCTGCATCGCGGCGACCGCGGCCTCGGGCATTGCACCCTCGCCTTCGTACCAGCGTGAGCGCGGGGCGAGGCTGGCTGCTCGCCGGATCGCGCCTTCGATCGCGGCGTGCTGGCGTATCGTGCCGCCAAGTTGCAGTGCGCGCAGCGTATCGACGAGCACGCCGAGATCGTCCTCGCGCGCAAACTGAATCTCGCCGATCACGAACGCCTGCGGCGCCGGCATGAGCCAGAGTCCCATCTTCGTGACGACGCCGTAGTTCGACTGCGTGAAGAGCGCGTCGAACGAAGGCCCGTAGCCCGGCCTGTAAAGTTGCCACGCCGTGCCGTTTTCGATCGCGCCCATGCCGGTGCGCACAACGTCGCCGTTGGCGAGCACGACCTCAATGCCGCACTGCGACGCGGCGTGGTCGCCGTAGGCGGTCGTGCCAAAGCCGCGCTCGAGCGTGTTGCCGACTACGCTGCCCCAGCCCGCCGCGGGCGGATCGACCCACAGGCGCAGATGCTGCTCGCGCAAGTGCGCATGCAGATCGAAGTAGCTCACGCCGGGCTCGACGCGCGCCCACGCGAGGCGCTCGTCCACCTCGAGAATGCGGTTCAGGCGCTGCAGGTCGAGCACGACCGAGCCTGCCAGGCGCGGTGCGGCGCCGCCATAGGCGAAGTTGCGTCCCGTGGAAACGGTCCAGAGCGGCACGCGCGTTTCGTTCGCCACGCGCAGGATCGCGCGGATCTCTTCGACATTCGCGGGGAGGATCGCAGCCGATGGTGCGAAGGCATGGGCATCGGCAACCGGCACGAACGGGTCGAAATACGGCTCGAGCGACGCGCCTTCACGGCAGACGTTCGGCGCACCGACAATGCGTTCGAACGCGGCGAGCGCACGCGCGAAACGGGCCTCGTCGATGCCGGGAGGCAAGGTGGGCGCGGTGTCGCTCATCGGCCCGCTCCACTGGTGTCGCTCATCGCTTCGCTCCGTTATCAGGCGGGACACGCACGCGCATCGCCTCCCTTACACGCGTCACCACTGCCCGGGCTTGCCGCCCAGCGCGCCGCATACCTCCAGCGCGATCTCGTGCAATTTCGGTTCGGTCTGCGGACCCGAGAGCGCATAGCCCGTGCGTTCGGTGCTCCAGTAGAAGGTGCGGCGATTGCCGTCGCGCAAGAGGCGCACGGGGTCTCGCTCCGCGGCCGAACTGCCCACATAGAGCGTGAGGCGCTCGCCCGCATCGTTCTCGTACATGAACTGCGCAGCCGGCCCCGTATTGCCGGGCAAGAGACGTCCGCCAACGAGCGTATAGCCGTACTCAGCGAGCGACGGCACCGAGAGCGGCTTGCCAAGGCGCTTCGAAAGCCACGCGACGAGATGCGCCTCGTCGGCAGCGCCCACTTCCACGGGATGCCGCTGCTCCGGCGAATAGACGGCATAGGCGATGTCGGCGCGGCGCGCGAACGCTTCGGGCGTTTCGCTGCGCGCGGCCCCCGACGCCGAGCCGGCGACCTGTTCTGGCGCCAGCCCCCCGAGCTGCGGCACGAGCACAGAGGCCGTCACCGCGAGCCCTGCACCCACTGCCACCCACGCCGCCGCGATGCCCGCGCGCCACCACCACGGCACGCGCGGGCGCAGCACGAGCACGGCTGGCGCGGCCTCTGGTTGGGCGGCGCCGGGCGCAGCACCGCCGCCCGGCGCGCGCGCGCCTTCGCACAACGCCTGCAGCGCAGCCTTCTGCGCGCGATACGCCGCGACTCGCGCCGCTGCGCGCGGATCGTTCGCGAGGTGCGCCTGCAGCGCTTCGCGCTCGCCCGCGGGCAGTTCGCCGTCGACGAAAGCGCCCAGCATCGCAAGATCCTCTTCAGCGGCGCCGTCAGGGGAACCCGGTGGCGCGCCTTCGCGTCCGTGGCCGAGATCGTCGTCATTCATCGTAGCGTCCCCACCACCCTGAGCGGCGCCGCGCGTTGCGCCGAATCGCGGCCCGGATCCTGCACCGGGCCCGTGTCGAGCAACGCGCGCAAATGCTCTCGCGCGCGCGAGAGGCGCGACATCACCGTGCCCGCCGGCACCCCGAGCACCGCCGACGCCTCGCTGTAGCTCAACTCCTCGACACACACGAGCAGCAGCACCTCGCGCTGCGCCGTCGGCAGCGCATAGAGCGCCCGCTGCAGATCGCGCAGCACGAGACCATCCACTTCGCCGTGCGGCGCTTCGAGCGTGCGCCACGGCGCGGCTTCGTCGTCCACTGCAATCTCGCGCCGACCGCGCAACTGGTCGATGTAGAGATGGCGCAGGATCGTGAGCAGCCACGCGCGCAGATTGCTTTGCGGGCGAAACGACGTCCAGCGCGAGAGTGCGCGCTCCGCGGCATCCTGCACGAGGTCGTCAGCCCACGCGGCGTCGCCGGTCAGGGCGCGCGCATAGCGTCGCATCGGCGCGAGCTGCGCCACGACCTGCGCTTCGAACTCCGGCGACGGCTGAAGCAACACGCCGCACGCCGCTCAGTAGCCGCCGCCCGACGAGCCGCCCGAACTGGTCGACGACGCCCCGCCCGGATTCATGTCGCCGCAAGCAGCAAGCCCTGCACCCGCGACGCCCGCCAGCGCCGCCCAGACGAGATACGAGAAAACCTTGCGAAACCGCTTCATGATCCCCTCCGTTGAGGTCCATCGTCGATATCGCGTTAAACGTTGCAGCCGGCGTGCTTATTCCGCCCAAACAGAGAATTCGCTTTTCGTCGCCGTAGCGCGCTCGATTCACCGCCGACCCGACGCCAATAAAGTGCCAATACAGTGCCCCCGCGTGCGCCGCCGCACGGAACGAAGCCCTCGCGCACCGCGAGAATCGTCCAGGCGGATCGACATGCTTCGTGTAAGCGAGTGATTCGCCGCCGCACCAAACGCAAACCGGCCTGGAATCGGTCGAGCATGGCCGGCCGTCATGGACTACGCTGTGAGGGTGAGCGCATGCGCGTCGAAACGTCACGGGTCTCACAGCCCGCGCGACATGTCGCCGGCAAGCCTTTCTTTCGAAAACCACTGTCGCTGCCCATCGAAACCTGTCATCCGGACGCCCGTTTCCCAACGGCCGACGACAAGGGACGCAGCGATGCATTTTTCGTCAATCTGCGGTTGCGGCCGCGAGCCGGTATAGTTCTGCAGTAAGCTTATTCCCCGCACGCGCGCTTCTCCGACACAAGGTAGAATCGCGGCGAGCAAACGTTTCCAACTGATTGCGGCATTGCGCCGCCTGGCCAAATCTAGTCCATGCCTTCCGCAGAATCGCACCCGCAAAACGACTTCATGAACGCCGCGCGTAAGGAAAGAAAGCGCGTCGAAATCTATCTGGTCAACGGCATCCGCCTGACCGGATGCATCGAGTCGTTCGATCAGTACCTGGTGATGCTGCGCACGCCCGTCGGCCTGCAAGGCATCTACAAACGCGCCATTTCGACCATCCAGCTCGACACCGGCACCCGTCCTGGTCCGCGCCCGGGCGGGGCTCGCAGCTCGCACGGCGAGCATACGAGCCGTGGCCCGCACGGCAGCCATGGCGGCCATGGTCCGCGTGAACAACGAGAACCGCGCGAGCCGCGCGAAAACTGGTCGGCGCCGTCCGGCGCGCCCTCGGGCACGTCGGGCACACCCGGCAACGACCGTACGTCCCAGGACGGCCCGGTCGTCGTCACGCGCCGCCGCCGCCTTTACGGCGCGGTGAACAACGGCGGCAACGGCGGCGAAGGCTCGGGCAACAGCTAAGCCGCTGCGGGCTGGCGCACTCGCTGCACGCTACGCCAGTCACGCCGATTTTCAGGACAATACGGGCGCGCCACGGCGCGCCCGCTCTTTTGCGCGCGCGCTTCGTTCAGCTCACTGCCGTATCGATGCGCTGCGTCCAGGGCCAAGGCCGGAGCCGGGGCCGGCAGCCGTGGCTCGCGATCACGATGTCGGCTTTGCGCTATTCTGAGCGTGACACCCTATCGCCCGGGAGACCGCCATGAGCGCATCCAAGCCGAAATCCCCGCAACCCTCGCAGGAAGACCCGCTCGACGAGGCACTCGACGAAACCTTCCCCGCGAGCGATCCGATCGCCGTGGACCCCGCGCCCACGCGCTCTCAACCCAAGCCCCATTCCGCAGACGAATCCCACAAGGGACGCGACACACATCGTCACAGCAAGCACTGAGCGCGCCCTGCGCGATCGCACCATGAAAAAAGGCGGAGCGCCATTGGCGCTCCGCCTTTTGCATGTCGCATCCGCAGTCTCGCGCGGGCAGCCGCCAACCGGGCATCCTGGCCATAGCGCGTACGGTTGATCAGCGGATCGGCAGACCGCCTTCAACCTGTTGCTGCAACTCGCGAACCTGGCGCTGCACCGTGCGCAGTTGCGCCTGGGCCGCCGTCTTCTGCGCCTGCAATGCGTTCGCCTGATCGCGGCCCTGCTTCTGCTGGTCCGCAACGAGCGCCTGCTGTTCGCGCGCGATGGCCAGATCCGCCTGGAGCCGGTTCGCGTGGTCCTGAGTGAGCGCAATCATTCGGTCCGTGAACGCCTTCTGCGCTTCGAGGCGCGTGCGGCGGATTTCCACTTCGGCGAGCTGCCCCGACTTCATCGCGAAGTCGCGGTAGATCGCTTCAGCGCGCGTCTCGTCGCTCGTCTTGATCACGCGCCAGAACGTCTTGTTCTGGAACAGCGTGACGTAGTACGTCATTTCCTTGCCGTAAAACAGCAAGCTCGCGCCATACGAGCCGTTATACGTCGTGCGCAGCTCGGTGAGCTCCGAACCTCGCAGCATCTGCTGCAGCTCGGCAACGTTGCCCGCGGCGTTCTGCTTCGCTTCATCCGGCGTAAGTACGCCCGGCTGGGTCGCGGCGCTCGCTGCCATAGGCAACGCAGCGGTTGCTGCCTGGTCGTCCTGCACTGCGGGTACGGCGCTGGTCTGTGCTACGGGCGCCGCTGCTGCTGAATTGTCAGGCGGCGTCTGTGCGCAGCCCGTACCGATTCCCCCGACTAACACCAGCACCGCCAAGGCGGTGCGACGAACTCTCCACTTGTAGTCCATGTAGTACCTGCTTTGAACAGTTCTAATTTTTACAAATCGGCACAATTATTACTCACTTTCACGCGTTTCGGGTCGCTCGTAGAAAATTTGCCGATTACGTATCTTTTCCCACAACACTTTCCAAAAAATTCTGAAGAATTGCGCGGTGTCCTTGCGCCGCCCGACGTTTTGCTCCAGCGCCGCGCAGCGGAGAAAGCGCGTTCGAACAGGTCTCGTGGAAGATCGGCGATGGCTCCCCGTCGCAAACGGCGGCTTTCGCTGAGGGCCGGTTGCCAACCGGGTGCCGCGCGCCGTGCCCGGGCAAACTAGAGTGCCTTCTCTCAAACGCGGGCGGTCCTTTCCAGTATTCTGCCCACACCCTTGTGGCGCACCCGTCGCGCTGCACGGGCAGCATCGACACGACAAACAACATCAGTGGAGGAAGACATGGACCGATTCATGGGACGCGCGGCGCGCGGTATCGCGCTGGCGAGCGCCCTGCTGTGCGGCGCGCTCTCCGCGCACGCGCAGTCGGACACGCCAGTCGGCGTCTGGCAAACCATCGACGATCACACCGGCCAGCCGAAGGCGCTCGTGCAGATCAGCGCCGACGCCAACGGCGACTTGAGCGGCAAGGTCATCAAGGGACTCAGCGCAAATGACCAGCCCGACCGGCGCTGCACGGCCTGCACCGACTCACGCAAGGATCAGCTGATCCTCGGCATGACGATCATCGACAGCATGAAAAAAACCGACGAGGGCTATGACGGCGGCCACATTCTCGACCCCGAGAACGGCAAGATCTACCGCTGCAAGATGCATACGGAAGACGGTGGCCAGAAACTCGTCGTGCGTGGCTATTTGGGCATTTCGCTGCTTGGCCGCTCGCAGACCTGGGTGCGCCAGCAGTGAGCGGATTGAGCTGAGGACTGGCGCGCAGACCGGCAAGGGAACCTGAGGGACGAAACCGGCCGAAGTGGGCGTATGCGCCGCTTCGGCCGGACTTCATGAGCGCCGGCGTTAGGCCGTGTGACGATACACCGAGTAGTTGAATGGCTACGATGGCGCGGCTGCGGGTGCCACCGGTACGAACGGCGAATGGCGCGGCGTGTTGCGTGCCGCTTCCTGCCTGCGCGCCGCTTTTTCTGCGCGGCTCGCGTGCTTGCGCATGCGCGCTTCGATGGTGTCGCACAACGCCACGCCCTCTTCGCCAAACAATTCGCCCATCACACACTTGAGCGCACCATTGTCGTGCCACGTCTTGAAGCGGCGATGGCAGGTTTGATACGAAGGGTAGCGGCGCGGCATGGCCGACCAGGTTGCACCGCTATACATGACCCACAGCACGCCGTTGAGCACCGAGCGCGTATTGGCGAGCGGCCGGCCGCGCATCTCGGTGCGCGGGCGCAGTTCGGGCAGGAGCAGCATCACGCGCTGCCATTCTTCGTCGGTAATATCGCGATGCGGGGTCATGGAGAGTCCTTTGTCAGAAGCTGTACTGACAAACGATATCCACTCGCCCCCGACGCCCATATCAGACGAGTCCGAATCTTGAAAAAGGTGCCGCAGCGCTATTTCGAGACTGACTTGAGGCCAGCGTGTCGTCGCGAATGCATATACAGGCCGCACGCGCGGTGCGGGCGCAGCGTCGTCAGGTCAGGGCCGTATCGACAATGCGGCGCGGCGTTTCGAGATATTCCTTCGACTGCATTTCGACGATACGCGACACCGTGCGCGTGAACTCGTTGGCCATCGGGCCTTCCACGTAGAGTTCTTCGGGCGGCACCGCAGCCGACATCAGCAGCTTGACCTTGTGGTCGTAGAACACGTCGATGAGCCACGTGAAACGGCGCGCTTCGGACTGCATGCGCGGCGTCATCTGCGGCACGTCGGAGAGGATCACGGCGTGAAAGCGGCTCGCCAGCTCCAGATAATCGTTCTGCGAACGCGGACCGCCGCACAGCGTCGCGAAGTCGAACCACACCACGCCGTCGGCCTTGCGCAGCGCCTTGAGCTCGCGCTTCTCGATGCGCAGCAGCGGGCTTTCGTCGGGCACGGCGGCAAGCTCCGCGAACGAGTGGCGCAACGCCTTGTCGGCGGCCGCGCCGAGCGGCGTGTGATAAACCTCGACCTGCGCGAGCGTGCGCTGACGATAGTCGACGCCCGCATCGACGTTGAGCACGTCGAGCTTGCTTTTGATCAGCTCGATCGCGGGCAGCATGCGGTCGCGATGCAGGCCATCGGGATAGAGCAGATCGGGATCGTAGTTGGACGTCATCACGAACTGCACGCCGTTCTCGAAGAGACGGTCGAGCAGACGATAGAGGATCATCGCGTCGGCAATGTCCGAGACGTGGAATTCGTCGAAGCAGATCAGGCGATAACGCTTCGCAATGCGGCGCGCGAGTTCGTCGAGCGGATCGGCCTGGCCCTTGAGCTCTTCGAGCTCGCGGTGCACCTCGCGCATGAATTCGTGAAAATGCAGACGCGTCTTGCGCTGCAGTGGCACCACCGCGTAGAAGCTGTCCATCAAGAAGCTCTTGCCGCGCCCTACACCGCCCCACATGTACACGCCGCGTGGCAGATCGGGGTGAATCAGAAACTTCTTGAGCGCGTTCGACCGTCGCGACTTGTATGCCACCCACTCGTCGTAGCACCGCTGCAGCCGGTCGATCGCGACGCGTTGCGCCGTATCGGGCTTGTATCCCCGCTTCTGCAGTTCGTTTTCGTAGTATTCGGTGACGTTCATTTTGTGGGCCGCAAATGAGGAAAGGCGGGAGGGCAAAAGCCCACCCGCCTCCGTACGTGATGCTGGTAACTGCGAGGCAGAGCGGCCAGCCAATCCAGGCCGCCCTGCCCCTTGCGCGCTTACATGTTGAGCGCGCGCTTGTCAGTCGCGAGTGCAGCTTCGCGCATGACTTCAGACAACGACGGGTGCGGATGGCAGATGCGGCCGATGTCTTCGGCGGCAGCCTTGAACTCCATCGCCACCACGGCTTCCGCGATCAGATCCGACGCGTTGGCCGAGATGATGTGCACGCCGAGCAGCTCGTCGGTCTTGGCGTCGGCGATCATCTTCACGAAACCGTCCGACTTGTTGATGCCAAGCGCGCGGCCGTTCGCCATGAACGGGAACTGGCCCGTCTTGATCTCGCGGCCTTCGGCCTTCAGCTGCTGCTCCGTCTTGCCGACCCATGCGATTTCCGGTTCGGTGTAGATCACCCACGGAATGCAGTTGTAGTCGATGTGCGGCTTCTGGCCGTCGATGATCTCGGCCACCAGCACGCCTTCGTCTTCGGCCTTGTGCGCGAGCATCGGGCCACGGACCACGTCGCCGATCGCATAGACGTTCGGCACGCTCGTCGCGCAGTGATTGTCCACGTCGATGAAGCCGCGCTCGTTGGCCTTCAGGCCGATTGCTTCGAGACCGAGGTTGTCGGTGTTCGGCACGCGGCCAACCGACACGATCAGGCGGTCGGCTTCGAGCACTTGCGCGTTGCCGTCCTTGTCTGTGTAGTTGATCGTGACGTTCTTGTCCGTCGCCTTCACTTCGCCGACCTTCACGCCGACGTGAATGTCGAGACCCTGCTTCTTGAAGAGCTTGGCGGCTTCCTTCGAGAGCGCCACGTCAGCGGCGCCGAGGAATTCCGGCAGCGCTTCGAGCACGGTCACTTCCGCGCCGAGACGACGCCACACCGAGCCCAGCTCCAGACCGATCACGCCGGCGCCGATCACGGCCAGCTTCTTCGGCACGGTGTCGAACGAGAGCGCGCCTTCGTTGTCGGCGACGATCTTGTTGTCGACCGGGATGCCCGGCAGATGACGCGCCTTCGAGCCCGTCGCGATGATCACGTTCTTCGCCGTGACGACTTCGGTTTCGCCTTCGCCGCTCACTTCGATCTGCACGCCGGCGTCGGTCTTGCCGGTGAACTTGCCGTGGCCCTTGAGCCACGTGATCTTGTTCTTGCGGAACAGGAACTCGATACCCTTCGTCATCTTCTCGACGATGCCTTCCTTGCGGGCGAGCATCTTCGAAACGTCGATGTTCACGTCGCTCACGTTGATGCCGTGGTCAGCGAGGTGATGCTGGGCGTTCTCGAACTCCTCCGACGAGGCGAGCAGCGCCTTCGACGGAATGCAGCCGACGTTCAGGCAGGTGCCGCCGAGCTTCAGCGTGCCGGCCGGGTTCTTCCATTTTTCGATACAGGCAACCGACTTGCCGAGCTGTGCGGCGCGGATCGCCGCGATATAGCCGCCGGGGCCGGCGCCGATCACGACGACGTCAAATTCTTTGGACATGGTCATCCTTTCGAGACGTGAGCGCCACGCGCGGTGTCCGGTTTCCGGAAACCGCGCGCGAAACGCTCAGTGTGAGACTGGTTGCGCGAGCAGGACGTGAGCCCTGGCTCGCGCTACAACGCGAATTACAGGTCGAGCAGCAGACGAGCCGGATCTTCCAGCGCGTCCTTCATCGCGACCAGCGACAGGACGGCTTCGCGGCCGTCGATGATGCGGTGGTCGTACGACATCGCGAGGTAGTTCATCGGGCGGATCACGATCTGGCCGTTCTCCACCACAGCGCGTTCCTTCGTGGCGTGCACGCCGAGGATCGCCGACTGCGGCGGGTTGATGATCGGGGTCGACAGCATCGAGCCGAACACGCCGCCGTTCGAGATCGAGAACGTACCACCCGTCATTTCTTCGATCGACAGCTTGCCGTCCTTGGCCTTCTGGCCGAATTCGGCGATCTTCTTTTCGATGTCGGCGAGGCTCATCTGATCTGCATTGCGCAGGATGGGCACCACCAGACCGCGCGGCGAACCGACTGCGATACCGATGTCGAAGTAGCCGTGGTAGACGATGTCGTTGCCGTCGATCGACGCGTTGACGAGCGGGAACTTCTTGAGGGCGTGAACGGCAGCCTTCACGAAGAACGACATGAAGCCGAGCTTCACGCCATGTTCCTTCTCGAACTTGTCCTTGTACTTGTTGCGCAGGTCCATGACCGGCGCCATGTTCACTTCGTTGAACGTCGTGAGGATGGCGTTGGTTTGCTGCGACTCGAGCAGACGCTCGGCGATACGCGCACGCAGACGCGACATCGGCACGCGCTGTTCCGGACGGTCGTTGAGCCAGTTCGCAGCCGATGCCGGTGCGCTGACTTGCGGCAGCGACGGCTTGGCGGCAGCAGCGGACTTGGCAGCCGGTGCAGCAGCCGGAGCGGCCTTCGGTGCGCCTGCGCCGAGCACGTCCTGCTTCGTGATGCGGCCGTCACGGCCCGTGCCGGCGACGTCGCCGCCCGACAGACCCTTCTCCGCCATCAGCTTCGACGCTGCGGGCGATGCGACGGTGCTGCTGGCCGTCGATGCGGCGACAGCAGCAGCCGGTGCAGCTGCGGGAGCAGCGGCAGCAGCCGGAGCGGCGGCGGCTGCGGGAGCCGCAGCGGCGCCAGCCTTGCCTTCCGTGTCGATCTTCGCGATCACTTGTTCGCTTTCGACGGTCGCGCCGTCGCCAACGAGGATCTCGGCCAGCACGCCGGCAGCCGGCGCGGGCACTTCGAGCACGACCTTATCGGTTTCGATCTCGATGACGACTTCGTCCTGGGCAATTGCTTCGCCCGGCTTCTTCTTCCACTGCAGCATCGTGCCTTCCGACACCGACTCCGAAAACTGCGGGACCTTGACTTCTACGATAGCCATGTGATTTTCCTGAATACGTATCTGGGTACGAACCGGGTCGCGCACGTGAGCGCGGGAAAGCGCGCATCGTTGAACGCACGCCTTCCCGGTTCGATTTGCTCTCTGTGCTTACTTCGCGACCTGCGCGCCCTTCAGGCGGCCGAATGCGCCTTCGATCAGCGTCTTCTGCTGCTCGTAGTGCTTCGCGTAGTAGCCAACCGCCGGCGATGCGGAAGCAGGACGGCCGCTGTACGCGAGCTTCATGCCTTCCTTCATGCCTTCCTTCAGGTGGTGCTCGATGTAGAACCACGGGCCTTGATTCTGCGGCTCGTCCTGCACCCAGACCACTTCGGTCGCGTTGTCGTACTTCTTCAGCTCCGCTTCGAACTGCTTGTGCGCGAACGGATAGAGCTGTTCGATACGGATGATCGCGACGTCGTTCGCCTTCGCTTCGCGGCGGTGCGCGACGAGGTCGAAGTACACGCGGCCCGAGCAGGCCACCACGCGCTTGACCTTCTTCGCGTCGATGGCTTCGTCCACTTCGCCGATGACCGGCTGGAACGTGCCCTTCGCGAGTTCCGACAGATCCGACACGGCTTCCTTGTGACGCAGCAGCGACTTCGGCGTGAAGATGATGAGCGGCTTGCGGAACAGGCGGATCATCTGGCGGCGCAGCACGTGGAAGATCTGAGCCGGCGTGGTCGGCTGAACGACCTGCATGTTGTGCTCGGCGCACAGCTGCAGGAAACGCTCGATACGTGCCGACGAGTGCTCCGGACCCTGGCCTTCGTAGCCGTGCGGCAGCAGCATCGTGAGACCCGAAACGCGGCCCCACTTCACTTCGCCCGACGAGATGAACTGGTCGATCACGACCTGCGCACCGTTGACGAAGTCGCCGAACTGGCCTTCCCACGCGACGAGCGTGTTCGGTTCAGCCGTCGAGTAGCCGTATTCGAAGCCGAGCACGGCTTCTTCGGACAGGACCGAGTCGATCACCGTGAACTGCGCCTGGTTTTCGCCGATGTTCTGCAGCGGCACGTACGTGCCGTCGTCCCAGCGTTCGCGGTTCTGATCGTGCAGAACGGCGTGGCGGTGCGTGAACGTGCCGCGGCCCGAGTCCTGTCCCGTCAGTCGAACGGCGTAGCCCGAAGCGACCAGCGACGCGAACGCGAGGTGCTCGCCCATGCCCCAGTCGAGCTTCGCTTCGCCCTTGCCCATCGCGCGGCGGTCGTTAATGACGCGCTCGACCAGCGGGTGAACCTTGAAGTTCTCGGGGATCGTGGTGATGCGCTCGGCCAGACGCTTGAGTTCGGCGAGCGGCACGGCCGTATCGGCGGCGTCGGTCCACTTGCGGTTCAGGAACGGCACCCAGTCCACCGCGTACTTGCTCTTGTAGTTCGAGAGCACGGGGTCGATCGTATGGTGGCCTTCGTCCATCGCGGCGCGGTAGGCCTTGACGTAGTTGTCGCCGTCTTCCGCCGTGATGACGCCCTGCTGCACGAGCTTCTCGGCGTAGAGCGCACGGGTGCCCGGGTGCTTCGCGATCGTCTTGTACATCAGCGGCTGCGTGACCGCCGGCGTGTCCTGCTCGTTGTGACCCAGCTTGCGGAAGCAGATGATGTCGACCACAACATCCTTGTGGTACTGCATGCGGAATTCGACCGCGAGCTGGATAGCCAGCACGACCGCTTCCGGATCGTCGCCGTTCACATGCAGCACCGGCGCTTCGATCATCTTGACCACATCGGTACAGTAGAGCGTCGAGCGCGCATCGCGCGGGTCCGACGTCGTGAAGCCGATCTGGTTGTTGATGACGATGTGCAGCGTGCCGTGCGTGCCGTAACCGCGCGTTTGCGCGAGGTTCAGCGTTTCCATCACGACGCCCTGGCCTGCGAAGGCCGCGTCGCCGTGGATCTGCACCGGCAGCACCTGCAAGCCGTCCGCGTCGCCGCGACGATCCATACGGGCCTTCGCCGAGCCTTCGACCACCGGGTTGACGATTTCAAGGTGCGACGGGTTGAACGCGAGCGACAGGTGGACCGGACCGCCTTCGGTCGAGACGTCCGACGAGAAGCCCTTGTGGTACTTCACGTCGCCTGCCGGCAGGTCGTCGACGTGCTTGCCTTCGAATTCGGCAAAGAGGTCAGCCGGCATCTTGCCGAGCGTATTGACCAGCACGTTCAGACGACCACGGTGGGCCATGCCGATGACGATTTCCTGCACGCCCTTCGCGCCAGCGTGGCGGACGACTTCGTCCATCGCGGCGATGAAGGACTCGCCGCCTTCGAGCGAGAAGCGCTTCTGGCCGACGTACTTGGTGTGCAGGAAGCGCTCGAGGCCTTCGGCGGCCGTCAGGCGCTGCAGAATGTGCTTCTTCTTGTCGTTCGTGAAGTTCGGCGTCGAGCGGATCGACTCGAGGCGTTCCTTCCACCAGCGCTTTTGTTCAGGATCGCTGATGTACATGTACTCGGCGCCGATCGTGCCGCAGTACGTGTCGCGCAATGCCTTGACGATCTCGCGCAGCGACGCACGCTCGAAACCGAAATACAGGTTCGTGGCGCTGAACGTCTGGTCCATGTCGGCTTCGGTGAAGTCGTAGAACGCAGGTTCGAGCTCGGGGATAGGCGGACGCTCGCGGCGCTTCAGCGGATCCAGGTTGGCCCATTGCGAGCCCAGGAAGCGATATGCGCCGATGAGGGACTGAACGTAGACTTGCTTGCGAGCCGTTGCGAGGTCTTCGCCGCCACCCTTGGGGACGAATGCATTGGCTTTTGCGCGCTGCGCGAACGACTCGACGATCGGCCCGTGGGCGATGTCGTTGTCGGCCGTGCCACTCGACGACGGCACGTTTTGCAGTGCGTCGAAGTATTCACGCCAGGTGTCCGGAACGGACGCAGGGTTGTCAAGATATGCTTCGTATAGCTCTTCGACATACGGAGCATTGCCGCCGAACAGATAGGAGTTCAGCTGGAATTGCTTCATCGTTTCCGACATTTACGCTCACCTTTCTTCGAGTTTCTCGAGAAATAGCGGGTTACTCAACCTTCCGCGCCACGGCCTGACCGTTTAGCGGATTGCGAATCAAGTCTGCTTGGAAGGACCTAAATCATGCATCCGCGGAGTATAGCGCATATGCGCATCTCGCCACAGGATGCAATGCGACCGAACACCACGCGGGAACCCTTTTTATATGGGCCTTTGCGGCATTCGCAATGCTCTCTTCCCGCAGCGCAATGCAATCCCCGCCAGACGCAAAAAAGCCGCCCATCAAGCGGCGGCTTTTCTGTGAGTCTGTTTGCATTGCAGTGCGGCAAAAAAGCAATAAAACTGCAAATTATTCGGCACCGGCTTCGCGGCTTGCGCGGCGACGCTCGTGTTCCTTCAGGTGGCGCTTGCGCAGACGGATCGATTGCGGCGTGACTTCCACGAGTTCGTCGTCGTCGATGAATTCCACTGCGTATTCGAGCGACATCTGGATCGGCGGCACGAGGCGCACGGCTTCGTCGGTGCCCGAGGCGCGCACGTTGGTGAGCTGCTTGCCCTTGATCGGGTTCACGACGAGGTCGTTGTCGCGGCTGTGAATGCCGATGATCATGCCTTCGTACAGCGCGTCGCCCGGCTTCACGAACATGCGGCCGCGATCCTGCAGCTTCCACAGCGCGTAGGCGACAGCGGCGCCGTCATCCTGCGAGATCAGCACGCCGTTGCGGCGCTCGCCGAGCGTACCGTCCTTGACCGGACCGTAAGCGTCGAACACGTGGCTCATCAGGCCCGTGCCGCGCGTGAGCGTCATGAACTCGCCCTGGAAGCCGATCAGGCCACGCGCCGGAATACGGTACTCGAGACGCGTGCGGCCACGGCCGTCCGAAGCCATGTCGAGCATTTCGCCCTTACGGCGGCCCAGCTCTTCCATCACACCACCCTGGTGGGCGTCTTCGACGTCCACGGTCAGCATTTCGTACGGCTCCTGCTTCACGCCGTCGACTTCGTGCAGCACCACGCGCGGACGCGACACGGCCAGCTCGTAGCCTTCGCGGCGCATGTTTTCGATCAGGATCGTCAGGTGCAGTTCGCCACGGCCCGAGACTTCGAACGTGGTTTCGTCGCCCGTGTCCTTCACGCGCAGCGCGACGTTGTGGTTCAGTTCCTTCGTCAGACGATCGCGGATCTGGCGGCTCGTCACGAACTTGCCTTCCTTGCCGGCGAGCGGCGACGAGTTCACGAGGAAGTTCATCGTGAGCGTCGGCTCGTCCACCGTGATCATCGGCAGCGCTTCGGGCGTGTCGACCGCGCAGATCGTCGCGCCGATACCGATGTCTTCAATACCGTTGATCAGCACGATATCGCCGGCCTCAGCCGATTCGACCTGGACGCGCTCCAGGCCGCTGAACGCCAGCACCTGGTTGATCTTGCGGTTCATGACCTGGCCTTCCGGACCGAAGCGCAGCGCAACCGGCTGACCCGGCTTGATACGACCACGCTTGATACGGCCCACGCCGATGCGGCCAACATACGCCGAGTAGTCGAGCGAGGTGATCTGGAGCTGCAGCGGGCCTTCCGGATCCGCATCGCGAACCGGCACGTATTCGAGCACGGCGTCGAACAGGGGACGCATGTCGCCTTCGCGCGCGTCCGGCGACAGCGAAGCGTAGCCGTTCAGGCCCGAAGCGTAGACCACCGGGAAGTCGAGCTGTTCTTCGGTCGCACCGAGCTTGTCGAACAGGTCGAACGTCTGGTTGATCACCCAGTCGATACGCGCGCCCGGACGGTCGATCTTGTTGACGACGACGATCGGCTTGAGGCCGAGCGCCAGCGCCTTCTTGGTCACGAAGCGCGTTTGCGGCATCGGGCCTTCGACCGCGTCGACGAGCAGCAGCACCGAGTCGACCATCGACAGCACGCGCTCCACTTCACCGCCGAAGTCGGCGTGGCCCGGGGTGTCGACGATATTGATGTGGGTGCCTTCGTACTCGACCGCGCAGTTCTTCGAAAGAATCGTGATACCACGCTCTTTTTCGATGTCGTTCGAGTCCATCACGCGCTCGGCGACCTGCTGGTTGTCACGGAACGTGGCGGTCTGACGGAGGAGCTGGTCGACGAGCGTAGTCTTGCCGTGGTCGACGTGGGCAATGATGGCGATGTTGCGAAGAGCGCGGGACATAGGAACCTGGGTACAGTTGAGTGCGCCGCGCATGCCCTGCTGGCAGGCCCGGCAAGGGCACGCGGCCGCCGCTTCGATCCGCCCCGGATTACTTGCCGGCGGGTCAATTCAGCATCGCTGCGATGACGCACTTTTGGGAACCTGAAATTATAGCACGCGCAGATGAATTGATCTTGCGCATATAAGGAAGCACCCTGGAACGGGATGCCTGGCGTCGCAACCGCACAACGCGTGCGATGAAAACCGGCGCAAGCGCCGGCAGGCCGATCGCGCCACATTTTCCCATGTCCACGGGGCCGGATTAAGCCCCTACTCTGCAAAGGTTTCTCGGCAAAGGCAGAATAAACCTTGCCGCGTCAACTAACCGCCCCTATAATTCCTGCCTGGTCAACCATTGCAGTCGCAGCAGAATCTCATGACGGATCCGACTCCCACGCCCCCGCCCGAAGTCCGCGATTACGACCTTGGCGAGAGCGTCGGCTACCTGATCTCGCGGGTGAAATCGACGATGTCGAACATGGTCACCCAGCGCGCCGTTGCCGAACTCGGCGTCACGAGCCAGCAGGCCAGCATCCTGTTCATGGTGGCGAGCGGCAAGTGCACGCTCGCAGCCGAACTCGCCCGCGAGTACGGCATCGACGCGAGCGCCGTCACCCGGCTCGTTGACCGGCTTGAGAAGCGCGGGCTCCTGAAGCGCGTGCGCAGCTCCGAAGACCGTCGCGCGGTGCGCCTCGCGCTCACGCCCGAAGGCCTTGCCATCGCCGCGCGCATGCCGGCGATTTTCCGTAGCGTCACAGAGCATCTTTCGGCCGGATTCACACCCGAGGAGGTCGGCTTCCTGAAGAGCATGTTGCGGCGGATTCTTTCGAATAGCTGCGAAGCTAACCAGAGTTCGAGCCCGAATCCGCCCGAGAATTGATGACGGGGCAAGCAAATTTGAAATCGCCGAACAAGAAAATAGCTGCATCGTCCAGTATCACCACACACTCTCACGCATCGAGACGAGCAATGAAATCCCAAACCGAGTTTGCGCCAGTTCCGGCCGTGCGGGCGCTGTCCTGCCGGGCGGCGGTCGCCGCCGCGGTCGCGGCGCTCGCCCTTTCGGGTTGCGCGAACTACATCGGCATCAAGAGCGACAAGACCATCGATCAGCCGCAGCAGTTCGATAGTTCGCAAAGCATTCCGGCGCAAGGCGGCCAGTGGCCGACGCTCGACTGGGCGAATCAGTTCGGCGACCCGCAGCTGCCCAAGCTGATCGACGAGGCGCTCGAAGGCAGCCCGACCATCGCTCAGGCGCAGGCGCGACTTGCCAAGGCTTCGTCGTACATCGAGACCTCGCGCTCGGCGCTCTTCCCGAAGGCCAACCTCAGCTATTCGTGGACCCGCGAGCTGTACTCGGCCAACGCCCTCTTCCCGCCCCCGTACGGGGGCACCTGGTATAGCGAGAACAACGTGCTCGCCAGCGCCTCGTGGGATCTGGACCTCTGGGGCAAGAACCGCCAGCGCCTCGCGCAAGCCGTGTCCGCGCAGCGCGCCGCCGAGGCGGACATGCAGCAGGCACGCGTCACGCTCGCCTCGTCGGTTGCACGCACGTACAACCAGCTCGCCCAGCTTTATGAGCTGCGCGACATCGCCGTGCACGAGATCGACAACCGCAAGACCATCGGCACGATCACGAACGGCCGCGTGGTCGCGGGGCTCGACACCAACGTAGAAAAGCAGACCGCGAACGGCAACATCGCGACGAGCCAGGCCAACCTCTCGCAGATCGACGGCCAGATCGAAACGACGCGCTACCAGCTCGGCGCGCTGCTCGGCAAGGGCCCGGACCGCGGCCTGCAGATCGGGCAGCCAGTGCTCAACCCGATGGCCAACGTCGCGCTCCCCGACAATCTGCCCGCCGACCTGCTCGCGCGCCGCCCCGATATCGTCGCCGCGCGCTGGCAAGTGGAAGCCGCGATGCACGACGTGAAGGAAGCCAAGGCCGAGTTCTACCCCGACGTGAACCTCGCGGCCGGCTTCGGCTTCGATGCGTTCGGCTGGGGCAAATTCCTGAACTTCACGAGCCGCCAGGCACAGTTTGGGCCGGCCGTGCATCTGCCGCTCTTCGACGCGGGCGCGCTGCGTGCGCAACTGAAGGGCCGCTACGCCGACTTCGAACTCGATGTGGCGAACTACAACCAGACGCTCATCGGCGCGTTCCAGGACGTGGCGACGAACGTCTCGACGATCCGCTCGGCCGACAAGCAGCTCGTGGACGCGGATCGCGCGCTCGACGCGTCGACCAAGGCCTGGCAGCTCGCTGTGATCCGCTACAAGGCGGGGCTCTCCGAGCAGCTTCAGGTACTCACCGCCGACCAGAACCGCCTCGCCGCGGAACAGACGGTGTCGAACCTGAAGGCACAGCGCCGCGACCAGCAGATGGCGCTCATCAAGTCGCTTGGCGGCGGCTTCGAAGCGCAAGGCGCGGGACTCACGCCGCCGACCGAGGTCGGCAGCGAAGCGCGCGGCCAGAGCGACGTGAACGGCGCACCGTGGCGCGGTACGCGCTCGCCGCAGAACGCGGCGGCATCGACGAACGCGGCAAACGCCGCGCCCACGCCGAATTGAGCGCCGAGCAGTACACGAACATCAAAAACTGAACGAACAGCACGCAAGCATCCGGAGATCCTTCCATGAGCACCCCCCAGCAGCCGGCGGCCCCGCAGCCGAACGCGAACAGCGGCAAGCGCAAGCGCATGATGACGCTGCTTGTCCTCGTGATCGTGATTGCAGCCGTTGCCTACGGCCTCTACTACTTCCTCGTCGCGCGCTTTACCGAGAGCACGGACGACGCCTATGTGAACGGCAACGTCGTGCAGATCACGCCGCAGGTCACCGGCACGGTGATCGCACTGAAGGCGGACGACACGCAAACTGTGAACGTCGGCGACCCGCTCGTGCTGCTCGACCCGGCCGACGCGCGCGTCACGCTCGAGCAGACTGAAGCGCAACTCGCGCAAACCGTACGCCAGGTGCGCGGCCTCTTCGCCGACGACAGCCAGTACGAAGCGCAAGTCGCCCAGCGCCAGTCCGACCTCTCGCGCGCGCAAGACGACCTGCGCCGCCGCATGCAGGTCGCGCAGACGGGCGCCGTCTCGCAGGAAGAGATCTCGCACGCCCGCGACGCCGTGCGCAGCGCCGAAGCCGCGCTCGAAGCCGCCCAGCAGCAGCTCGCCGCGAACCGCGCGCTGACCGCGAACACGACCATCGCCAACCACCCGAACGTGGAAGCCGCCGCCGCCAAGGTGCGCGACGCCTATCTGGCGAACGCACGCAACACGCTGCCCGCGCCGGTGACCGGCTACGTGGCCAAGCGCTCGGTGCAGGTGGGTCAGCGCGTCTCGCCGGGTAATCCGCTCATGTCGGTGGTACCGCTGAACTCGCTGTGGGTCGACGCCAACTTCAAGGAAGTGCAGCTCAAGCACATGCGCATCGGCCAGGCGGTCGAGATGACGGCCGACGTGTATGGCTCGTCGGTGGTCTATCACGGCAAGGTGGTGGGCTTCTCGGCGGGTACGGGCTCGGCCTTCTCGCTGCTGCCCGCGCAGAACGCCACGGGTAACTGGATCAAGGTGGTGCAGCGTCTGCCGGTGCGCATCTCGCTCGATCCGGAAGACCTGCAGAAGCATCCGCTGCGTATCGGCCTGTCGATGCAGGTGGACGTGAACATCCGCAACGATTCGGGCACGCAGCTCGGCAATGCGCAGAACACCGTCTACGAAACCGACGTGTTCGCCAAGTACGGCGCAGAAGCCGATGCGGAGATCGCGCGCATCATCGCCGAAAACGCCGGCCCGAACGCGCACAAGGCAGCCAGCAGTGCCAACAGCGGCGCCAGCAACAGCGCGACCGGCAATGCAGCCGCCAAGGCGCAGGTGTCGTCCGCTCACGCGGCGAAAGCCGGCGCGAAAGGCTGATTGAAGCCCTGATTAAAGCACTCGCAAACGACGGCGCGGGCTGATCCTCAGCCCGCGCCGCTTTGTTTCGCGTGCCCTCCAACAGGTCAACAGGAAAGGACGCAATGGCAGCACCACAACCACCCGTCGCGCATCCCCCGCTGCAGGGCGCGCAACTCGTCATCGGCACCATCGCCGTGTCGCTCGCGGTGTTCATGAACGTGCTCGACACCTCGATCGCGAACGTATCGATCCCGTCGATCTCGGGCGACCTCGGCGTGTCGTCGGACCAGGGCACGTGGGTCATCACCTCGTTCGCGGTGGCCAACGCGATCTCCGTGCCGCTCACGGGCTGGCTCACCGACCGCATCGGCCAGGTGCGCCTCTTCATGGCGTCGATCATCCTGTTCGTGATCTCGTCGTGGCTGTGCGGCCTCGCGCCCACGCTGCCCTTCCTGCTCGCCTCGCGCGTGCTGCAAGGCGCCGTGGCCGGCCCGATGATCCCGCTTTCGCAAACGCTGCTGCTCGCGAGCTATCCGCGCGCGAAGGCGCCCATGGCGCTCTCTATGTGGTCGATGACCACGCTGATCGCGCCGGTGGCGGGCCCGATTCTGGGCGGCTGGATCTCCGACAACATCTCCTGGCCGTGGATCTTCTACGTGAACATTCCGGTCGGGATCGTGGCCGCGTTCGCGACGTGGGCGATCTTCCGCAATCGCGACTCGGTCGTGAAGAAGGCGCCGATCGACGGCGTGGGTCTCGCGCTGCTGATCGTCTGGGTGGGCTCGCTGCAGGTGATGCTCGACAAGGGCAAGGACCTCGACTGGTTCTCGTCGACCACGGTCGTCGTGCTCGCGCTCACCGCGATCATTGCGTTCGCGTTCTTCGTGGTGTGGGAACTGACCGCCGATCACCCTGTAGTCGACTTGTCGCTGTTCGCGCGGCGCAATTTCACGGGCGGCACGATCGCACTTTCGGTGGGCTACGGCCTGTACTTCGGCAACCTCGTGCTGCTGCCGCTGTGGCTGCAGACCGACATCGGCTACACCGCCACCGACGCGGGTCTCGTGATGGCGCCCGTGGGCTTCTTCGCGATCCTGCTCTCGCCGATCACGGGCAAGATCCTGCCGCGCACCGACCCGCGCTATATCGCGACAACGGCGTTCATCGTGTTCGCGCTGTGCTTCTGGATGCGGTCGCGCTACACGACGGGTGTGGACACCTGGGCGCTCACGCTGCCCACGTTGATCCAGGGGATCGGCATGGCGGGCCTTTTCATTCCGCTCGTGTCGATCACGCTTTCGGGTCTGCCGGGCCATCGCATTCCGGCGGCGTCGGGCCTGTCGAACTTCGTGCGGATCATGTGCGGCGGTATCGGCACCTCGATCTTCGAGACGGCCTGGGATCACCGCACGACGTTTCACCACGCACGCCTGACCGAAGTGGCAACGCCGACCAATCCGGTCTTCAACCAGTCGATGCAGCAGTTCCAGGGCGCGGGTCTCGATCCTTCCCAGGCGCACGGGCTCTTCGACCGGATGCTCTCGCAGCAGGCCGCACAACTCGGCGTGAACGACCTGTTCTGGATTTCATCGGTGATCTTTATCGTACTGATCGCGCTCATCTGGATCACGCGGCCCGAGCGTTCCGGTGGTGCGGACGCGGGTGCGGCGGCTTCGGCGGCGCATTGAAGTTGATGCGTTAGCGCTTGTCGCTGCCCATAGCAAAACGGCACGTCCGGTTGTTCACCGGCGTGCCGTTTTTGTTGGTGCGCTCCTGGCGCGATTCGAGTTCGCTCAGGCTGCGCCGCTCACTACCAGCCGCTCCGGCGCAAGCACGCCGTTCGCGGCCTTCGCGACGCCGAGCAAACGCCCATCTTCCGCATACACGCGCACACGTTCGGCCGCTTCGCAAACCGCGCGATCGAGCACCAGCTCATTGAGCGGCAGGCGCTGGCCATGCGTGAAGCGGCGCGCCGCTTCTTCATTGAGCGTCAAGGCGGGGAACGTGGAGAGCAGCGCATCGACGGGACGCAGCCAGGTGTCGCGCACAGGCTCATCGGCAGCGGTGAGCGCGTCGAGCGTCACCGCATGTTCGAGCGTGAGCGCACCTACGCCTGTGCGCCGCAGCATCACGAGATGCGCACCGCAGCCCAGCGTCTCGCCGATATCTTCGGCCAGCGTGCGCACGTACGTACCCTTGCTGCAGGTCACGCGAAACGTGACCTCGGGCGCCTCGGGCAGCGCGCACGCGATCATCTCGAGCGCCAGGATCTTCACCTCGCGCCCTTCGCGTTCGACCGTCTGGCCCGCACGTGCGTATTCATAAAGCGGCTTGCCATCGCGCTTAAGCGCCGAATACATCGGCGGCACTTGCACGATGTCGCCGAGAAAGCGCGTCATCGCTTCGCGCACCGCGGCTTCGTCGCAGTTGACCTCGCGCGTTTCGATCGCCTCGCCTTCGGCGTCGCCGGTGGCAGTGCGAATGCCAAGGCGCATGGTCGCTTCGTACGTCTTGTCGGCTTCGAGCAGATCCTGCGAGAACTTGGTCGCTTCGCCAAAGCACAACGGCAACAGGCCCGACGCGAGCGGATCGAGCGTGCCGGTGTGTCCCGCCTTCTTCACGCGATAAAGCCGCTTCGCGCGAATCAGCGCGTCGTTGCTGGAAAGGCCAACGGGCTTGTCGAGCAGCAGCACGCCGTCGAGCAGGCGGCGCGGCACCTTAGGTCGGGCCGCGCCCTGATTCTGTTTCGATGATGCAGTCATTGCCCGCGTCAGTCGTCCTTCGCGCGCGTCGCGTTTGCTTCATCGATCAGACGCGACATCTCGACACCCTTCTCGACCGACTGGTCGTAGTGGAAATGCAGCGTCGGCACGGTGTGAATGTGCAGGCGCTTGAAGAGCTGATTGTGCAGGTGGCCGGCGGCGTGATTGAGCGCTTCCTGCGTGGTCTTCGGGTCGCCCGTGAGGGTCGTGAAGTAGACCTTGGCGTGCGCATAGTCAGGCGTGAGCTCCACGCTCTGGATCGTCACGAGCCCGACTCGCGGGTCCTTCACTTCGCGCATCAGCTCAGACAGATCGCGCTGGATCTGATCCGCGATCTGCACATTGCGATTCGGGGAAGTACGTTTTTTCGGCATGATGGTTCCACCTCTTTATCTACGAGGCATTCAGGCGGCGTTGCGTCCATGAAGGCGCACACTGGCCGCACAAAAACAAAACGGGCGGGGCTGGCCAGCGCCTGCCCCGCCCGTTATCGGCAAGCGGGCAGGCCCGAAGGCCCACCCGCAGGCGCCGCTGTATTACAGCGTACGCGCGACTTCGGTGATCTCGAACACTTCGAACTGGTCGCCTTCGACGATGTCGTTGAAGTTCTTGATCGACATACCGCACTCGAAGCCTTGCTTGACTTCCTTGACGTCGTCCTTGAAGCGCTTGAGCGAGTCGAGTTCGCCGGTATGGATGACCACGTTGTTGCGAATCACGCGCACCGACGACGAACGCTTGACGAAACCGTCCGTGATCATACAACCCGCGATCAGGCCGACCTTCGGCACGCGGATCACCTGACGCACCTCGGCCATACCCGTCACCGTCTCGCGCTTCTCCGGCGCGAGCATGCCGGACATCGCCGCCTTCACCTCATCCACTGCGTCATAGATGATGTTGTAGTAGCGGATGTCGATGCCGTTCGCCTCGGCCACCTTACGCGCCTGTGCATCCGCACGCGTATTGAAGCCGATGATGACCGCCTTCGAAGCCGTTGCCAGGTTGACGTCCGACTCGCTGATCGCGCCGACCGCGCTGTGCACGATCTGCACGCGCACTTCGCTGGTCGACAGTTTGAGCAGCGATTGCACGAGCGCTTCCTGCGAACCCTGCACGTCCGCCTTGACGATGAGCGGCAGGTTCTGCACTTCGCCCTCGCCCATCTGCTCGAGCATGTTTTCGAGCTTCGCGGCTTGCTGCTTCGCAAGCTTGACGTCGCGGAACTTGCCTTGACGGAACATCGCGATTTCACGCGCCTTGCGATCGTCCGGCAGCACGATGACTTCTTCGCCCGCGCCCGGCACTTCCGAGAGACCCTGGATTTCGACCGGGATCGACGGGCCGGCTTCCTTCGTGGGCTTGCCCGTTTCGTCGAGCATGGCGCGCACGCGGCCGTAGGCGCTACCTGCCAGTACGACGTCGCCGCGATTGAGCGTACCCGACTGGACGAGAATCGTTGCAACCGGACCCTTACCCTTGTCGAGCTTCGCTTCGATGACGATGCCCTTGGCCGGCGCTTCGACCGGTGCCTTCAGTTCCAGCACTTCGGCTTGCAGCAGCACGTTTTCGAGCAGATCGTCGATGCCCGCGCCGGTCTTCGCCGACACCGGCACGAACGGCGAGTCGCCGCCGTACTCTTCCGGCACGACGCCTTCCGCCACGAGCTCCTGCTTCACGCGCTCGGGGTTCGCATCGGGCTTGTCGATCTTGTTGATCGCGACGACGAGCGGCACGCCCGCAGCCTTCGCGTGCGAGATCGCTTCCTTCGTCTGCGGCATCACGCCGTCGTCGGCCGCGACCACCAGAATGACGATGTCGGTTGCCTTGGCACCGCGAGCACGCATGGCCGTGAAGGCCTCGTGACCCGGCGTGTCGAGGAACGTGATGACGCCACGCGGCGTTTCGACGTGATATGCGCCGATGTGCTGCGTAATGCCGCCCGCTTCGCCCGCTGCAACCTTGGCGCGGCGGATGTAGTCGAGCAGCGACGTCTTGCCGTGGTCGACGTGACCCATGACGGTGACGACCGGCGGACGCGGCAGTTGCTCGGCGTCCGTACCCGTGGCCTGACCTTCGACCAGCAGCGCTTCCGGATCGTCGAGCTTCGCGGCAACCGCACGGTGGCCGAGTTCCTCGACGATGATCATCGCCGTTTCCTGGTCGAGCATCTGGTTGATGGTGACCATCTGGCCCATCTTCATCATCGCCTTGATGACTTCCGATGCCTTCACGGACATCTTGTGCGCGAGGTCGGCCACCGTGATGGTTTCCGGCACGTGCACTTCACGCACGATCGGCTCGGTCGGCGCCTGGAACGTCGATGCGTCCTGGTGACGGCCACGGCCCTTCGGGCCACCGCGCCAGCCGCGATCCACGCCGCCCGACGAGTCGCCGCGCGTCTTGATGCCACGGCGCTTGGCCGCGTCGTCCTGCCAGCCGCCCTTGCCTGCGCCCGGCTTCTTGTTGCGGTCGCCCGCGCCTGCACCCGGCGCGCTCGTCGAAGGCGCGGCCGTCGTGGCCGGCTTCTTCGCCGCGGCGCCGGCACCGGTGGCCGGACGCGCCGGCGCACCTTCCGGACGGGCCGGCTTGTGCAGCGTGCCCTTGGCTTCGGCGGGCTTGGGCGGCTCGACGGGCTTGGGCGGCTCGGGCGCCTTCACCTGCGCCTTGCGCGGCGTGTTCATCATTTCGCGGATCGCGCGCGCTTCGGCTTCGGCAGCCGCGCGGCGGCGGGCGATCTCGTCCTGTTCCTTCTGCGCCTTGTCGGCGGCTTCGCGTGCGGCGGCTTCGGCCTTCTGGGCCGCTTCGCGCTGCGCGGCGCGCTCGGCTGCGGCGCGCTGTTCTTCTTGCTGGTCCTGCGCTTGCTTCACTTCTTTCGCTTCCGCTTCGGCATTGCGCTGCGCGGCCACGGCCTGAGCGGCCAGTTCGCGAGCGGCGGCGTCGGCCGCTGCCTTCTTCTTTGCTGCTTCTTCTTCGGCACGGCGGCGCTCGGCCTCGGCGGCCTCTTCGCGCGCACGGCGCTCCGACTCTTCACGCGCGAGCAGTTCCTGGCGCTCCTTGAGCTCCTGCGCCTGACGCTCGAGCAGTTCTGCTTCGCGGCGTGCTTCTTCCTCGCGGCGCTGCAGCTCCGCCTCTTCGGCGGCAGCGGCTGCGTCGGCGGCATGATTCGATGCCTCCGCCTCACCGGCGGACTCGTCGCGGCGGACGAACGTGCGCTTCTTGCGCACCTCGACCTGAATGGTGCGAGCCTTACCCGTCGAATCGGACTGCTTGATTTCCGACGTATGCCGTTTCGTCAGCGTGATCTTGCGCTTGTCTGCATCAGTCGAGCCGTGAGACTTGCGCAAGTGGTCGAGCAGACGCGCCTTGTCCGTTTCGGACAAGGAGTCGGCTTCGCTCGCTTTCGTGACGCCCGCCGCCTGCAGCTGCTCCAGCAGCACGCCGGCAGGCATCTTCAGTTCCGCGGCAAATTGGGCTACGTTGTTACTCGCCATTCATTCCTCTTAATGCAAGGACCGATTCCTTGCGGTTGACATCGGGTCATGCGGCCTTAGGCGCCTTGCTTCCCGCAAGGCTCCGCCGCGATCAGATCAGTGGGTCATGGTCGCTTCCTGCTCGTCGCGCCCTGGAGTCGTTTCCCGTTGCCGGGTCACTGGAACCAGTGCTCACGTGCCTTCATGATCAACGCCTTGGCGGCGTCCTCTTCCATTCCCGTCATTTCGACCAGCTCGTCCACGGCCAGCTCGGCGAGCTCGTCGCGGGTGTGAACTTCATGCTGCGCCAGTTTCGCGAGCAGGTCCGGGTCGATACCGTCCAGACTCTTCAGGTCCAGCGCGGCGCTTTCCACCTTCTCCTCGTTCGCGATAGCCTGCGTGAGCAGTGCGTCGCGAGCGCGGTTGCGCAGCTCGTGCACGGTGTCCTCGTCGAACGCCTCGATTTCCAGCATTTCGTTGAGCGGCACGTAGGCGATCTCTTCGAGGCTCGTGAAGCCTTCGTCGATCAGGATGTCGGCGACTTCTTCATCCACGTCGAGACGCGCCATGAACAGGTCGCGCAGCACCGTGCGCTCCTGATTCTGCTTTTGCGCGGATTCATCCGGCGTCATGATATTGATTTGCCAGCCGGTCAGTTCGCTGGCGAGACGCACGTTCTGGCCACTACGGCCAATCGCGACCGCGAGTTCGCTCTCGTCGACCACGACGTCCATCGAGTGCTTTTCCTCGTCGACGACGATCGACTGCACGGCAGCCGGCGCGAGCGCGCCGATCACGAACTGGGCGGGATCTTCCGACCATAGCACGATGTCGACGTTTTCGCCACCGAGCTCGTTGCGCACAGCCTGCACGCGCGAGCCGCGGATGCCGACGCAGGTGCCGATCGGGTCGATGCGCTTGTCGTAGGCCACCACGCCGATCTTGGCGCGTACACCCGGATCGCGCGCCGCCGCCTTGATTTCGAGCAGGCCTTGCTCGATTTCAGGCACTTCCATTTCGAACAGCTTCATCAGGAACTCGGGCGCCGTGCGCGAGAGTTCGATCTGCGGGCCGCGCGCGGTGCGGTCGACCTTGCCGATCCAGGCGCGCACGCGGTCGCCCACGCGCAGGTTTTCCTTCGGAATCAGCTGATCGCGGCGCAGCAGCGCTTCCACACGACCGGATTCGACGATGAAGTTGCCCTTGTCCATGCGCTTGACCGTACCGGTCATGATGCTTTCGCCGCGCTCGAGGAAGTCGTTCAGGATCTGCTCGCGCTCGGCGTCGCGCACCTTCTGCAGGATGACCTGCTTGGCGGCCTGCGCGCCGATGCGGCCGAACTCGACCGAAGGCACCGGCTGCTCGACGAAACCGTCGATCTGCGCTTCCGGATCCTGCTCGCGTGCTTCGAACAGCAGGATTTCCTGGTCCGGCTCCTGCAGGCCCGCCTCGTCGGGCACGACGCGCCAGCGGCGGAACGTTTCGTGTTCGCCGCTTTCGCGATCGATATGCACGCGGATATCCGCATCCTCGTCGAAGAGTTTCTTGGAGGCTGACGCAAGCGCCGCTTCAAGGGCGGCGAACACCACGTCCTTGTCGACATTCTTCTCGCGTGCCAGCGCATCCACCAGCATCAACACTTCGCGACTCATTGTTTGCGGCTCCTAAAGTCAACTTTGGGGACAAGGCGTGCTTTGTCGATGTCTGCGAGCGTGAAATCGAGCATCGCAGGGCCCGCCTTCCCTTCGAATTCCAGACCGATGGATTCGCCTTCGGGAGCATGCACGATACCCCGGTACGATTTCCGTCCGTCCAATGGCTTTTTCAACGTGATTACCGCTTCGCAGCCTGCGAAGCGTTCGAAGTCCGCCAGTTTTTTCAGCGGACGGTCGAGACCAGGCGACGAAACCTCGAGCCGCTCGTAGTCGATGTTCTCGACCGTCAGAACGTGCTGCAGCTGACGCGTGACCTTCTCGCAGTCCTCGATCGCGATCCCCGCGGGCTGATCGATGAAAATGGTCAGCATGCCGCGCCCGGTGCGCTCGAGGTCGACCAGCTCGTAACCGAGCCCGGTGACCGTGGTTTCAATCAGTTCCGTCAGTTGCACAATGCCCACTCCAGATGTTCTGCGCAGCGGGCCAGCAACTTCCTTCGCTCTAATTCTTGCTTCGCTAGGGATTCGCGGGCCGCGCGCCAGGTGAGCGCGCGCGCTTCTCACCTACTTGCCCCACGATGACGAACGACCCGGCGCGTTGTCTTTGGACAGCCCCAAATTGACAATGCCGAACGTGAAACGTCGGCATCTGTTGATAAGCAATTTGGGGCGAACCAAAAAAAAATGGGCGAAACGCCCATCTTCTCACTTAGCCAGGTGGTCGCACCTGGGGCGCGAATTACACGCAGATAAACAGCCGCACGCCCAGCGACTTTGTGATTCTAGCCTTTTTTGCACATTAACGCAAATCCGCGGTCAAGCCTGAATCGCCTTTTGCCGTTATTTACGGGCTCGCGAGGGGGATTTTCCGGCGTTTTGCACGCAATCCGTACGCATTGGCAACGACAGCGGCTGCGGATACCGCGCTAACCACGCGCATTGCCACCGTTAACTGGCCGCGACGCCCGCCGCATGGCGCGGCCGGGCGTCACGCGCCTCGCGGTTAGTGGCCGCGTGTGCGGTTGCGCGGCGTGCCACGCTGGCCGCCGCGGCTATTGCCGCCTGCGCGGTTGCTATTGGGGTTGGCATTGCCGCCGTTGCCCGGTCCGCTGCGACGATTGCCGTTGGCATTGCTGCCGCCCGCACGCTTGCCCGCCGCGCCGCCCGGCGCACGGTTGCCGTCCACATCGCGGCCGCCCGTACGGTTGCCGCCACGGCCGCCGCCGAAGCCGGAGCCCGCGCCGAAGTTGCCGTGACCCGCACCGCCGCCGAAGCCGCCCGGCGCACCGCGCCGTCCTTGACCCTGACGCGGCTGACCCAT
Source organism: Paraburkholderia acidiphila (assembly GCF_009789655.1). GTDB lineage: Bacteria > Pseudomonadota > Gammaproteobacteria > Burkholderiales > Burkholderiaceae > Paraburkholderia > Paraburkholderia acidiphila. The sequence goes on from NZ_CP046909.1 coordinate 1,846,265, forward strand.
CGCCCCGTGCGAGCTCAGAACCGGCTCGCGGTTGATGAAGCCCATGGACGTCTGCATCGGATCGGGCTGGCGACGCTCCTGCTCCTTGCCGCCGCGACCGCCCTTCTCTTCGCTCGGCGCCTTCAGACCGACCGCTGCCATCAGCGCGCGCACCTGGTTGTCTTCGAGCTCTTCCCAGCGGCCGCGCTTGAGGCCCTTGGGCAGCGCAATCGGGCCGTGGCGCGTCCGGATCAGGCGGCTCACCATCAGGCCTGCCGCCTCGAACATACGCCGCACTTCGCGGTTACGGCCTTCGGCCAGCGCGACGTGATACCAATGATTCGTGCCTTCGCCGCCGCCGTCGCGGATGCGCAGGAAGCTCGCGGGACCATCTTCGAGTTCGACGCCCTTGAGCAGCTTCTGGCGCATCCCCTCGCTCAGTTCGCCGACCACGCGCACCGCGTACTCGCGCTCCACGCTATAGCGCGGGTGCATGAAGCGGTTTGCCAGATCGCCCGAGGTCGTCAGCATCAGCAGACCTTCGGTGTTGAAGTCCAGACGGCCGACCGCGAGCCACTTCGCCGTTTTCATCGGCGGCAGGCGGTCGAACACCGACGGGCGGCCTTCCGGATCGGCGTGGCTCACGATTTCGCCGGTCGGCTTGTGGTAGATCAGCACGCGCGGCGGCTTGTTCTGCAGCTTGCGCTTGATGGGCTTGCCGTTGATGCGGACCTGGTCGGTCGGCAGAATGCGCTGGCCAATGTGCGCGGGCTCGCCGTTCACCGAGACGCGCCCGGCGATGATCAGCTCCTCCATGTCGCGGCGCGAGCCCATGCCCGCATCCGCCAGCACCTTATGCAGTTTCGGCGCGTCGTCGTCGGGGCTCAGCACGCGCTTGGGCTGCTGGGCGCGGCCGCGGCGCAGCATCGGTGCGCGCACGCCCGAACCGGCGCCGTTGTCGGCGTCGAACGCCGGCGAAGTCACGTAGAGGAACAGATCGTCCTGCGTGGACTCGCCCGTGGCGGCAGCCGGCTGGCCTTCACCGCGGCCCTGGCCCTTCTGGCGCTTAGCCGCGCCCTGTTGACGCTCACCCTGGCGCTCGCCTTGACGCTCGCCCTGCCCGGCGCCGCCTGAATTCTGACGGCGGCCCGGCTTCTTCGCGCCGCTTTCCTTGCGCGGGGCGCGCTCGGGCGCGGCTTGCGGCTCGGCGGCAGGCGCTGCGGACGCGTCGGCGCCCTCCGCGCCTTCGGCGGCCTTGGCCTTCGCGCCCGCGCGGCGGCGCGCGATCAGGCTGCGCGGCCCGCGGCGCAGACCACGGCGCGGACGCTCTTCGCCCTCGCCGCCCTGTGCTTCGCCTTCGACCTGCGAAGCACGCGTGTCGTCGTCGCGCGCGGAGGACGCGCGGCGAGCGGATTCGGACGCGTCGGTCGAATCGGTGTCGTGGATATCAGTCAAAACAACCTCAAAATGTCAGGTTGCGCGCCCGCTTGCGGGGCGCGTCAAAAATGCTTGTTGCTTCAGATGCCGCGTCGTGCGGCTTCGTCGTCCGTCGTCGAGACGGGGTCGTCCTGCGCCGCGTCGCGGCGGTCTTCGTGTTCTTCGTCGCCCGCCGCATCTGCTGCGTGCGCGGCATCCTGCGCGTAAGCATCCGGGACTGACCCGTGCTGCGCGAGGCTTGCTTCGTCATGTACCGCGTCGCCCGGGGCTTCGGCTGCGTATGCAACGCTTGCGCCTGTCACCTCGTGCGTAGTTGCCGCTTCGTGCGAGTCGTGCCTTTCGTGCGCATCGCCCTCGTGCTGCCCGCATGTTTCGACTCCCGGCGCTTCACTCTGCGCTACCGCATCTTCCGGGCCTGCGGCGTCGGCGTCAGCGGCGACCGCCTCGGGCTGCCCTTCCGCGACGAACTGCGCCGCCGCGCTATCGGGAAACTCGATCGCATGCTGGGCAAGCAGTTGCTCGCCGAACTGGCTCGACGGATCGTCGAGCGGCGGCAATTCCTCGAGCGACTTCAGTCCGAGATCATCGAGAAACTCCCGCGTCGTTGCATAGAGCGCCGGGCGTCCCGGCACGTCACGATGACCGATCACTTCGATCCAGTTGCGGTCCTCGAGCTGTTTGACGACCTGCGTATTGACCGTGACGCCGCGAATTTCCTCGATGTCGCCGCGCGTGACCGGCTGCCGGTACGCGATGATCGCGAGCGTTTCGAGGACCGCGCGCGAATAGCGCGGCGGCTTTTCGGGGTGCAACCGGTCAAGGTACGTCCGCATGGCCGGCTTGCTCTGAAAGCGCCAGCCCGACGCGAGCCCCACCAGCTCGACGCCGCGCCCGGACCATTCATGCCGCAGGTCTTCGAGCAGGTTGCGGACCGTGTCGGCCGAAATGTCGTCGGCAAACAGTTTGCGCAGTTCGCCGATTTTCAACGGCTCCTGCGTGCAGATCAATGCAGTCTCGAGGACGATTTTCGCCTCTTGGGTATTCATGCAGCCAGGTCAGACCCTAAGTAAGGTAAATCAGGTTCAAGGAACCGGATCAGACAGACGAAAGACGATATGGAACTGGAGACGCGCTCGCCCGATTCTGATCGGTCATATTGATGGGAGCACGCACCGGGGGGCCGAAATTCAGGCAAAGAGCCAGACCCAGCCGGAGGGAGCCGCGAAATTCCCGCAGGGAATCGCTTGACTGAGCGCCATATTACGCAAAAACGTTGGGTGCGTAAAGACGCCATTCCGCATGAGCTGCCTCATTTTAACCCCGCCCCCGCCGCCTGGTGCGTCCTCGCGCCACGGCGGCCTGACGCGCCCCGGCACCCGTTAATGCGCCCCCACCGCTTCCAGGTAACGCGCGAGCCGCTCGACGCCCGCGTCGAGCCGCGCCGGGTCGCACGCGTAGCACCAGCGCACGAAGCCCTCGCCTTGCGGTCCGAACGCGCTGCCCGGCGCGAGCCCGAGTCCGGCGTCGCGCACCAGCGCCTTGCACAGCTCAAGGCTGTTCTGCGCGCCAGCCAGCCGGAAAAACAGGTACATCGCGCCATGCGGCACTTTCACGTCGACGCCGGGCAGCGTCGCAAGCGCGGCGGCGAGGTGGTCGCGCGAGGCGCGCAGATCGGCCACAAGCGCGCGCGTGAACGGCTCGCCGTGCTCGACCGCGGCAATGCCCGCCTGCTGCACGAATGAAGGCGCGCACGAGGTGTTGTACTCGACCAGTTTGCTCAGATCGTCGGTCAAGCTACGCGGCACAACCATCCAGCCGAGCCGCCAGCCGGTCATGAGCCAAGCCTTCGAGAACGAATTCACGCAGATCAGCCGCTCCTCGCGCGACGCGATGTCGAGGAACGAGGGCGCGGTGCGCTCGCTGGCGTCGCCGTAATAAAGACGCTCGTAGACCTCGTCGGCCACGACCCAGATGCCGAGGCGCCGGCAATGCTCGAGCACAGCAAGCTGCTGCTCGCGCATCATGACCCAGCCCGTCGGATTGTTCGGCGAGTTGATCATGAGCAGGCGCGTATCGGGCGTAAGCGCCGCCAGCAGCCGGTCGAGATCGAGCGTCCAGCCTCGCTCCCCGTAGCTGAGCGAGACCGTCTCGACCGTGGCGCCGAGAATCTTCGGGATTTCGACGAGGTTCGGCCACAGCGGCGTCACCGCCACCACCCGGTCGCCCGCCCCCACGACGAGCTGCGCCGCCAGCATCAGCGCATTGACACCGGCGCTCGTCACCGCGAGGTTGTCCACCGGCGTCGCGCCGTGCAGCCCGCTCACGTAGCGTGCGAGCGATTCGCGCAGCGGCGCGATGCCGAGGTTGTGCGTATAGAACGTGTCGCCGCGCCCGAGCGCCTCGGCGGCGGCCTCGCGGATGAACGGCGGCGTCACGCGGTCGGACTCGCCGAACCAGAACGGCAGCACGTCGGGCACGCCGAACCCGGCGTTCGCCACTTCGCGGATCTGCGACGAGCGCAACGCACGCACCGCTTCGCGCGGCAGAGAGACTGACGGATCGAGATCGCTCATCGGGGTTTCGGGTGACACAGAATGTGGGAAAACGTGAAGTGTAGCGCGCAGCCGGGCGCCACGAGGTCCGCGCCTGCAAGCGCGGCGCGGCGGTTTCAGTGCTTCGCTTCGGGCTGGCCGGCGAGTTGACGGATCAGCGACCAGACCGCCTCGGCGGCCGGCGACAGCGAGCGATCGCGGCGCCGCACTAGCTCGACGGTGCGTTGCGCGCGCGGCACGAGCGGCCGTGCGAGCAAGGGCGCGCCCGCCGGTACGGGCAGCGCGAGCCAGGGCAACACGCTGATGCCCACGCCTGCTTCGACGAGGCCGAATACCGTGGCGGGATGGCCCAGCTCCTGCACCACGCGCGCGCGCACGCCCTGCTCGCTCATCACCGCGTCGATCAGCGGGCGGCTGCCCGAAGCGTAGTCGAGCATGACGAGGCGCTCACCGTCCAGCTCCTTCCACGAGACCTCCTGACTCAGCGCGAGCGCGTGGTCGCCGCGCACCACCACGCAGAACGAGTCCGTAGTCAGACACTCGGTTTCGAGATCCTCAGCGGCAAAGGGCCCGATGATGACTCCGAAATCCACCTCGCCCGAGCGGATCTTGCGGACCACATCGCTCTGCACGTCGTCACGCAACCCGAGCGTAATGTAGGGAAACTGCCGCCCGCACGCGGCCACGACCGGTGGCATCAAGCGGCATGCGACCGTCGGGCTCGCCGCCACGACGACGCGGCCGCGCCGCTGCTCGCCAATCTCGCGGATTTCGCGCAAGGCGTCGTCCAGATCGTTGAGAAGGCGCGGAATGCTCGCGATCAGGTTCGCGCCGACATCCGTGAGCTGAACCTCGCGCGTGGTCCGATCGACGAGCTTCACGCCGATTTCGGCTTCCAGCTCGCGCACACATCGGCTCACCGCCGACTGCGTGAGCCCGATTTCGTCCCCGGCCCGGCTAAAACTCTGCAGCCGGGCAACCTCAATGAAGACCCGCAACTGCCGCAGCGTCACATTCATCCGCTCGCCTCATGAATTGTTCGTTTTCATGCAATTTTATGCCGAATGCGCACTGTTACGGGTAACAGCACGACACCCCCGACTGTTCGCGGCAATGCAGCAATACGGCGCAAACGCACGCAGGACGGGCTTGGGTGCACAAGATTGGTGATTCTCCCGATTTCTTCGATATGTGTTTTCGAGTCTTATACGCCCCTGGCAATCTCCCGCGCGGGCTTGGCGCCACGCGGCTTCAAGACGAGAACGTACGTGCTGGCACGGTTTTCGCATTAAGGCACGCACAGGTTCGATGGATGTTCCGGAAGCATGCAGTCCGGGACGATCCAGCCGGGCCCGCCTGGTACTCCGGCATCCGGCCGGGAGTACATGAAGAGTGCGCAGCGCGGGGCAGCGCACCGGAGATAGCTTCGCTGAGGTGAAACATGATGCTGTTCGACGATTTGAGAGACAACGAATGGGCGCTGGTCGAGGCGTTGTTCTGTGCTGAACCGGCACGGAGCGAACGGCGCGGACGGCCTCGCGTCGAAGCGCGTGCTGTGGTCAACGCGGTGCTCTGGGTGCTTTCGACGGGTGAAGGCTGGTCCAAGCTCCCGGGCCGCTACCCCTCGCCGCCGACTTGCCGCCGCCGTTTCGACGAGTGGCAGGCGGACGGCACGCTGACGGAAATCGTCAAGCGACTGAGCACGAACGGGCGCGAAATTTCGCTGCGCGGCCGTATCGGCGCCACGGCGACCAAACCGCCCGCACCGCCGAGCCGCGATCGCCTGCGTGGCGCGTTCTGGACCAACCCGGAATCGTGGCGCGCGCCGGTCAAGATGGCCTGAGTCTGGCCTGGATCACGCTTCATTCGCCGCTTCATTTGCATTTCCGCCGGGTGCCTCATGCACCCGGCGTGCTTTTCTCCCCTTCAGCACATCATGGGCGCCGCAGACCGGGGCCCGGTCCTGTGCCAACCATGCCGCGCCTCTGCGACTCATCCAGACTGCATTCCGTATCGCTGTGTCCACAACAAAGCGATCGGCACGCGCGATACATCTCTTTACTAATATTTACAGCGCGCTTTCGCTGCCGACGGTAGCTTAGGACCATGTCCATTAACGTCAAGAATCTGGATTGACGGGGAACCACCATGAAATCCATGAACCTGCACATTCGGGGCATCATGGTTTCGCTGTCCGCGCTAGCCCCGCTCGCCCTCTTTGCCCTGTTCGCGCCAACGGCGTCGTTCGTGTCGTTCAGCGTCGCCGCCCAGCCGCCGCATGTCTCCGCACCGACATGGCCGGTGTCGCGCACTGGCGCCCACGCCCAGCCGCCCGCAGCGCGCGGCCCGAACGCGGGCAACGCGCCCGTGCCGCGCGGCGATTTGCGCGGCGACATTGCGGACAATGCCCGCCGCAGCGCGCCGCAGAGGCAGGAACCGACGCGGCGGCAGTGAGCGAGCCAGCGAAACCCCATCAGGGGAACTGCCGGGACCGATGAAGAAAGGGCGTTGACGGAGGGCGGCAAGACCTACCCGGAGCCTCGCGGCTCAGCATATACCCTGCCCCAGGGAACCACCGCGCCTCACGTGCGGTCTACCCTTACGCCATCAAGCACAGCGTGGCAGCAGTAATTCCGGTAAGCCCGTATCTTTCGATGCGGGCTTTTTTTTGGCGGGACAAAGAAGGTAGAGTGCTACTGGCTGGCTTCGAGGCCGGATTGAGGCACGCGCTCCGCAACGTAGTCGGCCACGCGATGCGCGCTCCACTGGAGCGTGCGCTCGTCGCGCGCGAGCCGGGCGAATTCGGCGCGGCCGCGATCGGTGAGCACCGCGATATCGACCGGCGCATGGAAGCCCGGCGCCGGCGCAACGGTGCGCTGCCGGACGATGTCCATCATGCCGAGATCGCGCAAATACTGGAACACTTCAGGACGACGCGCCCACGGGACCTGCCGATACTGCACCCGCCGTAGCGCTTCGAGTACTGCTTCGTTGGAATACGTGGTCATCTCACTTCTTTCTTAAAATGCAGTCCTGCGATCATCGAGCCTCGCGCGAGCCGGCGGCGGCGCAATGCGGACCTGAGAACGGCGCACTCTGTGCCCTGGCGGGCCCACGCGCCCTGGCCGTGCGCTGTGCAGCGGCAGGGACTGCAGGTTATCCGGGCCCCCGTGAAAGCGGCTCGACCGCTCCCCGCACGGCCAACGCCGCGCCACGCTCGCGGCGCAAAGGTCGGTTGGACGCGCAAATTCCCGAAAACAATACGTTACCTCATCCAAATTGATTCTAATCGTTTTGTTTGCGCTATTTATTGCGCTCGGCCTGCGGTGGCGCAGCGCGCGCTGGCGTGTCGCAGCCTGCGCGGCGCTGGTCTTCTGGCTGCTTGCCGCCGGCTGGCTCACCGGGGTGCTGCTCGATATCGCACAGCCGGCGTTATATCGCACTCCCTACGATCAGGCGAAGATCGGCCCGGCGCGCTTCGGTGCGCGCACCGCCATCATCATGCTGGGCGGCGGCACCGATTCCCGCGATGGCCAACTCGTCCCCGCGCGCGACGTCTACGCCCGCATTGCCCTTGCCGCCAAACTCCACGCGCAGTGCGCGCGCGCGGGCGGCACGTGCCGCGTGATCGTAAGCGGCGGCAACCCGCAGCACCATGCGAGCGCCGAGGCCGACAACTACGCACCCTATCTGCTGCGCGCCGGTGTGCCAGGCACCGATCTCGTACTCGAAAACCAGAGCCTTACGACCTATCAGAACGCGCGCAACGTCGCGCCCATCGTCCGGGCCGGGAATGACGAAACGCTCCTGCTCGTGACGTCGTCGTACCAGATGCGCCGCGCGATGCTCGATTTCCAGCGCTTCGACATGAACCCGCTGCCCGCGGTGTCCAGCGTGCGCCGCGCCGAGCGCGGCCTGCTCCCGCGCGTGGTCAATCTCAGGTCCGCCGATACGGCGCTCCACGAATCGATTGGGGTCGCCCAGTTTTATGTGTATCGGATGATCGGCTGGTTCTAGTATGAACGTATTGTGGCGTCAGATGTAACGAGATGTAACTCCTGCGCGAATGGCTTACGCGATGTCATCTGGAGCGAGTATTAGGTCGTTAGAATGGCAAGGCCGTTAGAATGGCATGTCCATCCTGCTTGGACAGGTACCGGCTGGGTCCATAAACCGCTCCTTCGGAGGTAGAGATGAAAAAAGTGTCCCTCGCAGTCCTGATTTCACTTTCCGCACTGGCGGGCGCTGCGCATGCGCAGTCGGATAACGGCATCACGATGAGCACCGACCCGGCGAGAGCCGACGACGTCCTGCAGCGCGCGCAGGCCCTGCAGCAGCAACAGGAAGCCGCGCCCGCGCCGGCACCCATGACGCATCACAAGTCGGGGCATTCGCATCACAAGAAGGCCCCCGCCCAGTAAGAACAGGAGGCCACACGGCGCACCGCCCAGCGCACGCGGGCGGCGCCGTCCCGGGAATGAAGCCGATGCCGGTCTTGCCGTCGTCGGCTTTTTTGTTCGCAGCGTCACCCCGCTGCATGGGTCGCCCCGCGCGCATCGCCACCGCGACGGCGCGCGGGCGCGGTATGCTAAAGTCGCGCACCTCGAAAACGCCCCGGTCGGCGTAGACCCAACCTTTTGTGCGCGCCACGCGCGGAGAATCACAATGAGCAACATCCAGCTCGACATCGAATGGACCGAAGCGGCCTCACGCAAGATCGAAAAACTGATGCCGCGCGGCGGCAGCCAGGACGCGTACCTCGCGCTGCCCCCCATCGAATGCCTGCCAATGGAAGGCGACGTGCTGTTCCTCGGGCCGGCCGGCAAGCAGCAGCCGTTCATCGTCGCCGAACGCCAATACCATCACGAAGGCGACGCGGACTGGACCATCATCCTGATTCTCGACGTTCCCGACACCGCGCACTGAACGGCAAAGCCGGCCGCCGGCAGACGGTACCCGAGGCGCCCGCACCGACGCGGGCGCCCGCTCCCGACCTCGACTTACTTCCCTCCATCGACACGCATCGCGTCGCTGTACCGGGCACGACTTGTGCGCGCAGCATTTTGCGATAGTCCGTACACTTGACGACAGGCCCTGCCGGTTACCGCCGTCGGACGAGCGCCTGCGAGAAACGGCAGTTGCGCAACCCACGAGCCGGCGGGTTCAAACGCTCACGAACCGCGCGCGTCGCCGCGCGTCCCGAGCCATGCCGAACGATCCGTCGGAAACAAAGGCGGCGGACACCGCCAGCCTGCTTGCCCAACTCCAGCCGCATGCTGCCGGCTGGGGTGCGCGCTGGCATGCGCAGTGGCATGACCACGCGCTCGACAGCGCCTTCCAGCCCGTGCTCTCGATCACGCATCAGCGCGTGGTCGGCTACGAGGCGTTGCTGCGCGCCACCGACACCTCGGGCCGCGCCGTCGCCCCAGCGGCTCTGTTCTCGGCAGTGGAAGGCGCCGAAGCGCAGCAACTCGACGAACTCGCCCGCTGTCTGCACCTCGCGAACTTCGTCGGACAAGGCGTAGAGACCGGCTGGATCTTTCTGAACACGCTGCCGCGCAGCGCTCGCGCCGCCGACCCCGCACAAGCCGCGATCGACGGCCTGTGCCGGCACTTCGACTTCCCGCGCGAACGCGTGGTGATCGAGGTCCTCGAACAGCGCGGCGGCGACGAGCACGGCTCGTTCGTCGACGAACGCCCGCCTGCCGGCCGCCGCGATTTCCTCGTCGCACTCGACGATTTCGGCGCGGGTTTCTCCAATTTCGATCGCGTCTGGCGCTACCGGCCCGACATCGTCAAGCTCGACCGCTCGCTCGTCACGCGCGCGGCCAGCGGCGAAAGTCATGTCGCATTCATCACGGAACTCGTTTCGATCCTTCATCACGCCGGGACGATGGTGCTGGCAGAAGGCGTCGAAACCGAGTCGCAGCTCATGGTATTGATGCAGGCCGATGTCGATCTCGTGCAGGGATTCTGGTTTGGCGAGCCGCAGGCTTCGGTGCGGGAAGCCAGCGCCGCCGCGGCCGCGCTGGCGCAGTCGATGTGGCGGCGTTTCGCCGACTACCAGCGCAGCACCGAGATCATCGAGCAGGTCAATTTCGGCGCACTTTCACACGCCATGCTGTGCGGCGCACGCGTGCTCACGGGTGGCGGAACGCTCGAAGCGGCCGCACAGGCGATTTTCGGCGACCGCGACAGCCACGCACAGCGTGTCTTCAGCGCGGACGAACATGGCGAGCAGCACGAGCCTTCGATTGCCGTGCCCGGCGTCGGGCCGCCCGCGCGCCTCGCGCCTTTCTACCCGGACACCGACAGCAACTGGTCCCGCCGCGAGTACTTCCGGCGCGCGCTCGCCGCGCCCGGCCGGGTCGCGGTGATGGGTCCGCACTACTCGCTTAACGACGGCGAGCTGTGTTACACCGCGGCCATCGCGCTCGACTATGGCGGCGCGACGCACGTGTTGTGCGCGGACTTTCCGCCTGAGCACGGGCCACGCGAGCGCCCGTGGCGCGAGCGCGGCTAATGCATGTGGCGAACCGGTGAGGCGCACCCGATCGTGGCAGCTATTCGGAGACGCGCCGCCGCCCCGCCTTCAACTCGCCGGTGCGTGCCTTGCTGTCGAGCCGGCGCAGCTTCGAGGCGCGCGTGGGGCGCGTCGCCACGCGCGCCTTGCGCGTCACGCTCACGCTGTCGACCAGTTCCTCGAGGCGCGCGAGCGCGGCCACCCGGTTCTGTTCCTGGGTGCGGTATTCCTGCGACTTGATCACCACGACGCCCTCGCTCGTAATCCGACGGTCGGCGAGCGCGAGCAGACGCATCTTGAGGACCTCGGGCAACGACGACGCGCGGATGTCGAAACGCAGATGAATCGCGCTCGACACCTTGTTGACGTTCTGTCCGCCCGCGCCCTGTGCGCGAACGGCGACGAGTTCGATTTCCTGCAACGGGATGGGCGCGCGTGCGGTCATGGGTAGAGAGAAGGAGAACACGCGGCAGTGTCGCACAGCGCGGCCAGGTTGACACAAGCGCACAACGCACGCGCCATAGACTCAGCGCAAATGCCAAGCCTCTGCCACGGGCATGCGAAATGCAGCCACACTTGCCGGGGCGCCTGGGCAGCCAGTTTGCCTCGGCGGGACGCATGAACCATACTGGCGACATTCCTTCGGTCGAACCCTCAGGAGTACGCAACCCATGAAGCTGCGTCCAGCATTCGTCGCCGAACTGGCGGTCAACCTGCTGCTTCCCTGGGTCGCCTATCGTCTCGCCGAGCCGCATTGGGGCGAAGTCGGCGGCCTCATTGCCTCGGCGGCGCCGCCGCTTGCGTGGAGCGTCGTCGAACTGGTGCGCTTTCGGCGCGTGGATGCCCTCTCGGCCGTCATTCTGCTTGGCATCGTGCTCTCGCTCCTCGCCGTGGCGTTCGGCGGCAGCCCGCGCGTCCTGTTGATGCGCGAGAGCCTCGCCTCGGGCGCGATCGGCGTCGCCTTCCTGATTTCGCTATTGGCGAAGCGCCCGCTCGTGTTCTATCTCACGCGAGCGACGGTCGCGCGCGAGACTCGCGAGGGTGTCGCGCGGCTCGAACAGCTCTGGAACGACAACGCGAGCTTCGTCGCCGCCATGCGGCTGCTCACGTTCATCTGGGGTTTCGGGCTGTGTCTCGACTCCGCACTGCGCACCTGGCTGGCCGCCACCTGGCCGATCGAGCGCTTTCTCGTCGTTTCGCCGATCATCGGCTATGGCGTGTTCGGCGGACTGATGGCCTGGACCTTCTGGTATCGCACACGCATGCGGCGCATCCACGGCACGCACGGCCTGCTCGGCGACGCGGCTGCGTCGCCGAACGCGACGACATTGAGCGTGGACTAAAGACTCCCGGTCCCGCACGCATCGTCGGTCAGATCGTGCCCGAAATACGTTAGACTCAGCGCCACAGTCCGCGGCGTACCGTCCGCTTTCGAACTTCCCGGCAGTCGATGCGCTACTCCGTAGAAATCAGGAAATTCCTCTATAGCCAGTACTTTTACGGCGGCCTGCGCATCGCGATCGGCATCTCGCTTCCGGCCGTCCTGTGCCTGTTCGTCTTTCACAAGAGCGAGCTGGGCTTCACCATCTCGACCGGCGCGCTCGGCGCCTGCGTGGTCGACATGCCGGGACCGCTCAAGTACAAGCGCAACGAAATGCTCGCGTGCAGCGTGATCGGGTTTCTCTCCGCTTACGCGACCGGCCTCGCCACCTTCAGTCCCATCGCGCTATGGGCCACGGTCGTGCCGCTCACCTTCGTGCTCTCGCTGATCGTGGTCTACGGCAACCGCTGGCCGCAGATCAGCTTCGCCACGCTCTTCATGATGGTGATGACGCTCGAAGAGCACTTCACCCCGCACCTCGCGCTCGTCAACGCGCTGTGGATCCTCCTAGGCGGCCTCTGGTACACGGCGTGGTCGACCTTGATCAGCCAGCTGATGCTCGATCGCATCGAGCAGCAGGCGCTCGCCGAAAGCGTGTTCGCCTGCGCCGACTATCTGCTCGCGCGCGCCCAGTTCTTCGACCTCGACAACGATCTCGACGAGTGCTATCGCAACCTCGTCGCGAAGCAGATCGCCGCCGTCGAGCGCCAGGACGCGGCGCGCGACATCGTGCTGCGCAACCTGCCCAAACTCAGGGCCGGCAAGATCGATGCGCGGCGCGCGATGCACTTCAACCTGTTCATCAACACAGTCGATCTGCATGAGCTGTTCGTCGGCGCGCACACCGACTACCCGCTCGTGCGCAACACCTTCGGCGGCTCGGACCTGCTCGTGTTCTACCGCGACCTGATCCGCAAGGCCGCTGCCGATCTCGAAGACATCGGCCTCGCGGTGCTGCAAAACGAGGCGCCGCGCGCGAGCGTGAACGTGAAAGCCGAACTGCGCGCCATCGAATACGAGCTCGAGCAGCTGAAAAAACGCGATCTGGCCGCAACCGACCCGGAGGCCTATGCCGCGATCTCGGCGTCGTTCCGGCGCATCTGGAGCGCCACACGCCTGATCGACCGCATGCGCCGCAGTCTCGCGAGCGAAGTGCCGACGACCGAGACCGAGGTGCGCGTCGACGAGGCGCTGACACGCTTCGTCACGAACCGTCGCGTGTCCTGGCTACAGATCTTCTCGAATCTCACGATGGCCTCGCCGAGCTTTCGCCACGCGCTGCGCGTGACGATCGCCGTGGCGGTGGGGTTCTGGCTCGGGCGGCTGTTGCCGCTCACCAATGCCTACTGGATCGTGATGACGAGCATCATCATTCTGAAGCCGGGCTATTCGCTCACGCGCCAGCGCAACGCGCAGCGTATCGTCGGCACGCTGATCGGTTGTATCGCGAGCATTGCGCTGATCCTGCTCGTGAAGCAGCCGCTCGTGCTGCTCGTCTCGATGTTCGCGGCGATGGTGATGAGCTATAGCCTCCTGCTCTTCAACTACACGGCGAGCGTGGTGTTCACGTCGGCCTATGTGCTGCTGATGTTCCATCTGCTCGCGCCGGGCAACATGCGCATCATCGGCGAGCGCGCGATCGACACGGTGGTGGGCTGCATGATCGCCATCGCCGCGAGCCATCTGTTCCCCTACTGGGAATACCGCCTGATGGGCAAGCTCGTGCACGACATGATCGCCGCGACACGCAGCTATCTCGAGGCGAGCTGGTGGTGGAGCGGGCGTACGAGCGCGCCGCAGCCGGCATTCGCGGGGGCCTCGGTGAGCGAGGCAGGCGCACGCGTGTCGGTTCATGAAGCGGTTCATGAAGCGGTTCATGAAGCGGTCCATGAAGCGCCCGCGGCGGCGATTGCAGCGGACGCGGCCGGCGTGAGCGCCATGGCAAGCGCCTCGGCGAACGCGGCGAGTGTCGTTGACGAACCAGTCGCCGTCACCGCCGCGACTGCCGGCGATTCGCCCACAGCCGGCGTTGCCGGCTCGCCCGTGGCGGCCGTGGGCGCGAAAACCCCTGCACAGTCCGCGCAAAGCCCTTCAAACGCAGCGGCGGCTACACCGTCGCTCGCACGCGACTTCCGCTACCGGCTCGCGCGCAAGAACGTGCATGTGGCGTTTGCGAATCTCGGCCAGGCGTTCCAGCGCATGATGCTGGAACCGAAGGCCGCGCAGAAGTTCGTGCCGGAGCTCAACGATCTGCTCGTGCGCAGCCACGTGCTCGCCTCGCAGATCACGGCCACCGCCCCGCTATTGCGCAGCACGGCGCGGCCCGACCAGCCAGAGGTCAAGCTCGACGCGCTCGAGCGCGCGCTTTCGTGCGTGCGCGAGAACCTCGTCGTCGCCGAAGCGGGCACGCCCGCGCCGCTCGATCAAACCGACATCACGAAGCAGCTCACGCGCGAACTCGATGCCATGGTGGTGCAAGCCGAGCGCACGCTCGGACCCACTGCGGAACTTCCCCAGGAGCTCAAGCTGCTCGCGCATCAATGCAAGCAGATGATCGCGGCGTCCTGGCTCATTCGCCGCGACGCGAGCATCATCCGGCTACCGGAGGAATAAGCAAGCAATGGCCCGGCGCGTCACTGCGTCGAGCCGCTGGCTTGCGAAGCGGCCGTGCTCGCGGATGCGTTTGCCCCGCCGGCGCCCATGCTTTCCTCGTACTCGCGCTTGCTTTTCAGCGCGTTGAACAGCACGGTGCCGATCACGAACATCACCACCACCACGATGAGCACGGCAACGCCGACGGTGGGGTTCTTCTTGCGCGGTTCGTTCATCAGTCGTGCCCAGCCTCGAATTGGAATTAGATGACAGGAACGGGCATTCTACGCCGCCATGCCTTGCAGACGGCTTGCGCCACAGGGCCCTGCGCGCCGCCAGGTACCACTACGCCCCGCTGCGCACAGGCAGCGCCGTCGAGTACTTGAGCTGCTCCATCGCGAAGCTCGAACTGACGTCGAATAGCGGCACGGCGCGGATGAGCTGCTTGTAGACGCGGTCGAAATCGTCGATATCGGAGACCACGATGCGCAGCAGATAGTCGGTCTCTCCGCTCATGCGATACGCCTCGACGATCTCGGGAATCTCCTGCACGGCGCGCGTAAAGGTCTGCGCCCACGCCTCGGTGTGCTGGTTGGTGCGCACGGCGACGAACACCGTCGTCCCAACGCCGAGCTTGCGAGGGTCGCACAGCGCGACCTGCGCCCGAATCACGCCCGTTTCCTTCAGGCGCTGCACGCGCTTCCAGCATGGCGTTTGCGAAAGATTGACGCGCTGCGCCAATTCGGCGACCGGCATGGTCGCGTCCTGCTGCAGCAGCTCCACCAGCTTTCTGTCGATGAGATCCATTTCCGCATTCCCCGAAGTGTAGAAATTTATTCTACATGATAGGAAAACGGGGGAAAAATAGGAAAACTCTTTCTCGGCGCGAACAGCTATAAATCTTCCTATAGCCAACGGAAGAAGAACACGCCATGAACGCCCCTGCCGAACTCGCCCTGCTGAGCGCTGTGCACACCGCGGAGCAGCACGCCGCGGCCGTCGCGCGCTTCACCGCCGCGCTCGACGCGGCCTTCGATGCCTGCGCGACGCCCGGCGACCCGTCGCGCTGCGCACGCTTCGCGCGCGGCATGCGCGAGGCGCTCACGCGTGCGCTCGCCGACCCGGCGCTCGTGACGAGCGCGCAGCGCGAAGGCAGCGCCGACACGTACCGGCGTCATATCATCGCAACGGACACGCGTGGCCGCTATACGGTGGCGGCGCTCGTCTGGCAGCCGGGCCAGGCAAGCCCGATCCACGCGCATCAGACCTGGTGCGGCTACACCGTGCTCGACGGCACGCTGACCGAAACGCTCTACACGTGGGACGAAGCGCGCCAGGGGGCCGACGTGGTCCGCTCGCACCCGCGCGCGAGTGGCGCGGTGTCGTTCGGCGGACGCGGGCGCACCAGCATCCACCGGCTTTCAAACGGCAGCGATGCACAGGCCGTCTCGCTGCACGTCTACGGCGTCGCCGCCGAGCATATCTGTACGCAAGTCAACGACGTGCTGCCGCTCGCGTGCAAGCCAGCGCTTGCGCCCTAACGCGACGGACCCATATCCATCGAGGCAGACACGGTGCGCTGCCGGCTGCCTTCGTTGTCCGAGGACTGCGCCGCGTCGCACCGTGAAGCTTCGAGAATGCGCTGGCGCGATTGCTCTGGGTTCAGCAGCGCGAGACCGAGCGCGCCGCTTGCGAGCAGCAATACCCCCACCACAATGAAACCGTGCTCGTAGCCGAGCGCCGGATTGCCGTGATTGGCCTGCACGATGCCGCCCATCAGCGCCGGCGCGATCAGGCCGGCAAGCGTGCCGATCGAGCTGTTGATGCCGAGCAGCGCGCCGCGTTGCCGGACCGACACGATATCGCTGATCATCAGCGGTCCGAACGAAAATATGAGCTGACTCAGCGCGCCGCCGATCGCGAGGCACGCCACCTTGAGCGCGGGACTCAGGCCGGTCGATGTCGCGAGGAACAGCACGCCGCCGAGCATGGCAAAGCCGCTCACCATCGCGCCGCGCGCGATCCGAGAGCTGACACCCTTGCGGATGAGCCGCTGCGAGACCCACGCGAGCAGCAACGTCACCGGAATGAACGAGCCGACGATGCTCGAAAAGAGCCACCCGGTCACGATGGGCGCATAGCCCAGACCCAGCCGCAGATAAACCGGAAACCAGGTGAACGCGAGCGAAATGACGGCGTACTCGACAAAGTAGATGAAGAGCACGCCCATGAACGTGCGGTTGAGCAGCAGGTGGCGATAGGCGATCGTTTCGCCCGCGCCACCGTGCGCCGCACCCGTTGCATGGCTGGCTGCACCCACTGGGCCGTCGCGTCCGATCACGAGCCATAGCGCCGTCCACACGAGGCCGACAATCCCGAGTGCGAAGAACGCCATATGCCAGTCGTAGCGCACGACGAGGTACGAGAGGATCGGCCCCGCGAGCATGAGGCCCGCGCTCGCGCCCTGCTGCACGATGGTGTTCGGCACATTGCGGTGCGCGTTGTCGAACCACTTGTAGCAGGCGTGCTGCGCGAGCGGAAACGCCGGGCCCTCGCCGAAACCGAGCAGCACGCGCGAGGCGATCAGCATGGGCAGCGTCACGCTCGCGGTGACGAGCGGAAACTGGACGGCGCTCCACACCACCGCCAGCAGCGCGAGCAGCCATTTGCTCTGCACGCGGTTCGCGACGAACCCGAAGCCGATGCCCGAGAGCGAGAACAGCAGGAAAAAGCTGCTGCCGACCAGCCCGAATTCGCGCGGGCTGAGATTCAGGTCGCGCATCATCGGCACGGCCGCAAGGCCGAACACGGCTTTATCGGCGAAATTGATCACCATGAACAGGAACAGCATGGCGACGATCAGCCACGCGCGTATCGATCCGCCTGATGCCTTTGCATCCATTGTCGTCTCCATATCATCTTGTTTTCGTCTGAGCGCCACAGCTTCAATCAGCCATCGCCGCCTCTAGCGCCGCAAGCGCTTCGTTCGCCTCTGCGATCAGCGTGGCCATTTGCGCCGCGACCGTTGTGGGCGCATCGATCGCAAAGACGCTTTGCCCCGCCGCCTCGTAGATCAGATCCGCGCAGTCGTACTCATGCATCGCGCTGAAGTCGCCGCCCGTGAGCGCCTGTTGCTGCGGCATGGGCAGCGGCGCGGGCGCGTCGCTCGCCTGCCAGGCGTCGATCCATGCGCTGCGCACGACGCGGCACGGCTTGCCGCTGTGCGCGCGCGTGACGAGCGTGTCGTCACTGTTCGCTTCGATCAGACGTTGCAGCAGCGCGGGCGGCGTGTGGTTCTCCTTCGCGGCGAGCCATAGCGTGCCGAGCCACGCCCCCTGCGCGCCCATCGCGAGCGAGGCCGCGACCTGCGCGCCGGTGCCGATGCCGCCCGCTGCGAGCACGGGCCGCCCTGCCGCAACGGCCACGATTTGCGGCACGAGCGAGAAGGTGCCGATCGGGCCGGTGTGACCACCCGCATCCGCGCCCTGCGCGACGAGCGCATCGACACCGAGCGCGAGCGCCTTTTGCGCATGGCGCGGCGAGCCGACCAGCGAGATCGTGTACTTGCCCACAGCTTTCGCGCGAGCGATCAGTTCGGGCCGGATGCCGATCGCCGTCGCCACGGCGCACGCCTTCGAAGCGAGCACGGCTTCGATCTGCGCGTTGAAGAGCGCCTCGCTGCGCACCTGCGTCGTGAAGAAACTCGGCCGTGTGGGGGCGGCGAGTGCGAAACGCTCGCGCAATGCCGCGACGAATTCGATGTGCGCGGATGGCAGCGCCGCGCGCACGTTGCCGATATCGGCATGCTGGGGCACACCGGCGGGCAGCATCAGGTCGATGCCGTACGGCTTGCCCGCGAGTCTTTTCTCGACCCGCGCGATGATCTGCGCAATATCGTCGGGCATCTCGCGCGCGAGGCCTAGCACACCAAAGCCACCAGCTTCGGCGAGCGCGACGATCACGTCGGGCGAATGCGAGAAACCGAAGACCGGATAGCGCGCGCCGAGTGCGCGGCAAATGGCAGTGGGACCGAGTCGGACCATGAGGCGTCTCCCGTGGGGCTCTTGCTGAGTGCCTATTCGGCGCTCTGATGCAACTGGTGATCGCGTACGTCGTGCAACGGTGCGCGCAGCGTCTGCTTCGCGATGTTGATCTCGTGAATTTGCGACGTACCCTCGTAGAGCCGGAACAGGCGCACATCGCGATAGAGACGCTCGACGGGGTTATCGGCGATGTACCCGGCGCCGCCATAGACCTGCACCGCGCGATCGGCCACACGTCCGCACATTTCCGATGCGAACAGCTTGCACATCGAAGCCGCCATCGTCACGTCCTCACCGCGGTCCCGTGCGCGCGCCGTCTGAAGCACGAGTGCGCGCGCCGCGTGGATGTCGGTGTTGCTTTGCGCAATGAGTTGCTGCACGAGCTGGAATTCGGCAATCGGCTTGCCGAACTGTTCGCGCGCCTTCGCGTAGGCAAGCATCTCGTCGAGCAGGCGGATTGCCGGGCCCACGCACAGCCCCGCCAGATTGATGCGCTGCTTGTTGAGCGCCTTCATCGCGCTCTTGAAGCCTCGCCCAGGCTCGCCGCCAAGCACCGCCGACGCGCTTACGCGGCAGTTCTGCAAAAGCACTTCGCCCACGGGCGAACCCCGCTGCCCCATCATGCGATAGCCCTCCGAGGTCGCGAGCCCCGGTGTGCCGCGTTCGATCAGGAATGCAGATATTCCGCCCGCGCCGGGGTCGTCCGGGTTCGTGCGTGCGAACACGGTGAACAGGTCCGCGATCGGCGCATTCGTGATGTAGCGCTTGCTGCCATCGAGCACGTAGTCGTTGCCGTCGCGGCGCGCCATGGTGGCGAGCGCAGTGGCATCCGAGCCCGCGTCGGGCTCGGTCAGCGCAAAACATCCCGTGATTTCGCCGCTTGCCAGACGCGGCAGATAGCGCCGCTTCTGCTCTTCCGTACCGTCCGCGATGAGCGCCTCGGAGCCGATGCCGGTGTTGCCGCCAAAGCGCGCGCGAAAGGTCGGCGCCGCCTGAGAAACCACCATGTTCACGCACGCGAGTTCTTCCGTCGTGAGGCCGGAGCCGCCGTACGCCTCGGGAATGCTATGGCCAAACAGACCCAGTTCGCGCATGCGCGCAACGAGCGCTTCGGGCAGTACGTCGGTACGGTCGATTTGCGCCTCGAGCGGGATACATTCGTCCTGCACGAAGCGATAGAGCTGCGTGAGCAGGCGGTTCAGGCGTGCGGCGTCGCGAATCATCGTGTCTCCATCCAGTTTGAGTTGCGTTCGGTGCCGTTCGGTATCAGGGCGGTCCCGCCAACGCGCGCGCATCCGTCACGCCGCACGCGCGCTCGATGCGCAGCGCCGCTTCGAGCAAGAGCGGCGCGACCGTGCGCTCGATCCAGTCGTCGGCGAGACGGCGGCTCACGATCGTGCAATTGAGCGCGATGCGTTCGTCGTCGGGCGGCTGGCGCACCGGCACGGCGATGGCGTGAATATCGCGAATCCAGTCGCCACGGCTTAGCGTGTAGCCGCGCGACGCGAAGGCAGCCTGGTCGGCGTCCCACTGCGGCAGGTCAGCCGCGTAACGTTCGGGGTCGTCGAGGCGCAGGCGGTTCAGTACCGCCTGACGTTCCTTCGCGCTCTCGGCGATCAGAAGCGCGCGCCCGATCGATGTGGCCAACAGCGGCCGCGTGCTGCCAATGTCGGGTTGCGCGCGGTTGTCGCGGCCCGGGCGGCAGCTATCGACGTAGACCACGCTCAAGCGGTCGCGCATGCCGAGGTTCACGGAGCAGCGCGTTTCGCGCGCGAGCTTTTCCATATAGGGCCGCGCGATCTGCCGAATCTGCATGGCGGCGAGCATCGGATAGCCCAGCGTCAGCACGCCCGCGCCGAGCCGGTAGCGCTGGTACTTCTCGCTGCGGTTCAAATAGCCGAGCAGCGTCAGCGTGTAGGTGAGCCGGGAAATGGTGGCCTTGGGCAGCCCGGTGCGGTCCGCCAGTTCCCGGTTGCCGAGCATCGGCTCGGCCGGCGTGAACGCGCGCAGCACCTGAAGGCCGCGCGCGAGGTTGATCGCGAACTGGCGATCGGTCGATTCGGCGTCGGGTGGCGCGGGCAAAAGCGGCTCGCCAGTGAGTGGCACATGCGTGCCGCCCTCGTCATGCACGTGAGCGGCGTCGGGCCGGCTCGCGAGGCGCCGTACGCCGCTGGAGGGCGCGGCGCGGCGTTCGGATACGGATGGCGTGGGCGATTGCATCTGCGTAGTCTGACGGCGAGACGGTTTCGAATTGGACGAACTCATGGTCGATAAACGCCTTCCAGGGGTCAAGAAATTCAGCATAGTGTTTCGCTCTGCGGTACGCCAGTTGAACGGAGCCGGCGCTCTCGCCTACTGTTTCAGGCAGACCATTTCCATTCGGCACGAGGAGACACGATGCTCACGGACAGCGATTCCGGCACCGCCACCAGCGCGCAAGCAGGTACGCCACACGATCAACAGGAAGGGCCCCTGACCGGCGTGCGCATTCTCGATCTCTCGACGGTCGTGGCCGGTCCCTTCGGCGCCACGCTGTGCGCCGATCTCGGCGCCGATGTCACGAAGATCGAACTGCCCGACGGCAGCGATGCGCTGCGCAAGCTGCAGCCCGTCAAGGACGATATTTCGCTCTACTGGAAAGTGACGAACCGCGGCAAGCGCGGCATCACGCTCGACGTGCGCAAGGCCGAGGGGCGCGCACTGCTGCTGCGGCTCGTGGCGCAGACGGACGTGCTCGTCGAGAACTTCCGCGCGGGCAAACTGGAGGAATGGGGACTCGACTTCGAGACGCTGCACGCGGCCAATCCGCGCCTCGTCGTGCTGCGTCTGACCGGCTTCGGCCAGACCGGGCCGTACCGTCAGCGCGGCGGCTTCGCGCGCATCTTCGAGGCCATGAGCGGCCTCACGCAACTGACCGGCGAAACGAACGGCGCGCCGCTGCACATGAACTTCCCGATGGGCGACACAGTAGCGGGCCTCTTCGCCGCGTTTTCGATTGCGGCGGAGATGGTGCGCATGCGCTCGGACCCGGCGGCGCGCGGCGTGGAAATCGATCTTTCGGCCACCGAAGCGCTCTTTCGCATGCTGGAGCCGCTCGCCGTGGAGCGCGAACAGCTCGGTCTCGTGCGCGGCCACCATGGCAACCGCGCGACCTATACCGCGCCTTCGAACATGTACCGCAGCGCCGACGGCGTGAGGTTCTCGCTCGTGGCGTCGTCGCAACCGATCTTCAGGCGGTTGTGCGCGGCGCTCGAACTTCACGACGTGCCCGACGATGTGCGCTTCGTCGACAACGTGAGCCGCGTCGCGCATGCAGCAGAACTCGACACGCGGCTCGAGAAGGCGTTCGCGGCACTTCCCTTCGCACTGCTCACCGCTCGGCTGACCGAGGCCGGCGTGCCGCACACGAAGATTTACACCATCGACGACATCGCCGAAGATCCGCATTTCATCGCGCGCGAAACCATCATCCGCCTGCCTGACGCGGATCTGGGCTCGGTGCCGGCGCCGTGCATCGTGCCACGCGTGAAGGGTCGGCCTGCCGGCGTGCCGCGCAGCGGACCTGCGCTCGGCGAGCACAACGAGGCGGTCTATGGCGCACTGGGACTGAGCGTCGAAGCGCTCGCGCAACTGCGGCGCGACAAGGTGATTTGAATTGGCCGCATTGGGGCTAAGCGGTGCAGGCGTTCAGCCGCGGCTGCCCGCCGTGGGAATCTGTGGCGGCGCGCCCTCGGGGCCCGCGGTTGGCGGCGGCGCGGGCCTCGGCTCGTGCGAGGCATCGCGCGCCACGCCGCCAGGCGCATGCGGATGCCCATGCGCCGCGTCGTGCGGGTCCCCACGCGGCTCCTCGACATCGCCGCTGCGCGAGGACATGTGCACCTGCATCTGCGGCACGGGCATCTCGATGCCGGCTTCGTCCATATGCCGCTTCAGCCGCGCATTGAACGCGCGCGCCACGCTCCACTGCTGCAGCGGCCGCGTCTTGATCTGCCCTTTCACGACCATCCAGTTCGGGTCGAACCGGTCGAGCCCCCACACCTCCACGGGCCCGAGTATCTCGCGGCGATAGCGGAAATCGGCCACGAGTTCGGCGCCCGTTTCGCGAATCATGCGCGTAATCGTATCGAGATCGACCGAGAACGGCACCCGCACTTCGAATACCGCAAACGCGAAATCGCGCGATAGGTTCTTCACGATCTTGATCTGCGAGAACGGAATGGCGTGGATCGCGCCTTGCCCGTCGCGCAGCCGCACGGTGCGAATCGACAGATGTTCGACCGTGCCCGCATGGCCGTTGTCGATGTCGATCCAGTCGCCCACCGAGATCGTCTCCTCGATGATGATGAAGAGGCCCGTGATGAGATCGGCCACGAGCGACTGCGCGCCGAAGCCGATCGCAAGCCCGATCACCCCCGCACCGGCGAGCAGCGGCGTCACGTTGATGCCGAGGTTGGCCGCGGTCACGATGCCGGTGATCGTGAGGATCGTCACGAGCACGGCGTTGCGCACGAGCGGCAGCATCGTGCGCGCGCGCGTGCTGGGCGCGCGGCCCTTGGTGCGCGGGCCGGTCGGGTTGAGCGCTTCGAGAATCGCGGTATCGACCGTGATCCAGACGAGCCACGCGAGAAACACCGTCGATACGATCGCGAAAATGGCGTGCGCGATACCGCGCGCGGCCACGTTCGCCTCGATGATGGCGGCAAGCGAGATGTCCCAAAGACGCGCGCAGGACTCGAAATATGCGAACCAGATGAAGACCACGAGCAGCGTGCCGGCAAAGCGCAGCAAACGCCGCAGATACGGCGAGCGCCGCCGCACGCGCGCGGGGTTCGGGCGCGTGATGCGCAGCACGACGGCCGAGAGGAAGAACGCGAGCACGAGCAGGAGCGCGGAGACCACGGAGATCTGCAGCACGTCGTCGCGGCTGCCGATGCCGCCGAACGTGGCGACGATCGAAGCGCCGGCGAGCAGCAGCATCGGCAGTTGCCAGAGCGAGGCGAGCACGTCGAGGACTTCGGTGAGCGCCTTGTGTCCGTGACGCAGCGTATAGCTGCGGTTGCGGATGAGATGCGCAACTGGCCGTCGAAACGCGATGGCGAATACGACCGTCAATGCGGCGGCCGCCAGGTTCGCCGCGGTGCTCACGAGTGCGGCCAGGTTCGCGCCCAACTGGCGTGCGACCTCGAAATTGGTCGCGGCGTCACCGAGCGCGGCCAGCACGCCGATGGCGAAGAGCAGCCGGCGCGAGCGCGCAATCAGCAGGCGCACGGCCGCGCGCCGGTGCCCCGAGCCGAACAGCGAAAACATGATCAGGCAGATCGACGAGAACACCGCGCCCGCGACGATCGCATAGGCGATCACGAGGGCGAGCGTGCGCCCGAGCGCGTCCGGCATCGAGCGCTCGACCACGAGCGCGCCGACGAACGCCACGATCCACGGCGCCGCGCGATGCACGACGAAAATCAGCAAATCGATGGTGCGCGGATCGGGCCGCAGACCGGTCTCGACATCGAAACGCCTCAGCAGACGCCGCTCGAGCCAGCGCAGCACTGCCGCGCACGCGCCCCAGCCGGCCAGCATGGCGAAGAGATCGAACACGACGCGGCCGAGGCTTTCCCCCTCTCCGCCCGAAGCGATGTCGTAAAGCTCGATGCCGGCTGCCCTGAAGCGCCCTGCCCAGTAGTGAAACGGACTGCGGCCGCGGCGCGCGTCCGCCTCGACGGAGGCCAAGCCCGACGCGATCGCGCCCAGCAGCCCCGAGGTCGCCGCCGCACCCGATGCGGGCGCGGGCGCCACGTTTTCCGACGCGCTGCGCAGCTTCTTGAGCTGGTTCAAGAGCGCGGTGCGCTGGCGCTCGTTGTCTAGCGTGGCGATGACGCTGTCGAGCGAGCGCGTGAACTCGGCCTGGCTCGCCGGTGAAGGCGCCGATGCCGCTTCGGCCGCCGATGCGCCGGAGGCCGCGGCCGGCGCGCCGGTGATGATGCTCTTGAGCACGGGCAGCACGGGCGCCGCGGCCGCCTGGGCGGCGGCCCGCATCGGCATGGCGAGGCACGCCGCGAGGCATGCGAGGAGCATCAGCGCGCGAAGGAACGCGCGAATGGATGTGCGCGACGACGCGGCGCGCGAAAATAGTGCACGATCCGCCGCACCGAAGCGCATGCGCGACGGCCCGGCGCCCGCGCCATCGCGTCCGATGCTGGTATTCATGGCGGAATGGCAAAAACAGGACGTTCCAGTTTAGCCGCACTCCGCCCCACCGCGCCTCGCGCGTGCGTAACAGTTTGTCAGCGCCAGGGTCGCGCCGCTTCGCGCCTCAGTAGGCCACCGTTGCGATCTGACGAATGAAGCGGCCCTGCTCCAGCTCGTCGACGAACGCGATCGCGTAATCCTCGGCAGAGATGCGGCTTTCGCCCTTTGCATCGGCGATCAGCGTATTGGCGCCCGTGCGGAACGTGCCGGTGCGCTCGCCCGGGGCGATGATGGCGGCCGGCGCGAAGAACGTCCAGTCGATGTCGCTCACCGTGCGGTAGTAGTCGAACGCCCCGCGGTGCGCGAGCGCGATGGCCTTATACGCGTCCGGGAAGCCGTCGGTATCGACAAGCTGCTTGCCGGGCGCAACTTCCAGCGAGCCGGCGCCACCCACCACCACGAGACGCTTGAGCCCCGCCGGGCGCACGCCGTCGACGAGCGCCCGGCTCGCGACCAGCAGATCGCCGAGCTGCTCCTTGGGCGGCGCGTAGGCGCTCGCGACCACATCATGCCCGCGCACCGCTGCGGCCACGCTCGCCGCATCGAGCAGATCGGCCTTCGCTGCGTGAACGTTCGGCGCGGCCGCCACGCGCTCGGGCTGGCGCACCAGCGCGCTCACCTGGTGGCCGCGGCGCGCCGCCTCGGCGGCGATGCGCGAACCAACCATGCCCGTTGCGCCAAAGAGAGCGATTTTCAGCGTCTTGCTCATGAACTGACTCCTGTTTTCCGTATTTATGTAACTAGCGAAGTTACATTTCAGGGGTGAAAAAACGGGGCAATGCCCCGCTGATGAATCTCGCAGCGCGCCGGCGCTAGAGCCCGCTTAGGCCCGCTTAGGCCCGCCGCGCCCGCGTGCGTTCGAGCTTGCGCTCGCTGCGCGTCATGTCGTCGACGACGTCCGCGAGCGTGCGCATCGCAAGCGACGCCTCCATGGCGCGCTGCGCGTCGTCGATCACGCCGCGCAGCGTCTGCTGGATATGGCGCCCGACGAGGCAAGCCGGATTCGGCTCCTCGCGGTGCATGGCGAACAACTGCGCGTCGTCGACCGCATGGTAGACGTCGAGCAGCGTGATCGCCTGCGGCTCGCGCGCAAGCAGCGCGCCTCCGCCCGCACCCAGCTGCGACGCCGTGAGGCCCGCGCCGGCAAGCATCGACAGCAGCCTGCGAATGAGCGCGGGATTCGTGTTCACGCTGCCCGCGATGATCTCCGACGACAGCGGCACGCCCTCCTGCTGCGCAAGCAGCGCGAGCACGTGCACGGCGAAGGCGAAACGGCTACTCGTATTCACGGCGAACCTGCCACTGCTGAGCGGCCCGCGAGCGTATCGAACATCGGACTCGATCCACTCGCGCCAAAAAGTGTAACCATCATAATTACATTAATCCGTAGCGTCAACCCGCTGGGCGCAGCTTGCCCGGCTGCGGGCTTACTTCGCGGCATCCGATGCCTGCCCCGGCGCCGATGCGGCCTCGGCGGCATTGCTCGCCCAGCGTTGCAGCGAGTGCCCCGCGTTAGTCAAGCCGGTGCCGGTGGCCGCGGCGGCCTGCCCGAGCAAGGCTTGTGCCGTACTTGCCGCGCCGCGCAACTGGCCATGCGCCGCGGAAGCCAGTTCGGCCGTCGATGCGCTCGCCTGCTGCCCCTGCGATGCCGCCGAATCGAGCTTCTGCTGCGCCGCACCGAGTTGCTGGTTCACATAGCTCGCGGCCTTGCCGAGCGCTTGCGTCGCCTGCTGCGCGGCCTGGTTGGCGGCGTCCTGCGCGGCCTGCTTCGCGGCGTCGGCGGACTGCTTGCTCAAATCGGGCGTGGCAGCGTCCTGCTTGTTACAGCCGGCGGCGAGCGCCGCGCACACGAACAGGCAGGCAAGCGTCAACCTTTGCGTCGAAACCTTCGAAAACATGGTCATCCTGAAAAATTCGCCGCACGAAGCGGCTTGCATAGATGAAAACGCGGCAATGATACGCCGTCGCGCCACACCCATTCTGACGAAATCAACGAAAAGCCCGCGCGCTCGAAAACAGGCCGCGACACGGCGCTCGCATCGGCGCTCAATACCGTCGAACGCGCCTCGCGCGCGAGCGCTTCGAGCCGCGCCAGCAACGCCGTCGCGAGCCCGCGGCGCGACCATGCCGGCGCGACGTAAAGCATCTCGACGTGATCGAACGGAAAGAGCTGCCCGAACGCAACAGCCGCGCCGTCACACTCCGCGACGAGTGTCACGCCGCGCGCGAGGCGCGCGTCGAAGTCCGCAAGATCATCCGCCGTCGCGGCCCACGCCGCGCGCTGCGCCGCGTCGTAGCGCGTGGCCGCAAGCGTGGTCACGGACGCGCGAAACAATGTGGCGAGCGCCGGCGCGTCGCGGCCCGGCACATAGCGCCGCCAGTCGATGGATGGCAGAGGATGCCGCGCCTCGCCCGCGACGCCAGGCTTTGCGAAATCGTCAAACATGATGGAGTAGACTGCCCTCGCGCACGATCTGTTCCACCGTCCACCTCTGGAGACAAACGATGGCCGTCAAGAAGATCCTGTTCCTCACCGGCGATTTTGCCGAAGACTACGAAACGATGGTGCCGTTCCAGGCGCTGCAGGCCGTCGGACACCGCGTCGACGCCGTGTGCCCCGGCAAGAAAGCCGGTGAGCGCATCAAGACCGCGATCCACGATTTCGAGGGTGACCAGACCTATACCGAAAAGCCGGGGCACCAGTTCGCGCTCAACGCAACCTTCGACGAAATCGACGCCGCCAGCTACGACGCGCTCGCCATCGCCGGGGGACGTGCGCCCGAATACCTGCGCCTGAACCCGAAGGTCATCGAGATGGTGCGTCACTTCGCCCACGCGAACAAGCCGATCGCGGCGATCTGCCATGCGGCCCAGCTGCTCGCCGCGGCCGAAGTGATCCGCGGCAAGCGCATTTCGGCGTATCCTGCCTGCGCGCCCGAGGTGCGGCTCGCGGGCGGCGAGTACGCCGAGATCGCCATCGACAGCGCCGTGACGGACGCCCCCTTCGTGACCGCGCCGGCGTGGCCCGCCCATCCCGAATGGTTGCGCCAGTTCCTGGCGCTCCTCGGTACGCGCATCGAGCCGTGAGCGCGCGCTGATCCGCTCCGCGCGTCGCGCCGGTCTTGCATGAGGCGCGGCGCGCGCCGGCCGCCCTCCGGCCACCCGCGGGCCACCAATTCGGACTGGTCTGATTTCACCGCACCGCGCCGCTGGCCAGAATAGCCGCCAGTTATTCTGGAGTACGGAGTGCGCGTCGTGGATCTGACAGACTGGCTAGTGATACTCGCGATCGCCCTGGCGGCGATCCTCT
This sequence comes from Paraburkholderia acidiphila, assembly GCF_009789655.1. Taxonomy (GTDB): domain Bacteria; phylum Pseudomonadota; class Gammaproteobacteria; order Burkholderiales; family Burkholderiaceae; genus Paraburkholderia; species Paraburkholderia acidiphila. The sequence goes on from NZ_CP046909.1 coordinate 1,874,331, forward strand.
TTTTTTGCAAGCGCGGCGGCCGCAAAGGCAGCTTGACCGACCGGGCGCGCCATCTGCACGGCACGCGTCTGCTCCTGCAGGGCGCGTTCGCACTGTGGGCCGCGCTGCTCATGGTCGACCGCAGCTTCGTCTTGCCGCTCAGCGTACCGTTCGGCATCGTCACGAGTCCTCACACGATGCTGGCCGCCGCGCTGGCGCTCGCGGGCGTGGGCGCCATCTGGTCGTTTCGCGCGAGCCGTCTGCTCAAGCCGCGGCGCATCTTCGGCGCGTGCTGAACGCATAACGGGCGCGCTTGCCTGACCGTGAAAGCAGCGCCTCTCAGAGCCTAAGCGCCTGCGGGTGGTCGCAACGCCGCTCCGGGTGCCGTGCGCAATTCGCTACGAACGCCGCCTTTCGTGTTCGCGCCGCCTGCGTTATCGCTCCCGCCATAGCCTCCAATGCCTCCGAGCGCCCCTTCCGGACGCTCCGCACGTTCGAGGGCGCTGATGATCTGCTCCGCGTCGCCGGGCAAAGGCGGCGCGACGGCAAGCGCGTCGGGCAGCGACAGATAGAACGTCGTGCCCTCGCCTTCTGTCGACTCCACCCATACGCGCCCCCCGTGCCGCTCCACGACGCGCCGCACGAGCGCGAGCCCGATGCCTTCGCCCGGCGCAACATTGCCATGCATGCGCTGGAACGCCTGAAAGAGCCTCGGCAAGCCCACCTCGGGAATACCGAGTCCGTTGTCGCGCACATAGAAAATCTGCAGTGACTCGACGCCCGGCGGCGCGTGAGCGGTGCCGATCTCGACGCGCCCGTCGCGCGCCGGATCGAGATAGTTGAGCGCATTGCCGATCAGGTTGGCAAACACCTGCTCGAGCGCCGTCGGGTCGCCCCACACGTCGGGCAGCGTCTGCACGCTGACCTGCGCGCCGCGTGCACGGATCGAGGCATGCATCGCGTCGACCACGCGCTGAACCAGCTCCTGCACGCTCACACGCTGTCGCCGATACTCCACGCGTCCCACGCGCGCGAGCCGCAGCAACGCGTCGATGATGTGCGATGCGCGCAGCACGGCCGTTTGCAGATAGCGCAACGCCTCGCCGACGTCCTCGTCGATGGTCCGCTCGATGCGCGCGCGCGCCTCAGGTGCAAGCGAAGACTTCGCGATGCGCTTGCGCAGGTCGTCGCACGCATGATTGAGTTCGCGCGAGAAACCCTGCAGGTTCACGAGCGGCGCGCGCAGATCGTGCGACACGCCGTGGATGAACATCTCGTTTTCCTGAGTCTGCTGGCGCAGGTTTTCGTTGATGCGCGCCAGCTGGTCCGCGCGCCGCGCGAGGTCGGCCTGAAAGCCGAGGCGCAGCCGCTCGGCTTCGATCAGGCGCTGGCTGATCTGGTGCAGCGTGAGGTCAAGCTCGGCGATTTCGTCGTTGCCCGCCGTGAGCGGCGCGAGCGGTTCGTTCGCGGCCAGCCGGTTCGCGTTGTCGGAAAGCGCATCGAGCCGCCCGCGCACCCCGCGCGTAAAAACCCAGACGGCAAGCGCGACAAGTACGATCGAGCCGAGCACCGCCGTCAGCACGAGCGTCTGCTGCTGGGCGCGCGCCGCTTCGGCGGCGGAAACCCGCACTACGTCGAGGCGGCGCTCCTCGGTCTGGAACGAGACGATCTGCGTGCGCACGCGGTCGAGCACGTCGGCGGCCATGAGCGCGCGAAAGCGCTCGGCGAGGTCGGCGCGGCGGCCCGAGCGCAGGAGGTCCTGCACGCGGTCCGACCATTGGCGATAGTTCTGCACGGCGTGGCGAATCTGCACGGCGCGCTCGACCTGGGTGGGATTGTCGGAAACGAGATCGACGAGCCGGTCGATGCGGCGGTCCACGTCCATCCACATCGAAACGGGGGTGATGTAACTCGTGTCGTTGGCCGCCACTGCACCGCGCAGCTTCACGGATTCGACCAGCACCGGTTCGAGCACGCGCGAGGCCTGCGCCAACACGGCCTGGCTATGCTGGCCCCAGCGCTCCGCGGCCGCGGCGTCGGCTTCGGCCTTCACGATGGCCGACAGCAAGCTCAGTTCGAATACGGCGGGAATCGCGATCAGCAGAAGCCCTTTGGTCGTGAGGCGCATTGCGTGGCGGGTACCGGGCGACCGGACGTGCGAGGGGTGGCAATCCGGCCATTATGTCGACGTTTGCGCCCTATGTGCGTCCCATGTGCGCTGAAGTTTGCCGCGCCGCGAAAACTCAAGATGATTTCGATAAGCCGACAATCCATTGATAAAGAAAGGAAAATCGAATGAATCGCCCTATTCTGGCGCGCACTTTCCCCACCTTTGCGCGCAAGCCCTGACATTGTGCCGGGACGTGGTGCACGCGCCCCAGATACCCGCGCCCGACTTCAGAACCCGGCATGCCCGTTTTTCCCGCATCGGTGCAAGGCCGCACCGGCTTGACGCCTGTTCCGGCAGCGAATTCACCAGTTTGGCGCTGAAGCTGGCCCGCATCTTGCTGTGTATGCGCCCATTTTGGGCAAACTGGGTACGCCAGATGGACAATCTCAAGACCGGCACCGACACGCTATTTCTGCTGCTAGGCGCCGCCATGGTGCTCGCCATGCACGCAGGGTTCGCGTTTCTCGAACTCGGCACCGTGCGCAAGAAGAACCAGGTCAATGCACTCGTGAAGATCCTCGTCGACTTTTCGATTTCGACCATCGCCTACTTCTTCATTGGCTATACGCTCGCCTACGGCGTGCAGTTCTTCTCGCACGCCGACGTGCTCGCCGAGCACAACGGCTACGCGCTCGTGCGCTTCTTCTTCCTGCTCACCTTCGCGGCCGCGATTCCGGCCATCGTGTCCGGGGGCATTGCGGAGCGCTCGAAGTTCAATCCGCAACTGTTCGCGACCTTCGTGATCGTCGGTTTCATCTACCCGTTTTTCGAAGGGATGGTGTGGAACAACCGCCTCGGTTTCGAAGATGCGATGACGCACGTTTTCGGCGTGCCGTTCCATGACTTCGCGGGCTCCGTGGTCGTCCACGCGTTTGGCGGCTGGATCGCGCTGCCGGCCGTCTTGCTGCTCGGGCCGCGCCACGGCCGCTATACGCGCGACGGCCGCATCGCCGCGCACCCGCCCTCGAACATTCCGTTTCTCGCGCTCGGCGCATGGGTGCTCGCGGTGGGCTGGTTCGGCTTTAACGTGATGAGCGCGCAGACCATCGACAAGATCAGCGGGCTCGTCGCCGTCAATTCGCTCATGGCGATGGTGGGCGGCACGCTCGCCGCCTGGTTCGCGGGCCGCAACGATCCGGGCTTCACGTACAACGGGCCGCTCGCGGGGCTCGTGGCCGTGTGCGCGGGCTCGGACATCATGCATCCGCTCGGCGCGCTCGTGACGGGCGCGGTGGCAGGCGCGCTGTTCGTCTATATGTTCACCTGCGTGCAGAACCGCTGGCGCATCGACGACGTGCTCGGCGTGTGGCCGCTGCACGGCCTGTGCGGCGCCTGGGGCGGCATCGCCGCGGGTATTTTCGGCCAGCGCTGGCTGGGCGGACTCGGCGGCGTCTCGCTCGGCGCGCAGATCGTCGGCACGATTGCCGGCATCGTGATCGCCTTCCTCGGCGGCCTCGTCGTGTACGGCGCGCTGCGCAAGTTCGTGGGGCTGCGCATCGACCGCGAAGAGGAGTTCAACGGCACCGACCTGTCGATCCACAAGATCACGGCCACGCCGGAACGCGAAACGGTTTCCTGAGCGCAGCGCAGTACGTCGCTGACACGTCGCTGACGTCGCTGCGGGCGGCACCCTGCCGCCCGCACGCGCCAGACGCGTTCAGCAAGCGATCATCAAAGCTGTCCCATCCCACCGGCGACGATCACTTCGGTGCCGATCATGAAGGCCGATTCGGCGGCGCTCAGATGCAGCACGGTCGAGGCAATCTCCTCCACGGTCGCGAAGCGCTTGAGCGGCACCAGCGCGCGGATCGATTCCTCAGCCGCCGCGAGCGCGGCCGCGTCCATGCCGAACTTGTTGTAGAGCGGCGTCTTCACGGGCCCGGGGCTCACCACGTTCACGCGAATGCCGCGCGGCAGCAGTTCGGCCGAGAGCGTCTTCGCGAACGAAATCAGCGCGGCCTTGCTCGCCGCATACACCGACGAAGTCGGCATGCCGATATGTGCGTTGATCGAGCCGTTGAGCACGATGGCCGCTCCGTCGTTGAGCACCGGCAAGAGCGCCTGAATCTGGAAGTACGCGCCCTTCACATTGGTGTCGAAGGTCACATCCCAAAGCGCTTCGTCCACTTGCTCGAACGGCGCAAGCTTCGCCACGCCCGCATTGATGAACACCGCGTCGAGGCGCAGGCCCGCATCGCGCACGGCGGCGGCCAGTTCGCGCGCGCCGGTGAGCGAGGCCGCGTCGTTGCGCCAGGCATGGGCGTTCGCGCCGAGCGCGACGCGCGCGGCTTCGAGCCCGGCTTCATCGCGGCCGGTGACGATGACGTGCGCACCTTCGGCGGCATAGGCCAGTGCTGCAGCGAGGCCGATGCCGCTGGTTCCGCCGGTGACGAGGACAGTTTTGTTGGCAAAGCGGTTCATGACGTTCTCCTTGAGGGGGGGAGTCTCGATCTGAGACTGTGATGTCATATTGCCGGCCGGCGCGCCGCCTGCCGTACGACAGTCCTGGCGCAAACGTTCGAAGCCATCGAACGTTTGCGCCAGACGTGCAGCCGGGCGTGCAGACAGCCGGCTTCAACCCGTGACCGCAATGCCCTCCACGAGACGCTTCGCAAGACGCGGCTCGCGCAGCCGGTCGATCCACCATTGCAGTGCGCGCCCCACGTGTTCGCCGCGCCACGCCACGTACAGCACGTTCGGCTCGCGCGGGTTCGCCGTGGCCTTCTCGATCAGCTCGCCCCGCTCGATCAGCTTCGCCGCGCGCTGCCTCGGCACCCAGCCCACGCCCAGGCCCTCGCGCTGAGCGAGGATCTTGGCGCGCATCGTCGGCACCGCCAGCACTTCTTGCGCGCCGAGCAGCCCGTAGCCGCGACCCGGCGTGAGCCGCGCCGAATCGCCGACCGCCACGCCGCGCTCGGCCAGCATGCGTTCGCGGGTGAGCGGCGCCTTCTCGCGCGCGAGCCGGTGGCGCGGCGCCACCGCAAACACCCACTCCATCACGCCCAGTTCGAACCAGTGCAGGCCGTCGATAGCCGGCGGCTCGTTGGTCGCGCCGACGACGAGATCGGCGCGACCGTCGCGCAGAGCCTCCCAGGTGCCGGAGAGCACTTCGTGCGTGAAGCGCAGTTTGACGCCGGACTGCAGCGCGTCGAAGTCGCGGACCACCGGCATCAACAATTCGAATTCGAGAATCTCGTCGGTGACGATCCACAAGCGGTCTTCCCAGCCGTTCGCGACCTGCCGCACGCGCTGCGTCATGCGTGCGACGTCCTGCATCAGCCGGCTCGCCTCCTTGGCCAGCAGATGGCCGGCCGGCGTAAGCTGTAGCCGGTAGCGCCGGCGGTCGAAGAGCAACGCATCGAAGCGCGCTTCGAGTTGGCGCGCGGCATGCGAAATCGTGGAAGGCGCCTTGTTCAAACGGGCAGCCGCACGCGACAGGCTGCCGGTTTCGCGGATGGCGTCGAGCAACGCCAGTTCCTCTTCGGAGAGCATGTGCGGCTCCATCGAACGGGTGATCAGGCGATGGTACGGCAGAAACGGGGCGGGAGTCCGGTCGCGTGACGCAGACTTGCGGACAGACTGTCAAAGGTACTTTGACGGTCTGTTCAGAAAATTTGCCATTGTTCGACATCTTTACCCGACAGAAAATCGAACGCACGTTCATAAACTATCGAGTGTGGCCGCGTCAATTCGAAGGGAAACGCGTACGCAAGAGAACCGGATCACTCCATCGCGAAGTCATCTTTTCAGTGAGGTATGAGGCCATGTCCGTGAAGTCCCCGTCACCCGATTCACCGTTCGTCGACTTGACTGCCATGATTCGCCAGCGAGCGGCGGAACACGGCGCGCGCACGGCAATCGTCTGCGATGCTGAAACGGTCACGTTCGCCGCACTCGAAGCGCTGATCGACCGTTGCGCCGCCGCGCTGCAGCGTGACGAACTGTCACCCGAAGACGTCATTGCCATTTGCGCCGCGAGTTCCATTCAGTACGCCACAGTATTCTTCGGCGCACTCAGAGCGGGACTGGCGGTCGCGCCGCTGTCGCCCTCCACGCATCCGGACAGCCTCGTCGCCATGCTGGACAATTCGCGCGCGCAAATTCTCTTCGCCGACGACGCCGTTTGCCAATTGCTGTCGAATGTCGCGTTGCCGCCCGCGCTGCGCATCGTCAAGATCGGCGCGGCCGGGCAGTACGATGCGTGGCTCGCGCCCGTGGGGGCCGCCCCCGCACCTGTGGAGATCCAGCCGGAGTGGGCGTTCAATATCATCTACTCCTCCGGCACGACGGGCGCGCCCAAGGGGATCGTCCAGTCGCACGCCATGCGCTACGCCTACACGCAGCGAAGCGTCGAGCGCGGCTACGGCCCGGACGCCATCACCCTGATTGCGACCCCGCTCTATTCGAACACCACGCTAGTGAGCTTCTTCCCGACGCTGGCGCTCGGCGGAACGGTCGTGCTCATGCCCAAATTCGACGCGCGGCAATATCTGGAGCTTGCCCAGCGCGAGCATGTCACGCACACCATGCTGGTGCCCGTGCAATACCAGCGCATCCTCGGCCATCCCGACTTCGATCGCTACGACCTGTCCCGTTTCCGCGCGAAGTTCTGCACGAGTGCGCCGTTCGCGGCCGGCCTCAAGGCGGACGCCCTGCGCAGGTGGCCGGGCAAGCTCACCGAGTTCTATGGAATGACCGAAGGCGGCGCGTCATGCGAGCTTTGCGCGGACGAATTTCCCGACAAGCTGCACACGGTTGGCCGCCCGCTGAACGGCCATGAAATGCGCCTGATCGATGCCGACGGGCGCGAGGTCGCCGCCGGAGAAGCGGGCGAAATCGTCGGACGCTCGCCAGCCATGATGACCGGCTACTATCGGCAACCCGAAAAGACGGCGCAAGCCGAGTGGTACGACAGCGATGGCCGGCGCTTCATTCGAACCGGGGATGTTGGCCGCTTCGACGAACACGGCTTCCTCACGCTGATGGATCGCAAGAAGGACATGATCATCTCGGGCGGATTCAACATCTACCCGAGCGATCTGGAACAGGTGCTCGCGCGGCACCCCGAAGTCTTTGAGGCCGCGGTGGTCGGTGTGCCGTCGCAGCGCTGGGGCGAAACGCCGGTGGCGTTCGTCACGCTCCAACCGGGCTCGACACTGGACGCCGGCCAGCTCGCCGCCTGGGCCAACGAGCAATTGGGAAAAATGCAACGGCTCGCCGACGTCGTCATTGTCGACACGCTACCGCGCAGCCCGATCGGCAAGGTGCTCAAGCGCGAGTTGCGCGAGCGCTTTAGTGGCGAGGTCGCTTGATCGGCGGCGGATCGCCCGCTTGCAGCCGAGGGCTGGGGCGGGCCGCGGAAGACACCAGGGCGGAAAAAAAAGCGCCACGTTTGCACGTGGCGCCTTGAAAAGTTCTAGCCATTCCGAGGGCCGTGCTAGAACCTGAGAGACGGTATTCGGCTTAGCCGTGCCATCGCGAAACGATGCGCAATTATGCGAATTGCATATCGCGATGCACATTAAAACCCGCAGTTTTTGCGGGTTCATGGCGTATTGCCGAAATCGGGTTCCATTTTTTACCTACATGCTGACTAAGTCAAGCAAAATCTCGCCAATATGCGCCAATCACCGGGCATCTGGCATCCATTACAATCGTCTGAAATTTTGCGCCCTAATTTAGGGAATGCGATGTTGATTGAACGCAAACCGGCGTATCGCACTGCGAGCCGCGTCGGCTTTTTGACGCCACACGTGAAAACTGAAATCTGAAATTCCGTTTCGGAAAATTGTCCCGCCCAAATGACTTTCGCATCCGAATCGCGCAATCCCGACGACACCCCGCGCGACAAAGACGGTGGCGCTGACGAAGTCACCGCGCTCGCGCGCGGTCTCGCCGTGCTGCGCTGCGTCGCCGCCGCCGACGCGCCGCTCAGCAACCGCGAACTGACCGAGCTGACCGGCATCCCCAAACCCACGCTTTCGCGGCTCACCGGCACGCTCGTGAGCACGGGCTTTCTCGCGCGGCTGCCCGACAGCGAACGCTTTGTTCTCACGTCGTCGGTGCTGGAGTTGTCCAACGGCTTTTTGCGCAACGCCGACATCCGCAGCCGCGCACGGCCTTTTCTCACGCGGCTTGCCGAGCGCACCGCGCTTTCGGTGCACCTCACCGTGCGCGACCGTCTCGACATGGTGGTGATCGACGCGATCCGCCCGCGCACCGCCGTGCTCGTCACGCGCCTCGAGGTCGGCTCGCGCATCGACATGAGCCGCACCGCTGTCGGGCGCGCCTACCTCGCGGCGCTCGATCCGCATGCGCGCGCCGAACTCACCGCGGCGCTGCAAACCTCGGCCGGCAACGACTGGGGCGTTTTCGGCAGCCGGCTCGACGCCGCGCTCGCCGAGACCGCCGTGCATGGCTACGGGCTCGCGGCCGGCGAGTGGTACGAAGGGCTCAACGCCGTTGCCACGGCGTTCGCCGGTCCCAACGGCGAGATCTACGCCATCAACTGCGGCGGCGCCGCGCAGCAGTGTCCGCGCGAGTGGCTCGTCGCCCACGTCGTGCCGCTGATGCGCGAATGCGTCGAACGCATCGTGGACGAGATTGGCGGCGCCCTGCGCCTGCCCCTTCCGACCTGACAGCGCGAACGCCCTCTACTTACAAAAAGCCTACGATGCATGTAACGCTCGTAACGTCTCGAAAGAAACTGCACTGGACTGTAACGAAGCGGGCAACGTAGCATCATGCTTTTTGGCTGCGAGGGCGTGCCGTGCCGCCCTGCGTGCGCTTCGCCAGCCAGCCGCCAGCGAAGCCGCCCATCCGCGTGATCGCACGGCGCGGCGTTCGTGCCAGAGCGGGGCCAGCCCTGACATCCTGCTTGCGCACGACGTGCGTAGCATCGGAGCCCGTCCGCTACCCCGCCCGCGTGCGCTTTCGTGTATGCGCTTTTGCGCGCACCTCGCGGCCGGCACCACAACATCATCCGCTCAGCCCAGAGCCTTCGAGAACCCGTTACCGACCTGACCGATGGATCAACAAGAAAAGCGCCCGGATTCCTCCCGTAAAGACACGACGCCGCAGTCCCCCGCTCCGGTCGCCGCGAGGCGCGGCAAGGGCAAGTTCATCGCGTTGGGTGTGGTCATCGTGATCGCCGGCATCGTGCTCGCACGCTGGCAACCGTGGAACAAGGCGCTCTCGGGCGGCGATGCATCGCCGGCTGCCGGCGCGCGCATGCGTCACGGCGGCCCGGGCGCCATGGCCAACATGCCGCAGCCGGTCAGCGTGGCCAGCGCCCAGGCTGGCGACATGCCCATCGTCATCACCGCGCTCGGCACGGTCACGCCGCTTGCCGACATCACGGTGCGCACACAACTAACCGGCACGCTTCAGGACGTGTACTTCCAGGAAGGCCAGATGGTGAAGAAGGGCGACGTGCTCGCCCAGATCGACCCGCGGCCCTACCAGATCTCGCTCGCCAACGCCGAAGGCCAGCTCGCTCGCGACCAGGCGCTGCTCGCCACCGCGCGCCTCGACCTCAAGCGCTACCAGACGTTGCTCTCCCAGGACTCGATCGCGAGCCAGCAGGTCGACACACAGGCATCGCTCGTCAAGCAGTACGAGGGTACCGTCAAGTCCGATCAGGCCAACGTCGATACCTACAAGCTCGACCTCACCTACGCGCGGATCGTCGCGCCGGTGTCGGGCCGCGTGGGCCTGCGCCAGGTCGACCCGGGCAACTACGTGACGCCCAGCGACACCAACGGCATCGTCGTGCTCACGCAGCTCGAGCCGATCAGCGTGATCTTCACGACGTCGGAGGACAACCTGCCGTCCATCATGAAGCCGTTGCGCGCGGGCACGAAAATGCCGGTCACGGCCTACGACCGCAGCAACACCACGATGCTGGAAGCCGGGTCGCTCCAGACCATCGACAACCAGATCGACACGACCACGGGCACCGTCAAGCTGCGCGCGAGCTTCGTGAACCACGAGCAGATGCTCTTCCCGAACCAGTTCGTCAATGCGCGCCTGCTCGTCGATACGCTCCACAACGCCGTGATCGTGCCCACTTCGGCTGTGCTCAACGGCTCGCAGGGGCAATACGTCTATGTCGCGAAGCCCGACAACACGGTGACCGTACGGCTCGTGAAAGTCGGCCCGGTCGACGCCGAACGCACCAGCATCGCCTCGGGCCTCGCCGTGGGCGAGCGCGTGGTGACCGATGGCTCCGATCGCTTGCGCGAAGGCGCGAAGATCACGATTCCCGCCGAGCACCCGCAGCATGCGAAGGGCGCATCGGGCGCGAAAGGCGCATCGTGGGCCGGCGCGGCCTCGGGCGCGCGTCATGGCCACCGCCACGCCTCGCAGACGCAAGCCCAGTAAGCCAGCATGAATCCATCCCGCGCTTTTATCCTGCGGCCGGTCGGCACGGCGCTGCTCATGGCGGCGATCATGCTGGTCGGCCTTGTCGCGCTGCGCTTTCTGCCGCTTTCCGCGCTGCCCGAAGTCGATTACCCGACTATCCAGGTGCAGACCTTCTACCCGGGCGCGAGCCCGGACGTGATGACGTCCTCGGTGACGGCGCCGCTCGAGCGCCAGTTCGGGCAGATGCCGTCGCTGAACCAGATGTCGTCGCAAAGCTCGGCGGGCTCCTCGGTCATCACGCTGCAGTTCAGCCTCGACCTGCCGCTCGACGTGGCCGAGCAGGAAGTGCAGGCCGCCATCAACGCGGCCGGCAACCTGCTGCCCTCGGACCTGCCCGCGCCGCCGATCTACGCCAAGGTCAACCCCGCCGACGCGCCGATCCTCACGCTCGCGATCACCTCGAAAACGCTGCCGCTCACGCAGATCCAGGATCTCGCCGACACGCGCCTCGCACAGAAAATCTCGCAGGTGGCGGGCGTGGGCCTCGTGAGCCTGTCGGGCGGCCAGCGCCCCGCGGTGCGCATCCAGGCGAACCCGCGCGCGCTCGCGGCCTACGGCCTGAACCTCGACGACCTGCGCACGAGCATTTCGAACCTGAACGTCAACACGCCGAAGGGCAACTTCGACGGCCCCACGCGCGCGTACACGATCAACGCGAACGACCAGCTGACCGACGCCGACGCCTACAAGGACGCGGTGATCGCCTACCGCAACGGCCGCCCCGTCATGCTCACGGACGTCGCGAACATCGTGCAGGGCGCGGAGAACACCAAGCTCGGCGCCTGGGCGGACGGCACACCCGCGATCATCCTGAACGTGCAGCGCCAGCCGGGCGCGAACGTGATCCAGGTGGTGGACAGCATCAAGGCGCTCCTGCCGCAGTTGCAGGAATCACTCCCCTCCTCGCTCGACGTGCAGATCGTCACCGACCGCACGACCACGATCCGCGCCTCGGTGCGCGACGTGCAGTTCGAACTGCTGATGTCGGTCGTGCTCGTCGTGCTCGTGATGTACCTGTTCCTCGCGAACATCTACGCCACGATCATTCCGAGCTTGTCCGTGCCGCTCTCGCTCATCGGCACGCTCGCGGTCATGTACCTGTGCGGCTTCTCGCTCGACAACCTCTCGCTCATGGCGCTCACCATCGCGACCGGCTTCGTCGTGGACGACGCCATCGTCATGATCGAGAACATCGCGCGCTACGTCGAGGATGGCGAAACACCGCTCGAAGCGGCGCTAAAAGGCTCTAAGCAGATCGGCTTCACCATCATCTCGCTGACGGTGTCGCTCATCGCCGTGCTGATCCCGCTGCTCTTCATGGGCGACGTCGTGGGCCGCCTCTTCCACGAGTTCGCCATCACGCTCGCGGTGACGATCGTGATCTCGGCCGTGGTCTCGCTCACGCTCGTGCCGATGATGTGCGCGAAGATGCTGCGCCACACGCCGCCGCCCGAAAGCCATCGCTTCGAGGCGCGCGTGCATGCGTTCTTCGACTATGTGATCGGCCGCTATGGCGTGGCGCTCGAATGGGTGCTCGCGCGCCAGCGGCTCACGATGATCGTGTTCCTCATCACGCTCGTGCTCACCGGCATTCTGTATGTGGTCGTGCCCAAGGGCTTCTTCCCCGTGCAGGACACGGGCGTGATCCAGGCCATCACGCAGATGCCGCAATCGGTGTCCTACGCGTCGATGGCGGAGCGCCAGCAGGCGCTCGCGGCGGAGATCCTCAAGAACGAAAACGTCGAGAGCCTGACCTCGTTCATCGGCGTGGATGGCACCAACATCACGCTCAACAGCGGGCGCATGCTCATCAACCTGAAGCCGCGCGACGACCGCAGCGAAACGGCGAGCGAGATCATCCGCGACCTGCAAAAGAGCGTGGCCCATGTGCCGGGCGCGACGCTCTACATGCAGCCGGTGCAGGACCTCACGATCGACTCGACGGTGAGCCCGACGCAGTATCAGTTCATGCTCACCACGCCGAACATCCAGGACTTCACGACCTGGGTGCCGAAGCTCGTGCAGCGTTTGCAGCAACTGCCCGAACTCGCCGATGTGGCGACCGACCTGCAGGACCAGGGCAGCTCCGTGTTCATCGAGATCGACCGCGCGAGCGCCGCGCGCTACGGCATCACGCCAGCTACCGTGGACAACGCGCTCTACGACGCTTACGGCCAGCGCATCATCTCGACGATCTTCACGCAGTCGAACCAGTACCGCGTGATTCTCGAAGCGGACCCGGTAATGCAGCACTACACCGACGCGCTGAACTCGATCTACCTGCCCTCCTCGACCTCCACCACCGGTCAGGTGCCGCTCTCGGCCATCGCGAAGTTCCACGAGCGGCCCTCGCCGCTGCTCGTCACGCATCTCTCGCAGTTCCCAGCCACGACGGTCTCGTTCAACCTGGCGCCGGGCTCCTCGCTCGGCGCGGCGGTCAATGCGATCCAGCAGGCGGAAAAGGACATCGGCCTGCCGGGCTCGTTCCAGACGCGCTTCCAGGGCGCGGCGCTCGCGTTCCAGGCGTCGCTGTCCAACGAGCTGTTCCTGATCCTCGCGGCCATCGTCACGATGTACATCGTGCTCGGCGTGCTCTACGAGAGCTTCGTGCATCCGATCACGATTCTCTCGACCCTGCCGTCGGCCGGGATCGGTGCGCTGCTCGCGCTGATCCTGACCGGGCACGACCTCGACATCATCGGCATCATCGGCATCGTGCTGTTGATCGGCATCGTGAAGAAGAACGCCATCATGATGATCGACTTCGCGCTCGAAGCCGAGCGCCACGAAGGCAAGCCGCCGCGCGAGGCGATCTACCAGGCGTGTCTGCTGCGCTTCCGGCCGATCATGATGACGACGATGGCTGCCCTGCTCGGCGCCGTGCCGCTGATCCTCGGCAGCGGCGCGGGCAGCGAACTGCGCCGGCCGCTCGGCATCGCGATTGCGGGCGGCCTGATCGTGAGCCAGGCGCTCACGCTCTTCACGACGCCCGTGATTTATCTGGCGTTCGACCGGATCGCGCAGCGTCTGCGCCAGCGCTTCGGCGGCGGGTCGCCCGCCGCGCCCTCGTCTTCGACGGAGAACTGACGCGATGAATCTCTCGCGCCCGTTCATCTCCCGCCCCGTCGCGACCACGCTGCTCGCACTCGGCATCGCGCTCGCCGGCGTCTTCGCGTTCACGAAGCTGCCGGTCGCGCCCTTGCCGCAGGTGGACTTTCCCACCATCTCCGTGCAGGCCACCTTGCCGGGCGCGAGCCCCGAAACGGTGGCGACCAGCGTGGCGAGTCCGCTGGAGCGGCACCTGGGCTCGATCGCCGACGTCACGGAGATGACCTCGCAAAGCTCGGTGGGCAGCACGCGCATCACGCTGCAGTTCGGCCTGAACCGCGACATCGACGGCGCCGCGCGCGACGTGCAGGCGGCGATCAACGCCGCTCGCGCCGACCTGCCCACGAGCCTGCGGCAGAACCCGACCTATCACAAGGTCAACCCCGCCGACGCGCCGATCCTGATTCTTGCGCTCACCTCGCCCACGCTCACCGCGGGCCAGCTCTACGACTCGGCCGCCACGGTGCTGCAGCAATCGCTCTCGCAGGTGGATGGCGTGGGCGAAGTCGACGTGAGCGGCTCGGCGAATCCGGCTGTGCGCGTGGAGCTGGAGCCGCACGCGCTCTTTCACTACGGCATCGGCCTCGAAGACGTGCGCGCGGCGCTCGCCTCGGCCAACGCGAACAGTCCGAAGGGCGATATCGAGTTCGGCCCGCAGCGCTTCCAGCTCTACACCAACGACCAGGCGAGCAAGGCGAGCCAGTACAAGGACCTCGTGATCGCCTACCGCAACGGCGCGGGCGTGAAGCTCTCGGACGTGGGCGAAGTGGTCGACTCGGTGGAAGACCTGCGCAACATCGGTCTTGCCAACGGCAAGCGCTCGGTGCTCGTGATCCTCTACCGCCAGCCGGGCGCGAACATCATCGAGACCGTGGACCGCGTGATCGCGATGCTGCCGCAGTTGAAAGCCTCGCTGCCCGCCGACGTCGAAGTGATCCCGACGTCCGACCGCTCCGTCACGATCCGCTCCTCGCTCAAGGACACCGAGCACACGCTCATCATCGCCGTGGCGCTCGTCGTGATGGTGGTGTTCCTGTTCCTGCGCAACTGGCGCGCGACGCTGATTCCGAGCGTGGCCGTGCCCATCTCGATCATCGGCACCTTCGCGGCCATGTACCTGATGGGCTTCTCGCTCGACAACCTCTCGCTCATGGCGCTCACCATCGCGACGGGCTTCGTCGTGGACGACGCCATCGTCGTGCTCGAAAACATCTCGCGGCATATCGAGAACGGCGTGCCGCGCATGAAGGCGGCGCTCCTCGGCGCGCGCGAGGTGGGCTTCACGGTGCTCTCGATCAGCGTGTCGCTCGTCGCCGTGTTCCTGCCGATTCTGCTGATGGGCGGCATTGTCGGGCGCCTGTTCCGCGAATTCGCGCTCACGCTTTCGCTCGCGATTGCGGTGTCGCTGGCCGTCTCGCTCACGCTCACGCCGATGATGTGCTCGCGCCTGCTCGAAGAAGCGCACGAGAAGAAGGAAGAAGGCCGCTTCGCGCAGTGGCTCGAACGCGGCTTCCTGCGCATGCAGGGCGGCTACGAGCGCACGCTCGGCTGGGCGCTCGCGCATCCGTTCGTGATCCTGCTCACGCTCATCGCGACCATCCTGCTTAACGTCGCGCTCTACGTGGTCGTGCCCAAGGGCTTCTTCCCGCAGCAGGACACGGGGCGCCTGATCGGCGGCATCCAGGCCGACCAGGCCACCTCGTTCCAGGCGATGAAAGTGAAGTTCGCCGAAATGATGCGCATCGTGCAGGCGAACCCGGCGGTGGACTCCGTCGCGGGCTTCTCGGGCGGCCGCGCGACCAATTCGGGCTTCATGTTCGTCTCGCTCAAGCCCAAGAGCGAGCGCAAGCTTTCCGCCGATGAAGTCATCGCCCAGTTGCGCGGACCGCTCTCGAACGTGGCGGGCGCGCGCACCTTCCTGCAGGCGGTGCAGGATATTCGCGTGGGCGGCCGGCAGTCGAACGCGCAGTACCAGTTCACGCTGCTCGCCGACAACACCGCTGACCTCTACAAGTGGGGGCCGAAGCTCACCGAGGCGCTGCAGGCGCGCCCCGAACTCGCCGACGTGAATTCGGACCAGCAGCAAGGCGGCCTCGAGTCGATGATCAACATCGACCGCGCCAGCGCCGCGCGGCTGAACATCACGCCCTCGCAAATCGACAACACGCTTTACGACGCGTTCGGCCAGCGCCAGGTCTCGACGATCTACAACCCGCTCAACCAGTACCACGTGGTGATGGAAGTCGCGCCGCAGTACTGGCAGAGCCCGACCATGCTCAACGAGATCTGGGTGAGCACCTCGGGCGGCACGGCAAGCGGCGCGCAGAGCACGAATGCGACGGCGGGCACGGTCACCGGCCCGACCACGGCTTCGACGGGCGGCACATCGGCCACCACGGCGTCGAGCGCCGCGACCATTGCCGCCGACTCCGCGCGCAACCTCGCGACCAACTCGCTCGCCGCGAGCGGCAAGTCGAGTGCCTCGTCGGGCGCGGCCGTGTCGACCTCGAAGGAAACCATGGTGCCGCTGTCGTCGATCGCCTCGTTCGGCCCAGGCACGACACCGCTGTCGGTGAATCACCAGAGCCAGTTCGTGGCCTCGACGATCTCGTTCAACCTGCCGCCCGGCAAGTCGCTCTCCGACGCGACCGCGGCGATCTACGACACGATGGGCGCGATCGGCATGCCCGCGACGATTCACGGCAGCTTCCAGGGCACGGCGCAGGCGTTCCAGCAGTCGCTCGACAACCAGCCGCTGCTGATTCTCGCGGCGCTGGCGGCCGTGTATATCGTGCTGGGCATTCTGTACGAGAGCTACATCCACCCGCTCACGATTCTCTCCACCCTGCCCTCGGCGGGCGTGGGCGCCCTGCTCGCGCTGCTGCTCTTCAAGACGGAGTTCAGCATCATCGCGCTGATCGGCGTGATTCTGCTGATCGGCATCGTGAAGAAGAACGCCATCATGATGGTGGACTTCGCGATCGAGGCTTCGCGCCAGGGTCTGAGTTCGCACGATGCGATTCGCCAGGCGTGTCTGTTGCGCTTCCGGCCGATCATGATGACGACCTGCGCGGCGCTGTTGGGTGCGCTGCCGCTTGCGTTCGGGCGCGGCGAAGGCGCGGAGTTGCGCGCGCCGCTCGGTATCTCGATCGTGGGCGGGCTGATCGTGAGCCAGATGCTCACGCTCTACACCACGCCGGTGGTCTACCTGTACATGGACCGCTTGCGCGTGTGGTGGGATGCGAAGCGCGGGCGCGCGACGCCCGCGGCACAGGCGGAATAGGCGCTGGCGTTAGCGCACTGGAAAACGGCTGAAGCGTGGCTTCAGCCGTTTTTTTTACGCCCGTGCGCTGCGAGGCTGAGACTGCCGCAAATGCACCGGCAAGCAACGCACGATCAGATGCAGCATGAGCGGAACGATGATTCCGTCGTCGACGACACCGGCGAGCGGCAGCGCGATATTGAACGGGTCGAGCGCATAGAGCGCGAGCAGCGCCGTGGCGGGCACGAGCCACACCGGGCGTTCCGGCTGGCGCAGCGCGTGCCACAGCACGCGTGCATCGCCCTTCACGACATTCCAAAGCAACGCGATACGTTTCATCTGCTTCCTCCCTGCGGCTTGCGGCTCATCCGCTCGCCGCCTCAATGCTGCTCGTGGCCCGGTGCATCCGAGCGTGACGTTCTGATCACGAGCCCGTCCGGCGCAAAATGGGCGTTGAACATGCCGTCCCCCGCCACGCCGCCTTCGGCCCAGTGCCAGCTCCATACTTCTTCGTGGCTCAGCGCATATTTTGCTACCGTGGCCGGCTTGCCGAGCAAGCGCCGCACTTCGTCCTGCGTCATGCCCGGCACGACCTGAGCGATATTCTGCGCCGTGAGCGCCTGGGTCATCGCCACGAGTTTGCCGTTCGCATCGAAGTCGAGCATCCACGTGGTGAGACCGTTCGGCCCGCGCGGGTACTCCAGGCGCTGCGCGCCGTCGTCGTCTTCCCAGACCATTTCGGGCTTGCCCGCCTGCTGGCGTACGTCTTCGACGGTCGACACGCCAATGCGCAGGCCGCCAAACGCCATCGAATCGGGTTTGATCGCGTTGACGGCGTCGGCGACCTTCTGCTGGTCGCACGCCGCGAGCAGCGTGGCGCAGACAGCGATCAAGGCCGCGGCGATCCAGGGTTTGCGTGACATATTCATCTAATGTTGCTGCTCAAAACGACCGGGAATTTATTGGGACAACGCAGGCTTTGCAACGTTCGCCGCCGCGTCACGCTGGGCGCCGCGGTGCATTGCCAACGCCGCTTCGCGCTCGGGTTCCGTGAGCATGCGCTTGACGAGGACGGCCTCCATGGCGTCCACCGCGCGCGGCGTGCGGACAATCTCATCGTCGGCAACGCCGCGCGAGCGCAGTTCGTCGCCGAGCGGGCTGAACGTCATGGCGAGCCTGTTCAGGTCGAAGCGCGCTTCTGTCCAGCCGAGATACCAGTGCCACTGCGTCTAGTACCACCAGCTGCGCTCGTTGAACGCGCGTACGTGTGTGGGATCCTGCCACGCGCCATACGACAGGTCGTGGGGAACGAACACGCGCATCGCGCCGCCCTCGCGCAGCAGTTCGAGGCAGTGCGTCATGAAAGGCGTGAGCGCCGGCACGTGTTCGAGCACGTCGATCGCCTCGATCTCGTCGAACTGCCCTGCTTCGAGGCGGACCAACCCATATCTGGGGCTGAAAAAGATCTGCTTCAAGCCTGCCGGATTCGCAAGATCGCCGAGGATGTCGGGCTGCCATTTCGGATCGATGTCGATATTCAGGCGCTCGGGGTCGTAAGACTTGCCGCTGCCAAGGTTGATGCGGCGCGGCACCGGCAGCGAGAGCTTCGGCAGAAGCGCAGCGAGAATCGCGGTCTGATCGCGCTGGGAGAAAATCTCGAAGCCGCGCTGTTCGACTGCGTGGCGGCGTGCGTCGTCTTTTGCCAGCGCAACGCAGGTTTGCACGAGGTCATCGTAGGGAACCGCGACGACGGCTTCGCGCAGATCGTCGGCGATTTCGGTGTCCGGCTCGCACTCGCTCACCACGGCCTTGCGATTGGCAAGCAGCCATGACGTGCGGACGACTTCGTGAATCTTGTCGTCATAGTAATGAACGTTGAGCACGATCTTGCTACGCGCGATCCATCGATCGCGCTCTTCGCCGTAGACGCCCCTCAAATGCTGCACCACGAGGCCCACTGCGCGCAGCGCCTCGAGAATCCTGTGCCGGCGCTCGTTGAGAGAGCCGTAGAACAGCACGTCGACGTCCTGTTCCGCCGCCGCAATGCGGGTGAGTTGCGGCACGTAGCCGGGCGTGAGCATGTGCACATGTGCACTACCCGTGAGTTCGCGAATGCGCCCGACATTCGAGGACGAATAATCGAGCACGGGATGAAGCCGCAGCATCTCGAGATAGTGCGGGATCCTGGCAGGCCAGCCCGCGCGCATCTGTTCGAGGTTGACGATGACGGTGTTGGAAGGCAGCACCGAGCCTGGCGCGAGCAGATGCGCGCCGAACACGAAGTTGACGCCATCGCCCGCGAGGAATTCGTTATTCGAGGCGTCAACCTGCGTGCCGAGCGCCGCAAGCGCGGCCTGTAACCCGAAGGCAAATTCGTGGAACGCGGCGCTGTGCGCGTAGCCCGCGGGCTGGACGGTGACGATACGCGCGCGCTCGTACATACGAGGGGGAATGGGGAGATTCTGCATCGGGATTGCCTCCTTGGCGCGCCCGGACGGGACGCCACGAGGCAGCAATCCGAAGTATCCAATGACGCAAAGTCATGGTATTTGCACCCCTCTGCCACTGGAATCAGACTTGTCTCAAATCCTGACGGATCGAGTCCGCAATCTCACAGCTTTTGCGCAATCGCGAGCGTGAAAATGCGCGCCCAGCGCTTCGCTTCGCGCTCGCCCGGCATCGGCAGTTCCCACAGCGGCTGCTTCGGGTCGACCACGCGCAGCGCCACGTGCCAGCCGTTGGCATCGCGCACCGGTTGCGCGCCTTGCAGGTCGGCGAAGATATACGCGCCATGCTCGCCGCCCTGCGTCAGCTCGCAAAAACGCTTGCCCGCCGCAAGACGGGCTTCGCCCCATGTTCCCGCCACGCGGTGCGTCCAGTCGCCTTCGCCGCGCACATTGGGCGCGATGTCGCGCATACGGCGCCACCACCAGGCGATGAGCGCGACAAACAGCGCCGCGGCAAGCACGGCTGCGCCCACGGCAATGCCCGTGCCGAAATGCGCCGCAATGGCGTTGAAAGACCAGTACGCGCCGTAGACGAGCGCGGCGAAGGCAAACAGGACAACGATGATCGGCATGCGGGTATTCCAGGCGGCGGGGAGGAATGCGAGGGCGACGTGTCGGCGCGCCAATGCCGGCATGCCAGGACGAAACGCGGAGGGACGATCATGACGGATCGCTGCGAGGCCCACGCGCGCGGCGGGCCCCGCTTTTTGCTGCGGTTTGCGGCGACTACTGCTGCGGATGCTGCGCGGCCCACTCCTTCACGGCGCGCAACGTGTTCGCGACATGCTGGTCCGGCGAGAGGCTCGTGTATTCGTAGATGATCTTGCCGTCCGGCGCGATCACATACGAAACGCGATTGGCCATCGACTCGTGCATCGGCATCGACGCGTCATACGACTTGATGATCTTCGAATCTTCGTCGGCGGCGACCGGGAACTTGCTGCGGCACTCGCTCACCGAGAACTTCGTGAGCGTGTCGATGTTGTCGTGCGACACGCCGATCACCGTTGCGCCGTACTGCTTGTACTCATCGACCGCTTCGGCGAATTCGTGGGCTTCGATCGTGCAGCCTTTCGTGAATGCGGCCGGATAGAAGTAGACCACCACAGGCCCCTTCTTCAGCTCCGAAGCAAGCGAATAGGTGTAGGTCTTGCCGCCCAGCGACGCCTGGGTCGTGAAGTCGGGCGCAGGATCGCCCGGCTTCAGTGTTGCCTGTGCTGACAACGCAAAGAGCGCAAGCCCGGCGCACACGAGCGCCGCGGCTCCCGCCGCAAAGAGCCTCGGTTTCATGTCGAATGTCCTCGAGTTGAATCGCCACGCAAATGAGACGCATGACGGCGCAGCGATTCCGTCATTGGATCACACAATGGCGGCGCTCGCAGCGCGCACCGGCGCAAACCTTGCAACCTGCTTTCACCCCTCGGCATAAGCCGTGAACCATGCGCCGGCCCACAGGTTCAGTTCGCCGAGCAGCGGCGGCGTGAGCGCGGTGAACATGCCACCCGCCTCGCGAGCGAGGCGCTGCGCGCCGTCGTGATCGCCGCGCTCGGCCGCGGTCGCGATGCGCAGCAGCGTGCCGAGCTCGCCGCGATGACCGTCCACGGCCTCGACGATCTCGCGCGACAGGCCGAGCCGATCGAGCGTGTTCTCGGGCGTCGAGCCCACCAGCACGTGCACGAGCGAGAAGATGCCGGTCATGAAGGCGGCATCGGCGAACTCGGGGTCCTGCGGGTTCAGGCTGCGCGCGGCAAGCTCCATGAAGTGCGAGCGCGTACCGGCGAGTTGCACCAGCGGGTCCGAGCCCCAGGGCAAGTCGCGTCCGCTCGCGTAGAGCAGCAGTTGCGCCCAGCGCGCGATCTGGCGCGTGCCTGCCGCGAGCACCGCTTCGCGCAGCGACGAAATTGGCCGCCCGGGCGAATACGCGCTCGAATTGACAAGACGCAATAGTTGCACCACTACGCCCGGGTGGCTGCGCAGCTCGCGCTCGAGTTCGGCCGTGCCGACGTCGTTCGCCACGAGTGCGAGCAAGCGCACGAGCGCGAGACGCGAAGCGCGCACGCGCGGCGCGCGCAGCACCTGCGGACGCGCAAAGAAGTAGCCCTGGAACAGCTCGAAGCCGAGCGACGAGGCCAGCTCGAAGTCCTCGCCCGTCTCGACCTTCTCGGCGATCAGCGTCTTGCCGTGCGCGGCGAGGCTCGCGACCAGCTCGGGCAGTGCCGCGCGCTCGGTCTGCATCAGGTCGACCTTGACGATGTCCGCGTAGGGCAACGCACGCAGCAGGTTCTCCGTGATCTCGCTCACGTCGTCGAAAGCAATGCGGTAGCCCGCGCGGCGCAGTTGCGCGAGCCGCTCCAGCACCGCGGCATCGAAGCGCACGTGTTCGAGCACCTCCAGCACGAAGCGGCCAGGCGGCAGCAGATGCACGATGTCGTCGAACAGCAGTTCGCGGCTGATGTTGACATAGCCGTAGTGACGGCCGAGCACCGCGGGCACGCCAAGCTGGCCGATCGTGCGCGTCATCACCTGGGCCGTGGCGAGCGCGTCGTCGTCGACATCCGCGCGGTTCTGCGCGCCACCGCGAAACAGCAGCTCGTAGGCATTGAGCGCGCCATTGCGATCGAGAATGGGCTGCCGGCCGAGATAGACGAACGGCTGTACCGCTCCCGAACCGGCGCCAGGCGCCGTCTGCCCCTGCGCACGGGCTGGGGGCACAGGCGGCTCAGGTGGGGAAGCGGGCAGCGCCGCAGACGGCTGCGCCAAGGGCGCTGCACCAGGCTGCGGACCGGTTGATGACCCGGGCGTAGGGCCGGGTTGCGAAGCTGACGGCATAGACGGCGCGGAACCAGGGGTGCCCCTGTCCGCATCGTCTCGCGCAGCCTCGCTTGCCGGCGCGGCAAACGCTGACGATGAATCGGACATGGCGGATGACTCGTACGGATGGAATAGCCGGTATTGGCCGCCGACGCGCCGAGCCGCCCCTGCGGCCGGCAAGACGGGCGCGTTCCGCGCACCGACCCATCGCGCATGGCGAATGGCGTCTCGACCGGCGCCACTTTAACCGAATCTGAACGCCGCCGCACCGCTCTGCCGTCACCTTTCTGCGTTAGGTGTTTTTTCGGTCGCCGCCGCTAAAGATTTTCCGTCCGAGGTCGATAACTTGCTCTGATGGGCGGCTTCAGCCGGATACGGAAACCGGCAAGGACGCCACAGACAAACAAAGGGTTGCCAGCGACAGACATGGAAGCGAACAGGATCTCCGCGCCCCGCCAGGGCTGGTTGCGCACGGTCATCGACCGGCTCTACGCGCTTGCCGGCCTCAAGGGCATTGCCGGCGACCCGCCCCTGCCTCGCGACGCGAACGCGGCGCATACCATGCTCACCGCGCACGCACAGCACGCGGCAGACGCCGCGGACATCGAAGGCGCCGCACCGCTCGTGCCGCCTGCGCCTCCCGTCGCCGCACCCAACTACGCAGACGCCGTTTCGCTCTCGTTCGAGAACACGGCAGCCGCGGTGGACTTCCTCGTGCACGTGGACGCGAAGCTCCACTTTCTCTACGTCTCCGACGCGAGCCTGCGCTTTGCGGGTTATCACCGGGAGTTCCTGCTCGGCGCGACGCTCGCCGACATCGTCACGCCCGAGCATCACGCCCGCCTGGAGGCGCTCATCGCGCGTGCCGCCCACAGCGGCGCCGTCGAAAAAGACACGATCGATCTCGTCAAGGCGCTCACCTACCCGCTTCCCGTGGAGCTGCGCGTGCAGCGCGCCCAGTATGGCGAGACGACCGGCTTCGCCGTGGCGGGCTTCGACGTCTCCGGCTGGCAAGGCACCGAGGCCGCGCTGACCCACGCGCTGCATCACGATCCGCTCACCGGCCTGCCCAACCAGGCCGCGCTCGCGCCCGCGCTGCAGCGCGCCCAGGCCGACGCGGACCATTTCGGCGTGCCGGTGGCGCTCCTGCTGCTCGACCTCGACGACTATCAGCGCGTGAACCGCGCGCTCGGCTACGACGCCGGCGACGAGCTGCTGCGCGAGACCGCGCGGCGCCTCACCCACCTCGCGCTGCAGGGCGAAACGATCGCGCGCATCGGCAGCGACGAGTTCGCCATTCTGATCACGCCGCAACGCCACGCCGCGCCCGACGAAGTGCGCGCCGCCGCCGAAGCGCTCGGCCGGCGACTGCTCACCTCGATCCTGCAGCCGTACTCGTTTCGCAACCAGCCCGTGCACCTTTCGGCGAGCATCGGCATTGCGTTCCATCCGGACCAGCGGCCAGATGCGGCCGGAGCGAGTCACACAGATAACCGCACCGACAACAGCGCCGATGCCAGCGCCGACACCACGCCGCTCATCCGCCGCGCGGACCAGGCGCTCCAGCAGGCCAAGGCCATCGGCGGCAACACGCTCACGTTGCACGTACCCGTCGACGATCCCACCGACGCGATGCGCCTGAAGCTGGAGTCAGACCTCTACGACGGTGTGCGCAACGGCGAATTCTCGCTACACTTCCAGCCCATCACGAGCAGCGCGTCGCGCGGCGTGGTCGGCGTGGAGGCATTGATCCGCTGGCAACATCCATTGCACGGTCTCGTGCCGCCTTCAACATTTATTCCTCTTGCGGAATCCGTCGGCCTGATTAATTATCTCGGCAATTGGGTTTTGAAGGCTGCCTGTATGCAACTGACCCAATGGGACGAGCAAGGCATCGAACTGCAGTATGTGGCGGTCAATGTCTCGCCCCAGCAGTTCCGCAATCCGCGTTTCAGGGAAAGTGTCGAGGAGGCGATCGAGCTGACCGGCGTCGATCCGCGCCGGCTCGTGTTCGAGATCACCGAAAGCCTGCTCATGCACGATCCGCAGCACGCGAAAACGCTGCTCGAAGAACTCACCTCGCTGGGCATTCGCTTCGCGGTGGACGACTTCGGCACCGGGTATTCGAGTCTTGCGTACCTGCAGCGCTTCCCGCTTTCGAAGCTGAAGATCGATCGAAGCTTCGTCGAGAACCTCATCACTTCGCGCAACGATCAGGCGATCGTGAACGCCGTGGTGGGGCTCGCGCGCACGCTCGATCTCGAGCTCGTGGCCGAGGGCGTGGAAACGGAGGCGCAGCGCGAGCTGCTGACGAACATGGGTTGCGAGCATATCCAGGGATGGCTCGTCTGCAAGGCGCTGCCTTCAGAAGAATTGCAGCAGCGCTTCGTTTCGGGTGCGTTGCACGTGCACGAGGTGCAATGATGCGGGCATCGCAAACAGCAGGGCTTTCGCGAAATTGACATGGTTCAGATGGTAAAGGCCGTCCTGCTAGACCGCTTGTGGGCCCGCATGAATGAACGCGGGGACTTCCCCTTGCTGTCGCAATCGCTGCGCACCACGGTCGCGGCGATGACGAACGACGACTACGATTTCAGCGCGCTCGTGAAGGTGGTGCTCTCGGATTTCGCGCTCACGCAGAAAGTGCTGCGGCTCGCGAATTCGGCCATGTACATGGCGTTCGGCGGCAACATCACGACCGTCACGCGCGCGCTGATGGTCCTCGGCATGGACGCGGTCGGCCATCTCGTCGTCGGCCTGAAGATCGTCGATCACTTTCACCACAGCGCGCCGCGCCGCATCGACGCCAAGCTCGAACTGAACCGCACCATGCTCTCCGGCTGCGTCGCGCGCAAGCTCACCGAGCACGGCGACCTGCGCGCGGGCGAAGAGGCCGTGGTCTGCACGCTCATGCGCCAGGTGGGCAAGCTGCTCGTGGTGTTCTATCTCGAACCCGAGTGGGACCAGATTCGCCGCGAAATCGAAGAGGGTGCCAGCGACGACGAGGCATGCCTCGAAGTGATCGGCGTGACCTTCGAAGAGCTCGGCCTCGAGGCCGCCACGCGCTGGCGCCTGCCCGACACGATCCGTTCGGGCATGCGCCAGTACGACCCGGCCGACAAGGAACCGCGCGACGTGCAATGGCTGCGCGCCATCACCAACTATTCGACCGAAGTCGCACGCGTGCTGACCACGGCGGGCCTCTCCGACGAAATGCGCGAGACGCATATCACCGAGCTTGCGCAGCACTATGGCCGCGCGCTGTCGACCGACGCCGACGTGCTCGTGCAGATGAGCCTCGCGCTCGCACGCGAGGAGGCCGAAGACGGCGTCATGCGCGAGATCGTCGAATTGCGCGCCAACGCCGACGCGATCGCACGCGAGGCGCTCGATCCCGAGGCGCGCATCGCGGCCGGTGTCGAGGACCTGCGCGCGTTGCCGGCCGATAGCGCGCTCAGCACCGCCCTCACGCTCGCGACCGAAACCGTACTCGCGGGGCTGGGTTTCGCACGCAGTGTGGTATTCGTACGGCAAGGCGCAAACAAGTTCGAGGCGCTGCATGGCTTCGGCCCGCACATGGGCGACGTGCTGCCCGAACTCTCGTTTTCCGCCGCGTTCCAGCCCGACGTCTTCCACCTCGCCATCGCGAACAAGGTGGGCATCTTCATCGAGAATGCGCGCGACGCGAAGATTCTCGCGCGCCTGCCCGGCTGGTATCGCTCGCGCTTCGACGACACGCGCGCGTTCGTTCTGCTTCCGGTGGGCGCACCTGGCGTCGAGCCCGTTGCGCTGATGTACGGCGACTGGCTCATGAACCAGGAGCCGCGCCGTATCTCACAGAAAGAGATGAGCGCGTTGAACGATCTCGCGCAGCAACTCGCGCGCTTCTTCACGCACGTTCCGCAGACCGCCTGAGTTCCGACTGAGCGCGGCGCCGCATCCGTTTGCGGCGCCGCCCTCTCCCTTCTTCAGTCCTCGATTCGTTCCAGTCCTTCGTCTTGCGCGTCGCGGCCGGACGTGCCCGCCCACTCAGCAGCGCTCATCGAGATGGCGGCGGCCGTCGCGGCGTCGAGCGGCGCGAGTTCCGCGCACAGCGCGTCCACGCGGGTCCAGTCTGCGCGCTCCAGCGCCTCGGAAAGTTCGAGCAGCCGTCCGAGCGCGCCCTCGCGCTTCACGATCGCCGTGCGGATCGGCTTGGCCAGTGTGAGCACTTCGAGCGTGCTTTCGAGTGGGCCGCCGAACACCGCCTCGACGAACGAAAACACGCCCACGAGAAACGCCGCGTCTTCCTCTTCGAGGTGAGCGTGGGCAAGCTGTGTCACGGCGATTTCCATGAAGCGTGCGCGCGTCGCCACGAGTTGCAGCAGCGGGTCGTCTTCGGCGGCGATCTTGCGGCCGTCCGCGTAGAGCAGCAATTGCGTCCAGCGCGCGATGGCGTTCGTGCCGGTCGCGTTGATCGCCTCGCGCAGCGTCGTCACCTTGCGGCCGATGTTCATGCTGCCCGAGTTGGCCAGCCGCATCAGATGCATCACGAGCACGGGGTTGAGTTTCAGCTCGGCTTCGAGCTGCGCGACGGTGGGTTCGGCCGCCAGCAGATGCAGCAGGTTCAACAGCGCCTGACGTGGGGCGAGCGAGCGGCGAGCGCCGCCGTGCGGTTTCGCGAAGAAGTAGCCCTGGAAACGGTCGAAGCCAAGGTCGTGCACGCGCTGATAGTCTTCCTGCGTCTCGACGCCCATGGCCACGAGCAGCTTGCCCGCCGCCTTCATCACGCTCGCGAACTTCGGCAGCACCGTGGGCGCGATCTCGCGAATATCGATCTTGATGGCGTCCACATACGGCAGCAGCTTCGCGAGGGACTCGTCGGCCTTCGACACATGGTCGAGCGCAAAGCGATAACGGCGACGGTGCAGATCGACGAGCCGCGCGATCAGATCCGCGTCCGCGCCGATGTTCACGGGCAACTCCAACATGACGCGCTCGGGGCTCACACGCTGCAGGCTCTCGTGAAAAAGCGCGTCGCGCGTCATTTCGAGCCAGGCCGGATGGCCGGCGAGCAAGGCACGCAATCCGGGCGCGGCGAAGCTCTTGAGCAACGCGGTGCTCGTGGCGGCAGGCTTGGGCGTCATGCCCGAGGCACGGTCTTTGGCGAGCGCTTCGGCCTCTTGCTCGATTTCAGCGCTTTCGCGCCGGTCCACGAGGCGCGGCAGTGTCTCGAACGCGCACAGGAGGCCGTCCCGGTCGAGCATCGGCTGGCGCGCAAAATACACTTCGATGGGTGGGCCGGCGTTTTCCGGCGACTGCGTGCTGCCCGCGACTTCTGACATCTGCGGCCGGTCTGCGGCGTTGAAGCTCATGGGTCCCCCGCGCGGCGCCGCGTGCATGGCGGCAGCCTGGTCTTGTTTCTTGGCATGCCGCAACCGTTTGCCCTCGCTGCGGACGCGGCACTTTCTTATCCCGATTTTATCCTGGCAAGTAAGGCGCGGAAATGAAGTTCTTGTCGTTCTGATGGATTTTTTTGCGGTTTTTGCAGTGCCATATCCATCGCAGGCGCAGGCTCACCCCTCGGCGACCAGGCAATTTGATATGCAATCCGAAGTAAAGCCGCAAAAAAAAAGACCGGCCGGCTGGATTGTCGTCCACCCGGTCGGTCTATCGACACTGGCCGATTACTTGAGCACGACCTTCACGTCGAAGTACTTCGCGGCGATACGGTCGATCGTGCCGTCCGCCTTCAGGTCCTTGAGCGCGCCGTTCAGCGCGGCCTTGAGCGCCGGGTCGTTCTTGCGCACGCCGTAGCCCACGCCTTCGCCGAGCAGCTTCGCGTCCACGACCTGCGGGCCCGCAAACGCGAAGGCCGCGCCCTGCGGCTTGTTCAGGAAGCCCTTGGAGGCGGCTTCGGCGTCCAGAAACGACGCGTCGAGGCGGCCCGAAACGAGGTCCGCGTAGATCTGGTCCTGCGTCGGGTACGGCACGACGTCGACGCCCGCGGGCGCCCACTTCGCCTTCGCGTAGGTTTCCTGGATCGTGCCCTGGAGCACGCCCACGTGTTTGCCCTTGAGCGACTCGGCCGTGGGCTGCAGCGTGCTGCCCTTCTTCGCGATCATCTGGTTCGGAATCGCGTAGATCGGATCCGTGAAGTCGATAGCCTGGCGGCGCTGGTCCGTAATCGACATGTCGGAATTGATCGCGGCGAATTTACGCGCCTGCAGCGCCGGAATCAGGCCGTCGAACGAGTTTTCCACCCACACGCACTTTGCCTTGAGCTTCGCGCAGACGGCATTGCCCACGTCGATATCGAAGCCTTGCAGTTCGCCCGCGGGCGACTTCGATTCGAACGGCGCGTACGACGCCTCCACGCCAAAGCGGATTTCCTTGATATCGGCGGCGTGTGCGGCACCTGCCGCGCCCGCCGTCATGGCGGCTGCGCAGAATGCGAGCGTTGCCAACTTGTTCCAGTTCGTCTTCATCAGTGTCTCTTTCCAGTCAGATTGGGTGCGCCAGCAAGGGCCGTTCAGGCGGCTTCGTGGTTCGATTTGCCGCTAAAAGACGGCTTCCCGGCGCCGGCACAGGATCGCTGCGCCACTATCACGGCTCAATCGCGCGCGCCGCGTGTGGTGCGCCGCAGCAACCGCAAGGGCGCGATTGTACCGCGATGGCGCCAGCGCCCCGCCGCGCCGCCGGGCCGACGCAGCGGGTTCGAACATGCAAGTGGATGTCGTGGATGCGCAAGCGCGCGCGAAGGCATGCATTGCGGCTTGTGCTTGCAGTGGGCGTTCAGACGAGCGCGGCGAGCGTCTCCCGCGTGGTATCGACGACGAGCAAGCCCGCGCGCAAGCCCGGCTTCACACCCGGATTCGGAAACACGATGCGCTCCTCGTCGTGCTGCACCACGTAGCGGTATGCACCGTCTTCCGCCAGCACCTCGCCGCGCTGAAACGGCGTGAAGTTGGGCACGTCGGCGGCCACGTTGAGCTTGAGTGCGTCGCTCTGCTTCGTGATCTGGCCGATCACCGTGAAGATGCGCGGCATCTGCGCGCCTTTTGGCAACGACGCTTCGCCCGCCACGAGGCGG
Organism: Paraburkholderia acidiphila; assembly: GCF_009789655.1. Classification (GTDB taxonomy): domain Bacteria; phylum Pseudomonadota; class Gammaproteobacteria; order Burkholderiales; family Burkholderiaceae; genus Paraburkholderia; species Paraburkholderia acidiphila. The sequence continues at coordinate 1,903,664 of NZ_CP046909.1, forward strand.
CGCACGGCGGCGTCGGCACCGGCGAAGCGAGACAGATCGTTCTCACCGAACGGACGCACCTTGCCGAGTTCGAGCGTGCAGGCGAGCGCCCCGCACGTTTCAGCAGTGAACGACGACAAGGTCGCGCCCTTCTCCGTGTGGATCAGCACGGCTGCAATGCGCGCGTCGGCCAGCCATTCGAGCATTGCGCGCGCGGGCGGCTCGCCCGTGTGCGGCAGCAGCGCGAACTGTTCGAACGCCGAGGCGCGGATCGCCGTATGCATGTCGAGATGCCAGCGCGCGAATGGCGCGTCGGCAGCACTTGGGGCCTTCGCGAAGAAGCGTTGCGCCGCCGCTTCGAGCGCCACGGCGCGCGGCGCCTCGCGGCTTGCCGGCACGCGTGCGTGGCGGCCGCCGAACAGGCGATTGAGATCGTCGTCGAGATAGCGCTCGCCTGCACGCATTGCGGCTGCATTGCCGAGCACCGCGAGCACACGGCAGGCCAGCGGCGCGCGGCCCGCCGCGATGTCGGCCACGAGCTGCGAGAGCAGTTCGATCGGCGCGGTCTCGTCGCCGTGCACGCCCGCTGAAAGCAGCACGCTGCGCGTCGTAGCGTCGACGCGTGCCGGTTCCAGCTCCAGCACGCCCTCGTCTAGCCATTGCCAGCGTACGCCGCCCGCGCATTCGCCGTGCGCCGCCTCAGGCGATGCTGGACGCGTACCGGCAAGCGTGTACGCCAGAAAATCGGCGAGCGGGTTTTCAGCGCTGGAAGTCATAGAGCGATCCGAGGCCGAGAATCTGCGTGAGTTCGTCGAGCGCCGTGCGCGACTCGACGAGCAGCGCCGGATCGGTCAGATCCTGCGGCGCGAGCCGGTCGCGATAGTGCCGCTCGATCCAGCCGTCGAGGCGCGTGAAGAGCGCGTCGTTCATCCACACGCCCGGCGCCGTCGCCGCGCGCTCTTCCTCGCTGAGGACGACGCGCAGACGCAGGCACGCCGGGCCGCCACCGTTCTTCATGCTTTCGCGCAGGTCGAACACGAGCACTTCGTCCACGGGGCCGCTGCTCGCGACCAGTTCGTCGAGATAGATCGCGACGTGCGGATTCTCGCGGCATTCCTGCGGCACGACGAGAATCTGCGTGCCGTCCGCCCGGCTCAGCAACTGGCTGTTGAAGAGGTACGACGAGACCGCATCGGCCACGCTCACGCGCGCCTCGGGCACCTCGATCACGTGGAACGGCGCGTCGTGCGCCGCGAGCTTCGTGCGCAGTTCGTCGTACACCGCCTTCTGGTCGACGAACGCGCGCTCGTGGCAGAACAGCGTGCTGCGGTTGCCCACGGCGATCACGTCGTTGTGAAACACGCCCGCATCGATCACGTCGGGGTTTTGCTGGGCGAACACGGTGCCGGCGTCGGTCAGGCCGTGGCGCTGCGCAATGGCGCGGCTCGCCTCGAACGTCTGGCGCGCCGGAAAGCGCTTGGGCTCCGGCCCGCGGCGGTATTCGCTGCGCCCGTACACGAAGAACTCCACGCCGCGCTCGCCATACTGCGCGCTAAAGCGCGTATGGTTGGCCGCGCCTTCGTCGCCGAGTGCGGGCGTACCGGGCAGCGCCTCGTGCACGACGAAGTGCGACGGGTCGGCGAACACGGTGGAGAGCGTGCGGCGCGTGGACTCGTGCTCGATCGCGCGATGCAGTTTGCTGCACAGATTGGCGGGCGTGAAATGCACGCGCCGGTTGGGCGTATCCGCCGAAGGGCTCACCGTGGCCGCGTTGGCGGTCCACATGGCCGAGGCGGAGCTTGCCGCCGCGAGGAGTTCGGGTGCGTCTTTCGCGGCGCGCGCAATCGCTTCGGCATCCTTACCGCCGAAACCCAGCTCACGCAGCAAGCGCATGGAAGGCCGCTCCTGCGGCGGCAACACGCCTTGCGCGAAGCCCAGGTCGGCGAGCCGCTTCATCTTGCGCAAGCCTTGCTGCGCCGCGGCGCGCGGGTTCGCCACGGACTTCTCGTTGTTCTGCGAGGCGACGTTGCCGAACGACAGCCCGGCGTAGTTGTGCGTGGGGCCGACGAGTCCGTCGAAGTTGGCTTCAAGGGTTGTCATCGTCGTTCCTTAGAAGTGAAGACCCGGCGAAACGCTCGCGGGCATCTGCAATTGCGTGCTTTCTACCGAGGCCATCGGGTAGGCGCAGTAGTCGGCGGCGTAGTACGCGCTCGGCCGGTGGTTGCCCGAGCGGCCCGCGCCGCCGAACGGCGCACCACTCGACGCGCCGTTGGTCGGCCGGTTCCAGTTCACCACACCGGCGCGGATCTCGCGCGTGAAGCGCTGCCACAGCGCTTCGTCGTCGGCGAGCAGGCCCGCCGAAAGACCGTACGCCGTGTTGTTGGCCTGCGCGATGGCGTCGTCGAAACCCGCGTAGCGGATGATCTGCGCGAGCGGCCCGAAGTGCTCTTCGTCGGGCAAGTCGGCCACGCCGGTCACGTCCAGAATCGCGGGCGTCACGAAGCCGAGCGCCGGGTCGCGTTGCGTCATCGGCAGCAAGGCGCGTGCGCCGCGCTCGAGCAATTGTGCTTGCGCGCTCATCAGTTTGGCGGCCGCGCGCGCCGAAATCACGGCGCCCATGAACGGCTGCGGGTCGGCGTCGTACTCGCCCACCGTAATACGAGAACTCACTTCGACGAAACGCTCGAGGAAGCGCTCGCCGAATGCGTCCGCCGGCACGAGAATGCGGCGCGCGCACGTGCAGCGCTGCCCTGCCGAAAGAAACGCCGACTGGATCGCGTGATGCACGGCTGCGTCGATATCCTCGACCGGTGCGACGACGAGCGGATTGTTGCCGCCCATCTCCAGCGCGAGCACGATCTCGGGCCGGCCGCCGAA